>JAIETK010000033.1 GCA_019745325.1 Nitrosomonas sp. | reverse complement strand
TTTGGAAAATACCTTCTTCAATCCATCAACGGAGTAATTCAGATTTTCTTCCAAGGCTTTGAATTCCGCGCTTTCATGCGCGCATTGCGCGAGAAAGTGCGCCAGGCGCAACGGTGAATCGATGCCGAATTTGGCGGCACAATCGGGAATTTGGGCCAGCACGGCATCGGGAACCTGCGATTTCAGCTTATCAATCGATAACATTTTCACTCCCCCAGATTGTTGACAGTTGAATGATCGGTCAACGTACAATGAATGCGTTGTCCTTCCGCATTATAATCACAAATTTTAAGTCACAGTTTTTTATGCCGCCGATCAAACCGCTTCCCGAATTACTGATCAACCAAATCGCTGCCGGTGAGGTGGTCGAGCGTCCTGCGTCGGCACTCAAGGAAATCCTGGAAAACAGCATCGATGCCGGCGCAAAAAAAATCACCGTGCAATTGCAACAAGGCGGGATCAAGCAAATTCGCGTCGCGGATAACGGCGCGGGTATCGCCAAGGACGAATTGCTGCTGGCGCTGACGCGTCATAGCACCAGCAAAATCAGCACGCTGGAAGACCTGCACAAAATCACCAGCCTGGGCTTTCGCGGCGAAGCGCTGGCCAGCATTGCCGCCGTAGCTCGATTGACGCTCACCAGTCAGCAGCAGGAGCAAGAACACGCCTGGCAAATCCACGCCGAAGGTTCTACTGCCTCCCAGCCCGCTCCGGCAGCATTGACGCAAGGCACGATTGTGGACGTCAACGACTTGTACTTCAACATTCCGGCCCGGCGCAAATTCCTGAAATCCGAAACCACCGAATTTGCGCATTGCGACGAAACTTTCAAGCGCATCGCGCTCTCGCAAGCCAACATTGAATTCATGCTGCAGCACAACGGCAAGATACGCCGCCATCTCCGCGCCGCCAGCATGCCGCAACGGATCGCCGCGATTCTGGGAGACGATTTCGGTCAAGCAGGCACGCTGGTGGATGAACAATCTACTGGCATGCATCTGACCGGCATGGTCGCGCTGCCCGCTTTTGCCAGATCTTCACGCGACATGCAGTATTTTTTTGTCAACAACCGTTTCGTCAGCGACAAGCTGATTTCGCATGCGCTGCGCGAAGCTTATCGCGATGTGCTGCATCTGGAACGGCATCCGGCGTTTGTGTTGTTTCTTGAGATTGATCCGGAAAGCGTCGATGTCAACGTACACCCGAGCAAAACCGAAGTCCGTTTCCGCGAAGCGCGCGCATTGCATCAGTTCATTTTTCATGCCATCCATAAAGCGTTGGCAACGCCTCACCGAGAGCAGTCAATACAAACTAGCGAACCGGCCCCTATCGCCCGGCCATTTTCAAAGTACCCGCAAGCCAGCATTGCATATACCGGCAAGGTGTCACAACCAGCCAGTTTTTACGGTACTTTGTTCGGTACAGCGCCACCCTCCCCCGCAGCACCAGGGAATCCGCCAATTGCCGCAGCAACCGTAACAGCCGTTCAACCGGTCTCAAACGAAGAAAAACACGACGGCTACCCGCTCGGTTTCGCGCTGGGACAACTGCACGGCATCTATATTCTGGCGCAAAATACGCGCGGATTGGTGGTAGTCGACATGCACGCCGCGCATGAACGCATTCTGTACGAACAATTGAAACAAGCGCTCGACCGGCACGAAATTGCAATGCAGCCGCTGCTGATTCCGGCAGTATTTCATGCTGATAATTTGGAAGTTGCCGTAGCCGAAGAAAATCAAGACACATTAATACAACTCGGATTCGACATTGCTATCCTGTCACCCAACACGCTAGCAGTCCGCACCGTGCCAGCAACCTTGAAAAACGCCGATATTGCCCAGCTCGCGCGCGATCTGCTACACGAAATCCGTGAATTCGGTGCCAGCCAGATCCTCACAGCCAGACGCAACGAAATCCTCGCCACCCTGGCATGCCACGGCGCAGTGCGCGCTAACCGTCAATTAACACTCGAAGAAATGAACGCGTTGCTGCGCGACATGGAACAAACCGAACGTGCCGGTCAATGCAACCACGGACGGCCAACTTGGTTTGAAACCAGCCTGGCCGAGCTGGATAAATTGTTCATGCGCGGGAAATAGCCGGTTTCGCTGATAGAATTCCGGCAAATCCGGAATCATTCGGCTTTCCGGTTCATGCTATCACGCAGTTCGATCAGAATCTGATCCGCCGCATCCACGCGAATCACACCAAACCGCGGATACTCGATGTCGACGATGACATACACCGCAATCGCCGTCATTGTGGCAAACACCATCGGATGCACCCAGCGGTGCGACGGATTCCTGGCTGTGCCATAACCGGCAATGAATGAACAGCCGTAGGCAAACACAAACAGCAGCACAAAAATGATTTGGGGCGGATGCATCATCATTGCCATCTTGCGCGTCGTGGTAATGTCGATCATCGCGTTCAGCGCCGGAAGCAGCACCACGCAAGCGGATGGATGGGTTTGTGTGCGATACGCTGCCACTGCCTGCGTCCAGATCGTATTCTGCAGCGCCATGCTGTTATTCCATTCGTGCTGTGCCGCCTCAACATCTGGAAGTCTTTTGTAGTATTCCAGCCGGGAATCGGTATAACGGCGGAACAATGCCTGCAGCTCGGCGCGTGCATCCGCATCGACGATATCCAAACGCAAATACGCGGTACCGATGGCGTTGGTCTCTTCGGCGATCAAATGACGACGGTCGTCAAATCTTGACGCAGCACCGGAGAACGTAAACGCGATTAACAATCCGAACAGCGCAAAAATAGCGGCTTCAATCGTACCGGCACTCGACTTGCCGTCTGTTTCCGCATCTTTGTTAAAGTGCTTGAATCCGAGTCGCCTGCCCATTACATAAAACAACAACATGCCGAGAAACAGACTGATCCCGACGGCAATCGGAATAAACGTAAAATTCATCATGCATGCTTCCTGTATGAAAATGAACGGTTCCGGAGAATTCCCGGCAATGCGATCTACGGAATTTTACAAAATTTATCCGCTGCTTATTGCCAATTCTGCGAAGATACGATAAAAACCTTGGCAAGCCCGTTGAAATTGGACGGCTAATCGCTTCACCGGATTGTTTGACTCACCGTGGACAATAAGAAAGGATCAAGACGATGAATGACAATAAAACGCCCGACACCGCAAAAGCTGAGACCAAGCAGCCCGATCAAGCCGGTAACCTGTTAGATCCCCTGATAACACTTTTACCGAAAATCGTCCGCCAGCAATGGTTTTGGTTTCTGGCGTATGGCTTTAATCTGGTGTACTTTGCCGTCGCCCTGTTTCGCGCCAACCAGGAATCGGATGCATTCACCATTCCGATTTTGCCGGGTGTCATTTTCACCTGCATCATTTTCGTGCAAATATTCGCCGATCCCATCGCCTATATCCCGGCTGAAGGAATTACACCGGAGGAAAAGGAAACACTGGAAAAGCAACGGTCGCATCAGCGTTATAAATGGATGATCTTTGCTTATAGCTTCATGCTGCTGTCGCTGCTGCTGACTTTTTATCCATTTATCAATGAATTCAAAAATAAACCCATAGAAACGCTGCGTGATCAACCGATCGCCGTTTTCATCGGCTGTTCGCTCGACAATAAAGATAAGCATTTAAGCTGTTTCAAACCCAGGCTCAATACAAAGGGCGAGCAACAACCGCCGGAAAAAGTGGTCGGCACCTGGGTGATCAACATCGGCGGTTATATTAACCATTGCGACGAAGAAGAAGAGCAAGGAAAGAAAAAAGCAACGGCCTGCCAGGTCAGCGATGGCTTGATGATTCCGCTCTATTTCATCATCCTGGCGTTGATGGGCGGCAGCATCAGCCTGACCCGCCGCTTGCCGGAATTGCAAAAACAGGTCAGCGATGAACATATCGCCACCAAACATCAACCGCGCCTGACGCAATACGAATTCCGCGAGCACCTGATTTTTCAGATCGTGCAATTCATCTCCGCGCCTTTCCTGGCGATTCTGGCCTATTACTTGATCGAACCGAGCAATCTGACCAACTCGGTGGCGCTGGCATTCGTCGCCGGATTCGCCTCGGAAACCATCTTGCTGATGGTACGCTCGGTCGCCAATAAAATCTCTCCCGCAAGCGCCGAAGGGCCTCAATACGGCGCGATTGCCGGGGTAATAGCATTCAAGAACTTCACCCCGCTGAAAACCGAGGTTTTCCTATCCGAATCGCCGCAAATTCATACAATCGCCGACGATCAAGGCTTCTTCATGCTCAGCAACGTCCCGGTCGGAGAACACAGCATCAGCATCAAATACACCACTCAGGCGGACGGCAAAACCGTCGAGCAGATCAAAAAAGACACGGTGAAAATCGAACGGTCGCAAGCGATTGTGAAGAAGAATGTGGTGGTTGAGGAGAAGTAAAGACCCATTCTCATCTGGATGTTTCCATTTACAATATTTTCCTAAAACTGTAAACGATGTTATAAATTCTTATATTTTATCTTTATTAGCTCTTTTGTTAAAATTCCTGAAGTAAAAATTCTCAATGTACCCATTCAAATCAAGAACAATAATAAAATTCCTTATTAAACATAAGTCAAGTTTATGTAATTAATTCTTTTATACTTGATATAAAACAATAACAAAATTATCTTGATATTATAAATAAGCTTTAAAAAATCACCATGGAGCTTGAGCACTTAAAAAAACAATATAAAAATTCTTTGTCATCATGGTTTTTGTTTGATTACTGTTTACCTATTTTTTTTATTGTTGTTTTCTGGCCCGTGGCATTATTTTTATTGAAAATTCCATATGCTTTTGAGCAAGCTCTTTCTACAGCAGATTTAATACCCATTGCAAGTCTGTTGATGTTAGCGGCCTCCAGAGAAATAGAATTAGAAAACAAACTCAATCGAATATCAGATGAGCTTAATTTTTATAGACAACTAGGTATATTTTTTCCTATACCCATGCTCTCTTTATATAGTTTGTTGAAGTACTACTCACTAAGCTATCAGTTTCCTGCGGAAGAGAATCAAACTGTCGATGATATTATAAGCCTTATTCCATAGTTTTCTTTTGGTGCTGCGGCATTCTCAGGTGGTTTCTGTTTTATGACCAAATGGGGGATTATTTCCTCTCTGAAGATTGAGACATTTAAGTGAAGACAGTATGAGCATTCAAGTCGCAATGATCATTGCATCTGTACTGTTTTTTATCGGTGCATTATCTTTTTTATTTATAGGGCTTGCTTTTAGAAAAAAAGCAATGTCTGAAGGTATCCGTGCTATAGCTCATTCTGAGGGCCTCTCAAAAGAAAGTTTTTTTCTTAAGACCCCTCAGTGCATCAATGATTTAGTAAATAACTCGCCGGAGTTGATAGCAATGAGACCTAAGTCGGACTATGAATTAACGAGTATCGAATCAAAAATTGGCATAGGAAAAATCGAGCATTTGCTTTCCAGATTAATGAAAAATGAAAATGTTCAGCCATATCTATTTGCAGTTAATATGGGAGGCGCATCTACTGCATATAAATTAGCACATAAAATGAATCTTTCCGAAAAGTATCTTGTTAAATGTGATTACAATATTTCATTAGATAAAATATATTGCGAGACTCGAAAAATTGTTAGGGGCATGATTGTAATAATTGATGATTTAGTCAAGACTGGAAAAACACTTAGCAAAATAAAAAAATTTGTTCAAGAAGAATACCCAAACTTATCGATATATTGCATTGCTCTGGTTGTTACCGACAATAAAGATATCTCTGAAATTGTTGATTACGCCCCGTGGATTTCTAAAAACCCCGACATTAAGCTCCCATGGAATTGGGATGGAGAAACCCTTGAGATGCAAGATGATTTTACCCATTTTATGAATGAGTCCTCATGGAATCAAGATAAAGCACCATCGATTGAAGAGGCCTTTGATGACAGAAAGATGAATCAACTGATTGACAAATCAAAGCATTTAGAGAATAAAGAATTAAGTTAATACTACCCAAATAAACCACGAGTAATTTATACTTTCGATTAAAGAGTTGCGCCAGAAAGGTAATCTTTTTATTTACATCTATAAAGTATTGAAGCAAGCACGCAAATAATATTTCAATGAAGACAAGGCAGTTCTCGTGACAAATGAAAGTAAAGAAATTGCACCGTAGTAGTTAGCATACTTCTATAGAATCCGCTTGATGCAAATCAATAGCTGAAAGCGGTATTTTAGATAAAGAGCTGCCTAAGCTTGATGAATTTGCATAATAGAGTCTATTTTCTTTCGGTGCATTGGTGACACTATGTCAATACATAGTTCCTCGAGATCACTCAGAATCACTATTTCGGGATTCGCACCGCCTCACCCATACAACTGCCGTTTCAATCCGCAACGATCCAGAATGATCGCGCTGATTTCCTCGATGGAAATGCGCGTGGTATCGAGATACGAGATATCAAACCGGTTAAACAACGCTTCTTGCCACTGAATTTCCTGCTGGCATTGCGCCAGCGAGGCGTATTGGCTGTCCGGGCGGCGTTGCTGGCGGATGAAATGCAGTTGCGCCGGGGTTAGCGTCAAGCCGAACAGTTTGTGTTTAACCGGTTCGAGCACCGCTGGAAGCTGCTGCACGTCCATGTCGTCCGGCGTCAACGGGTAATTCGCCGCAGCGATGCCGTACTGCAATCCTAAATATAGACAGGTTGGCGTTTTACCGGAACGCGACACGCCGGTCAGGATGATGTCGGCTTGCGCGAAATGCTTGGGATTGACGCCGTCGTCATGCGCTAGCACATAATTAATCGCGTCGATCCGCTTGAAATACGCCAGGCTGTCCTGCAATCCGTGCGAACGTCCGGCTTTGCGCGCGGATGGCTGACGCAACTCCTCTTCGACCGGATGGGTAAATGCTTCGAAAAAATCGTAAACGCGGCAATTGCCTTGTTTGATCACATCGAGTATTTCCGCTTGCTGCAACGTGCTGAAGACCAGCGGCCGGGATCCGTCACGTTCCGCAGCTTGATTGATTTGCATCAGTACTGTCCTGGCTTTGTCGAGATCGTCCAGAAACGGCACGTTGACGGCATCCCAGTCAATGCCGTCAAACTGGGTCAATAAACTGTGACCCAGCGTTTCCGCAGTGATACCGGTGCGGTCGGATAAATAAAAAACCGTGCGTTTCTGCGTCATCAGCGCTTGCTCAAGCGGCCGATATCCAGCCAGGTCTGCACCACCGTATCGGGATTCAGCGACAAGCTGCTGATGCCTTGCTCGTACAGCCAGGCGGCAAAATCCGGATAATCGGACGGCCCTTGCCCGCAAATACCGATATATTTACCTTGCTTGCGGCAGGCATCAATGGCCATTTTCAACAGTTTCTTTACCGCCGGGTTACGCTCGTCGAACACCTGCGACACCATCGCGGAATCGCGGTCGACGCCGAGCGTGAGCTGGGTCATATCGTTCGAGCCGATCGAGAAGCCGTCGAAATACTGCAAGAATTCCTCGGCCAGCACCGCATTCGACGGAATCTCACACATCATGATCACGCGCAAGCCATTCTCGCCGCGCTTCAATCCTTGCGCCGCCAGTAATTCCGTCACTTGCGCGGCTTCTTCCAGCGTGCGGCAAAACGGGATCATAATCTCGACGTTGGTCAATCCCATTGCATCGCGCACATTACGCAACGCCCGGCATTCGAGTTCAAAACAATCGCGGAAATCGGGCGACACATAGCGCGAAGCGCCGCGGAAACCGATCATCGGGTTTTCTTCGTGCGGCTCGTAGCGGTTTCCCGCCAGCAAGTTAGCGTATTCATTGGATTTAAAATCGGAGGTGCGCACAATCACCGGGTGCGGATAATAAGCCGCCGCCAGCGTGGCGATGCCTTCGGTCAATTTGTCGACGTAAAAATCGACGGGGCTTGCGTAACCTGCAATGCGCTCGCCGATCGATTGTTTCAAGTCGTCCGGCAAGCGTTCAAATTCAAGCAATGCCTTGGGATGAATGCCGATCATGTTGTTGATGATAAATTCCAGCCGCGCCAGCCCCACGCCTTGATTGGGTAAGCGCGCAAACGAGAAAGCGTGCGACGGATTACCGACGTTCATCATAATTTTCAGCGGCAAATCCGGCAACTCGCCGGAATCCGCGACGCTATGCTCGAACGGCAGCAAGCCGTCGTAAACCAGGCCGGTATCCCCATCGGCGCAGGAAACCGTCACCGGCACGCCGTCTTTGATCGACGCCGTAGCATCGCCGCAGCCGACCACCGCCGGGATGCCCATTTCGCGCGCGATGATCGCCGCGTGGCAGGTTCGCCCGCCGCGGTTGGTAACGATTGCGGATGCGCGTTTCATGATCGGTTCCCAATCCGGATCGGTCATATCGGTCACCAGCACATCACCCGGTTGTATCAGGTGCATTTGACCGGCTCCAGCGATCAAGCGGGCGGTGCCTTGGCCGATTTTACTGCCAATGGCACGGCCTTCCGCCAGAACATTGCCGCTGCCGGTCAGCTTGAATCGCTCCAGCGCCGGTGCAGCACGGCTTTCGACGGTTTCCGGACGCGCCTGCACAATGTACAGTTGCCCATCCTGGCCATCCAATGCCCACTCGATATCCATCGGGCGGCCGTAATGCTGCTCGATGATCATCGCCTGACGCGCCAGCGCCTCAACTTGCGCATCCGTCAGCGAGAAACGATTACGCCGCGCGGACTCGACTTCACGGGTCAACGTGAATGCATTGCCGCTGCTACGTTTGTCCGCATACACCATTTCGATCGCTTTGCTGCCCAGCCGCCGCGACAGGATCGCGGGCTTTCCGGCCGCGAGTCCGCGTTTGTACACATAAAACTCGTCGGGATTGACGGTTCCTTGCACGATGGTTTCACCCAATCCGTATGCCGACGTGATGAAAATCGCGTCGCGGAAGCCGGATTCGGTATCGAGCGTGAACATCACCCCGCTGGCACCGAGATCGCTGCGTACCATTTTCTGGATACCGGCAGACAGATAAACCTTTTCATGCGGGAAATTTTGATGCACGCGATAAGCAATGGCGCGATCGTTATACAGCGAAGCGAACACTGTTTTGACCGCCGCCAGAATGTGCGGCAAGCCTTGCACGTTCAGCAATGTTTCCTGCTGCCCGGCAAACGAGGCATCGGCCAAGTCCTCGGCGGTCGCGGACGAACGCACCGCAAACGAAATATCACCGCCGCTATCGGCGGCGAGTTTCTCGTACGCCTGTGCGATTGCAGCCTGAATGGCATCCGGCATGACGGCATCGAGCACCCAGCCGCGGATCGCTTTACCGGCGGCCGTCAGAGCATTGATGTCATCGACATTCAATCCAGCCAGCAAACCGTTGATACGTTCCACCAATCCGTTAGCCTGTAGAAACTCGCGGTACGCCAACGTCGTCGTGGCAAAACCGTTCGGCACGTTGACGCCGGCCTGAGACAAGCGGCTGATCATTTCCCCCAGCGAAGCATTTTTGCCGCCGACCGAAGCGACATCGCGCATGTTTAACTGATCAAACCAGGCGATATATTGAGTCATCGCACCCCCCTATTTCAATATGTTAAATTAATTACAATTCGGCAAATCATCGGATTGAATCGTTTAACCGTTTTTTAGTAACGGACAATGCCCGGAAATGGCATGACGGCAAGACAAATCTTCGAGATAATCATCAGCATGCCTTAAGTATTCCAAAAATGCTTGCGCCACAACCGATAACTGCTTGCCCGAGGGGTACGCAAAATACCAGTGCCGCTCAATCGGAAAACCTTCAACATTCAATTCCGCCAGTTGTCCCATCGGGCCATCCAATGCCAGCGTATGCCGCGACAACACTGCAATTCCCAAGCGCCCCACGAGCGCCTGTTTGATCGCTTCATTGCTGCCCAATTCCATGCGGACTTTCAGTTTCTTGTTATGGTCGTTGAAAAAACGCTCAGTGGCCATGCGCGTTCCGGAACCCGGCTCGCGCATGATAAAAGATTCTTCGCAAATCCGATCGATACTGATGTTCTTTTGATCGGCCAGCGGATGATCCGCAGCCGCCAGCACGACCAATGGATTATCCAGAAAAACTTCGGAAACGGCATCAATTGATTCCGGAACCTGCCCCAGAATAAACAGATCATCCTGATTACCGGTCAAACGCTCCAAAACTCGCTCGCGATTAGTGACTTTTAAGGAAACATCAATGCCCGGATACTGCTGGCAAAATGTGCCTAACAGCCGCGGCGTGAAGTATTTCGCGGTCGTCACCACCGCCAGCCGCAATTTTCCCGATTTCAAACCTTTCATGTTCGAAACGGCCATTTCGAAGCGCGAGAAGTGTTCAAAAATCCCTTGGCAAGTCTGATACAACTCTTTTCCAGCTTCAGTCAGATAAATCTTTTTCCCGACCTGCTCAAAAAGCGGCAAACCAATATCATCGGTCAGTTTCTTGATTTGCATCGACACTGTCGGTTGCGTCAAAAATAACTCTTCCGCCGCGCGAGTGAAGCTATTTAAACGCGCAATCGCTTCAAAAACCTCCAGTTGCCGGATAGTGCTATGGCGCATCGCAGCCTCCTTTTCTTTTCTTTTCTTTTCTTTTCTTTTCTTTTCTTTTCTTTTCTTTTCTCAATAGAGAATAATCTATCAATACA
>JAIETK010000031.1 GCA_019745325.1 Nitrosomonas sp. | reverse complement strand
TTTGTAATTCTGGGCTGGGCAGGCTTGTTCTCGGGCGGTATTGCAGCACAAATCATTACCCGTTACTCAAACCTGACTGATGTAACCTGGAACGGTGCAAGCCGCGAAATTCTGAACAATCGTATCGTTCCTTAACCTCTTCAATCTACCGATAGAAACTGTCCTCATAATCTGCTCCCCGCAGATTATGAGGATCTAAAAATAACGGCCATGAGTAAGAACCAAACAAGTACAGGAGTTTCTAGGATGAAACAATTTATAAAAATATGGACTTCTATTGCTATTCTTTCTGCAGCTTTGTATTCAGGACTCGCCGGTGCACATGGCAAAGTCAATTTGGAAGCCGATGCTTGTGTGCGGAATATGTCGGGCAGCATGATACACTTGAGTACCTATCAACCACAGCACGATCCTGAAGCCGAGTATTGCACGGAAATCCCGAAAGAAGGTGAAACCTATTGGGTTCTCGATCTTGTCGATCAGGCACTGCGGGATATGCCAATCGGCATCAAAATAGTCAGGGGCAGCGGTAAAGCTTTAAGCGAAACGGTAACATCCATCTATTCCACCAATCATTCCGATGGTGTCATTAAAGGATACTTCAATCTGGATGAAGGTCAATATACATTATTCGTGACGGGAGAAGGTGTTCCTCCGCTGCATTATGAGTATCCGTTGCGGATACAAATGACTAATTACACAGAATTATTATTGAAAGCGATACCTTACATTATCACTTTCTTGTTGATTGCATTTATAACCGATAAGCTGCTCAAACGCAGACAATTGCATCATTAATAAAAATAGTAGCAACGGCAATTTTACTTTCTTCAAGTTGTAAAGGGAGGCGTCGGTGGCTGATCGTTTGTGATAAGATCATGCCACCGATTTGCTGTTGTTCATTCTGGTGGCGGTGGCGGACTACCTGCAGGGGGTGGCGGAGGGATAAAATTTTCTGAAACCAGATTCTGCTTCTTATTAGCAGCGCTTCTTAGAGATGGGTTATCAATGATCCTCCCATTCACCGGAATTCTGTGTCCTTTCGCATACATGCACTGAATATAACTGTTATCGTACCGCTCCTGGCTTGCATAGCCTGATGCCGCTGCTGTATTGGACCCAAGCAAGCTACCAAATAATAAACCGATTCCAGCACCTATCGCTGCTCCGTGACCGCCTCCAATCGCGGCCCCTGCTGCCGCACCTAAGCCGCTACCAAGCGCTGCACTCTTTAATCCACTATAACGTGAAGCATGTCGTGGTGTATACCCGTCAGCCTGCTCATGTGCATACTGTTTGCATGCCATTTCGTCCAAGCGAAATTGATCAAAATTCTTACCACTACCCGGTAGCGCCATCACACTAGGTCCTAAAGGCAAGTGAACACACCCAGTCAGCAGGCCAGTCAACAGTAAAAAAATTAAACGTCCTTGAATCATCATAATCCCCCTCCCGGCTTATCAATCTGCACACATGCCCTTTCTCTAGACAGCAGCTTGCATCCATTTGCAAAGGTAAAATCTAAGCTTTGCGAGTGATAGTAGTGATTACGAACTGAACAATACCTGAACATTGACGTGGTCCAATAGACCCGAACACTCCAGTTAAGAGAAAATCGACTGTCAACGACAATTTAATTTTGACCTCTTACCTATTGCGCCCTCTTGACCGGAAATGTCCGGTTTAAAGTGATTATTCTTGGCTTATTTGTGAAAAAACAACTACAACTAACCAATTCCCTCACAAATTAATCCTAACATCGCGGCCCCTGGCGCAATATTGAAGAAGTGGAGTTTGTTACCTTGGAATGGGTGAATTGGTTCAACAATCGCCGATTACTGGAGCCGATTGGAAATATTCCACCAGCGGAATTTGAAATGACATATTATCGCCAATTAAGGGAGTCAGCCGATGCGGTTTGACTCAAGGCAAATAGTCTCCGGTAAAACCGAGACGATTCATCCTATCATTTAATTACAACTCTTTGATCAAATGGTCGGGGCGAGAGGATTCGAACCTCCGACCACTTGCACCCCATGCAAGTACGCTACCAGACTGCGCTACGCCCCGAATTCGGGATTATAACAAACAAACAGCTCAGGCTGACACCAGCAGATAATGGCAGCTATGAACGTAATTGCGACACTATGTTATTTATTTCTTGCCTGATATGACCGAAACTTGAAACTGGAAACAATGAAGTATTCATACTTTCATTGGTCAATACGGATTTGCTTTCACTTTGCTCCAAGTGATTCCTCGCACCATTAATGGTAAATCCTTGCTCATAAAGCAATTCTCTAATACGATGGATTAATAATACTTCTTGTTGCTGATAATAGCGACGATTCCCTCTTCGTTTGACGGGCCTCAATTGCGCAAATTCTTGCTCCCAATAACGTAACACATGGGGTTTTACACCACATAACGTACCTACTTCCCCAATCGTGAAATAACGTTTTGTAGGAATTGGAAGTAATGTTTTAATTGTTTTTTTGTTTTCCATGATAATTTTTCTCAACTAATGCTTTTAACTTCTGACTGGCATGAAATGTAACAACACGTCGTGCCGTGATCGGTATTTCCTCGCCAGTTTTCGGATTTCTCCCAGGACGCTGCGGTTTTGCTCGTAGTTGGAAATTGCCAAAACCAGAAAGCTTAACTCCCTCTCCCCTCTGTAGGGCGGCACGCACTTCTTCATAAAACGATTCGACCATATCTTTTGCTTCGCGTTTGTTCAATCCAACATTTTCAAACAACAAATCCGCTAGCTCAGCTTTTGTTAATGCCATACTCACTCCCTATAGTCCTTTATTATTTGCTTATAGCAGCATTAGATTTATAAACATCTTTAAAATTAAAGATCAATGACCTCATACCTTAAGCAAGATAACCCTGTTAGCTCAAGATAAAAATTCAACGACACTAAAAATAGAAATATTTTTTTATCCGGCGATAATTAATTTCTTAATGTTGCGCCGAATTTATTTTTCAAAATTTCAATTAACTGGGTTACTGCAGAATCCGCTTCCGCATCAGTTAATGTTTTCTCAGTATCTTGTAACAACACACGGAATGCAAGACTTTTTTTGGTATCTCCCATGTCTTTCCCGCGATAAATATCGAATAGCGAAATATCGGTAACAATCTCTGATTTTTCTGCATACATGCCGTCAAGGAGCGTTTGAACATTAATATCATTATCAACCAAAACTGCTACGTCCCGCCGAACGGGTGGAAATTTAGAAACTTCAGTTACTGTTGGTATCGTTCTTTGTAGCAAGCTATCCAGATCGATTTCAAACAGTACCGCATTTTTTTGCAAACCATATTTTTTTTGCCAATGTGGGTGTAACTCACCTAGCCATCCGACAGATTGACCATCAATCGTGATTTGTGCCGTTTTCCCCGGGTGCAAAGCGGGGTGAGAAAATTTACTAAAATGCACGTTTCGCCCTTTGAATAGTATTTCAACATCAGCTTTGACATCATAGAAATCGACACTTTTTTCCGGTATCCCCCATTGCTCTGCAACAACATCGCCGTAGCTAAGTCCCGCAAATTTCTCAAGCTGGCAATAATGGTTATCTTCCGTTCTGCCAAAACAACAGCCGACTTCAAACAAACGCACCCTGGTTTGCTTTCGATTTAAATTAAATTGCAAATTCGAAATGAGACCACCAATCAACGTGCTGCGCATAACGCTCATTTGACTCGCAATCGGATTCATTAATTCAATAGGATCACTATTATTGACTAATTCACGCTCCCAAGACTCATCTACAAAAGCATAATTAATAACCTCGTGATAATCGCGGGCCGTTAATAATCGCTTCATTTCCAACACCGGAAGCTTTTTCTCAGAAGCCGGCAACATGACCATATTGGCATGCGGACTAAAACTTGGAATACGATCGTATCCATAAATACGTGCCAATTCTTCAATGAAATCTTCCTCAATTGATAAATCAAAGCGATAACTTGGTGGTATCACTACAAAAACATTATCTTTCTCGGAAAATTTCAAACCCAAGCGACCAAAAAAATCAGCGACTTGATGCTTACTTAATTCAATACCCAGTACCTTCTTAATCCGATCAATGCGAACATTAACCGCTGTCCGCTGCGGTAATTGATGTTTAACTTCAGTGATAGGGCCCGCTTTACCGCCGCAAATGGATTGTATGAGATAAGTAGCGCGTTCCAATGCATTCCTGGTTGCTGAGAAATCAACTCCGCGCTCAAACCGATAAGCGGAATCCGAACTAAATCCAAGTACAAACGATTTGCCGCTGATCACACCCGGACTAAAAAAAGCGCTTTCCAGAAAAAGGTCAACCGTGCCTTGTGTCACACCGCTGTCCATCCCTCCCATAATACCCGCCAGTGCCAGCGGCTTATGCGCATCAGCAATGAGCAACATTTCAGGAGTTAAATCAATCTGATTACTATTGAGCAGTTGTATCTTCTCGTGAGAGTGTGCATATCGCACCTGAATGGCATCCGATACTTTAGCAAGATCAAAAGCATGCATCGGCTGCCCAGTTTCCAACAGTACGTAGTTGGTAATATCGACAATAGCATTAATCAACCGGATACCACTTCGTTCCAATCTTTGAGCCATCCACATCGGCGTGGATACGTCCGGATTTATTCCTCGCATTATCCGCCCGCAATATAGCGGACAAGCATCTGCCGCTACCACATGCACCTTTAACGTATCTTCAATTTCAGCTGGTGTATGGCACTGTTCTAATGCATTCGAATTCAGCTCCGAATTCGTAATAGCGGCAACTTCCCGCGCCACACCCGCAATCCCTAAGCAGTCAGCGCGATTGGGAGTTAGCTTTAACTCAAATACATTATCATCAAGCCCATAATAGTTACGGAAATCAACACCTACTGGCGCATCCTCCGGGAGCAGCAGCAAGCCTTCGGCCGCTTCACTAATTCCTAGTTCCTTCGCGGAACACAGCATCCCGAAAGATTCTATCCCACGTAATTTTGTTTGCTTGATAGTAAAGCCCGGCAGATTTGCACCCTCAAGCGCACAAGGAACCTTGACTCCCACAGCTACATTGGGAGCGCCACAAACAATTTGTAAGAAATCCTTATCGGATTTTCCGGTCTTCACGCGACAAACTTTTAGGCGATCTGCGGTCGGATGTTTTTCGACCGAGACAACTTCGGCCACCACAACACTATTAAATACAGCCGCTACCGGTACAATGCTCTCAATTTCAATTCCTGCCATCGTAAGCACATGAGCCAACTCGGCACTACTATAAGGAGGATTCACAAAACTGCGTAACCAGTTTTCAGAAAATTTCATAAGACTTTCAGATTGATAATAATTGTTGAATGATCGATAGGTTAATTGAACTGTTTCAGAAAACGTAAATCATTTTCAAAAAACAATCTCAAATCATTAACGCCGTATCGAAGCATCGTCAAGCGTTCGACGCCCATTCCGAAAGCAAATCCAATATAGCGTTCACTATCAATTCCGACATGCTTTAATACATTTGGATGAACCATGCCGCAACCGAGTACTTCTAACCATCCGGTATGGCTACATACGCGGCAACCTTTTCCATTGCACATAACACAGCCAATATCCATTTCAGCGGATGGTTCGGTAAACGGAAAGAAGGATGGCCTGAACCTCACGGCCAAATCTTCCTGTTCGAAGAAATGCGCCATAAAATCCGCTAAAACTCCTTTTAAAGAAGAAAAATTCGCACTTTCATCGATCCACAGACCTTCAACTTGATGAAACATCGGAGTATGCGTCACATCGGAATCACATCGGTAAACTCTTCCTGGCGCAATGACTTTAATCGGGGGTTTGTTGTTCTGCATATAGTGAATCTGTACGGGGGAAGTATGGGTACGCAATAAATTGCTTTTGTCTATATAAAACGTGTCATGCATCGCCCTAGCAGGATGATTTTCAGGGATATTGAGCGCCGTAAAGTTGTAAAAATCGGTTTCTATTTCTGGGCCTGAGGCAACATCAAATCCAATTGAATGAAATAATGTTTCAATTCGCAATAATGTTTGTGTTACTGGATGTAAGCTACCAAAGCTGGTTCCTCTCCCTGGCAAGGTAACATCGAGGGCTTCTTCAGTAAGTTTTGCTTCTAGCTCTTTGGCCTGAATTGCCTCGCGTCGCAATTTTAGCGTTGTCTCTAACCGGTTCTTGGCTTCGTTAATTAGGCTACCCATCATGGGACGTTGCTCGGCCGGTAACTTGCCCAAACCTTTTAGCAAATCAGTCAGAACGCCACTTTTGCCAAGATATCGTGCTTTGACATTTTCCAATTCAATCGCATCTTCAGTACTATTCATCAAATTTGATGCTTCTGTAATTATTTCTTCCAGATTATTCATAGCAATTCAATATTAAAGAACAATCGTAAAAATTCCATTATGCCCTACAAGAAAAAGGGAGGCTCAGGCTTCACCCGACCTCCCATGTTCAGAAATTGCAAATCACTTATATAGCCAAACTGGCCTTGGCTTGCTGTACAATTTTTTCAAATGCACTTTTATCGAATACTGCCAAGTCTGCCAAAACTTTTCTGTCGACTTCAATACTGGCTTTTTTTAAGCCATTCATAAATACGCTATAGGAAAGACCAAATTCGCGAGCCGCAGCATTAATCCGCGCGATCCAAAGCGCCCTGAATTGCCTTTTCCGTTGGCGGCGATCCCGGTAAGCATATTGCCCCGCTTTCATGACAGCTTGTTTTGCTATCCGGTAAACATTCTTACGTCGACCGCGATATCCTTTGGCCAAATCCAAAATTTTCTTATGGCGCGCATGCGCTGTAACACCACGTTTTACTCTAGGCATAATCGCTCCTTGTTATGCGTAAGGCATCATTGCACGGATTGAAGCTTCATTCGTAGCATGAACAGCCGCAACCCCACGCAATTGGCGTTTGTTTTTGGTTGTCTTTTTTGTCAATATGTGACGTTTAAAGGCTTGCGAGCGTTTGATACTCCCATTGGCTCTAAATTTGAAGCGCTTTGCTGCGCCACTTTTGGTTTTCATTTTAGGCATACATTCTCCTCATTTAATATGATTCTAGGTGTTTCAATATTGAAAGCTTTCCAGACCTAAAAATCACTTGTTATTTCAGACAAATTACTTACAGATTTAAAAGCAAAAAGCGGAGCTATGAAATGATTGTCGAATCATTCGCAGCAGATTTAGGTTTATCTATCCGTATATCTTTGCGCTTGGGCGATAATACCATGACCATTTGCCGACCTTCCATTTTTGGAAATTGTTCAACTATGGCACAAGATTCCAAATCAAGTTTAATTCGTTCTAATAAGCGCATCCCAAACTCTTGGTGAGCCATTTCCCTTCCTCGGAAACGCAAGGTCACTTTAACTTTATCACCATCATTTAGAAAGTTTATTAAACTTTTCAATTTGATATTGTAATCCCCCTCGTCCGTATTAGGTCTAAATTTAATTTCTTTAATTTGTACCTGTTTCTGCTTTATTTTTGCATCATGCTTCTTCTTACTTTCCTGATAGCGGAACTTACCATAATCCATCAAACGACAAACAGGTGGTTGTGCTGTTGGTGCAATTTCAACAAGATCGACTCCTGCTTCCTCTGCCATTGCATTCGCAGCGGTAAGCTTAACAATACCAACCTGTTCTCCGTCGACCCCAATTAACCGAACTTCTGGCACATCAATCTCTTCATTGATGCGCACTGATTTTTCCTGAACTATGGCAAATTCTCCAAGATAATTCTATTAAACAATCTATCGCTTTAATGATATTTCTTTCTTGAGTTGCTCAAGCAATGAATTAACGGTCATTTGACCTAAATTCTCTCCGCCCCGGTTTCGAACGGAAATCAAATTTGCTTGAACCTCTTCATCCCCAACAATAATTTGATAAGGAAGTTTCTGCAGGCTATGCTCCCGAATTTTATAGGTTATCTTCTCATTTCTCAAGTCCAAGCTTGCACGAATGCCGTGTTGCTTCAAGTGTTCAGCTACTTTCTCAGCATAATCAACCTGCGAACGTGAAATGTTCAATACAACGACCTGTTCTGGCGATAGCCATAATGGAAGGGCTCCTGCATAATTTTCTATTAAAATACCGATAAATCTTTCCAAGGAACCCAATATGGCTCTATGCAGCATAACGGGTATTCTGCGGGAGTTATCTTCAGCGACATATTCAGCGCCTAAACGATCCGGCATAGAGAAATCCAGTTGAAGCGTTCCACACTGCCACACTCTTCCAATACAATCTTTGAGTGAAAACTCAATTTTGGGACCATAAAACGCACCTTCGCCCGGTTGCAATTCCCAATTCAACTTTGCCTCAGCTAACGCGGCTTCAAGAGCCGCCTCTGATTTGTCCCATTGGTCGTCTGAGCCAACTCGCTTAAGTGGTCGAGTTGAAAGTTTCACCATGATATCTACAAAACCGAAATCTGCATAAACAATTTTCAATAAATCAATAAACCGCACTACTTCTTCCTGAATTTGATCTTCAGTACAAAAAATATGTGCGTCATCTTGCGTAAAAGCTCTGACTCGCATAATGCCATGCAATGCACCAGATGCTTCATTTCGATGACAGGAGCCAAACTCCGCCAGCCGAACCGGAAGCTCCCGATAACTCCGTAGACCTTGATTAAATATTTGTACGTGACCAGGACAATTCATCGGTTTAATAGCAAAATCCCGTTCATCGGAGTTTGTTGTAAACATATTTTCACGAAAATTCTCCCAATGTCCGGATTTCACCCAAAGCTCTTTGTCCAGGATCTGTGGTGTGCGAATCTCCTGATAACCATTCTGATTCAGAATGTTTCTCATATACTGCTCAATCTGTTGCCATAAAATCCAACCTTTAGGATGCCAGAATACCATTCCGGGCGCTTCGTCTTGCGTATGAAATAAATCGAGCAATTTTCCAATTTTTCGGTGATCTCTTTTTTCAGCTTCTTCAAGTCTGTGCAGATAATCTTTCTGATCGTCCTTATTAGTCCACGCAGTACCATAAATGCGCTGCAACATTTCGTTGTTCGAATCACCGCGCCAATACGCACCCGCTACTTTCATCAACTTAAAAACTTTAATCTTCGAGGTCGCTGGGACATGTGGCCCTCGGCACAGATCAGTAAAGTTATCTTGCGTATAAAGTGACAACTGCTCATTACCAGGTATTGATTCTATTATCTGCGCTTTATAGTACTCGCCTTGTTCCTTAAAAAAGTTTATCGCGTCTGTACGTTCTAATACTTTTCGTTCTATCTTTAAATCCCGCTTGCTGATTTCCTGCATGCGCTTCTCGATAGCCTGCAAATCTTCCGGTGTAAATGGCCGTTTATATGAAAAATCATAATAAAACCCATCATCGATTACCGGCCCAATCGTAACCTGCGCATCCGGAAACAACTCCTTGACCGCATGCGCAAGCAAGTGAGCGCATGAATGCCGAATTATCTCCAATCCCTCCGGATCTTTCTCGGTAATGATTTCTAATTTACTATCATCATCTCCAATTATAATTTGAGTAGATAAATCAACCAGCCTTCCATTAATTTTTGCTGCAATTGCTGCCCGTGCAAGACCAGGGCCAATCGATAAAGCCACATCCATTGCGGTAACAGGCTGATCAAAAACACGTTTAGATCCATCGGGCAAATGAACAACAGTCACAAGCATTCCTTCCAAAAATTCTAAATAAAATTTCTACAACTATTAGTCATCTTCTTTAAAAAACTTTTAAAGCAAAAAGTCTATTTAATTAAAGATGTTTTATACCAGTTACTCATTTTTTGCAAACTACTTAGGATTTTGGGAGAAAATCCAATCGCAACCGCATCAACCAAGCAATACCAAGCTGCAACCCCGCTGGGAGGATTTCCTTGACTCCAATTGAACACCGGTTCAATTGAAGCCCACTTCCATGTACCTGCCGCCGTGCCAATAATCTCGAGCCATGTACAAATAAAAAAGGCTCCTAAATAAACCATTGGTGATCGGCCTTTAAAAAGACAAATTACAAAAATGCAAAATAAAAAAGCACCAACTTGATCACCTTGTTCCGGTATACCGCTAATGCCCCATAGCGACCACAGCCCACCAACAATAATTACCAAAATAGCCAATTTTTTGGCATTCATTAAGAAAAAACGTGAGCGCGAAAGTGCCACAGCCGTTAAATATACCATACCATGTCCAGGCGGGACGTAAAGAGGCACGTTACCAAATCGATAGGTATACCCTTCCATATAAATGGAAGCAAAATGTTCACCTGCAGTCGCAAATGCTACAGCGACAACAACTTGCATTCTCACTTCTCTGTTTTCACCAATCAACAAACCAGCCAGAAAAATCCAAGCAATCACGCCAAGCAAATTTTGAGTCTCGTAACTAGCACTACCATCAATTACCAAACTGACTGCGACGCAAAAAAAAGTAAACCCCGCAATAAAATAATCTCTATTTCTGTGTGGATAGTTCGCATCAGGTTTTGGAAAATGATCCAACATCAAAACAACCTCGCTCTAACAAAAAGCCCGCCATAGGCGGGCTGTTAATTCTTACAGATAATCAGTTTCTAATATTATTACTTAACACTGAAAAAATCGAAGAAAACCTGTTTCAGAAGAATAACTACCACTTACTCCTCGTCATCCTCGTCATCTTCATCACTTTGGGATTCTCCGGC
>JAIETK010000017.1 GCA_019745325.1 Nitrosomonas sp. | reverse complement strand
CAGTCTTCCTAATCCTTGACCCCTCTCAGGACTCGTCCCCTAGACTACTGAGTCATCCACCCACTGTCAAGATTTTTAACTAAATCTAAAAGACCCGATTAACAGTCATCTAAACGGCGCTATCAATTGATACATTCGATTCAAATCCAAATTCCGCTGTTTTAATCTGATTCTTACGTTTACTATGAAACGTTAATCCTGTGCCAGCCGGCACCAGTCTACCAACTATCACATTCTCTTTCAGGCCGCGTAGCTCATCTTTTTTGCCCATAATCGCAGCTTCAGTCAATACGCGAGTTGTTTCCTGGAAGGAAGCTGCTGAAATAAATGAATCTGTAGACAAGGATGCTTTCGTAATACCAAGCAGCATAAATTCATAGGTAGCCGGCAATTTCTTTTCGGCAATCAATCGCTCATTTTCAATTAGTAAATCCGCACGCTCAACCTGCTCGCCAGGAATAAACGACGAATCTCCGGGGTTTACTACCTGAACACGTCTAAGCATCTGACGCACGATAACTTCAATATGTTTATCATTAATCCTGACACCTTGAAGTCTATATACATCTTGAACTTCATCGGTGATATAGCGTGCTAATGCTTCTACCCCTTGTAATCTTAGGATGTCACGTGGATCGGCAGGACCATCAACGATGATTTCCCCCTTATTGACGACTTGTCCATCGTGAGCCATTACGTGTTTATCTTTCGGAATCAAGTATTCGTGCGTAACCCCTTCAAGATCAGTGATAATCAAACGTTGTTTCCCTTTTGTATCTTTTCCGAAAGAAACTATCCCAGTCACCTCTGCCAGCATGCCGGCATCTTTTGGTGATCTTGCTTCAAACAGTTCTGCAACGCGAGGCAAACCACCGGTGATATCTCTTGTTTTTGAAGTTTCCTGAGGAATTCTAGCCAGCACCTCACCAACACTAACTTGTTGACCATCTCTCACGGTAATAATACAACCAATCTGAAAAGTAATGCTTACGGATTGATTGCTGCCGACCATTTTGATTTCATTACCGTCATCGTCCAGAAACTTAACCAAAGGACGCAATCCTTTTGATTGGGTAACGCCGCGACGTTTCGGATCAATGACCACTAATGTAGATAAACCAGTTACCTCATCAATTTGCTTAGCAACAGTGACACCTTCCTCCACGTTCTCAAAACGCACTTTACCGGCGTATTCCGTAATAATCGGACGAGTGTGGGGATCCCACGTTGTTAATATCTGACCTGCTTTAACTGTTTCACCATTACGAACTAACAGTGTCGCTCCATAGGAAGCTTTATGCCTTTCACGTTCGCGACCATTTTCATCTTGTATAATAATTTCACCGCTTCGCGAAATGGCAATCAATTCATTTTGGGCGTTCGTTACATAACGCATCGTCGATGAATAATGCACCGTTCCACTCGATTTGCTTTCAACTTGGCTAACTACCGCAGTTCTTGACGCAGCCCCACCAATGTGAAAGGTACGCATTGTTAATTGCGTACCTGGCTCGCCGATGGATTGCGCTGCGATTACGCCAACCGCTTCACCGACATTGACAGGAGTTCCGCGCCCCAGATCCCGGCCATAACATTTTGCACATAATCCAAAACGCGTTTCACACGTCAACGGCGTACGAACCTTCACTTCGTCAATGCCGAGCGTTTCGATCATCTCAACCGCTTCTTCATCCAGCAAAACACCGGCTGAAAATACGATTTCCTGGTTTTCTGGATTGATCACATCACTTGCTACAACCCGACCAAGAATCCTTTCCCTCAAAGCTTCAATGATCTCGCCGCCTTCAACAAGCGCTTTCATGACGACACCATTACCAGTGTCGCAATCTTCTTCGGTTACCACCAGATCCTGAGTAACATCGACTAGACGCCTGGTCAAATACCCCGAATTAGCTGTCTTGAGCGCAGTATCCGCTAGACCCTTGCGTGCGCCATGAGTCGAAATAAAATACTGTAAAACATTTAAACCTTCCCGGAAATTAGCAGTAATCGGCGTCTCAATGATCGAACCATCCGGCTTTGCCATCAATCCACGCATACCAGACAATTGACGTATTTGCGCTGCAGAACCGCGCGCCCCGGAATCGGCCATCATATATATCGAATTGAATGACTCTTGTGTCAGTTGCTTGCCATCTTCTCCGAGATGTACTTTGCCGCTTGCCTGATCAATCACCGGTTCAACACCCAGCTGATTCATCATGGCCTTGGCAACTTGATCACCCGCTCGCCCCCAGATATCGACGACCTTGTTATAACGTTCGCCTTGCGTTACTAAGCCAGAAGTATATTGCCCCTCAATCTCTTTAACTTCTTTTTCAGCCGAGGCAATTATTTCTCCTTTCTGGGTCGGTACTAACATATCATCCGCACAAATTGAAATACCAGCTCGTGTCGCATAGCTGAAGCCCGCATACATCAACTTATCTGCAAAAATGACTGTTTCACGCAATCCGCAACGCCTGAAACTCGCATTAATGAGTTTTGAGATTTCTTTTTTCTTGAGCGTTTTATTAAGTAATGAAAATGGCAAGCTGGGAGGAAAAATTTCAAATAATAATGTCCGCCCCACAGTCGTTTCATATCGTGTAATTTTTTCACAACGTTCGCCATCAGCATTTGTATCGTTTTCTTTAATTCTGACTGTGATTTTCGCATTCAATTCGACATTTCTACTTTCATAGGCACGCGATACCTCGCTAAAATTCTGGAAAAGCATCCCTTCCCCGCGTGCGCCGACTTTCTCACGCGTTAAATAGTACAATCCCAATACAATATCTTGCGAAGGTACAATAATCGGCTCTCCATTCGCTGGAGATAACACATTATTTGTCGACATCATCAACGTGCGGCATTCCATTTGCGCTTCCAACGAAAGTGGAACATGAACAGCCATCTGGTCACCGTCAAAGTCTGCGTTAAAAGCTGCACACACTAAGGGATGCAGTTGAATCGCTTTACCCTCAACCAGAACCGGTTCAAATGCCTGAATACCCAGCCGATGCAGGGTAGGCGCTCTGTTCAGCATGACCGGATGCTCGCGGATGACATCTTCGAGGATATCCCATACCACCGGACTTTCATTTTCAACTTCACGTTTGGCGGCTTTTATGGTACTGGCAATTCCCATTATTTCGAGTTTATTAAAGATAAACGGTTTGAATAACTCCAACGCCATTTTCTTGGGCAATCCACACTGGTGAAGTTTCAGCTGCGGCCCGACAACGATGACAGAACGCCCTGAGTAATCAACCCGCTTACCAAGCAGATTCTGACGAAAACGACCACCTTTTCCTTTGATCATATCGGCGAGGGATTTAAGCGCACGTTTATTAGCCCCGGTCATCGCTTTACCCCGGCGACCATTATCCAGTAATGAATCCACAGCCTCTTGCAACATGCGTTTTTCGTTACGAACAATAATTTCAGGAGCTTTTAATTCAAGCAACCGCTTCAATCGATTATTTCGATTGATTACACGTCGATATAAATCATTCAAATCCGAAGTTGCAAACCGTCCACCATCCAAAGGCACCAACGGACGCAGGTCTGGCGGTAAAACAGGCAAAACTGTCAAGATCATCCACTGCGGTTTAATCCCTGATTTATTAAACGCTTCAAGTAGCTTTAAACGTTTCGAGATTTTCTTAATCTTCGTTTCAGAGCCGGTCGAGTCCATCTCGCGCCGGAGATTCTCTATCTCGACAGGGATATCGAGATTACTCAACAAATCACGAATTCCTTCTGCGCCCATGCTGGCACTGAAATCATCCCCGTATTCTTCGGTTTTGATCAAATAATCCTCTTCAGTAAGCAACTGGCAGCGTGTTAAGGTTGTTAGTCCAGGATCCGTAACGACATACGCCTCAAAATAGAGAACCCTTTCGATATCGCGCAGCGTCATATCCAATACCATACCTAAACGGGATGGCAGTGATTTCAAGAACCAGATATGCGACACCGGCGACGCCAACTCAATATGTCCCATCCGTTCACGCCGCACTTTCGATAATGTCACTTCAACGCCACATTTCTCGCAAATCACCCCGCGGTGCTTCAAGCGTTTATACTTCCCGCACAGGCATTCATAATCCTTGACAGGACCAAAAATCTTGGCACAGAACAGCCCGTCTCTTTCCGGTTTAAAAGTACGATAATTAATCGTTTCCGGTTTTTTTACTTCTCCATATGACCAAGAACGAATTTTTTCTGGAGAAGCAAGCCCGATTTTGATGGCATCAAACTCTTCTTTATAGGTAACTTGTTTAAATAAATCTAGCAGTGCTTTCATTCGTCACTCCTGTAAAAATCAGGGGGCTATCAATTCATAATAAAAAGGCATGAACAACCGGTTGAAACTTCAACCTACTTTCTGAATTCAGAAATATCAATGTTGTTCAAGATCGATATCCATTCCTAGCGAACGTATCTCTTTCACCAATACATTAAATGATTCCGGCATTCCAGCATCAATCTTATGATCACCTTTTACGATACTTTCATATACTTTGGTACGACCGGTAACATCATCCGACTTCACTGTCAGCATTTCTTGTAGAGTATAGGCAGCACCATACGCTTCCAGCGCCCAAACTTCCATCTCACCGAAACGTTGACCGCCAAATTGCGCTTTACCCCCCAGCGGTTGTTGAGTCACCAAACTATAAGGGCCTGTCGAACGTGCATGCATCTTATCATCCACTAAATGATGCAATTTCAAGACATGCATGTATCCAACCGTCACTGACCGATCAAAGGCTTCTCCGGTTCGGCCATCATACAATGTGACTTGCCCGGATCTGGGTAATCCCGCAAGTTCCAGCATATTTTTAATTTCATCCTCGGTTGCTCCGTCAAACACCGGTGTAGCAAAAGGAACACCTTCAATTAAATTGCTTGCTAATGACAGAATTTCAGCATCTGATAAACCTGATAAGTCTTCTTTCTTACCACTCGCGTTATAAATTTTATCCAGGAATTCCCTTATCTCACTCGCATTTCGTTGCGATTTGAGCATTCCATCGATTTTCTTACCCAACCCTTTTGCTGCCCATCCTAAATGAACTTCAAGAATTTGACCGACATTCATCCTAGAAGGAACACCCAAGGGATTTAATACCACGTCGACTGGCGTTCCATCCGCCATATAAGGCATGTCTTCCAGTGGCACAATCTTGGAAATCACCCCTTTATTGCCATGCCGTCCAGCCATTTTGTCGCCTGGCTGTAACCTCCGCTTGACAGCAATGTATATCTTGACCATTTTCTGAACGCCGGGCGCAAGCTCATCGCCCTGCGTAAGTTTTTTCTTCTTTTCGTCAAAAGCGGCATCAAATGCCTTCCGTTTTTGAGCCATGCTCTCACGCACTTGTTCAAGTTGAATGCTTGCGTCCTCATCGGATAGTCGAATATCAAACCAATAGTGAGGATCCAAACTTTTTAAGTACTCGGTTGTGATTTCCTTTCCTTTTCCAAGCTTATTCGGTCCACCTGTCGCAACTTTCCCGACCAACAAGCGCTCAAGTCGGGCAAATGCATCTTCCTCTACAATGCGCATTTGGTCAGCCAGATCTTTTTTATAGCGAACCAGCTCATCGTCGATGATCTTTTGAGCGCGTTTATCACGTTCAATACCTTCTCTGGTAAATACTTGGACATCGATCACAGTTCCTGAAATTCCCGATGGAACCCGTAAAGAAGTATCTTTTACATCCGATGCTTTTTCACCAAAAATTGCACGCAACAATTTTTCTTCAGGGGTTAATTGTGTCTCACCTTTTGGCGTCACTTTCCCAACCAAAACATCGCCCGCTTCTACTTCTGCGCCGATATAAACGATACCCGATTCATCAAGCCGACTCAGTTGATGTTCAGACAAGTTGGGTATATCAGCAGTTATCTCTTCTGTCCCCAGCTTAGTATCCCGACTTACAACTGATAATTCCTCGATATGTATAGAAGTAAAGCGATCTTCCGCGACAACCCTCTCTGAGATCAGAATCGAGTCTTCGAAGTTATAACCATTCCAAGGCATAAATGCCACGAGCATATTTTGCCCCAAAGCCAATTCCCCCATATCGGTGGAGGCACCATCCGCAATGACATCATCCCTGCTGATGTTGTCACCAACTTTTACCAGCGGACGTTGATTAATATTAGTATTCTGATTTGATCGTGTGTATTTAATCAGGTTATAAATGTCTACGCCGACCTCGCCAACCCGGGTTTCTGCATCATGCACACGAACTACGATCCGGCTAGCATCGACATAATCGACGATCCCGCCACGCCTTGCTCTAACAGTAGTACCAGAATGCACTGCCACTACCCGCTCAATTCCAGTACCGACAAGCGGTTTCTCAGGACGCAAGCATGGCACCGCTTGACGTTGCATGTTAGATCCCATCAAGGCACGGTTTGCATCATCATGTTCCAGAAAGGGTATCAGTGAAGCAGCAACGGATACAATTTGTGCGGGCGCTACGTCGACATATTCGATTCGATCTGGAGAAGAAAGCGTAAATTCATTCTTGTGTCGACAAGAAACGATGTCGCTAATTAACTGATTGTCATGATCGACTTCAGCATTAGCCTGTGCGATCATAAAATTACCTTCCTCAATCGCTGAAAGATAATCAATCTCTTCGGTTACTCTGCCATTTCTTACCTTACTATATGGCGTTTCAATAAATCCATATTCATTAGTTCGTGCGTATAAAGCCAGTGAATTTATTAGTCCAATATTTGGACCTTCTGGTGTTTCAATAGGACATACCCGGCCATAATGGGTAGGATGCACGTCTCGCACTTCAAAACCAGCCCTTTCTCTCGTCAAACCTCCCGGTCCTAGTGCGGAAATACGCCGCTTATGGGTAACTTCCGATAACGGATTTGTT
This sequence comes from Nitrosomonas sp., assembly GCA_019745325.1. Lineage (GTDB taxonomy): Bacteria > Pseudomonadota > Gammaproteobacteria > Burkholderiales > Nitrosomonadaceae > Nitrosomonas. The sequence continues at coordinate 5,524 of JAIETK010000017.1, read as the reverse complement.
TGATCCATAAATTGCGATAATTGACTCGATCCAAAAAATTCCCGCGCAGCTGCCGATACCGGTTTGGCATTAATCAAGTCGTGCGGCATTAGATTCTCTGATTCTGCTTGACTTAGGCGCTCTTTAACAGCTCGTTCTACACGCACCAAACCTGCTCTGAATTGATTTTCAGCTAGTTCTCCCACTGAACGCACGCGCCGATTTCCAAGATGATCGATATCGTCGATTTCTCCTCGTCCGTTGCGCAGCTCGACCAAAATTTTTATAACCGCAATAATATCCTCGTTGGAAAGCGTCTGCTCTCCCGTTAGCTCAGTCCTGCCAACTCTACGGTTAAACTTCATCCTCCCCACGACTGATAAATCATATCGCTCCGGCGAATAAAACAATCCAAAAAATAGCGCCTTAACAGCTTCTTCAGTAGGAGGCTCACCGGGTCGCATCATTCGATATATAGCAACCTGAGCATTCATTTCGTCGGTTGTTTCATCAATTTTTAATGTTTGCGAAATATAAGCGCCGTGATTCAGGTCATTTACATACAGTGTATTGATTTTACTGACATTTGAGTTTCTTAACTTAATCAAGGCTTCTTCGGTTATTTCATCATTGGCTAAAGCAATGATCTCCCCCGTTTCTTTATCGATAATATTCTGAGCAAGGATTCTTCCTAACAAAAAATCTTCAGGAACTTCCAATTGATCAATCTTGGCTTCCTGCATCTCACGGATATGCTTGGCTGTAATACGCTTATCTTTCTGAACTATTAATTTTTTATTTTTGGTGAGGATATCAAAACTTGCCACTTCCCCTCGCAAGCGTTCGGGAACTAGCTCAAACTGAATGGATTTATCATTGAAATGGAAAGTATCAAATATAAAAAATTCTTGTAATATCTGTTCTGCCGTACAACCAATAGCCTTTAGTAAGGTTGTAACAGGCATTTTGCGGCGACGATCTATCCTGAAATACAGACAATCCTTGGGATCAAATTCGAAGTCAAGCCAGGACCCCCGGTATGGAATAATTCTTGCAGAAAATAAAAGCTTTCCGGAAGAGTGTGTTTTACCGCGATCATGCTCAAAGAATACACCTGGTGAGCGATGCAACTGCGAAACTATCACTCGCTCCGTGCCATTAATAACAAATGAACCTGTCTCGGTCATCAACGGAATCTCGCCCATATAAACTTCTTGTTCCTTGACTTCCTTGACGGTCGGTTTGGATATTTCCTTGTCCATTATTGTCAGTCTTACCCGCGCACGTAACGGGGATGCATAAGTCAATCCACGTTGCTGACATTCCTTCACATCAAAGACCGGTGTCCCTAGCTCATAACTTATGAAATCCAAGCGAGCATTCTTAGTGTGGCTTTCAATTGGAAATATCGAATTAAAAGCCGCCTGCAGGCCGTGATTCAAACGTTTATTGGGTGCCACATTTTCTTGCAAGAATGTGGCATAAGACTCGAGCTGAGTAGCGAGAAGAAAAGGGATCGGTAAGACGCTTGCCCGTTTAGCAAAACTTTTACGAATACGTTTTTTCTCTGTGAACGAATAGCTCATGAATTATCTCCGGGAGAAGAAGATAGTGGTTCGAGGAATTAAGGCTAAATAATTTTTAATTATTTAAAGACCCGCATCTACATATCAACTCAATTTATAAAAACACCAAAGGCTGGTGGCATAAATTGCACACCAGCCCGATCAAACGATATTTATTATTTGATTTCGCAGGTCGCTCCAGCTTCTACCAATTGCTTCTGAATATTGGTCGCTTCATCTTTCGATACGCCTTCTTTGAGTGGTTTTGGAGCGCCATCGACTAAGTCTTTGGCTTCTTTCAGACCTAATCCGGTTACTGCTCTGACCACTTTGATCACATTAACCTTACTTTCGCCCGCAGAAGTCAGAATCACCGTAAATTCGGTTTGTTCTGCAGCAGCAGGGGCACTACTTGCTCCAGCTGGAGCTGCAACTGCAACAGCGGCTGCGGCTGCCGAAACTCCAAATTTTTCTTCCATTTCTTTTATCAATTGCGATAGTTCTAGTACTGACATACTTGCAATTGCTTCTAAAATTTCTTCTTTCGATACCGCCATTATTTCTCTCCTGGTTATTATTTAACTATGTTCTGATCAAATGATATTTCTACGTTACTTGCTATCACGTATCATAGCTAAGCCACGTACAAATCTTGTTGGCACTTCATTAAGAGTTTGAACAAATTTGGCAACAGGCGCTTGCATTGTTCCTAACAATTTAGAAAGCAACTCCTCACGGCTTGGCAGCGAGGCAAGCGCAGCAATCTCATCAATCGACATGACATGATCGCCAAGTGCGCCTATTTTGATTACAAACTTTTCGTTGGTTTTCGAAAATTCATGAAGTACTTTTGCTGCTGCAACTGGATCGACACTAATGCCGTACACCAGAGGACCAACCATATGCTTAGCTAACCCGGCATAGGGGGTTTCAGCAACAGCTCGGCGAACTAATGAATTTTTGACAACCCGAAAATAAATGCCGGATTCACGAGTTCTCGCTCTTAATTGCGTCATTTGACCGACTTCCATCCCTCGATACTCAGCAATAATAATCGCTTTAGCATTTGCAACTTGCGCACTCACTTCCGCTACTATTGCTTTTTTCTCTTCAAGATTAAGACTCAAGGTTCATTCTCCATCAGTAAAAATAGTACTTGGATAATTTTTTATGCCAAAGTACTAAAAACTGGCTACCTTAAACCAGGAAAAACTCCTGTTTTGGGCACACCATCTGCGCTGGGTACCAGCTTGATTAAAAAAACAGCGATCACTTAAGATCATTAGTCTCTAATGGCTAGGCTTTTAAGAATTTACTTCAAACTAACAAGCGTTTATCCACTTGTTTGCTCGCAAATTACCCCAGTGGTCTTTGATAATCCACATGAAACAGATTAAGTATTCATGTGGCCCAAAGTTCTATTTACTACACAATATTTGTTTGATCTACTCGCACACCGATACCCATGGTGCTTGATATAGACACTTTTCTAAGATAAACACCTTTTGACGAAGCTGGTTTAGCTTTGTTAAGCGCATCTATCAAGGCTAATAAATTTTGTTTCAATGCTGCAATTTCAAATGAAGCACGGCCAATTGTGCAATGGATAATGCCTGTTTTATCCGCTCTAAACTGTACTTGACCGGCTTTTGCGTTTTTTACAGCGCCCGCTATGTCCATCGTCACCGTACCAACTTTTGGATTCGGCATTAAACTACGCGGGCCTAATATTTGGCCCAATTGACCGACTACTCTCATGGCATCGGGGCTTGCAATTGCCACATCAAAATTTATTACTCCCGACTTTATCTCAGCAGCCAGATCTTCGAACCCAACAATATCTGCACCAGCTTCTTGCGCTTCCTTAGCCTTATCACCTTGCGCAAAGACTGCAACACGCACAGTCTTACCCGTGCCAGCCGGCAAAACTACGGATCCGCGTACGGCTTGATCCGATTTTTTTGCATCTATACCTAAATTAACCGCCACATCAATCGACTCGTTAAACTTGGCAGTCGCCGATTCTTTCACAAGCCCCAATGCTTCTTCGATCTGATAGGCTTTATTGCGGTCAACCTTTCCAGCAAGATTGTTGTAACGTTTTGATGAACGTGCCATTCTATATCCCCTCCACTTCGATGCCCATACTTCTTGCACTGCCTGCGATAGTGCGAACTGCCGCATCCAAGTTAGCTGCTGTCAAATCGGGCATTTTCGTTTTTGCTATCTCTTCTGCTTGACTACGAGTCAACTTTCCAACTTTATCCAGGTGTGGTTTCGAACTTCCTTTTCCGACACCCGCTGCTTTCTTGATTAATACAGTAGCAGGGGTTGTTTTCATTACAAACGTAAAGCTCTTATCGGCATAAGCTGTAATTATTACTGGCACCGGCAGCCCTGGCTCCATCTTCTGAGTGGCCGCATTAAATGCTTTACAGAATTCCATAATATTTAATTGCCGCTGACCTAGTGCGGGACCGATTGGCGGACTTGGGTTCGCTTTACCTGCTGGAACCTGTAATTTAATATAGCCGATTATTTTCTTTGCCACGGAAATCTCCTTGTTGGGTTCAAACGAATGGTTACCCACTCTCCCCATTAAAAAATGAAATACTTAAGAACGTTTTTAAACTCTCTAAGAGTCGAAAAATCAGGTTTTTTCTACTTGATTAAAGTCTAACTCTACTGGTGTTGGGCGACCAAAAATTGAAACAGATACACGCAACTTACTTTTGTCATAATTGACATCCTCTACATTGCCGTGAAAATCTGTGAAGGGACCATCTTTTACGCGCACCGCTTCGCCGATTTCGAATAGTATTTTTGGCTTAGGCTTCTCAACTCCCTCTTGAATCTGATGCAAAATGCTATCAACTTCTTTTTGACTGATTGGTGTCGGCTTCATCGCCGAGCCGCCAACAAACCCTGTTACTTTGTCAGTATTTTTTACTAAATGCCATGTGTCATCGGACATTTCCATTTCAACCAGGACATAACCAGGGAAAAATTTTCGTTCACTAATATTTTTCTGACCACTTTTCATTTCAATGACTTCTTCTACCGGCACCAAGATTTGGCCAAACTTATCCTGCATGCCCGCTCGATCAATTCGATCTTTCAATGCCCGCTGCACACTTTTCTCATACCCCGAATAAGCGTGAACTACATACCATTTCTTACTCATTCTTTCCTCTGAGAAAAAATCAGACGTCTTGATTCATCATCAGCTTCACAAGAGACATTAATGCAGCATCTATGAGCCATAAAAATAAAGCCATCGCAATAACAAACGCAAAAACCACACCTGATGTTTGAAACGTTTCTTTTCTGCTTGGCCAAACAACTTTTCTGGTTTCTTCAATGGATTCTCTGCAAAACACAAAAAAATCCTGACCTTGGGTTGTAAATCGCGCAGTGATCACAGCAAGAATCAAACCTATTAGGATGGACAAAATACGGATAACCATCGCACTTTCATTCATATAAATGAAACCTGCAATACCCACCAAAATAAAAATGATTGCAAGCGCAAGCTTTAATTTATTCATCACAACAATTTAACCCTTCGGACTTAATTCTTTAGACTTGATTATGCCAATCCAAAAACAAAACTTTTATCAAGCGAATTTTAATTATCAAAACCACTACAACCTATCAATTGTTATCACACATTAATACAACCGCTTTGATTTGTGCATTTTCTTACTAGTAAATGCTATTCATTGTATGGCAGGCCAGGAGGGCATCGAACCCCCAACCTTCGGTTTTGGAGACCGACGCTCTGCCAATTGAGCTACTGGCCTATACCTTTGAAACTTTTTTCTAATGTTAAATATCTGACGAAACAGTATTATTCCTGCAAAATATTTTTAGAATCACTCAATAATTTTGGCGACGACACCAGCACCCACTGTTCTGCCGCCTTCACGTATCGCAAATCGCAGTCCATCTTCCATCGCAATTGGTGCTATCAAATTAAC
>JAIETK010000025.1 GCA_019745325.1 Nitrosomonas sp. | reverse complement strand
GAATATAGTATCTATTTTTAACATTCATCTCAGTAAGTTAACACACTTTAATAAGTGCTTAACTTCCTAAGACCCTTGTTTTATTCTTAATTGCACTATTGGCATTTGTAGGTGTAGTTGAGCATCAAATGCAACCCTGGGCGGTGATTTCACAGATTTTTTATTGGACGAATTACTATATTATTTTTTATGGAAAAGACCATTTGGTACCGGCTACGGCAATTTATTGGTCTCTTGCCATTGAAGAGCATTTCTATTTGATTTTTCCATTTCTTTTTACGTTTGCCATTCGTAAGTACTCATATGCAAAAGCGGCTATGATATTTGTTGTAATTTGTATTTTTGTGCTAATTTGGCGTTGCTGGCTAGTTTGGGAAGTGGGTGTGCCTCCAATTCATACCTATTATGCGACGGACACTCGTTTTGACTCGCTATTGTTTGGATGCATTATGGGGGTATGGAAAAACCCGATGATGGATGACACTCAGAAGTTTAGTGATTGGACCAGCTATTTAGTACTTTGTGTAGCAATTGCGGTATTGTTGTTTTGCTTGATATGGCGAGATGTTTTTTTTCGAGAGACTTTTCGCTATACCCTTCAGGGCGTAGCTTTATTTCCAATTTTCTGGCTGGCAATCCGCCATCCTGACTGGTTGATATTCAAATGGCTCAACTGGCGACCTGTGCGTTTTTTTGGAGTCATTTCTTATACTTTTTATCTCTCTCATGTTTTTTTGTTGTTTATGGTGGATCGTTTTGTCGATTCAGATCATCTGACACGATTGATATTTAGTTTTATTTTGGCAGTTTTATTTTCCGCTTTAATGTTTTATTTGGTTGAACGCCCAATTGTAGGCCTGAGGCGGCGTTTGCATAATTAATCCATTATCAATTATATACTCTGTGAACCTTAAGTGCTTGCCAGCAAAATGTACCAGAGAATTCATTTAAACCTTTTACCAAAGAATCAATGATCTGTCGCTGTCATAGCATCTCATTTAAAAACATTGGCTACTATCAATCAATATGAGTAGTTTGAATTGGAAATTCAATCGATTACGAACGATGGGATTGCCTGAAATAGGCCATCGGGTACGGCAGGCTGTTCAACTGAAACTTGAATCGTTTATGCTAGCGCGGTCTAAGCAGCAAACATCTCCCAGATTGTCACGTTTCGGCAAGCCGTGGATAACTCCGTTGCCGTGCCAATTCGATGCCGGATTATATTGCGATGCTGCAGACCGTGTTTTGGCGGGTTATTATGACATCTTTGCGCTGAAAGGTGCTCACCTCGGTTTTCCACCAAGATGGAATCGTGATCCTAAAACAGGGATTGAGGCGCCATTGGTTTTTGGCAAAACGCTTGATTATCGTGATGAACGTATCGTGGGTGATATCAAATATCTGTGGGAGCCCAACCGGCATCTGCATTTAACCACTCTAGCGCAGGCCTATCATTTGAGTGGCGATAAGCGTTATGCAGAAGGTATTCAAACTTTTTTGGATTCGTGGTTTGATCAATGTCCTTATCCATTAGGCGTAAATTGGACAAGTTCGCTTGAGTTAGCGATACGGCTGGTGAATTGGTCTTTTACCTGGCATCTGCTGGGCGGCGGCTCAAGTATTCTTTTTGCATCTGAAGAAGGTCAGCGATTTCAACGCCGATGGCTGGATAGTATTTATCAACATTGTCATTTTATAGCCGGATTTCTCTCGCGGCATTCATCTGCGAACAATCATTTGTACGGTGAGTTGATGGGTTTGTTTGTGGCGGCTATCACTTGGCCTTGTTGGCAAGAGAGCGAACAATGGAAGGCCCAGGCGTATAGAGAACTTGAATCGGAGACGCTAAAACAAAATGCTTCCGACGGTGTGAATCGTGAACAAGCAATCTATTATCAGCATGAAGTAACCGACATGATGTTGATTTGCCTGCTGACCGCGCGTGCAAATGGAATCGAGTTTTCGCAGAATTTTTCTTCAAGATTGGAAAGAATGCTTGAATTTATTGCATCGGTCATGGATGTTTCCGGGACGGTACCGATGATCGGAGACGCGGATGGTGCTCTAATGGTGCATTGGAGTAAAGAGCATGGCTGGGATGTTTATCGTTCGCTGCTGGCAACCGGCGCACTGATATATGATCGCGCAGACTTTAAAATGAAAGCAGGGAGCTTCGATGATAAAAGCCGGTGGTTGCTAGGCGACGAAGCAAAGTCGCAATTCGACTCGATTGCCACAAGCGGCGTGCTGGTAAAACCTCGTCAGGAATTCAGAGAAGGCGGCTATTTCGTGATGGGGGATAATTTTGATTCAGATGACGAAGTGCGCATCGTGGTTGACGCCGGGCCACTGGGTTATCTTTCTATTGCTGCGCATGGTCATGCTGATGCATTATCGTTTACGCTGTCGGTAGCGGGCAATTCTTTGCTCATTGATCCAGGCACTTACGCTTTTCATACGCAGAAAAAATGGCGCGATTATTTCCGAGGCACTTCCGCGCATAACACAATTAGAATTGATGGAATGGATCAATCTGAATCCGGCGGTAATTTTATGTGGCTGCATAAAGCGGCTGTTTTTTGCGAGACTTGGGAAAGCAATCCGGGCAGAGATTGTCTAGTTGCCCGTCACGATGGTTATGCAAGGTTGGTGGATCCGGTGATTCATCGCCGTAAAATCGAGTTTCTAAAGAAAGAAAAAATGATTGTGGTCGAAGATGTTCTGGAATGTTCCGGCGCGCACGATATCGAGTTTAATTGGCACTTTTCGGAAGCCTGTCAAGTGGCCGTGGAGGACAATAAAGTTGTGGCAATGGTTGCTAATGTATGTGTAGAGATGACCATGCCTCATGATAATTTCCGGCCGGAGTTGGTCTGTGGAAACGACGAATTGCCGCTGGGTTGGGTTTCACGAAGTTTCGATGAAAAAGTGCCTGCGCCGACCGTTATTTGGCGAGAGAAAATTAGCGGTACAGCTCGAAGATCAACGATTCTTAAAATATCATCGGGTTATAATGCCTGAATTGTTTGAGGCAGGTTGAAAAAGAGATTCTGATCAACAAATTGAAGGAGTCACATGAAAATAAGTATTTTTGGTTTGGGTTATGTGGGTACTGTTTCTGCCGGTTGTTTAGCCACAGATGGGCATTTTGTGATCGGTGTCGATCCGAACAAAACAAAAGTTGATCTGATCAATCAGGGTACTTCGCCGATTGTTGAAAAAGATATCGGAGAAATGATTGCTGCAGCAGTGAAAAACAATCAGTTACGAGCTACTCAGGATGTGCGTGACGCCGTGATGAACTCGGAAATATCCTTGGTGTGTGTCGGAACGCCGTCGCAACTGAACGGTAACTTGGATCTGAGTCATGTGCGCAAGGTGTGCGAACAAATTGGCGCTGCTCTTAAAGATAAAAGTGATTTTCACGTCGTCGTTGCCCGCAGCACGATGCTTCCGGGTTCTATGCGCAATGTTGTAATTCCGGCATTGGAATCGTTTTCGGGTAAGAAGGCGGGAATAGATTTTGGCGTATGCAATAATCCGGAATTCCTCAGGGAAGGAACAGCGGTATTCGATTACTACAATCCTCCCAAGACGGTTATCGGTGAGACCGATACCAAAGCCGGCGAATTGCTGATGCAGTTGTACGCGAAAATGGCCGCGCCGTTGATCCGAACCGGTGTCGACACAGCAGAGATGGTGAAATATGCGGATAATACCTGGCATGCTGTTAAAGTCGCTTTTGCCAATGAGATCGGTAATCTCTGTAAAGCAGAGGGAATTGACGGCCATAAAGTGATGGAGATTTTTTGTCAGGATACAAAATTAAATTTGTCGCCCTATTATATGAAGCCCGGTTTTGCTTTCGGCGGTTCTTGTTTGCCCAAGGATGTACGAGCTCTGATGTATAAGGCAAAAAGTTTGGATATCGATTTGCCGCTTATTAACGCAATTCTTCCATCAAATCAGCGGCAGATTGAGAAAGGTATCAACATGATCGCTGAAAAAGGGAATAAGAAGGTTGGTATTCTGGGTTTCTCTTTTAAGGCAGGGACGGACGATTTGCGGGAATCACCGCTGGTTAATGTGATTGAATACCTAATCGGCAAAGGTTACGATTTGAAGCTTTACGATAAAAACGTTAATCTGGCCGCTTTGACGGGCGCCAATCAAGATTACATCCTGAACCATATTCCACATATTTCCAAATTAATGGCGGCTTCAATGGATGAAGTGCTGAATTTTGCAGAAACGATAGTGATAGGCAATGGAGCGGCGGAGTTCCGCAATGTGCCGAGTGAATTGAAATCGGGCCAAGTCGTGGTTGATCTGGTGCGTATCGTTCCTAATCAGAGCGGGGATCGTTATGACGGAATTTGTTGGTGAAACTCAAAATAGTATGAATGCCAAACCGGAAGCGGGTGATGAGTATCTTGTATCTATTTCATGGGGCAGCGCTAAGTTAATTTTTGTTACCGATAGATTTATTCGAGAGTCGAGAAATTTTAATGACAATGAATCAGAAAACATCTTTCATCATTGAAGGCGCTGGAAACCTGCTTGCTCGTTTCCGGACATCATCTCGTCAACGCAGGGCAAAAATGTTTTTGGATCACTTTGACTTGACTTCAGAAACTAAAATACTTGATTTGGGAGGATGGAATGGTGTTCATATTCATGCGGTACTGGAGAATTCTCCAGTGCAACCAGCCAACGTATATATTGCTGATATTGACGGGCAAGCAGTTCAGCAAGCTTCGGAGCGCTTTGGGTTCGTCCCGGTTGTAATTCCAGAAGCAGGTCCGCTGCCTTTTCCGGATAAATTTTTTGATATTGTTTTTTGTTCTTCTGTCATTGAGCATGTAACTGTTCCAAAAGATAGCGTATGGACATTGGTTTCCGGTCGTATCTTTCGCGAAGAAGCGCAACGCCATCAGGGCGAATTTGCAAGGGAGATTATTCGTCTGGGTAATGGCTATTTTGTGCAAGCGCCTTATCGTTGGTTTCCTATTGAAACACACTCCTGGTTACCCTTTGTCAGTTATTTGCCACGCCGGCTTCAAGTTCCTTTGTTCCGATTTACCAATCGCTATTGGGTCAAGCAAACGAGTCCGGATTTTTATTTGCCAACCGTAAAAGATATGCAGCGCTATTTCCCTGAGGCGAATATCCTTGAAGAGCGTGTATTGGGTTTAACCAAATCCCTAATTGCTTATCAGCGAAGCTAATAAATGTTGCCTACTCCGCGCAGAGTCCTCATTATAGTCGAAAATCTACCATCGCCTTTTGATCGGCGCGTATGGCAAGAAGCGACAACCCTGCATAGCAATGGTTATGCCGTTTCAATTATTTGCCCGACAGGTAAAGGGTATGAAAAAGAGTATGAAATGATCGATAACATTCATATCTATCGCTATCACCTTCCGTTTGAAGCGGAGGGTGCGAAGGGTTATCTGATTGAATATTCACTTGCGCTATTTCACACCTTTCGTCTCTCCTGGAAGGTATATTTTAAACATGGTTTTGACGTAATTCATGCTTGTAATCCACCGGATTTATTATTCTTGGTTGGCGGATTCTTTAAAGTGCTAATGCGGAAAAAATTTATTTTCGATCACCACGATATCAATCCTGAACTCTATGAAGCCAAGTTTGGCCGGCGCGATTTATTCTATAGATTACTCGTATTGTTTGAGCGCTGGACATTTAAGACTGCGGATGTTTCGATTGCGACGAATGAATCATACAAACGAATTGCCATTGAACGCGGCGGTATGGATCCGGATAAAGTTTTCGTGGTTCGTAGCGGGCCGAAGTTAGATCGATTGAGGATCATACCGCCCAAAGAAGAGCTTAAGTGCGGACGAAAATATTTAATCGGCTATGTCGGCGTTATGGGAGCGCAAGAAGGAATTGATTTATTACTGCAAGCAGCACGTTATCTAATTAAAGATTTAGGACGGACGGATGTACACTTCGGCTTAGTCGGCGGCGGTACATCGCTGGTTGAGATGAAGCAAATGGCCATAGATCTTGGAATAACCGATTTTGTTACTTTTACAGGCCGGGTACCGGATCAAGAATTGTTGGAGATGCTTAATACCGCGGATATATGTGTCAATCCGGATGTGGCTAATGAAATGAACGACAAATCAACCATGAACAAAATCATGGAATATATGGCGCTCGGTAAGCCAATTGTTCAATTTGATCTCACGGAAGGTAAGGTATCCGCGCAGAGAGCATCCTTGTACGCCAATAAAAATGATCCCATGGATATGGCGAAAAAAATTCTGCAATTATTGGATGATGTGGAATTGCGTAAACAAATGGGGGAATTTGGCCGCAATCGGGTCAAGAATGAACTCGAGTGGCGGTATGAAGCGCCAAAATTGCTATCAGCATACGATACAGTATTCGCCGATAAAAATAATATCTGAGATATAAGCTTTATATTTGGTATTTGAAGAAAGACTGCGTGAAATAGAAGGAACACGACATGGTTCAAATGTATGATGATGGTACGTATCATGAAAATAACCCAACATGGCATGAAGAAGATTCACCATGGAAAGCAAAGCAGATAATAAAAATTATTGAGAAGAACCGTCTCAACCCCCAAAAAATTTGTGAGGTCGGTTGCGGTGCGGGAGAGATCCTGAATCAGCTATCTCTTTATTTCGGAACGGATAAGGAATTTTTTGGCTACGAAGTATCGCCTCAAGCTTATCAGCTTTGTCTAACGAAAGCGAAACCGAATCTAACATTTCAACTTTCAAATCTTCTGAGTGAGGATACGGAATTTTTTGACATAGTTTTGGCGATTGATGTCTTTGAGCATATTGAAGATTATTTCACTTTCCTAAGAAAGTTAAAAAACAAAGCCCAATACAAGATTTTTCATATTCCACTCGATCTCTCAGTTCAGTCAGTTTTACGATGTTCTCCAATTCTTAAACTCAGACGGTCTGATGGTCATATTCATTACTTTACCAAGGAAACAGCGCTCGAAACGCTAAACGATACCGGTTATAAAGTAATTGACTATTTTTATACAGGAAATACCATTGATTTACCGAATCGTGGATGGAAAGCGAGCTTAATGAAAATTCCAAGAAAGTTAGCTTTCTCGATCAATAATGACCTCGCTGTCAGAGTTCTGGGAGGTTATTCGTTGCTGGTATTAGCGGAATAAAAAATTGTCGCACATTCCCGGCATGGCAAAGAATTGGGGGAGTCGAATCAATGAGGAATATACCAATTAATTGTGCTTGACGAGAAATCAAGCAAGTCGTCGGAAAGACCGCCAAAGATTGCCGTATTGCAACATGGATGTGCAGATATGTCGCTTTGTAATCATTCGAAACAAGAAGCTTTGCTTACCTGGAATGCAGCCGCTGTCGGTACAAGTTGATACGATTCACTGGATGACGATCCGGAATTTCCGGGGTATACCTTGATCGCTCAAGGATTGAATGGCAACATGAAATTTGTATACCCCTGTGTACCCTGGAAATATGGTGCGAATGAAAGGTTAATGGACTGATAAGGCAGTACTAACAAGATGGGCAAGAGAGAGTATCGCGCAACGAAGTGATTCGCTCGTGTAGTCAATTAATCAGCTTTCCCTAATAGAGTTATTTTGGAGCAGTGAGCCGATTTTGCTTGCTGCATAATTTTAGTTGCTCTTATTACTCGAATTCACCATGGTTTATCACATGAAAGTCAGTATTATCATCAAAGCACTCAATGAAGAGAAGAATATTGTTCGCGCAATTGAATCAGCTTTAGCCGCTGTTGCTAAAGTAGGTAGTGGTGAAGTAATTTTGGCTGATTCCCTATCAACCGACCGGACCGTGGATTTGGCTCATCAGTTTCCGATGCGGATTGTGCAGCTTATCAATCCTCAGGATCGCTGTTGCGGGGTAGGTGCTGAGCTTGGTTATCGTATTGCACTTGGCGAATATGTATATATTCTTGATGCAGATATGGAATTGGATGGTGATTTTCTGGTTGCCGCAGTTGCGGCATTGGATGCAGATCCGTCGTTAGGAGGTGTAGGGGGTGTTATCGAGGAAATGTACATAACGAATGCTGAATTTCGTCGTCGTACTGAAGATGATATCTTTAAATTTGGTGAAGTTGATTGCTTGAATATGGGAGGATTGTATAGAAAATCAGCTATAGAGCAGATTGAGTATTTGACGAACCGCAATTTGCATTCTTACGAAGAGTTTGAGCTCGGTTTGCGGTTGCGTGCGAATGGATGGCACTTACAACGATTAAATCTCCAAGCGGTTAAACACTACGGTCATACCGATACGAGTTTTAGATTGCTATGGCGGCGCTGGTGTGGTCGTTATATTTGGGGAGCGGGTGAGTTATTGCGCGAAGCATGGGGAAAACCTTATTTGCGGGCAGCTTTAAGGGGGGTTGTCCAGTATCGTTTATCACTAGTAGTTGGAGTTTGGTGGTTGAGTCTCTTGCTGAGTGCTATTGGCGGATTTTACCATCCTCTGGGCTGGTGGATATTCACCCTCTTATTATTAGTTCCGTTGCTCTTCGGGGTGTTCCGAAGAAAGTCTCTGATGGACGGTCTCTATATGGTGGTATCGCAAAATCTTCATACTGCTGGTGTTATCATGGGGTTTTTTTCAGCCCGGCGCGGAGATCCTGCTCAATCTCCGGAGTTCCGGACAGTTAAGTAGTTCGGGTCTATTTAAGATTGTTTATGTGATGAGTTTTTTGATAATAAGAGTTTTTCCAGTAATGACTTTAGGCTTGCGCAATACCGGATTAGTACAAGCAAAAGTGACTCAAATATCCGTCCTATCTTAAAGGAAAATGGGATCCCACAGTTTCGGCTGGAAATAGGTGTGCTCAGTTTGAATTCAAGACAGGCGGATATAGCGGGAATGCTAGCAGCGGCGGGCATGCGCCCGTAGAATCTTATACGACAGGATTGGAGATATGGGAAGTGATTCCCGCTGCTAGAATTGGAAAATTTTGCTTTTTTGATTGAGATCTGAATGGATACACTGATTCCTGTTATTTTATCGGGCGGTTCGGGAACGCGACTATGGCCGCTTTCACGCGAGAAGCATCCAAAGCAGCTATTATCGCTCATTGATGATGATTCTCTATTGCAAGCCACTGTCCGCCGAATGGATGGCCTTGAGGGCATTACAGTTAATGCTCCCATCATTGTTTGCAACGAAGAATATCGTTTTGTTATAGCCGAGCAATTGCGGCTGATGGATAAAAAAGGCACCATCCTGCTCGAACCTTTCGGAAGAAACACGGCGCCTGCGCTAACTCTGGCAGCACTTTCCGCCATGCGGATGGATAAGGATCCGGTGTTATTAGTTATGCCGTCTGATCATGTCATTTTGGATATCGAATCTTTTCATGAAGCTGTTTCAATGGCGATGCTGCAAGCACTGACCGATAGCATCGTTACGTTCGGTATAACGCCGGATGCACCGGAAACAGGGTATGGCTATATTCAGCTTGGAGAACCGTTAACAGAAGAAAATACTGCATATCATATTACACGCTTTGTAGAAAAACCGGATCTATCAACCGCACAAGCCTATCTGGATTCTGGGAAGTATCTCTGGAATAGCGGGTTGTTTATGATGCGTGCATCGGTATGGCTGGCTGCAATTGCAAAATCTCGGCCTGATATTCTTGTTGCATGCCAGGGTGCGTGGGAAAAAGGATCGGAAGATGGTGATTTTTTGCGGGTGGATAAAAATGCCTTCGAGCATTGTCCCAGCGACTCTATAGATTATGCCGTGATGGAGCGAATCACCGATCCCCGGAATGAGCTGCCCAGTGGTGTTGTCATTCCTCTTTCGGCAAAATGGTCTGATATCGGTGCCTGGAGTTCTTTATGGCAAGTGCTGCCTAAAGACGAATCAGGAAATGCTTCAAAAGGCGATGTATTATTGAATCATTGCAGCAATACGCTTGTCATTTCAGAGAACCGCTTGGTGACCTGTGTGGGTGTCGAAAACATGATTGTAGTGGAAACCGCTGATGCGGTATTGGTTGTCAATAAAGACAAAACACAAGACGTAAAACTAATCGTTGATTCCCTGAAAAAACAAGATCGATTGGAAGGCCGTTGGCACCGTAAGGTATTTCGTCCATGGGGATGGTACGATGGCATCGATGCGGGTGAACGTTTTCAAGTGAAGCGAATTGTTGTCAAGCCTGGTGCAGCATTGTCATTGCAAATGCACCATCATCGGGCTGAACACTGGGTTGTCGTGCGGGGTACGGCGCGGGTAACGCGGAATGAAGAAATTTTTTTAGTTTCCGAGAATGAATCAACGTATATTCCCCTCGGCACTAAGCACAGATTAGAAAATCCCGGTTGTGTTCCTCTGGAGATGATTGAAATTCAATCGGGTTCGTATCTCGGTGAAGATGATATCGTGCGTTTTGAAGATATTTATGGACGGCGGATTCAAGGTTGATCTGTAAAAGTTCATACACATCAACCCTAAAATATAAGAATCGATTCCAAGAAGTTTAGTGACTTAATTTTATGCATTTTCATGTTGTTTGTTTGCGCCAACGATAGTCATGATATCACCCGCTTGCAGATGTAACAGCTTGGCAATGTCTTCATAATCATCCGGCAAGGCTGCATCATCCCATCCATTGGCGGAATGTCTCGCCAGGTTTACCGCGAGTATCACATTGCGGACGCGTTGAAACCCGGAACAGTTGTCGTCCATCAGGGTGATTAACAGTTCCGGAAGTCTCCATTTAATCGCGAGTTCATGTTGTAACTGATTCAGCGGGAAACCGAATATTTTTTCTTGCGCGGCGGAGCTTCGTAGCGTTTTGTCTTTCTTTTGTAATTGCTTGATTTTCAGCATTTCGTTGGGCGCGAAGCACCACATCAAGATTTCGGCGATATCATGCAATAGCGCCGCGAGCCGGATATCTGCAAAGTGCAAATCATGCAAACGGATTGCCCAGTCGAAAGCATAAGAAGCAGCCAAGTTTGCACGATGGGAAGTTTTTAACAGATAGACGAGCGCGCTCCTATTATCTTTTCCAAGAATATCTTCCACCAACGGTGTGGCGGGAATCAGCCGGATTGTATTTTCAAGTCCGAGCATCAATACGATTTGCTCGACTTCCATCACATCATGTTCCTGACAGCGATGCTTATGCTTTTGCATATAGCGCATCAGTTTCACCGTCATTAAAGGATCATTTTTTACAATATTCGCGTAGCTGCGCGCATTCAGGTTATTTTCATCCTGTTTGAGAATTTCAAGATTCCGTGCGGTTTGCTTGAGAACAGGAATTTCTGCTGTCGTAAGAAAATTAACCCAATCCGATAATTTTCTTTGATTTTGTTGTAGCATTTCTGAACTCCTGATTTATTGTCGCAAGGAGTTTTTTTACGACATTCCTATATAAATATTTAGGAAACAATAATCTACCAATAAAGTTCGGTTGTTATCGGGGAAATGTTTTGTTAAGCATGCCGGGTTGTAAAGAGACCACTTAGAAAAATAATCGAGCAAGCTCAGCGCCGGGATCGGCGGCTCGCATAAAGGCTTCGCCAACGAGGAAAGCATTGACCTGATGGGCGCGCATCAGTGCAACATCCGCGGGTGTATGAATACCGCTTTCGGTAACGACTGTTTTATTTGACGGGATTTTATCCAATAATTCCAGCGTGGTATGTAAAGTTGTCTCAAAGGTTCTCAGGTTGCGATTATTAATTCCAATGAGCGATGTTGAAAGCCGGAGCGCCAATTCAAGTTCGGCGGCATCATGGACTTCAACCAAAACCGCCATACCCAGCGATTGAGCCAATTGCTCGAGTCTTATCATACGTGCGACGGGATCGCTGGCCGCATTATCTCGGCTAGAATCGTTCTCGAGCAAGAAGGCGCTTACAATTAATAAAATGCAATCAGCATTCATCGCACGCGCTTCCGCTATCTGATATTCCTCAAGAATAAAATCCTTGCGCAATACCGGCAGAGAACAAGCCGCGCGCGCGGCTTGCAAATATTCGGGAGCTCCCATGAAAAATTGCTTATCCGTTAACACCGAAAGACACGCCGCACCGTGCAGGGCATAAGTTTTGGCGATTTCACCGGGCACGAATTCGAACGCTTGCGCATCACCGGATGCCGGACCGCGCAAAACGCCTTTGCTGGGGCTTGCTTGCTTGATTTCCGCGATGACCGCTGATTGCCCCATTTTGATTTTGTTTTGGATTGCGCCGGTGAAATCCCGCGCTGGCGGCGCGGAGTGCGCTTCTTCAAGCAGCGCCGCATAGGGCTTTTGCGCCTCTGCAGCAGCAATCTCTTGTTTCTTGACGGTCAGAATTTTTTTTAGGATATCGGACATAATTTTTTACGCGGGATCCCGGTTGGTAAATTCAACAAGATCGTGCAGTTTCTTTAAAGCAGCACCGCTTTCGATCGCACGGAGCGCCGCTGTTATTCCTGATTCGAGCGAACCGGTAATTCCGGCGGTGTAAATGGCTGCGCCAGCGTTCATCAAAACAATATCCCGCGCCGGTCCCGCCGCATTTTCCAATACCGAAAGCAGCATTCTTCTGGCTTGCTCATTATCCTTGACGCGGATGGTGTCAAGCGAAGCGGTTTTGAGGTTAAAATCCTCCGGCCTGACCGAGAACACAGTAATCTGATTATTTTTCATTTCCCCGATTCTGGTTTCGCCCGCAATCGTGATTTCATCCAATCCGTCTTTGCCATGAACGATCAGCACATGCTCACTTCCCAAGCGTTGCAGCACTTGCGCCAAAGGCTCGACCAATTCGTCAGCAAACACGCCTAGAACTTGTCTTTTCGCATTCGCCGGATTGGTTAACGGCCCCAGGATATTAAAGAGTGTTTTGATGCCCAATTCGCGGCGTACCGGCGCTGCATGTTTCATTGCGGCATGATAATTGGGTGCAAACATAAATCCCACGCCGATTTCATGGATGCTTTGCGCGACTTGCGCTGGCGTTTGATTGAGATTGACGCCCAACGCTTCCAATACATCCGCGCTGCCGGATTTGCTGGAGACCGATCTGCCGCCATGTTTCGCGACGCGCGCACCGGCGGCGGCGGCGACAAATGCCGATGCGGTTGAAATATTGAAGGTGTGCGCGGAATCGCCGCCGGTGCCGCAGGTATCAACCAGGTAAGTTTTGTCGGCGATATCGACTTTGGTTGCGAATTCGCGCATGACTTGCGCCGCTGCTGCGATTTCCCCGGCAGTTTCTTTTTTTACACGAAGACCGGTGACGATGGCAGCAATCAGAACGGGGGAAACTTCACCCTGCATGATTTGACGCATCAAGGAAATCATATCCTCGTGCAGTATTTCCTGGTGCTCGATCAATCGCTGAAGCGCTTCTTGTGGATTCATTGGATTGTCTCCGGGATTACAGCACTACGCGCGTTTTAGAAAATTTTCGAGCATTTGATGTCCATGCTCGCTCAAGATTGATTCCGGATGGAACTGAATGCCTTCGATCGCGAGGGTTTTATGACGAACCCCCATGATTTCATCATCTTCGGTCCACGCCGTAATTTCGAGGCAATCCGGCAATGTCGACCGCTCGATCACGAGGGAGTGGTAGCGGGTGGCAATAAAGGGGTTCGGCAAGTTGCGGAAAATTCCAATGTTATGGTGGTAGATCGGCGATGTCTTGCCGTGCATCAGTTGTTTCGCATGAACAATGTGTCCGCCGAATGCTTGCCCGATGCTCTGATGCCCCAGACATACGCCTAGAACCGGGATCGTTTCACTGAATTTTTTGATAACGGACAATGAAATACCGGCTTCGTCAGGTGTGCAGGGCCCCGGAGAAATCACGATCCGGTCAGGCTTCAACTTCAAGATCGTATCCAGGGTAATTTCATCATTTCTATATACCACGACCTCTTCACCCAGCTCCGAAAGATATTGCACGAGGTTGTAGGTGAAAGAATCGTAGTTATCGATCATTAACAGCATTTTGAACCGGTATTCAATATAAATAATTAACAGATTATACCAGACGGCGAAACAGGTTTATTCCGCCGATTTTACCAGCATGGAAGACATCAATAATGATCGCAAGATGTTACAGAGAGTTTATTTGGCGGAGAAGGCGGGATTCGAACCTTGATCTATATTTGATATATCAATCATTTATTGTTTACCTCTGCTATTTTTGTGTCATTTTGAAGTATTTCTACAAGTTTCAAAAATTTTATCTGAATCAGTTTAAACTTATTTAATTAAACCATCAAGATAAGTTGAATCTTTGGGTAAGCTTCTTATATCTTTATGATGCTTTGATTACCAGCTTTCTTAACCATGGTTCAATGTGAACCAAATCAAATGAATCTGTTTCAAACATTTGCATCATGTCGGCATAAATAATCATTGATTCACAATTGATTCGATAACCATTAATACGAAGGAAAATATCGGTAGCTGCAAAAGCTACTCGTTTGTTGCCGTCTACAAAGGGGTGATTGATGGCTAAACTTTCCATCAGTGCGGCTGCTTCTGCAACTATATCAACATAGTAGCCAGATTGAAGGCGAAATAAAGCAGATTCTAGTGCGTTACGGTCACGGATGCCATGTGTTCCACCGTAACGCTGGATTAATATTGAATGGATTGCCAGTATATCGGGAACAGTCAGGTACTCTTTCAACGTTATTTAGCTAATTCACGGTAGAGCTGATCAAATTCGCTTAGGCTTTGCGCAAAAGCATCCATCGCTTCACGACGAGGTTGGCCTTTTTCTTTACGTTCGATGTATTCCCGCAAAGCTTCATCAAGTATTTCTTGAATAGGTCGTCCCTCGGATTCAGCAATTTTTTGAAGTGCGCTAAGGACTTCTGGTGCTGCTTGAGTGGAAAATTTTTCGCGGACAGTATCAGGCATGAAATATCACCATATCTCAATGTTTTTGAGAGTTTTATGATACGCTAAAGATTGTTTTCTTATCAATGTATTTGTAGCTCCCCGTGTTACTTAAACGGGGAGAACTAAATGATGTATTTATTATATGTATTAGGAGTTTTTCTATTCTAAAGCCACTAAAAAATAAATACTTAGGTAAACCGATTCGAGTTATATAACATTCCATTCCAGATTATGAGACATTTTTTGTCGTATATATTATGTTATCCGGCTAAGCAACTAATGGAGTGATTATCGAATGACGAAGTTCGAAAAGGAGAAGAGGAGACTCGTCACCGCACTCCTTAAAGACCTATGCGAGAACAATCTAGCAATATTTGCAGGGGCTGGCCTTTCTGCGCCGGCAGGATTTGTTAGCTGGAGCAAGCTTCTTGAGCCGATAGCGGAAGAGCTCGATCTTGATATTAAGAAAGAAACAGATTTAGTAGCTCTCGCGCAATACCACTGCAACACAAATCTGGCAAACCGAGGAAAGCTTAATCAGTTGCTGATCAATGAACTTTCAACGAACGCCAGGCCAACCAGCAATCATCAAATATTGGCTAGGCTCCCCATATCAACATTCTGGACGACGAATTACGACAAGCTAATTGAGCAGTCAATTTCTGACGCTGGAAAGATCGCAGACACTAAGTTCCGAACAAAGCAGCTTAGTTACACGAAGCCAGGTAGGCACGCCGTAGTCTACAAAATGCACGGGGATATCGATCATCCTGATGAGGCAATACTGACAAAGGACGACTACGAGTCTTATCACATAAAGATGCAACCGTTTATAAGTGCGCTTAGTGGCGACCTCGTATCGAAGACATTCTTGTTTGTTGGTTTTAGTTTTACAGATCCAAATTTAGATTACATCCTGAGTCGGGTAAGGATTGCGTACTCAAACGATCAGCGACAGCATTACTGTATTCAAAGGATCGTTGTGCAAGAGGAAGGTGAATCGCAGGCGGATTCTGAATATAGAGCGAGAAAGCAGGAACTATTCATACAAGATTTACTGCGGTTTGGCATAAAGACGCTGTTGGTTGATGACTATTCGGAGATCACCGGAATTCTTGGTGAACTGGAGTGGGCATACAAGCGGAACACAATCTTCATTTCTGGTGCCGCGCATGAATATGGCCGGTTTGAGAAATTCGAAGCGGAATCATTTACTTATTCCCTCAGCAAGGATATTGCAGCGCAGGGGTTTCGAATTGTGTCTGGTTTTGGAATAGGTGTTGGTAGTTCCGTAATAACAGGAGTGCTTGAGCACTTATACATGAATGGAAACCGGTTGGACTCTGACCAGTTGATACTCAGACCGTTTCCTCAAAATCAGGTTGGGACCAGAAACGTTGCTGAGGTTTGGGCGGACTATCGAAACGACATGATTTCGTATGCTGGAATTGCCCTGTTTGTATTTGGAAACAAGATGCAGGATGGGCGAGTCGTTATCTCGGACGGAATGCTGCGGGAGTTTGAAATTGCCAAATCAAAAGGGCTACTTCTTATTCCGATCGGAATGACAGGATATGCTGCCAAAGAGATCTTCGAAAAATTAACCGATTCCGGATACTTTCATTCAACGAGTTTTCCACATCAACTGAGAAAATCTATGGAAGCTCTTAGTGATGAGAAAACCGAGCTGGCACAGGCTCGAGAGCTAATAGTTTCAATGCTGAAACAACTTAACCGATAATGGAGTATGGAAATGGCGCGCAAAGTATTCTTTAGCTTTAAGTATAAAGATGTAACGAGATCAATGGTTGTTCGCAATAGCTGGGTAACCCAAGGAAAAGAAGCTGCTGGCTTCATTGATAAGGCCGACTTCGAAAAAATTAAGAAGGAAGGCGATGACGCAATTAAGAAATGGATTGATAAACAGCTTGAGGGAACAACTGTAACGGTTGTTTTGGTTGGAGAGAAGACATGCTCTAGCCGTTGGGTGAAATATGAAATCAAGCAAAGCATTGCGAGAGGGAATGGCTTACTCGGAATTGATATAAGTAAGATTAAGGACTTTGATGGCAACACTACCGAGCGTTGTGGGAAGCTTCCGGATGGCTATAAGTTCTATCTATGGAATAACGATGATGGAAGCAAGAATCTCGGATCCTGGATTGAAGAGGCAGCCAAAGCAGCAGGGAAGTAGTCGCATAACCATTCGCTCAAGCGGACAGGCCCGACGGGCCTGCCGCTTAACTCAAACGTTACACATATGCAGTACTGGAAATGAAATCTTAATAAACCAGTGCCCAGATTTATACGATGTGGTGAGCCAAGTAGTGCTAGAACTAAGATTTACCTTGTTTTTGCGGAATATATCGTCCATAGCTCTTTCTAATCTGACCCCAATCCTTATGTCCCATTTCCTCTGCAACCTGCATGTGATGTTCGCCTCTTGAAAGCATTGTTGAAGCGAAAGTGTGGCGGGTTTGATAAGGATTGCGATATTTAATACCGGCCCGTTCCAGTGCCGGAATCCAAACTGTTTTACGAATGGCTTGATCGTCTTTCCAAGGTTTGTTGTGGCGTGGATTATGAAAAACAGTTTCTTTTAGTTTTTCAGTATAGGTTTGCTGGCTGAGCAAAGCTTCTCTGGCCTGGGATTGAAGTGTAATTGTGCGTTCTCCTGATTTGGTTTTTGTGCCTTTGAAGTGATTACGTACTTTAGCAACCCGGACATGGATGCAATTTTGTCCATATCAACATCCTGCCAGCGCAAGGCAATCAGCTCTGAAGTTCTCAGTCCCGTCCAGAATGCAAACTGAATCAGGTTTTTTTCTTGTCCTACAAGTTCATTCAGAATACTTGCGACTTCATCGGGTGTGAAGGGCTTCGGTTCTCGCGTATGGATCGGTAGATTTTTCACATGATCGAGTGGGTTTTTGGTGATGATTTCATCATGGTACATTTCGTCATATAACTGACGCAGTGGAATCAGAATGTTGTTTTTACGCTTGTTAGAGCAAGGAAGTTCAGCCCGCCATTCTTTAATTTTGAGTGCAGTTAATTCCTCAATAGTGAGATCGCCAAAGGTTGGAACCAAATGGTGATAAATTGCACTTTCATAGTCGCGCAGTGTGCTTGGTTGGCATCGAGATTGAGCACGTTGTAACCAATCAATCAGACCTTCGCGGATAGTGTAACGATCCGGGCGGTTTTTTCTAAATTCCTTGGCTTTCTTGCTATATGGAAAATGCTTGGAATAATCAAAAGTACCGATACTGATTTCATACAGTATTGCTTGTCGCTTAAGCGCCAGTTCTTTTTGTGCGGTCTTGGTCGGCGGAATGGGAATAGTTTCCCGGCAGCGCACGCCTTGATAGGTAAAAGCGATCTGGGCGCTA
>JAIETK010000030.1 GCA_019745325.1 Nitrosomonas sp. | reverse complement strand
CATCGCCGTGATAATCTCTACTATGCAATTCTCAAATTATTACGTTCTAACCCGCTTTAACTTCCTAAGACCCAAAAAATATTCTTTTTGATGAATTTCGGCATGCACACGAACTACCCCAGGATTTCGCTTGAAATTTTTTTCAATAGAGAAAACTGTAGCGGAGAAGTTTCTTTTCGGAACTGAATCCACCACAAATGATACTTTTTGACCCATTTTTACTTTGTGTATATCTTTCTCGAATACCAGTATATCGGCATGTATAAAATCATTATTTATAATACTTAGTATTTGCGCTTGAGGATCTACAAATTGACCTGTTTGCACCAATATCTTCTCAATGTAACCATCAATAGGACTTACTACTGGTAGGTATTGAGAAATATTCCCATTCTCCAATTTTTTTACATCAAGATTTAATTGTTTTAATTGTGCGTCATAACCTTCTAATTCACTCTTTATAATTTGATAACGAGCCTTTGTTTGCTGATAAATATCATCATCAGAGCCAATTTTCTCATCGTGAAGCCTTTTCTGGTGATGGTATTCTCTCTCTAGAAATTGCATCTGATTATAGGTTCTTGTATATGCAGTCTGTAGGTTAATTAGATTGGGATGTGAAAGGTAAACCAATATCTGATCTTTTTTTACTTTTTCTCCTTTAATTACTTTGATCTCAGTAATATTAGCTCCAAAAATAGTTGTAATGACGGCTTTATGTTGAGGAAACAATTCCAACCAACCATTGGCGTTCACCACCCCGGAAAGAACACGTGTGGGTATATTGCCGACTTTTATTCCGAGACTCTTAAATTTTAGTGCAGAAAGACGGACTGCACCCACCTCTTTTTCGTTATCAGAATAGTGAATAGGATCCATATGCATATCTTTAAAAAGAGCTTGATTTCTATCTGCTTCAACATTCTTGTTATTAGCCGTTTTGCTCATACAACTAGCAAAATGAAACGTTGCTAATATCAAAATTGATATGAATAAGATATGGATTTTCATCGTTATTTTATCTTTACCTACTGTACTAATTTGATGTTTTTAAGAAGTATTCCAACTGATATTGGGTATCAAAATAGCTGCCAAATAACCCTATGGAGTACAATTACAAAACTTGAACTAGTCAGGCTTCACACTTCTGTGACAACTCAGGCGGTTCAGCAGCTGGTCATAGTGCGGATAACTTATCAACTATCCTCAATTGGGCATACAGCTTAGAAAATTCGCTCTTCGCAATGTACGACGCAGAACTGGGTACCGAGCGCGTTGCCCTCACGGTGAACTGGTGGCACTATCATTAATCTTGTATCTTTTTCGTTTCAGGATCTACCGATGTGACCTTATTCGAAGTATCTCGTCCATGGACGAGCCGATACAGTACTGGCAATACCAGCAAAGTCAACGCAGTCGACGACAAAATCCCGCCGATCACCACCGTTGCCAGAGGCCGCTGTACTTCCGCGCCGGTGCCGGTGGCGAGCGCCATTGGCAGAAATCCGATCGACGCCACCAATGCGGTCATTAATACCGGACGTAGTCGAGTCAAAGCGCCGGTTTGAATCGCATCATCCAAAGATGATCCTTTCTCTCTCAAGCCCCGAATAAACGCCAACATCATCAGACCGTTTAGTACCGCCACGCCGGATAGCGCGATAAACCCTACCCCGGCGGAAATGGAAAGAGGGATGTCACGCAGCCACAAGGCGAATATTCCGCCGGTTAAGGCAAATGGGACACCGGTAAACATTAACAGCCCGTCACGCACATTGCCGAACATCGTGTACAACAGAATAAAAATAAGCCCGAGTGCAATCGGTATCACGATCTGCAAGCGCTGCGCTGCGGAAATCATCTGCTCAAACTGACCGCCCCAGGTAGTCCAGTATCCGGGCGGGATAGGCACTTTTTCATTGATCAATTGTTCTGCTTCATGGACGAATGAACCCAGATCGCGGCCACGCACATTGGCAGTAATCACTATCCTGCGCTTACCATTTTCCCGGCTCACCTGATTGGGGCCTTGAGTCATTTCGAAGTTGGCCACTTCACCTAAGGTAACAAAAACAGGCCCAGCCGCCTGTGTGGCTTGAGTTGCTTGAGACACTTGCGGATTCAATGGAGCTACAGCGACGCTCTGTGCCGGCACATTGATGGGTAGCCGTTTCAGGACTTCAATATCGGTTCGCAAATGCTCCGGCAGCCGTATTTGCAAATCAAAACGGCGGTCGCCTTCAAAAATCATGCCGGTACTTCTACCACCCACTGACATGGCCACGACATCTTGCACATCGCGACCATTCAACCCATAGCGCGCCATTTTTGCACGATCCATTTGAATCGAAAGCACCGGCAATCCGGTAATCTGCTCGGTTCTCACATCCGCTGCGCCGGGAACGGTTGCAAGCAGATGTTCTATGGCTTCACCCAAAGCCAACAAAGTATCCATATCATCACCGAATACTTTGACTGCGACATCGGCACGCACACCTGAAATCAATTCGTTGAAACGCATTTGGATCGGTTGGGTAAATTCGTAGTTATTACCCGGAACCTTGCGTACAGCCTGTTCTATGGTGTCAACTAACTCTGCCTTGGTACGATGTTCCCCTGTCCATTCGGACTGCGGTTTAAGGATGATAAAAACATCCGCAACACTCGGTGGCATAGGGTCGGTGGCTATTTCAGCAGTGCCAATCTTGGAAAACACACGATCGACCTCAGGGAATGTTTTGATCGTTTCTTCCAGTTTATTCTGCATTTCAATCGCTGTCGTCAGGCTGGTACCCGGAATGCGGATGGCATGCAGCGCGATATCGCCTTCGTTCAGACTGGGAACAAACTCGCTCCCGACACGCGTCGTCAACAAACCCGCCAAGATGACAATCACGATGGCAATCGTAACCGTGAGTTCACGATTATTCATGGTTGCTGTCAATACCGGCACATAGGCTTTTTTTGCCCACGCCATCACAGGGCTTTCTGTCTCTTTCACCTTGCCGGACAAAAAGAAGGCAATCGCTGCCGGAACAAAGGTAAGGGAGAGAATCATCGCTCCAATCAGCGCTGTCACAACAGTGAGTGCCATGGGGTGAAACATTTTTCCTTCTACACTCGTCAATGCAAAAATAGGCAAATACACGATGATGATAATCAGCTCGCCGTAGATCAACACCCGTCGTGCTTCCCTGGAAGCATCAAACA
This sequence comes from Nitrosomonas sp., assembly GCA_019745325.1. GTDB lineage: Bacteria > Pseudomonadota > Gammaproteobacteria > Burkholderiales > Nitrosomonadaceae > Nitrosomonas. The sequence goes on along the minus strand of JAIETK010000030.1, from coordinate 17,443 downwards.
CCAGTTCAAGACGCTCAGCAAGCGTCAGTTCCCGCCCCAACCGCATCTGTTCATGCGCGAGACGGCGAATACTGTTTTCGACAATAACAATCGCACCATCCACAATAATGCCAAAATCAATCGCGCCCAGGCTCATCAAATTGGCGCTCACATGATTGGTGACCATGCCGGTGAACGTGAACAGCATCGACAATGGAATCACAAACGCCGCAATCAGCGCGGCACGTAAGTTGCCCAGAAACAACAGCAATACCACGATAACCAGTGCAGCGCCCTCAAGCAGATTGGTCGCCACCGTATGAATGCTTTTTTCCACCAAAGCGGTACGGTCATAGACCGGTGTAGTGACGATGCCTTCCGGCAGGTTGCGATTGATTTCCTCCAATTTCTTGGCGGCAGCTTGAGCAACGATTCGGCTATTTTCTCCAATCAACATGTGCACCGTCCCCAACACCACTTCCTTACCGTTCTGAGTAGCAGCGCCGGTACGTAATTCTTTCCCAATCAGAATATCGGCTACATCCTTGACCCGAATGGGTGTTCCCTGCCTCGAGCCCAGAATAATGTTGCCAATTTCATCCAGGTTAGCGATTTGTCCCGGTATGCGAACCAGATACTGTTCCCCACTCCTTTCAATATACCCAGCACCTACATTCAGATTGTTACGCTCCAAAGCGGTCACCAAGTCAATCAATGAGAGACCGAAAGAAATCATTTTCTCCGGGTACGGCACCACATGAAACTGTTTGACAAAACCGCCTAGCGTGTTAATTTCTGTCACACCTTTAACCATCCTAAGCTGCGGCTTGATGACCCAATCCTGTATTTCTCGTAAATCAGTCGAAGTATATTCCGTGCCGTCGGGTTTTTTTGCACCTGTCTTAGCGTCGACGGTCCACATGAAAATTTCACCCAAACCAGTGGAAATAGGCCCCATCATTGGTTCAATACCTAGCGGCAATCGGCCTTTTGCTTCTTGGATTCGTTGACTGACCTGCTGGCGCGCAAAATATACATCGGTGCCGTCCTTGAAAATCACGGTAACCTGAGATAACCCATAGCGCGAAATCGAACGGGTATAGTCCAGGTGAGGCAAACCCGCCATGATAATTTCAATCGGAAAAGTGATGCGCTGTTCGGCTTCTATCGGCGAATATCCCGGTGCAGTCGTATTGATTTGCACCTGCACATTGGTAATATCAGGCACCGCATCAATTGATAACTTCTGGTAACTATAGACGCCGATGACGGCCATCATCAACACCGCCATCAGCACAAGGCCGCGTTGGTAAATGGAGATATGTAAAATTCGTTCAAACATGATAGCTAGCCTTGATTAAGTTCATCGATTTAATGATCGTGGCTTGCGCCCGCTTTACCCAATTCCGCTTTAAGGGCAAAGCTGTTACCGCCGGCATATTTCTCTCCGGGAGCCAATCCCTTGAGTACCTCGATCATTTCACCATCACTGCGCCCCAGTTCCAAAGGGCGGACTTCGAAATATGGGTCATAGCGACCGAATACCACTGACCAATCTCGCATCGTTTGAATGGCATCGACAGAAACTGCGACGGGCACTTCTATTTCTTCCGCCACCAACTCAGCATTTAGAAACATGCCGGGACGCCATTTTCCTTCTTTATTATCCAATTCGACCCGGGCTGTTGCGGTACGGGTTTGCCCGCCGATTAACGTCGAAATATAGGTAACAGTTCCTTCGCTTTCCACATCGTAAGCAGTCGCTTTCACTGCAACTTTCTGACCGAGCCGAATCACATTAAGATCTTTAGGGTAAACGGTAACAGCCGTCCATACCGTGGATACATCCGCGATGGTATAAATCTCCCTGTCTTCCTTCAGCGCTTCACCCACTGCAATCGCTCTGGCAATAATGATTCCGGAAATGGGCGCGCGTATTTCATAATGGGTATAATTGTTCTTCAAGTGATTCGATTCAGGCTGTACCCCCAGTGCACGCAATTTGACTGAAGCGAGCTTCAGCGCAATCTCAGCTTCATTCCACAGTTCCTGAGCCAGAAGAAATTCCTGCTTGGCAGAGATCTTTTCTTCCCACAACTATTTTTCCCGCTCATAGGTCGTCTTTGCCAGAGCTATTCGTTTCTTCGCAACAAAATATTGACTGCGCAAATCGGCCAGCATTGGGCTTTCAACAACAGCCAGTACCTCGTCCTTTTTCACTTGTTGGCCATATTGCCCATGAACTGCAGTTACAACGCCGGGAACTCTCGGCACCACCCGCACAATGTTATGTTCGTTGAAAATTACTTCACCCGGCAGTTTCAACTTAGGCTTGATCGTGGCTGGCCCAGCTGTCAAGACTTCGATTCCCATGCTTTTCAGCATGGCATCCGGTATTTCCACCCGACCTTCTACCTGATGATAGCTCCAGCGCATGAGTTTTCCATTGCGTCCAGCTGCGATAGCGATATCGAATGAATGCGGTTCTTCGACGATTTGATCGCCCAACAGATAATCCGCTTCAGGCGTAAACTTGAACAATTGCGCCGACGCGCCCAGCCGGGAAAGCGTAATCGCGACAGTGGCTGCTGTAGGCGGCAATAACTTACCCTTCTCATACAAATAAATGCGAAATTGCGGCGGCACCCCTTTTTCAAAGATCGTCATTTCCACACTAAAATCACCGTCGATGAATAGCTTGCCTCCTCTGGGCCCAATACCAGGCTGATTACTTGCACCGTGCCCCTTCATATCTGATGTACCGTGTTCATCCACTTTTCCATCGGTATCCATACTCGCCGCATCTGTTGTAACCGAAGAAGGTTTTTCCGCAGTAAGAATCAACCCACCCAATACAATCCCTATGACAATCACAATAATGATTGGCCTTAATCGAGTTTTGTTCATCATTTAATCCTTTTACTTTTAATATCAACGTGCGGAAGTTTTTTGTGCGGTCGGTAAGCTATCGATAGGCATTGCAATTAGGCGTTCAATGTCATTGACTAGGCGCTGATAGTTTGCCAATGCGCGCACGTAGAGAAGCTGATTCTGAAACAACACACGTTGCGCATCCAGCAACTCCAGCAAACCAAACTTTCCTAATTCGTAACCTCTGCGTGTCACGTTAAAAGCATCTTTGGCCCCAGGCAACACCTCATCACGCAGTATGTTGATTTCATTCCATGCCGCTGACATCGCTTCATACGATTGTGCCAATTCGGTTTTTAGGCGCAACTCCATCGCGGTCTGCTCATCCACAGCTTTGTCCACTCGCTCGTAAGCTTCTTTGAGATTACCCTGATTACGATCAAATAGCGGTAATGGCACCATCAAACCTGCCACAGCTGTGCTTCCGCCCAAGAGTGCATGATGTACGACGCCCGCATTCAGGGTGAGATCAGGTATACGGCGTGTCTGCTGCACCTCCACCAATGCTTTACGATGTTCGATATTTTTCATGGCACGAAGCGCCATCGGATTATCTAAAATACGCGTCTCCAGCGCTTGAAAATTTGGAGGAGCAATTAATGACTCAAGATTTCCCAAGGCCTTATTAAATTGCGGGAATGAGCTATTCCACAATAAAGCCAATCGCTTCCGTGCAGATGTTAAATCTCGCTGTGCCTGCTCCAGTTCAATGCGAGTAGTCGACAGTCCTACTTTAACCCTGGTTTCCTCAATGGGCGGCACTTTACCGCCTAGCACACGTTTGGTCACGGTATTCACCACGTTCTGTGCCACTTGCATGGTTTCTTCAGCAAGCCTAAACCGTTCTTGGGCAGCGAGTACTTCAGTGAACACATTGGCAACCCTGGCAATCATTTCCACCCGCCTGGTTTCATAATCCTTGGCAGCCAATTCTTCACCTAATGACGCCGCATTGACCCGCGCGGCACGTTTTCCACCCAGCTCAAATAACTGACTCACACGAATAGTTGTCAGTTGCTGCACGATCTCCTTAGATACTGATTCGGATGAATTGATGTCACCACTCAGCTTTTGTATGTTTCCGAGATTTTCAACGTTTACCATTAATTCCGGATTTCTCAGTAACCCAGCTTGCAGGGTTGCTCCTTCCAATGCACGGATCTCCTTGGAAAAAGCCGCCAATTCAGGATTGTGGAGTAACGCAAGATTAACCGCGTCACGCAAAGTAAGATCATTTCCCGCTTTATTCACTACTGAATTAGTTAAATAACCTTTTATCCCAATCCCATTGGGCGAAATATTAAAAGAATCCACACCGGCTTTTATCTGAGATGAAAAACTCAGTAATAGGATGGAGCTCAGCAATATGATTCGTACTTCTGACGATACCCAATAGCGCAATGCTATTAATAGATCGCTCAATTTCATGGAATTCCTCCGCGCGTACTTAAGCATATACAAACAAGTCACAAGCTAAGCCTGAATGACCCGTTTCAGCGGTACTGTGGATCAAAGAAAACAATCCACAAACCGCACTATTAAAATTCAGCTTAAGAAACGCTACGGGGAGGACGCAGGGGTAAATCCGGAATGGTTTCGGGAATAATTACGGAAATAAATACAGTCAAAACTTCTACGATTGCTTGGTCAGGTATCAGCGGAAAGGAATTAAAGAAAAAAGGTTGATATTGTCCTGACGAATGCAAGCATAAATGGGTTGCTGCATCAAGATCAGCACCGTCTTCGGAAGTATTGTGGTGATGTAATTCTAGATGTGTCGCGGGATCAGAGGATAGTTCTTGATGGATATGATCCAACTCATGTGCAAATACCTCTCCTCGAAAGGATAAACTGAGCCCATTTATCAATATGCTAATTATTAGCATATTGATAATAGGATAAGTTGAATATTTCCGCATTGGATCCGAATTTTATATATAAGTAGGATTTTACTCGGATATGATCATTTCACATTATTCGTATATTTGCAACTTAGAAATTTTTCTAAACAACACTGGCTTTATATATTTTTTAGGCGTGGAAAAATATAAGCAGATTTAAACCAGAATACCTCGTAATTTATATGCGAGAATCATCACTTATTTTTAATGATTCATAATCAAATAGATGAACCATCCGGCGACTATGTGACGTAGAGAAATAAATTCATGGAGTGTGAAGAATGTTGTTATCAAGACTCCATTTTCTTGGCATGTCGTTCAATTAATCATTAAATTCTAGGTGCAGAATCATGGGTGCGACATTTTGTCGCATTGCTTTTTATTGCGGGCAGAAAGATACTATTTGAAGGTATTAGCAACAGTATTAGATAGTCAAAATTACGAACAAGGCTAAATCCCTATTACACAATTACTTTATTAGTATCTCTCTTAGGAAATAGAATAACCATGAACAAAATGAAATTACTTGCTCGTACATTGACTGGCATCATGTTGATGGGTTTGGGACAGAGCGTGCTGGCGCATACGCGCCTAGATGTGCCCACGCAAACTGAAGGAACCCGATTAATCAATAACATCGTGATTGGTCACTCTTGTAGTGATACTGTCCGTGTCATTGGAACATCAGTTGTATTTCCAAATGGTCTGGATTCAACTATTCTGGTGGATGGCCAGCCGCATGGTGGTTCATTGAGCGATTTTCTGACAAATTATGGAAATAATTTTCAGCTTTTATGGAATCGCGGAGCATTCGATGCGATGGCAGAGAAAAAAGATTCAAACGGCAACGTGGTTGGATTCTGGGTGGGCGGTGGACCCGGTATGCCGAGCGATTTGAATGTTGCCACGCCTGTGAGACTAACAGCAGCCGGAATCGAACCGGCATCCTGCGCCCAAAACGTGAAAATCAGTGTTTCGATTGCTAATATCTGTGAAATTACCAGTGTGGGTGATTTTGGCAGAGAAGGTGTCGTTGATTTGTGGACGCATAATAACCTGGGTACCCCGTATGATCGCGTGAGCGCAACCGACGATGGCCCAGCTTCGTTTACTATTACGCGCGATCTGGTGACAAACCCATTGCCTTCATCGTGTAGTGGTACTGGCGTAACGGTAGAAGTAAAACCATCAGCCGCGCAGATTAATCGCGACATGCCAGTTGTAATTGACGGGCAACAGATCTGGCCGCTGCCGTAGATCGCTGAATCAGTAACTTCCTTGCGGCTTACCGCAGCGGTAAAAATCGACAAGCTTGCAATAGCTTGTCGATTTTTTTGAGGTGCGACATTTTGTCGCATTGCTATTTGTTTGTCTGAACAAGATAATAAGATTAGGTAGTACGATAAAGGTGTAGTTCCAAAAATAGCTTAATGTGTCTTTGCGACATAAGGAGAATTAATTATGCAACCCAACATCTTGAAGAAATTATCAATTAGCATTTTCATGTTGGCGTATACGATAGGTTATGCGCAGCTCAGTGGGGCGGATGAAGGTGGTGCAGTATTGGATCCAACGGGTACCGTTAGAAATTTTACCGGTTATGCGCAAATCACCTGCTTTGATAACGGCAATGGACCGGCTGATTATTTAGAAGCCGATATCATAGACCTCTCTGCCCCAGTGGAACATTTATTGGTTAATTTGCTGTTGCTAAAGGGTGACAGGGCGATTAGTGTCAGCGATACAGTTTCAGGGGATGCAAATCCAAGTCCATCCATTATACTGCAAGGAGGGAACGGGGTTTATTTGTTGGTGGTAAACAAAACCGATGTGGGCGCAAGACAATTTGTCGTCGACTATCATTGTAAGACAGCAACAGGTATTCATACCGGAACAGATATTAATGTCAAACAATTTGAGTGATTCTTGACTTCTTGAATGCTAAATCGTGATTTATTTGATACCCCAATTTCTTATAGTATGAACCTGGAAGACGATTGGATAGTATTGTCAAATGATTCAAGTAATTAATGAGGGTACCAGGACAATGATTAAGAAAATAAAATTGTTGTTTTTTATAATTCCAGTGTTGAGTTTGTTTGCAACAGCGTCACTTGCAGAACACCTGAAGCAGGTATCGTCTGCTTGTACATTGACGACATTGGATGGCAAGCCTGCGCATGATCTGCAAGAATTGAAGGGGAAGGTTGTCTACATGGATTTCTGGGCATCGTGGTGCCCTCCCTGTGTCAAGTCTTTTCCGTTTCTGAATCAACTGGATCATGAGCTGAAAGATAAAGGCTTGCACGTAATTGGTATTAATCTGGATGAGAAAATTGCAGACGCCGAGGATTTTCTTGCTAAAAATCCAGTCGATTTTTCGATTGTTGCGGATCCAAGCAAACAATGCGCCAAAGGCCTGGAAGTGATGGCAATGCCAACTTCCTATTTAATTGACCGGAAAGGAAACATCCGCCATATTCATCAAGGATTTCGTCCTGATGAATCGGAAAAATTGCGTGCATTGATTACGCAACTGGTGATGGAGCCTTAGACATAGAGGGATTTTTCTAAATTTGCCTTCCTTCATGAGAAAAATTCGCTATTACGCAACGATTTTCGGATCATTACTCGCAATGGGTATTGGGGGAACCGGTTGTGTCAATATAGCGCCATGGGAACGCGGCATTCTTGCGAAACCTCAGATGGAATTGGATCCACATCCGCTGCAAAGTGAATTACAATCACATAACTACAGCAGCCGCGAGGCAGCGCCAAGCCATAAATCCTCGTCAGGTGGCGGCGGTTGTGGTTGCTACTAAGCGAATCCCCGTTAAACGTTGTTTCTAGGTGAATGAAATTTGCAACGGAATAGAATGCCGCAGCGCCAGGGTGGCAGCCATCAGTTGAGCGATCCGGAAGTCTCGTCTGTAAAATCAAGAAATACGCTCCATGCATTGACATCTGCCGCATTGGTATTGCCAGGTCTGTTAATAACACCTGGGCATGCCGTAGGAAAAGACCGGATCAATTTTCAATATAGCCGCTACCAGGAAGGCGAGCGTAATCTGTATGGCGTTCCAAGCCTAAAACCAATCAGCGCCGACGTTTTGCATGGCATTGGTATTTTTTCACTGACAGACCGCACGAAATTTTCTTTTGGTTATACGCAAGATACCTGGTCGGGCGCAACACCCGTGACAACGACCCCATTGGCTACCGATGGCGGTAATCGTCCGTATTTCAATAATGGCGTAGTGGTTGGTGCCTCTCCTCTTCTACAGAGCAATGTGCTGTTAGATCGTGATCTAAATCCCATTGGACTAGATCCCATCACGAAACAATCATTGGGAGTCGTCGATACCCGATCCGTGATGGTCATGTCATCAGCCTCGCCGGAAACGCGCCGACAAGCCACTTTCGGCTTAAGTCATGAATGGAATGAAGCAGCCATCAATGTGGCAGGTGGCTTTTCACGAGAGCGTGACTATAAGTCAAGTTTTGGCAGTATTGGCGGACGCCTTGATTTTAACCAGAAGTTGACCAGTGTTAAGTTTAATGGCGGATATACGCATAGTGAAATTGGCGCAATCCTCGATCATGATTCGTCCCCTTATATAACGAAGACTGCCTATTTGCCACAGATTGTAAGCCGTGGTGGTTCCGAGATCCTGCAAGGCAATCGGCAGGACTGGGTAGCGAATGTCGGTGTGTCACAGGTGTTGACCAAGAACGCATTGCTGGATGTCAATATTGGCTATACCCATAGCAATGGCTTTCAGGAGAATCCTTATAAAACGATGTCGATCATTTTTATTGATCCGGCTGAATTGAATAATGGACAATCGGATTTAATTACCGGTAAGGTACGCGCACTGATCGAACAGCGACCGGATATTCGTAATCAGGTGGCCTTAAATACAAAGTATATTCACTATATCAGCCCGTTTAATGCGGCCTTACATCTTGGTTACCGGTTGTCGGTAGACGATTGGGGCGTCAATACGCATACCTTTGATGCAAATTGGGTACAGCCGCTTGGCAGCGGATGGACATTGACACCGCGCATTCGCTATTACTCGCAAGATGCTGCCAGTTTTTATCGGCCTTATTTATTCTCACAACAAGCTTTTCAGAAACAAGCAGTTGATAGTCTGGGGCGGGAAATTTTTTTCAATCCCAAAAATCCTAATGAGCAATATTTTCGTGACGGCTTTTTTAATTATGTAGACCAGAATGGTAATCGGATTGACGATGCCTTGTCTCAAACCGTGCAACCCAAATTCATTACTTATGATGCCGGAAAATTACCCGAAAATTTTTCCAGTGATCATCGTCTGGCGGGTTTTGGCGCATTAAGCGGTGGCGTGGTATTGAGTAAGATGCTCGCTAAAGGCGTCGCGTTGGAAACCGGTTTTGAATACTACACCCGCGCCAGTTCGATGCAGATAGGCAGTGGAAATAACAGTTTTGCTGATTTCGATTACTATGTGGCGAATGCGGCGATAAAGTTTGATATTGAACCGACTACTTCGCTGCCGATCGGTGGTTCCAGCGGATCTTCCGGATCCCATGTTCATGCTTCCTCGCATCACCATCACAAAATCCCTCCTGCGGGTATCATGTTTGGCCATATGCTCGATAAGCCGGGGGATTTCATGGCGGGATACCGGTTTATGTATAACTGGACCGGTGGGAATATGATGCATGGTACCCATAGCGTGGCTGACCAGACGATTGTCGATCAGGGTTGCAGCGATGCTTCGCCGTGCCGGTTTACGCCGACTTTTATGAACATGCGCATGCATATGCTCGATATCATGTATGCACCCACCAAATGGTGGAACGTCATGCTGATGCCCACATTCATGGACATGGATATGAATCTGCGCAGACTGTCCGGAGCGCCGCCCGCTGCACCGGGTGTGCATGAACATACCGGCGCGGCAGGTCATGAAACCGGTGCTGTTGGGGATACGTATTTTTCATCATTAGTTAAGCTGATTAATATTCCAGGTCATCGCGTCCATATGAATCTGGGACTCAGCGCACCGACCGGAAAGGTGGATATCGAATTACGCCGCATGGCCAAGATTGATGGCGGATTGATCCATTTCGGCATGCAACTCGGCAGCGGTACTTGGGATTTCATGCCCAGTCTGACGTATGCCGGTGAGAAGAGCCGCTGGTCCTGGGGTGCGCAACTCAGCGGTGTGAAGCGACTGGAAGAAAAAAACAAATCGGGTTATCGCCTGGGCGATATGTTTCAGGCGACAACCTGGGGCGGTTATGACTTGACGCAGTGGTTGACCGCTTCAGTGCGTGGTGCGTATACCTTGCAAGGCGCGGTACACCGGGACTTTGATGCGTTCAACGCGCGTATTGGCCCGATGGATTTTCCCGCAAATTATGGCGGACAATTCTGGGATATCGGGTTGGGGCTGAATGCCATCATCCCGGGCGGGCGGTTTGCCGGTAACCGTTTCGGCTTTGAATGGATACAACCGGTTAGGAATGATTTCAACGGATTCCAGCTGGATCGTAAGGGAATGTTGTCGGCAACCTGGAGTTATCGGTTTTAAAATCCGAAGGAAACTCCAAATAAGTAGCCGTCTCTGAATATTGCCGAATACTGACGTTGAATGGCATTCAAAAAGCGTGAAATTTGCCAGGATTGAAGTTGGACACCACCGAAAACCTAATAACTTTGTCATAATCTCTATTTGATAGAAGAATCACTAAGGAACCGGAGGTTGAAGAAAGGCATGAATCAATTTGGATTATTTGATCTGGACGAACGCATGGCGAAGTTGTCGGAGAAAGGTCATAGATTGAATGAGTTGGAATCAATAGTTGATTTTGAGCAATTCCGTCCCCTCTTGGGTCAAGTTGTTCGTCGAGAGATCGCCGTCGTGGCGGAAGGCTTGCCTTTAATCACGTGTTGGTGTTCAAGATTCTGATACTGCAGGCGCATAATAGCTTGTCATACGAACTGTATGAGTTTTATATACGTGACCGCCTGAAGTGGATGCGGTTTTTTGGACTGGGATTAAGTGACCGGATACCAATCCCATTCGCGACTTTTATGAATCGTTAGCCAAAGCATGAGCGATCAACGCGCTTTTTGATCAATTCGATGGGTGCCTACGCAGCGGTTGCTATGTTGCCCTGAGCGGACAATTGATGGATGCTTCCATCAAAGCCCCACATCAGCATAACAATCAGGAAGAGAAAGATGCCATCAAAGCAGGTAAGCTGGCCAGCGAAATTCGGGCCAATCCTGCGAAAGCAGCACAAAAGGATATCGATGCGCGCTGGATAGTGAAATAGAGCAAGGCAAAAATCAAAGAAGATAGACGCAAACTTGTTGATCTGGCGATACCTGAGTTTGGCTATAAGGATCACATCAGTATCGACAATCATTTCAGTTTTATCCGCAAATGGACAGTCACACCCGCCATCAACTCACGATGGGGCGCAACTGGAGAGCTTGATAGACTCAATGCCACGGTTTATGCGGATACAGCTTACCAGTCTGCCAGGAATAAGCAAATACTGATTGGAAAGAGCCTGACATCGAAAATCCACCACAAAAAACCCAAAGGCGAACCCAGGCCCGAGCACTTGGTCTGCACCAACACACTGACATTCAGATCGCGCCTGGGTAGAACATGTCTTTGCAGAACTCTAAGATCGTATGGGGTTGATAATCAGAACCATCGGAATCACGAGAGCTCAAATCCGCATCGGGTAAACCTTATCTACAATATGAAGCGGCTACGATTCTGGACAAAACGAGCAGGTCTTGTCTAGATCATAAGTATAAAATGGGCTGAATTGCCTGAAATACAGAAAAATAGATACTCTTCTATAACATATAATTGCTCATGAAAAGCTTCGGCTTATCTTCACGGGATTTTTTCTCGGCTTTTGGAGGTATCCATATTCGAGCCAAGCAAGCTGATACTTCTGCGCATGGATTAATAGCATTTTCTTGGTCATGAATCTGCTCATTTTGGTGCGAGTTTTTATTTGTCTGAAGAAATTTGCTGTCAAAATAGCAATTGGGGTGACAGAAAAGAGCATGCTCAGAGAAATTGGGGTTGCGCGTGCCTGCCAATTCATCTCAAACCAGAATCTTTATTTGGCAGTGTATGACTGATCGCTGAATTTCTGAGTAAGCCCTATATAGCAAAACGTACCGTGGGCGGTCAAGCACGGTGGTTTGGCAGCAAATTCTACGTTACCTATGCTTATTACACTTATTCAAGCGGTGAGATTGTGATGTCTATTACAACAAATATACACATATTTATCTCTCCTGCATGGCTAAGGATAAGTCGTCAAACTTATCCTTAATAAGTGTTAGGATCACGTCATATTTAATCGAGTTATCGGCAAACTGGGTACGCTCCATATTCATATCTACTGTGTTTCCATCTGCACTTGGTTGCAAAGGAACACGATATAACAAGTTATCGCCTCCGAGGATCCCTGCTGGACTGGTACTAATATGCCCTGATGATGTTGTTATTAAACCAACCTGGGTTATATTTGTTGTTAATGAAAGTTTTTCACGCAGTACACTAGAGAAATCAATATCTCTCGCCTTAAAATTAGGAGTGTCTGCATTAGCCACATTGCTTGCAAGTAATTCTTGCCTTGCAGCTCTTAAATTCAAAGCTTGGTGGTATAAATTCAACTCCTTATCATTATCAAGTTTGCTAATCATTGAATAAATCCATATTAAATATAATATCTGTAAGAATTTCTAGCATTTAACATGGATGGTATAGTAAATGCATTTATTAAATGACTAACTCACGAAAAAGGCATGAATTAGATGCTATCTTTAAACATAAATTATTAAGCACCTGTTTAGAATATCCATATAACGACTAATTAACATTGCCCACACAATCTGCTGCGCCTTTTTTGTAAAAAATCGAGAGCTTATTCCCCCTATAACTTAGCGCATTCATCTACAGCTTTATCCAAAGATTTTTCGGAAAAGTTCTCTTACTGATTATGGGTATTTGACGAAAGGAATCGATCTTCCAACCAGTCCGCCCACTTGACCGCCCTGACAATCAAATCAGCGCGATACTTTGCATTATATTTTGGAGTACGCGAATGATAGTTAGCTACTCTCGTCCAGATATCACCTTTATCGTTCTTGATATGTAGCCGCACTCGCCAAGCAGCCAGATCATAGGCATAACAACCCGCATTGGCTACATGATCTGGCGTAATGCCATATTTGGATAAATCTTGAAGAAACAAAGTATTAAACTGCATTGAGCCAACATCATGAGTACCGTTACTGTTACGCACAAATTGCCCCGGTTTGCCGCCCTCTTTCTCGGCTATCGCGAGTAAGATATTGGCTGGTATTTCATACTTGATGGCGGCTGTAATTGAGCACACTACCCTTTCCTGCATGTCCGGCGGCAAATCCATCATCAAGCGAATCGCTTAAATGCCTTATCCATCATTTACCCCCTCCTTGCGAAATATTGTTCATACCCGCAGATTCCTGAGCCTGACCCTTTTCAATAGCACTACGTAAAGCATCCGGTCCCGTACTTCTTGCCGCTGCTAACCGATCGGCTGCCAGTGATCCACCATAAGATGCAACAGCTGCAGCGGTACCTGCCGCTGCCATAAAACCACCGGCGCCATAGCTGCCAATTCCAGTGCTCGAGCCTATGCTACTACCCGTTATAATGCCAGCCAGTAACGATGGTAATCTGGAAATCAATACAAAAAATGCAATCGTAAAAATCAGCATAACCGCCAGTTCTTCATAATTCATAACATTTTTACCCATTTTGGCGTAAAAACTGGATAACAGATCACTGCCAATGCCAACGATCAGAAGCATCACAAATAATTGAATACCGATACCCAGGACTGTTTTAAAGTAGTTAATGGCGATGTCGGATGTCCAGCGCGCTCCACCAAAACCTAAAAAGAAGATACCTGCATACATGAGTACCCAGGATGAGATCAGCAAGAGCAACATATTGACTGCAATTACAGCCAGGATAATTAAAATAATCAACGAAATAACAAAACCCATCAAACTATCCATAGGCTGCATGAATGTAAGACTATGTGTTGCCTGGTTCCAGATTAAAACACCTATATCCATAATACTGGAATGACTGGCACCACTCGGCAAACCGGCGGCAGTTCCACCTAATTGCTGCATCGAATCTATGATAGTGCCCGCAATATTGTGGCCCGATACGGCATTGGTCAGCAGCCAGAAATAAAACCCTGTAAAAATAATGAAACGAGTAAATTCAGCAAAGAAATCTCCTATATCGGCTTTACGCAATAGCATCATGCCAAATGTCCAGACCATTGAAATCAGCACCAACGTCCAGAACAAACGCTCGGCTGCAGCCTGGATAATATTTTGCCAGGATTTAACTTTGCCTTGAAACTTATTAACAACTTGATCCAAAACACTTTGATTGGTTGCTGGATCAATATAGGCAAGTTCGGCAAATGCACCAGCAGAAAAGAACAATAGAAAAAATAGGAAGTAAAAGGTAACTGGTGTTCTGAACATCTTATTTACCCCTTTATTCATAGAGTGCACAATTATTCTTGCGATCCGTTTGTAGGTTGTTGAGATATTGGTGTTTCAAACCAACTCTTTCTTTCTGGCATTTCACTTAATTCCTTCTTTGGCTCCTTCAATTCAAGCTTGCCATCGCCATCCTTATAACACCCTGACAAAAGCAGCAAAGACAGTAAACATATAACTGCAATACTCAAATCACTCTTTTTCATCGATATCTCCTTAGATTAGTGTTTTAAAAAGCGTCTCTTACCGACCAATTTCTACCAGCAGGTAATATTTCAGGACTCAATCGCTTGGTTGCTGCCTCACGCGCGGCCTGTTGCATGGCTTTTTGATCTACCTCAGCCTGATTTTTTGTATTGAAAGCATTGTGCTGAGCTATCAGCATTTGACGCATTTGCAACAGCTGATTCGCTTGATAGGCGGCCAATTGATTGGCATACTGAAAAGCTTCCATTTGCCCTTGAGCTGATTGAGTTTTTTGCTGTAAAAGTTGCAAATGAGCCGCATCCAGAGGAATCTGATTTTGATGCTCACTAAGCCCTCGTAAAAGGGAATCATTAGCATGTTTTTGTGAGTCTGTACTCGTGTTTTGTCCATCCTGTAATAGTTTCCAGGCGGAATCGCTACATTTTTCCTCTAAAGTGAAACAAGATGAGCTACGGTAATATTCGACATTACGAAACCGTTGCATGTAGCTGTCTAGACCTCCATATTGTTGTTCATAATACCGTATGGAATTGGATAAATTTATTAGCTTAGTCATGGTGTATTCTACCTTCGCCCATACATAAGCCGGTGGTGCCAAAGTATTGCGAATCATGTTTTCATACTGCTGTAACTGGGTTCTGTATTGCTCAATTTGCTTTTCAGTTTGATTGATTGCTTCAATCGCTGTAATGGTGGATTGTTTTACATTTGCCATATCTATGACAGCCATTCCACCGGCTTTATTGATTGAGGAATAGCTTAAAATACCCAGGCTTAATGATATTGCGATCCACTGAATAGCTAGATTTTTACTATTTATCATAATCGAATGCTCCTGCATTAATAATCAAACGACTGATAGGGTTTAGAAAACTTCATATCTTTGGTAACGATGATGTTAAAGCGATAGCCCGGCCTGATTTCAAGCGTTGGGGATATATTCAGGTTCTTACGGATAAGATTGGCTGTCACCAACCCCAATTGCTGACCCAGCGATTGGCTCATGATGCTACCGGCATTTTGCCGCCCAAAAGCACCTCCTGAATCACGCTGACTGTAAGTTGAACCGGCCACAATGGCCGACATAATCAAGGCTGAACCAAAGATGCGCAGGTAATGGTTATTGACCTGATCGCGAAATCCCGAATAACCCACCCCATCAGCACCCGGCATGGCACCAATATCCATGGTCTTGCCATCCGGAAAGATGATGCGCTGCCAGGCGACCAACACACGCGCCTGACCAAACTCCACTTCGCTGGAATACGTACCCACCAGCCTTGAGCCTTGCGGAATCAAACGCCATTTACCAATAGGGGAATCATAAATATGCTGACTTACCTGTGCCATGATCTGGCCCGGCAGACTGGAATTAATACCGGATATCAGCGTTGCCGGGATGACAAATCCAGTTTGCAAGACATACGGTGTGGGAGGTTTTTTGACTTCACTATCCAGATTCCAGCGTGCATCCCCTTTTGCCGAATCAAAACGAGAATAATCTTGAGCCTCTCTGCCAACATCATCATCCAGCAAACGAGGGGCGCCATCGTTCATGAATTCATCACCCCTACCCGCTCCCATTCCTCCCGCTACACTTGACTCCCCATCCTGTCTCAACCGCGCCAGACGCGCATGATAGGCAGCCGTTGGATCTTCCCGCAGGTTTGCATCGATCTGTTGACGCACCGATGCCAATTTTGCCAACATTTCCTCGCGCGTTTTAGGTGCACCAGTATTGGTTAAATCCGGCGATGATCCTGTACTTCTGGGTGCAATCACATTCACATTTGTTTTGGCCTTGATCGCTTCTTCCAGTTGCTGACGTTTCAGCATCCGAATATGCTCGATGTCAGCATGATGCGAGGGATCAGTAACTGCATTCAGGGTTGGCGGCAGAGGCGGCCTATCCAAGTCCGATGGCCGCTCGATAATGATTCTCTGAATGGGTGATTTTGCGGCTGAATCCGAATTTATAGATTGGGCTTTAGGTTCTATGATGCCGCCGATATAGTCTTTGGCAATGAGTGAAGCAAAGGAATTGCTCGACTGAATATCACTATTGGCAGCAGAATCGTATTGGCCTCGCTCAGCTGCGCGATTCATGGCGACGATCATCATAAGCAACATGAATATGAGCATGATCGCGCCAAAAATTACAATCGGAAGGTTATTGACGCGCCGCACACCGGCGCTTCTTGCGACTACATCCGGCGATGAATCGGGTGATAAGAGTTTTGAATTGGTCGACATCTACCTCACCCCTTATTCTTTTCTTACCCAAAGACCGGCAGGATGAACACTGTCGGCCTGTGCCACAAATGCACGTGACAATCGCGTATCGTCAATCGTAATATTGACATGATACAAATCACCCGACTGGTCAATTATGTAACTCAAGGCTAATCTTGCCGGTTGACTGGCACCATCTGTCTCATGATTAATAGCGATATCCGGAATGCTGTCGCCCATCAGAATTCTTGAAACAAAAAGAGAATTATCAGAATTGATTCTCTCTTGAACCGCAAACCCTTCGAGACGAAGATTTTCTATCAAAGCATGACCAAACGGGTCATTAACCGCATGACGCAGATTAAATTGCGTATTTGCAGCCCGATACAGTCGTACTATTTGTGCCGTCACTTCATCGGCCATGACTTTGCTGTATATGGTTGAAGGATTTTGAATAAAACTGCCATAGGGTTGCGTAGCACAGCCACCCAGCAGCAATAAGAAAATGATAATTAAACTAGGGTCTTAGGAAGTTAAAGCGGGTTAGAACGTAATAATTTGAGAATTGCATAGTAGAGATTATCACGGCGATGAT
>JAIETK010000013.1 GCA_019745325.1 Nitrosomonas sp. | reverse complement strand
GTGAATAACTGATTTGGTTTTTCATCTCTTCCTCCTCTCAAATCATTTTATCTCCGGAAAACCCGGGGCGATTCAGCGCATCATCTGGCAAAAACCTGGCTAGGCCGCGATTTGACGGCTGCGGAAGGCAACGGCATCCAAAACTGGACCGGCGTCGATGCCGGCGGTATTCTTGCCGCTTTCCGCAGCTTGCCGGAAACCATCGAACTGGGATTGCAAGACAAATCCGGCGATGAGTTGTTCGCGGGCCTGGCGGACGATCCGGCGATCATCCGGCTCGATACCGTACGCGATGCCGGCACCGGCGGCGCCAACGATGAAGGCTATTTACCGCTGGGACTGGCGTTGCGCGCCGATGGCGGCGCCGGGCACGACACCTTGCGCATGACCGGGCATCGCGGTGATGTGCATCTGGAAATGGCGGGAGATTATTTACAATTAACCCGCTTAAGCGATGGCGCCATGCTCGATATTAGAAACGCCGAAGCGATCGCGTTCAACAGCGGCGAAACAACCGTGATCGCGCACGATCCGGTCGAAGCCATCCTCGCGCGCCTGGCGCACAGCTTCTTTGGGCGCGATGCCACCGCGGCGGAATGGCAGCTCGGCCGCGAAACGCTGCAACAGCCTTATGATGCGGATGCGATTCTGAATTGGTTCCAACAGCGCGCCGGTTTGCAGGAACTGTCCGATACCGGCTATATCCAGACGATTTACAACCATACCCTGGGCCGCGCGGCAACGGATGACGAACTCAGTATGCAACTGGCCCGGCTGGAAAACAACGAAATAGACCGCAACTGGCTCACGGTTGAAATTGCGGGTAGCGCCGAAGCTGCAACCCATTTAGTCGGTAGCGTGATGTTGCAGGATGGCTGGATATAGCAGATCGTTCAGAAAAACTCCAGCGCAGGCCTCATGCGGACAAAACCCGCCCGCGAGAAACATTCAATGCAGCGCTTGGATCGGTAAGAAAATGATCAGGGTAAATCTATTCATCCAGCACTCTGGCTATAACTGAATAATCATATTGCGGGCTTTGCGATGTCTATGGCTTAAGATTTATAAATTGCATAGCCGCGCCCAAGTCCCTGATACTCGACGGCCACGGAATTAGTGGGTTTGAATGCGCCATTATCGATAAAATCCACACCCATTTCTTTGTAAAAACGTAATTGACTCTTGTGTTGTGACAACTCCACATGCATCATCACCGGATTGAATACCGCGCCACTCGTATCGGTATTTTTCTCGCCTTCGTGTACCGAACCGGTTCCGGGTGGAGCGGAATAAACCGGCTTAGCTGCTGCCTTGGCAAGATGCGTTGCATACAGATTACGCATCAATGCGCGCAATTCATCGCGTTCTTTACCGAGCACGGCATCCAGTTTAGCGCGATATTGTTGCGCTTCTTTCTTGGTCAATGAGATTTTGGCTTTTGCTTTCGCTTGCAGAATCAGCAATTGGGGATAGCGGCTGGCTTCGCAACCCCAGACGACCAAAAATGCATCATTTGTAAAAGCAGCCTGAAACTTGGCTAGCTCTTGTCCGCCGAAAACATGCGCAAGCTCAGAATCGGTAAAATCATCCCGCCGCGCATCCTTATCAAACTGTTTGCGTTTGTAATTAGGGGTATTCACGATTACCGGGCCATCCGCAATCGCATGCCCGATGAAATGCACTTCACACAGTGATGCAGCGGGTTGCGTTGCCGCAATCTCATACAGATCGGATACCGACATGCTGTTTTCCTTGCCACCCGGCCATTTGTCGTAATCGGCTTTCGATATATCCCCGTCTTCACTCCCGGTTAATTGCTTAGCCAATTCATGCGCACCACTATAGTACAACCGTGAATTCACCTGCTTTTCCGCCGGAGATACTTTTAACTTCAAAGTACCGTTGATATTGTAACGATAATTCTTTGCCAGCAAAGCATCGCGCTTAGGCTGTATGGTTTGTCCATCTTTCGCGCCTCCTTTTTTGAATTCGATGAAGGTCCCGTTAAGAAAATCGAAAATGACGACACGCTCAGCTTTACCCTGCTGCAGTAGATAGTCTTTGTAATTCTTCGCCATTTTCAGATAGGTCGCGGGGTTCTTTTGCGGATCTTCATTGGCTTGAGACTTACGCGGGTAATTAACCTGGGCAACCAGCAACGCCGTGCGTGCATTTGCAACAATGCTTGGTTGTTCGATTTGCTCAATGACCTGCTGCGCAACTGGCTGAATGGCGTCTATCACGCCTTGCCGCGCGGGTTCGATCATTGGCTTTATCGGCTGGTTTGGCTGGTTGATGCGCATGGCAACAATAATATCCTACAACTGCCGCCCGGTTTTTGGATCGTACGCCACCGGCACCGGTACGACCTGGTCGGTCGGCAGCACTTCCACCCATTGATCGAACACTTCAAAATCCTCGCCCGCCTGCATGGTACGGAAGCCGCCCTGCAACGGATAAAAGCCATGTTCGTAGACCTTGTCGACCGGCGTCGCCGAGACGCGGTTATCGTCGTTGATCTCGTCACCGGGATAGCGTCCGGTTTGCATCGACTTGGCATGTTTCTCCGCGACCACGTCGCACAAATGATTGATCGCGTCACGGATCGTCACATTCGGACCGCTGTGCGGGATTTTGGCGAGTTCCTCCGGCGGCGCGACGTAGGTATCGTCCAGACCGTCGGTGCCCTCGACATGCAAGCGTTGCAACCAATTCATCGCCGCGCGCTCCTGGCCGGGGCGGATCGGAATCACCGCCTTGACCCACGGCGCATTCAGAAACGCATTGCGCATGTTGTCGCCGTCGAGTTGCAACAGCCAGCCGAGCGATGCGCCGAGCTTGGCCGGTTCCGATTCTTCGGTGATGTAATAATTGTCGACGCGGTTATCGTGCGCACCGCCCCAGGTGACGGTGTCGGTCGCGGCAATTTGCGCATCTTCGGCCTTGATCGCAGCGGACGTCACCAGATTCTTGGCCAGCTTGCTCTTGATTTGCGTGTAAACCGAACCGCTGGCAACCGGAGGCGCCGGTTCAACCGTGGAAGGCTTGCGGATACCGCCCAAGCCTTGGTGGCTGTGATGCAAGCGCGGACGCCACCATTCCGGCGCGACGAAATACAGCATTTTGTCGATATCGAAGATCGTGTTGAGCAGTTCCGATACCACATGCCGCGTGCGATCGTCCGGCATCGGCAAGCCCTTGGTCAGCATGTCCTGGATCAGACTGCGGTACACCACGATGCGCTCTTCCTCGCGCAAATCCTCGTACTTGCGCGATTCGATGCGCGACATTTTGTTGATGCGGTCGCGCGCCGCTTCGACGAACGCCTGCTCGAACTCCATCCGGGTTTTTTCGTTGAATTCGCTGATCTTCTGGTCGTTCTGCGCGGTGATATCATCGCGCAACTTCTTGGTTGGCTGCCAGGTGATCTTGGCGATCACGCGAAGCGGCGACACGTTGCGGAAATTGACATGCTTGACCTTGACCGAAAAACGGATCGAACCCGGCGAGACCTCGTTGACGTCATCGAGCTGCAAGCGGATATCGTTGCCGCCGTAGTCGAACGTAATGAAACCATCCTCGCCGTATTCGTAACCGGGCTGGTCGCATTGCGCCTTGAAGCCGCCGAAATGCCACTGCACCTTCTCCGGCTCGCCCTCGTTGTCATCCAGATTCACTTCCTTGCCTTCGGCGTAGACTTCGTCCATATCGTCCTCCGGCAAGGTGTCTTCGGTTTTCGGCACGAATGGAATATCCATGCTCAATTCGGTGGAGACCGCCTGCGGCATCGGAATCGCTTCCGGCGGCGGCGTTTCGCCGACTTCCGGGCCTTTCGCCAAATGCACCAGCTTGGAAATCCCTAACTGCCGCCCCGGATCGTCGACATACGTCTGCCAGCACAAATACGTGCCGATGTCCTGCACCTGCACGCCGACCTGGCGCATTTTGCGGCGCATTTCGTAATTGAGCAGCTCGGACGTGGTGTTGTTCAGCACGTAGCGCTTGCTCGAGGTATCGGTGGTTTCGGTGACGGTGCGGAACGTCGATTTGTAATTCTTGCGGATTTCGGTGGAAATCTTCTCGGTCTGCTGGCGCATGTGCTTGTGCGACACTTCGCGGGCTTTCGATTGCGTATTGGCCATATCGATGCTGGCCGAAGCGCTGGCGCTGCCGCCGATCCAGCTTTGGTTGGCGGTGGCGTTCATGCCGAATTTGGTATCGGATTTGTTGTCTTCCTTCACCGCTTGCGACAATTCATCTTCCTCGGTCAGCGATTTTTCGGTTCGCAATGTCGTTTCCAGCGAAGTTTCCTGGGTCCGTTCGACCAAGGTGCGGCGCGTGCTGACTTCGACCAGCTCGACGCTGCTGCCGGGGCTGAGCCACACATGACCGACCGCCGGGCCGAGAAAGGTGTCGAACTCGAAGAAATACTGGCGGAACAGATGCACGATGCCGATTGGCGACAACCCGGCGCGCCCCAGATCCTTGAACGGATCCATGTAATCGAGCGGATCCTTGAAACTCAGCAGCTTTTGCAGATTGGCCCAATGATTGCCTTGCTTATAAAACAACTGTTTCAGCGCTTCAAACTGTTTGGTCTGTTTCAGATGCAGCACATAACCCGCCACCGCCGATTCGCGCTGCAACTGCTCCGCCGCCTGCGCATTGGTCTGCTCCACGCGGCTGTTCGCGCGCGCTTCCTGCGCGCCGCGATACCATTCCATCACATTCGGAATCACCTCGCGGTTCAGCGTGGTCTTGATGCGCTCCTCGTCGATCAGCCGCTCCCAGATGCGCTCGTCGTAACGCTCCAGCGGCGGCAACTCGCGCGTCAGATTCTCGATCACGAAACTGCCCATCGCGCCTTTGCGCGGCGCCTCGTTGCTGCCGGCGTCCAGCCGTGAAATCTTGTCGAGCATGCCGCGCTCGTTCAGCACCATCTCGAAATTGCCGCGATACCCTTTGAACAACTGATCACGCACCTTGCTCAAATCCGCGCGAAAGCCTTTATCGATGCGCTGCTGAATGCGCTTGGATTTCCAGCCGATCATCGGCTGATACACGCCGAAAATCTCGCTGTCGTACGGCAGGATATTCTGATACTTGGAATAGTCGCTGATTTTTTTCATGACCGGCCTCCTTGTGGTTGACGATTGTCATTGCGATGGAGAGGAACCTCTGTTGGTGACTATAGGGAAAAGCAGCGGAGGCGTCAAATGAAAGAGACCGTAAATCCTCCTTTTATAAATGGAATCGAATTACTCTAGTGAAAATTAGAAAAGCCCAATTTATGAATAATGATTGCATTAAGTTAGGATCGATTTTACTAATACAGCTAGTACTTAAAAATAGGCATGTAATAAGTTTACTGAGAAGCTTCTTGTTGTATAAATATCAAAATTAGATGTTATATTTATAGAAATAATAAGTTTAATCTTTTCAAGGAGACCACACTTTGACATTAGTTGTCGCACGATTAATCAATAACGAAATTTTTGTAGTTGCTGATACAAAGTTCACGATTTCTCATGAAGGAAAGCCACCATCTTCCAGAAGAAATATAGTTACACAAGCAGAGCAATATTTTGGAGGCTTGAAAGTTATCATACTTTTTCCAGGGTTATTTGTAGCATTTGCAAATGAAATTTCATTTGCGAAAGACGCGGTTGAAAAGATATATGATAAAAAAATAAATTTAATCCACAAGGATCGAGCAATTGATTATTTTTTTGATCAACATTGTAAGAGTCAATATCAAACAGATTTCATTATCGGATTTATATGCAATAGTGACAATAATCCCGAAAATTTTGAAAAAGAAATAGTAAAAATTTCCGAAGGCCATATAGAAAGAGGAAAAAATGTTGCATATATAGGTGATAAAGATGCTTTTACAAAATTTCAGAATTATTCACTCCTGAAAGAGCTTAAGCATCCATCTCCAAATTTCACATTAAGAAGATTAGGAAAAGAAAGTAACCCAGATTTTCAACAAAACTTGACCAATTCTATCCATGCAATAGATCAAGTTATAAGAGATCCAGAAATACCAACCGTTGATGGGGTTTGTACAACTCTAACATCTGAAAACAATGAATTTCGCTACATGGAAAGTATGGAATTTTTCGGAAAACCGATTCCAATAAAAAAAGAACCAAACTCACCAGTTTATTTCGGCGGAGCAGCAGAAGGATCCGACAACCGGCAGATAGGAGCATACTTAGTTCCGGGAGTAGGAGTTTTCTCCGTTTTTTTAGATTCTGGTAAATTTGGTGTTATTTACAATCCAGCAGAATCTTTTAATCCAGAAATTGTTCACTGTGATTCTATGGAAGAATTCGCCAAATCTATTAAAAAAAGAACAGATGAAGCAATAGAAAAAATCAAAATCTATCAAGAATCCCAATTCCTTTAGTACCCAACCTTTTAATGGCTTGACACAACATAGCTAACCGAATTTTCTCTTCTTCTATCCTTGCGTGGTCGCGCCGGTTTCAGGGTTGAAAGCGACGTAGCCGCCTTCCAGCGCCAGTGTTAGCACTGCGGATAGTTTCATGATTTTATCCTCTTTCAGTTTACCCAGAATTATACCGTAGAGAAGCAAAATCCTATTCCACTCATCGGGATAGGGAATCGCGGGTACCGGCAACGATTGTCCATAAAGCCGCTGCTCGCGTGACTTTGAGTCGTTGATGTTAAAATCCCGGCCAAAACAACATAAAAACCATTCAATCGAGGAAATCCCGCGTGACACCTGAACGATCTACCGCTTTATGGTTTATTCAGTTATTTTGCTGTGCCTTTTTGCTGCTCGATACTTCAACCTCGCGTGCCGCGCGGGTGGATGCCAAGGCCATCGAGCAGCAGTTATCGAATTCCGCTGCATCCGGTTCGAATAAAGCCGGATTTTCCCATGTGCAAAAATTCTACGCGCAGCGCGGTTTTCAGCCGGTTTGGCTGACGGATAATCCGGGGCCGTCGTTGCTCGAAGCCGCGCTGGCGTTTATCGCCAATGCCGATGCCGAGGGGCTGGATAGCGGCGATTACCGGTTGGCGGAGTTACGGCAATTGCAACAGCAAGCGGACCAATCGTCCGCTGCGGCGGTGGAATTGGAGCTGCGCACCACATGGGCGGTGTTGAATTTGGCGCGGGATGTATCGCGCGGAAAGTTAACAGCCACCGCCGCCGACCCGGATTGGCATATCGCGCAGCCGGACTTCGACGCGGTTGGCTTTTTGCAGGCTGCCGTGCAATCCGGCCGGTTGCCGCAAGCATTCGAAGAGTTGCCGCCAACCAAGCTGCATTACCGGTTGTTGAAGCAGATTTTGGCGCGCTATCGCAAACTGGCGGATGAACAGATTGAATGGCTGAAAATCCCGGATGCGCCGTCGATCCATCCGGGCGACACACACCCGCATATTCCATTGATCCGCCAACGCATCACGCAAGCGTACAACGCCGACAGTATCGCCGAATTTCAAGTCAAGCCTTCGAAAAGCGAGCATTACGATCAAGAGCTGGTCAGCGCGGTCAAAGCGTTTCAGGCGCAGCACAATTTGAATACCGACGGCGTCATCGGCAAAAACACCTTGCGCGCGTTGAACCGGCCGCTGGCTTGGAAAATCCGCCAGTTGCGCATCAACATGGAGCGCCTGCGCTGGCTGCCGAAGAAACTGGGAGACCGCTACTTACTGGTGAATACCGCCGGATTCATGCTGACCGCCACCGAGCAGGATCAGGAAGTTTTGTCGATGCGCATCATCGTCGGGCGCGATTACCGCTCGACACCGACGTTCAACAGCGCGATGTCGCACATGGTGCTGAATCCGTACTGGAATGTGCCGCACAGCATCGCCACTAAGGATTTGCTGCCGAAGCAGAAAAGCGATCCGGCTTTTTTCTCCAGCGGCGGTTTCAAGATTTTTCCCGGCAATAATCGCAACGCCGAGCCGATCGATCCGGATGAGATCGATTGGCACGATTTGAAAGGCGGATTTCCCTATTTCCTGCGTCAGGACCCCGGCAAGCACAATGCGCTGGGCCGGATTAAGTTCATGTTTTCGAATTCTTTCAGCATTTATCTGCACGACACACCGTCAAAATCGCTGTTCAACCGGGACATCCGCACCTTCAGTTCGGGCTGCATCCGGCTGGAGAAACCGCTGGAGCTAGCAGCTTTTGCACTTAAAGAACAAAGTCTTCCGGAAAAATTCACGGCCGATTTGGACAGCGAGAACACCAAGACCGTGCATTTACCCAAGCCATTACCCATTTTCTTAGTGTATATTACCGCCTGGGTTGATGAGCACGAAATGGTGCATTTTTCACCCGATATTTATGACCGGGATTTACGCGCATTGCGTTATGCTCGCTGGTAAATTGATTTTTCGCACACAATCGCAGATTTTTCAGGAGAAAGAATACGATGATACGAAAACTTTTCGAGCAACACTATTTATCAGAAACAGAACCTGTGCAAAGCCGCCGCCGGTTGCTGCAAGCAGGATTGGGCGCCTGCGCCATGCTGGCGCTGCCGGTGACTGCCACCACCGCGCACGCCGCTATCAAAAAACCTTACGAGAAAAAACTGAGCTTTCTGAATTTGCATACCGGCGAACGCACCCGGGCGACTTTCTGGGCAAACGGCCGCTATGTTCCTGAAGGCTTACGCGCGATCAATCATGTGCTGCGCGACCATCGCACCAATGAACGTACCACGATCGATCCTTACTTAGTCGATTTTCTGCACCAATTGCAGTACCGCCTCAGAACCAACCAGGAATTTCACGTCATTTCCGCTTACCGTTCCCATGCGACCAATGCCAAGCTCGCCCAACTCAGCGACGGCGTCGCCAAAAACAGCCTGCATACCCAGGGCAAAGCCATCGATATCCGCTTGCCGGGCCGTAAACTGGCGGATTTACGCTCCGCTGCATTATCATTGCAAATGGGCGGCGTCGGTTACTACCCTTCCTCCAACTTCATCCACTTGGATTCCGGACGCGTGCGTTTCTGGTAGCAGTTACCAATCGTTAACCGCAAGCGATCGATCAGCTTTTCCCGCCAATGCAGTTAAAACACTCGGATAGCGCTTGTCAGCCGGCTTGTGGCGTCAGTTTCAGTTCGGCAAAAATATCCGGACTCCAGCGCACGCTGTCGCCCTGCTTGCGCCATATCTGAGCGAAATAGGCGTCGAGATCCGGATTGACCACGGTTTGTCCGGCAACGACATAACCCGTGGTTCTCACCGGATTGACCGTGCTGCCCGGCCCGATCGAGCCTTCCAGCAATACTTGCGGCCTGCCCTGCAACAGCCGCACACTGCCCGCGTAATCGTTCAATGTGATTTCATCCGCAGCCAGCCGGTCAAGCAATGCGGGAAGTTTGTTGATATCTTCGGCCGATACCCGGGGTAATTGCACTTGCGTATACAAATCAGCCATACGCTGACTGAAGCGATCACGCAACCGCCTGGCCGGTACACCGGCATAAACGCCCAGCGGCTCGCACCGCCCGGCTACCACCGCACCAGCACCAATGATCGATCCGTCGCCAATTTCCGCGCCGCCGACTACGATCGCACCGGTCGAAATCATCACATTGTCGCCGATGCGAACCGGCTTGACCGGTGCCACGGTGCACAGCGACCAATCCTGTTCTGTCATGAAGCGCTTGAAGACATTCGCCGGACCGCCGAAGGTATAATTCAACAAGGATTCATTGCGATGCTCGCCGCCGATCACGATGGTGGCATCGTGCGCAATTTCACAGAATGCGCCGGCGGAAAAAACCAGTTCGTCGGCAGGATTGGCGATCAAGCGGATACGCGGCAACAGTCCGAGCGAGAAGCGGCCAATCTCCAGCCGCACCTTCGGCGCTACCGTAATCACCAGATCATAAGGCGCTAGTAAAGACCAGTTCAGTTCGGATAATGCCGGAATGTTGACGTTGTAGAGCATTGTTAGATGCTAGCAGCCTTGCCGGTCACTGTCACGCAGCAGCCGTCATGAGTCCGTGCCTCTCGCACGGACGGACATCCACTTATTAAGCGCCGCAGTTAGAAGATTCATGTTGATTGGCTTGGAAAGAAAGTCATCCATGCCCGCCGCAAAGCACCGCTGGCGATTATCCTCGAATGCATTGGCAGTCAACGCGATGATCGGCAGCGGCAGTTTCCCGTTTTGCCGTTCCCATTGACGGATTTTTTCGGTTGCCTGATAACCGTTCATCACCGGCATTTCACAATCCATCAACACCAGCGCGGGTTGCAGCCCCTGCATCACCGCATTCACGGCCTCTTGCCCATTCACAACCACTTCGCAGCGAAATCCGTGCTTCTCCAGTAGCGAAACGATAACCGTGCGGCTGATCGCATTATCCTCGGCCACTAAAATCAAGCCGGCTTGCTGAGGCTGGTTGCGCACGGGTACGGCACCGGTAATAGATGCGCCTCCGGCAAGATCGTCTGCATCGCCGGGTTCCGGCGGATTAACGCGGACCCGGAACCATAGTCTGGTTCCTTTGCCTTCTTGGCTCTCGACGCCGACGCTGCCTCCCAGTAATCTGGCCAAATTGTGGACGATGGACAGACCAAGCCCGGTGCCGCCGTATTGCCGGGTTGTCGAAGCGTCCACCTGCGAGAATGGCTTGAACAGCCTATCTTGCTTATCGGCGGGAATACCGATGCCGCTATCGGTGACTACGAATTCCAGCATCGTTTCCGCCGGCGCCGTTTTGATTTCGCGCGCTTCGACGCGCACGAAACCTTGCGGTGTAAACTTGATGGCATTGTTAACCAGATTGGCCAGCATCTGCCCGATCCTGACCGGGTCGGAACGATACCGCATTCCCGGTTTGCCGTGCCAGGATACATCGAGCGGCAACCCTTTCGCGTTCGCGCTCTCGGCAAATAGCGCTGCCGTTTCCAGCATCAATTGTTCGGGATCAAAAATATGACTTTCCAGCTTGATCTGTCCGGCCTCAATTTTGGACAAGTCAAGAATATCGTTGAGTATGATCAGCAAGTTATTTCCGGAAGTCAGAATTACCCGGGCATAATCCAACCGTTCGCTATCTTTGATGTCCGGCAACTGGAGCAGGTAGGCCATCCCCAGAATGCCATTCAGCGGTGTTCTGATTTCATGAGACATGGTCGCCAGAAACCGGCTCTTGGCCAAATTAGCCGATTCCGCGGCAACTTTGGCTTGCTGCAACGCTTCGCTGTTCGCGCGCAATTGCGCTGTCTGCTCGTCCACCGTTTCCTGAATCAGCACGGTCCGCCCTGTCGTAACCAGCATCAGCATCTGCAGCATGCTGGCCACCAGCAGCCCGGCGAAGCTCAGCGCCCAAGCCTGCCAAGGCCGGTGCGCGCTTAGCCATTCCGCATCCGGGAAAATGATCAATTCCCAGTCGCGATCAGCCATCTGTAATGTTGTCCGCCAAATGAGGGCGGCATCCGTTGCAATATCTGACGCTGAACTGAACAGCAATTGACTATCAGGCTGCCCGGCTAAATCCCGCAATTGAAAAACAATGCCCGGCGTGGAGACGTTGCCGGTAGCGGAATTGACCATGTCGGGAATTTTCAAAGCGCCGACAACAAAACCGATAAATTCCGGCGGATGTTCCGTGTCGTTCCGGTCAAAATTCTGACGATAAACCGGGTGCAGTACCAATATGCCCGCCTTATTCTGTTGATCCTGTACCAGATTGATCAAGCCAGTCGCCGCTGGCCGGGCGGATTGCCTGGCGCGATCGATGGCTTCCGCCCGGACCGGATTGGAATAAATATCGTAACCGATCGCTCTTTGATTGCTTTCAAGCGGCGTGATAAAAGTCACGACAATATACTCCGGCCGATTGCTTGCTATCGTTAACTCGCCCTGCGCATCCAGCTCGGTTATCCGGAAGGCTTTGCCGGACTGGTTTGCGGATTGGGTTTGCTCGAACAGCGTCCGCTCCCGGTCACGCACGTAAAAATTGTAACTAAGCCCCGCAATCCCTTGGGATTCGCGCAGTATTTCCCGGGTAAAGTAATCGAATTGCTGAAAGCTCATATCAGGATTCAGCTCGACCAATCGCCGCAATGCCGACAGTGTTTCGTTGTAGGCGCTGAAACGTTCCTGCAACTGGAAAGCGATGATTTGCCCGATGTTTTGAATCTCGGCTTGCTGCTGTCCGCTTTCGAGTCTCGAGGTGTTAACGAATCCGGTTACGATCAGTACCACCAGAATCAGGGTAATGGGCGCAATGACCGCCTTTCGCGTTTTCCAGTAAGACTGCTTGCAGAAAAAAGCCAACAATAGCGGTGCGAAGACCAGCACGCCGAAAGTATCGCCGGCCCACCAATTCCACCACGACCAAGAAATATCGGAGACGCTGATAGTGCCTAAAAAGAACAGAGTCAGATGCGCGACACTGGCTGAAATTACGCAGGACATTGGGCCGCCCAGCAGAAAAAAAACGACGATGTCTTGTTCCCGCATTAATATCTGCCAGCGATCCTTGACGAATTTGCGAACCAGCCAAGCGCCGGCCGCGGCTTGCAACATCGCCCCTATTCCTAAGAATGCCGCAACCAGGATACTATCCGGCGTGAAATTGCCGTGATTCCAGGCAACCCAGCTATTGAGCCCCAAAGACCCGATCCAGATACCCGGCAGCAGCCGATAACCGGACACCAGAATCAGCGCAAGCGCCAATCCGGCGGCAGGAAACACCGGACTCGCATACCCCGGCGGAATTGCCAGCAACAACCCCAGAAAGCCCAGCAGGGCATAACCAATAGCTGCATAAGCATTGTGCCGTATGATCTTCAAAGATGCTCCAGTTGATGTTTGGATTCGATCCAACATGCAAATAACAATTTGTTATGGCAGAGAATTTATACGACTGATAGCCAATTAAGCCATGCTAACATTGTGATTATATTCGGAATCGTCGCCCTGAAGTTAGCGGCTATGCGTTTTTCTGATTCCTGAGCCAATGTCAGGTTTCAGAGAGCATTCTTTGGAACAACCGACTAACCGGTTGATTGGGATCTATTTTTCAGACCACCCGGTAAATCCAGGCGGATGGCCGCGCAAAAGTTTCCGTTAATAATTAAGAACAAACCCGACCCGGAAACTCACGGGCTCGACGGGGTGGAAGTGGAAGTCGTTTACGCCGGCGAGCGGCTCACCCGGCAGGCGGGACGTGTAGAAATAAGTGATCGCATCATCCTTGCGGTTCAGCATGTTGAACACTTCCGCCTGAATGCGGAACGACCGGTTGAATTCATATCCCAGCATCGCGGATAACAAAATAGTGCCGTCCGAGCGCTTGGAGTTGTCTTCATTCAATGCGCGCGGCCCAAGATAGCGCAATCTCGGGCCGCCGTAGAAGCCGCCGAAAACATCATGAAATGTTGCGCCTGTCGCAATGACCGCTTCCACGGCATTGGGTACATGATTGCCTTCATCCGGCACGGAATTGCGAAAACGTGCATGCGAGAAACTGAAATCCGCGTCAAATGTCAGCCAATGCACCGGCTGGTAATAGTTGGTGAATTCGATTCCGTAGCGGCGGCTGGGGCGGCTCGCTTCGGTCGTGCCTGCATCCCCGACAAAAACCAGTTCCGATTGAAGATCCATCCACCAGGCAGTCAAGGTGCTGTGCAAGCCCGGGATCCAGGTTGAGCGGATACCGGTTTCGGCACTGTAGGTACGGGCAAGGGGATCGGCGCGATCCACGGGACCGCCGCTGGCCGGATCGATGCGGGTATTGATCCCGCGGGCATCATTGCTGTGAAAGCCCAATCCACCGTTCAAGTAAAGCTCGGTATTCGCCCAGGGACCGAAGACGATACCTAATTTCGGACTGACCAATCCGTCATAGCGCGTGCCGTTGTTTTGCTGGATATTGCTTTGATTGACGGCAAAGCGGAAGCCATCGAAACGCACGCCCATGCTGGTACGCAACCAGCTTTGCCACTGTGTCTTGTTTTGCAGAAAAGGGCTGACACTGGTAACCCACACGGAATCCTGGCGGGTGATGCCGTACACGCGCTGCGCATGCGCTCTGGTCAGGGCATTGCGGATATTATCGTTGCGTACTTGTATTCCCAGCGTCGTTTCGGAATCGAACCGGCCGATTTTATGAAATACCGTGTGGCTGGCCGCCAGGCCGGTTGTCCAGCGGTCGTCGGGCTGACCGAACTGATCGCCGCAAGTCTGGAATATGCTCGTGGAAATCCGGTTGGCAGACTGTAAACCGTTTAACCCCGAACATCCCACCGGATTGGTCGTTTCATTATTATCCAGAAGAAAAGAGAAATTCGAATAGAGGTCTAATTTGGAGTAAATGCCGTACGCCATGACCGACGTCAGGCTGTTTTCCGAGCGCCGGTTCCATTCGCCCGTCAGGCTGTAGCGATGACTTTTTCCGCCATCGGTCGGGTCAATCGCATCGAACCGGCGGATAGTGTCCATCCCGATAGCCCGCCGCGGGATTTGATCGGTCGCACGCCAATCCGAATGCGTTCCCATGGCGGTGATACGCCAGTCCTGGTTGCCGTTGCTGCCGCTGTACCGGATCAGGCCGTTGAACTTCAGATAATTATTCCCGGTAGTCCACGGGCCGTCGTTGTGCACGATCTCGCCGGCATACAACACATTGCCTTGTGATAGCCGGCGTGATCCGGCGATTAATCCCCGATAGTAATCAAAACTGCCGCCGGTGAAGCGCAGCATATTTTGGGGCAGGCGGTTGAAGTAACGGATATTGGCTGATCCGGCGCTGGAGAAATCCCCGGTGTCGGCGTAATAATTTCCTTTTCTGAACTCGATCGATTCGATTAATTCCGGGATCAGGAAATTGATATCGGTCCAACCTTGCCCGTGGGCATGAGAAAGCTGATTGACCGGCACGCCTTCAACCTGCGTGAGAAAATCAGTGCCATGATCCAGATTGAAGCCACGCAAAAAAAACTGATTCGCCTTACCTTCACCGCTGTGTTGAGTAGCAATCAAACCTGGCACCGTTTCCAGAATTTCTCCGGGACGAGTCATCGGCCGGTACCGGATTTGATCTTGCCCGACTCTGCCTTGTGAAGCGGCGTCAGCGATGCCGGTCAATTCATCGGCGCGGCCGGTAACACGCACTTCATCCAGAGTCGCATGGGCAAGTTTATTGGTCTGTGAACCACGTTCAGCAGTATTTGCATAAGCTGGCAGATCTTTTCCCTGGGCATGAATACTGGTGCTGAAAAAGAAAGTCAACGCCAGCACGATCAGCCATGAAATCAGAATGCCGACGCCGTGGAGTAGTAGTGTGGCGGATACGAAACCGGCAATGTAGAAACCAAGGCTGGTGGACGCCGAGATTTCCTGTCCGTGCACATAACCATGAAAAAATGCAAACAGGGAAATAATGATGATGTTGGCCGGCGCGCTGAATCGTATCCCGCATATGATCAAGGCACTGATCGTGAAACAGGATAAAAGAACCATGGCTTCCGCGCCTGGAATAGCATAGCTGGCAGCGCCCGTCAGGCCGCCAAGGCTCATGATACCGACAAATACCGCAGGCAATATCCACAGGGCCTGTCCTCGTATCTGAGCGGCCCAGATGCCCACCGCCACCATCACGAGAATATGATCCCAGCCCATTAGCGGATGCAGGAATCCTTCACTCCAGTCCTTAGCGAAATAGAAATTGAATGTAAATTGTGCGTGAGAGGAAGGCAAAAACGCAATAATTAAACCAAGCAAAAGCAGCGAGATCAACAAAAAGAATGCGGAGTGCTTCGTGGGAATATATCGGGTAAGCATTTTCGGCTAGGCAAGTAAGTTAATGAAATGCTACGAGCGGCGATTAATTTTCTGCGACACCTATTACGAAATTAACTCAACTTTTCCGGTTCTTAGATGATATACCCCCCCTACGATCTTGAGTTTCTTGCTATCAACCAACCGGCTCAAGATGGGCGGCTGTTTTCTTAATTCTTCAACATTGAGCACGACATTTTTTTTAACAATGTCGAAATACCGGTCACTGGCAACATAATCCGGGGTTATGCGTACAGCCCTGACTGCCGGAGTCAGTGCCGTGGCAATTGTCTGTATATGTCCTGGAAACTGCTGGTAATTATCCGTTGCATCGATTGCTGCTTTGATAGCTCCGCAACTCTCATGTCCCAGAACCATGATTAACGGAACGTGCAAAACAGCAGCAGCGTATTCAAGGGTTGCAATAAAATCTGTGGTAATGTAATTGCCCGCCACGCGTGCTACAAATAAATCTCCACGTTGTTCATCAAAACAGAATTCCGGACTCACACGGGAATCCGAGCAACTAAGAATACAGGCAAATGGATTCTGCCCCTTGACCAGATCCAATCGCTCATCTTTAAAATTCAGCGGTGTTGAATTGTTCGTGACATACCGTTCATTCCCTTTCATCAAGCGTTCAAGAGCAGCTTCCGGACTTAATACGTTCTCGGGAATAGGCGGTATTTTTACTATTTCGGATATTGCATTTGCTGTACCCGAAAACGGTAAGCTCAAACCAAGCAAGGATGCCGTAGTCATTTTAAGCAAAAGCCTTCTTTGTTGCGTTTCTTGCTTTCCTAAAACCGGCATTTCATTTTTCCTTCAAATTTAATTTCATAATTCGGTTATTTATTACGATGACCAGTGTTTAGACATTCCCGCTGCAAATAAGAACATCCACATGGTCAATACAAATGGAAATGTCAGAGTGGGTAAACCGATTGGCGCCAGGAAATTGGCTAGCGCCGCCTGACAAATGACAGTCAAAATACCTGCCAGAAATGCCAGGATGGCGGTTCCGGTTGACGGCTTGAGAAAAACCCAACCCACTGCCATCATGGTTAGTACTGGATTAAACGCATATAATCCCATTTCGATTAGATTTTGACTCGCACCTAGATGAATCGGCACCAAAACACCGACAAATGTTCCGCAAAACGCCATGACGGCGCCACGCACCGAAGTAATTAAAATACCGATTAGAAATAGAATCCCAACCAGTACATTATCTGCAAACATGACTTCTGCAATTCCTTTGGCCAGCGCCACATACCATAGCTCAATCGTATTATCCGTAAAGGACGAAAGCCAGGCTGCGACAGGCAGGTTTGCGCTTGCAATCGCTTCGGGTATCCCCGGCACCGGCAAAACAGGACTCGGGGATAGTGCCTCAAAAGAATATATCGCAACCATAAACATCCAACAGGTCAACACAAAGGGCGATGTTGAGGCGGGTATTTTGTAGGGAGTCAGAATTTTGATCATTGCAGCCAGCACGACACTCGATAAAATTGCAGCGAATACGACGTAAACCCACAGCAGCGGCGTGTTTTCAAGAAACAAGAACAGGCACGGTCCAACCAAGGTGCCGTTAAATCCATAGAGCCCGGCATCGATATCATCTTCTGAGAAACCAAGCAGAAAAGCGGTGATCGTACTTGTAATCACGCCGACAGTCGCCGCCAATCCAGCGGTTGTGCCGCCAATATATAGCGCAACCAAAAAAACAAGGCCAGTAACAGCATTACCGCAAAAAAATACTTGACCTACACCCCTCAGTATTACTCGGATTGGACGTGGCAAAGCCATATCTATTTTCACTGCCCATTGCATTTTTTATCTCCAGATAATTTCTCGATTAGAAAATTCCGAACCAAAGTTTTCACCCCAAAAACGATTGCTCAAATTCAGATAAAGATTTCTTGAGTAATAATTAGTTAATGCGCTTCCACTTCTTCCAAAAGACCTTGTTTCACAATAAAATCAATTATTTCCTCAACTCCTTGGCCTGTACGCATATTGGTAAAGACAAAGGGCCGGTCACCACGCATCTTTTTGGCATCGCGCGCCATAACATCCAGGTCGGCGCCAACATATGGAGCCAAATCAATTTTGTTTATGACCAGCAAAGCGGATCGTGTAATACCCGGCCCGCCTTTTCTGGGTATTTTTTCTCCGCCGGCAACATCAATGACGTAAATGGTCAAATCCGATAATTCGGGACTGAATGTAGACGCTAAATTATCCCCGCCCGATTCGACAAGTATCAGATCCAAATTTGGAAATTCCTGGGTAATGCGAGCGATCGCTTCGAGATTAATAGAAGCATCTTCTCTAATTGCGGTATGAGGACAACCGCCGGTTTCCACGCCAATCAGCCTTTCCGCAGGAAGCGCTTCAGCACGCAATAAGATTTCAAGGTCTTCCTTGGTATAAATATCGTTTGTAATTACCGCCATTTCGTATTTGTCGCGCATTTTCTTGCTTAATATTTCACACAGAGCGGTTTTGCCGGAACCAACTGGCCCGCCTATGCCGACACGGAGCGGATTAGATTTTTGTGTCATACGGTATATTCCAGGTTATTGTTTTAGGATCGATAAATTCGGCTGTATTGTATTTCATGCATCATCGACAAAATCGATAAACCGGGCGCCCAATTGGAAAGCTCATTATCTTCGAGCTGTATTGCACGTTCAGCCGCTATTTCTATTTCCGGATGAAGCGACAGCAACAGGCGCTGACCTGCAACTTGCCCAAGCGGTACGGATTTAACACATACCAGCACCTGATTTTCTATTATTGAAAATAAGAAACCCAGCAGAGCAGCTTTATGTGATAGCTTCAATGCAACGGCTGCGCAAGCGAATGCAGTTGGCAATGGAATTTCTGTTTGATGTGCCATCATTGACTGCAGCGTTTCGTTAGCCACATTCAAGTCAAGTATCAACTTGCTCAGCGAATAACCCATCTGAATGGTTTCAGCTCTAAATTCATGGGTATCCCGAGAGACAAGAAATATTTCCGTCCAGCGTGTAACCTCCGATTCGTTTTTGTTTGAAAAAGCTTGCAACAGGCGCCAAAAAACCGGCGCCTCGAAATCGGCAAGAACGGATAAGGATTCTTTAATCCAGGCCTGCGCGGATTCTTCGTTGGTTACATTGCCGATTTCTATTGCTGCTTCCAAACCTTGCGAGTATGTATAAGCACCAATCGGTAACGATGGGCTTGCCAAGTGCAGTAAGCTTAGTAACTCTGCGGATTGTCTCTCGTTTATCATTTTTTCGAGTATCGGTACACGTTAAGATAATTATCAAAAAGCAACGGCATCTATTTATTCGAATTTTTAACAATCAGGCTATCACGGAAACGCCTGTAGTTCGTGGTGCAATCATGAAAACACCCGGCATTTGTGATGTTTAATGAAAATTTCACTTCGAGCTTGGGATTCAGCAAAAGAAAGATTCCGGAATCGTTCTTTTGCCGAGAAGAACCAACCAAGTGTTTCTAAAATAGAAAGTAACGCTGAGCCATAGGAAGCGTAATCGCGGGCTCACAAATCAGCAATTCTCCGTCAGCGCGAACTTCATAAGTCTCAGGATTGATTTCCATCTTTGGCGTTGCGCCATTATGAATCATGTCCTTTTTGCGCAGACCGCGAGTGTTCTTAACCGCAATCAATGGTTTCTCGGTTTTAAGAAAATCGACCAAACCGGCATTCAAGGAGGCTTCTGATACAAATGTATAACAAGTATTTCTCAGTGCGGTGCCATAGGCGCCAAACATGTACCGGTAATGGACGGGTTGTGGTGTGGGAATTGAGGCATTCGGATCGCCCATCAATGCAGCCGTAATCATGCCTCCCTTCAATACCATTGAAGGTTTGACACCGAAATGCGCCGGTCTCCACAACACCAAATCGGCATATTTCCCGACTTCAATCGACCCCACAGCATGCGAAATGCCATGACAAATCGCCGGGTTGATTGTGTATTTGGCAATATAGCGTTTCACCCTGAAATTGTCGTTTCTCGCTGAATCTTCTTTGAGTGCGCCGCGTTGAACTTTCATTTTATGCGCGGTTTGCCATGTTCTTGTCACCACTTCGCCAATACGTCCCATGGCTTGCGAATCTGAAGACATCATCGATATAGCTCCGATGTCATGCAAAATATCCTCGGCTGCGATGGTTTCCTTGCGAATCCGGGATTCAGCAAAAGCGACATCTTCCGGAATCGCAGGACTTAAATGATGACATACCATCAGCATATCCAGATGTTCATCCAGCGTATTGCGGGTATACGGGCGCGTCGGATTGGTCGACGAAGGCAACACATTGTCATATTCAACAACTTTCATAATGTCCGGCGCGTGCCCGCCTCCTGCACCCTCGGTATGAAATGTATGAATCGTTCTGCCTTTCATCGCTTTGATCGTATTCTCGAGATAACCGCCTTCGTTAATCGTATCGGTATGAATCGCCACCTGTACGTCCATTTTGTCGGCAACCGTCAGACAGTTATCAATCGCGGCATACGTTGTACCCCAGTCTTCATGCAACTTCAAACCGCACGCACCCGCCAGAATCTGCTCTATATTCGGTGTTGGTAAGCTGACATTGCCTTTGCCAAAAAATCCAGTATTCATGACCATTCCGTCGGAGGCCCGCAACATTGAATGGATATGCCAAGGACCCGGCGTACAGGTAGTAGCCAGCGTTCCCACCGCTGGACCGGTACCGCCTCCCAGCATTGTGGTAATGCCATTCATCATGGCATCTTCTTCCTGCTGCGGACAAATAAAGTGGATGTGTGTATCCAAACCGCCGGCTGTAAGAATCTGCCCTTCCCCGGCAATAATTTCGGTAGCAGCACCGATAGCCATCGTAATCCCTGGTTGTATATCGGGATTACCTGCTTTACCGATTGCTGCGACTTTGCCATTCTTAAGCCCAACGTCCGCCTTCACTATGCCCCAGTAGTCAATAATGATCACATTAGTGATAACTGTGTCCATGACATCCGCATGGTTACGCTGTGATTGTCCCATGCCGTCACGGATGACCTTGCCGCCGCCAAACTTAACTTCCTCGCCGTAAATGGTGTAATCGCTTTCTATTTCGATGAACAGTTCAGTATCTGCTAAACGAACTCTGTCCCCAGTAGTCGGCCCCATCATTTCAGCATAGGCCTGGCGCGAAATTTTAAAGCTCATATTTTCTGCTCCTTTTGATTGTCTGTTCTGTGGTTGCTGCTTATCATCGGTATGATTAAACAAGCGGGCCCATAACTTTTTGGTTAAATCCATAGACTATTCTGCTCCCTGCAAGATCAACGAGCTCAACGGTACGCTCCTGGCCCGGTTCAAAACGAATCGCGGTTCCCGCCATAATATTCAATCGCATGCCGTAAGCCTGTTGCCGATCGAAGTCAAGCGCAGAGTTCGCTTCAAAAAAATGAAAATGAGAGCCTACTTGAACCGGGCGGTCGCCTGCATTTTTAACTCTGATTGTTTTTGTGTTCCGGCCGGCATTTAGTTCTATCTCGCCTGACTCAATGATGGTTTCTCCTGGAATCATGGTCGTTTACTCCTTGCAGAATTATTAAGAAATCGGGTTATGAACAGTTACCAGTTTGGTGCCATCTGGAAAGGTAGCTTCAACCTGAATGTCATGGATCATTTCAGGAACACCTTCCATGACATCCGCGCGGGTCAGAACGCGCGCGCCTGCGGCCATTAGCTCAGCAACTGTGCGGCCATCGCGCGCCCCTTCAAGAACTGCACATGTAATCAAAGCAACTGCTTCAGGATAGTTAAGCTTTACACCTCGTGCTTTACGTCTTTCAGCAAGGAGTCCGGCAGTAAAAATTTGCAGTTTGTCTTTTTCTCGTGGAGTCAGATCCATGAATACCTCCTTTTAAATAAGTCATTAAAATACGTGAAACAACAGAATCAATTCGTAACGAAGAAACTTAACTCAGGTATTCCACATGCGCGGAACTTCTGCTTTGCGTCCGAGTAGCGCTGGACGCAAAACACCCCAAAGCTTTAACATCACGATACGTGCAACTTCACTTGAGTTACCCAGATAACGCGCTACTATTACTGATTTTACTTGCGAGACACCCAGCATCCCGGTTCCTTTATCAAGGTCGGCTGTCAGACCGCGAAGTGTATTAATTAACTCGCTGGAACAAATTGAATCACTAACCGCTAACAAGGTTGCACAAACAGTTTTATCAGCCAGAATGAGCGAACTGCGCATCCCTTCGCTTCCACCGCGTAAATTAAGCTGTTCGTACCAGATTAATTTTTTCTCCCTGCATATAGTTACTTTCTGCCTGATTTGACCGGTATTGAATGATTCACCGAAAGCGGTGCGCCCGAGACAGAATATCTCGCACCCAATATAGACTGCGTTCTTTTCCAGATTGATGCTTTGAACAAGTTCCACTTGCGCATCGTCAAAAAAGATTGTTTCTTGCGGCAACCACTCCATCGAACCGCCGGTTTTCACATCAAGCGTTACATTTTGATAAGAAATGTGACCATTGGATCTGTACCACTTTGCCGCACCTGGTGTTGTTATCTGCACGCTAGCATCTGCGCCGACATGGTTCGCTATTTCCAGTCTGTCTCCTCCGACGACTCCCCCGGGCGGATGAACCAATACTATGTGGCAAACTTCGAAGCCTTCAGGATAAAACGGCTTTTGCACATACAGTTGTCCAAAATGATCACGTGTCGCTAAACGACTTTTTCCTGCTTCCTTGTCAAAGGTTAATGAAATACTTGCATCCGGCTTTATTTCAGCAGCCGGATGCACGAATTTAAGCTGAGCTTGATGGTCCGTTCTCCGCGATTCACAGATGCCCTGCTGTTTATCATTACTTATCTTGTCTATAGATACCACAGAGGCTTCCGTTTCCGAATTCTGCTGTAAATTTCGATATGTGGACATTTCTATTAGTGCGCCTTCTGTTTCTGTATCGTCTTCATTTTTAATTTATACGCAAATTGCACAAGGCACATCCGAGGATAAATATTAAATAATACAAATTATTACAAGACTCTATCTCAATAATTCCAGATTATTCAAAAAATCTCTGATCTGAATCTTTGGTTACATGACATCCGCTTCTCTTCCGGAAAAACTTTTTTCATGCCACACACATATCCGGCGGATGATGATCAGATTTGCAACTGGAATGAGAGCTTAAAAACATTGACCTTTTCCCCAAAAGCATCCGGTGAATAATTTAAGCCTTTCGTAAATAAATCACCATGCTGGTAATAGGCTGAGACCCGGGCATTGAAGCCATCAATGATATAGTTTAAACCGCCCTCAATTTCTTCGCGGTTTCTGCTTAAATCGGGTTGAACACTGGTAAATCTACCATAGGGCTGAAACTGACCGATCCCAATTTTGGTAGGAAACAAATAGAGTCCTGTCACCGTCCATGATTGCCCGTCAAAAATACAGAAACAACCACCATCAGAAAACGCAGATCTATCGTAGTTTGCATAAAATTTCTTATACTCACCATTAAATGTAAGAACGCCTAGATTTTTAGGGAGTACTTTCTCAAACACGCCGTCAGTTACCCAACCGAAAAAGTCACTGTTATGCGAACGTGAACCAGCACCATTCTTTTGGTATGAAAAGCCCCAAGCAAGTGCGAGAATATCTCCGGCCTTACCGTAATAAGTTTGGCTTGTATAATAGCCAGGATTTTGCTCAGGATTTAAAAAATTATAAGTTAACCGGCCAGCCCACAGCACATCATCTGAATGATTGGGTCCCACATTATTTTTAGAACTCAACCCGCGATATACTCCCCCGGCATAACCGAGAGTACCCGGGATGAATCCCGGTTCTAAACTTCCCCAGAGCGTACCGCCATCGTCACGGCCATAACGACCGGCCCCACCCGCACCAAAATGGGTACTGAAGTCACTGGAGAAAAAAGGAGTTTTGAAAGGATCGTGCGTTGCTTGATAGAAGGGACCACTTAATTCACCGCGTTCCGTAGGAACAAGCATGCGCCCGCCCCAAATATTGAAATAACGGTTATATTCGAATTTACCGATTGCATCGAGTACAGTGTAAAGATTCTTTGGAGAATCGCCCTTATGCGTGTTATTACACCAAAAACATTCCGTGTTAAACTCGAATTTGACAAAGCGGTGAACTTGCCCGTTCACATAAATACGAGCATTATCGTTACTAAACCGATCCCGATAATCATTTTGAGTATTTTGCGCCCACACACCGGAACCTCTATAGCCAGCACCAATGGTCAGCCATCGATAATTATCATATTCTATCCGGAACTTATATTTATCGAATCCAACTTTCAGATCACCTACTTTATTATGATTAGCTTCGAAGTTATT
The DNA here is from genome assembly GCA_019745325.1 of Nitrosomonas sp. GTDB lineage: Bacteria > Pseudomonadota > Gammaproteobacteria > Burkholderiales > Nitrosomonadaceae > Nitrosomonas. Next base: position 478 of record JAIETK010000013.1, on the reverse strand, counting down.
GCCATGAAGCCACGAATTCATTTTTTTTCTGTCAGCAACAGCTTCTGCTTTGTCATTGCTGGATGTTGTTTTTAAATTGTTCTCAACAACAGAGTCTGCATTTGTATTTGGTGAGTAGACTGCACTCATTACCATTACAATCGCAGAAAAGAAAAGGCATTTGAAAAATTTCTTATGTTCTTTATATGTATCTTTCATACATTGATGCAATTGTTGCTGAATTTCTGGCTTCTTGCTATTAATGCCAGATACCGGATGCATCCATAAGAAATAAAACTTCATTCATTATCTCCCTTTTTTACGATAGATGATATGCAGTATGTAATAGAAAGAGAAAGCTGAAACTTTCTATTACGAAAATTTTTTATCTGTCTAAAAAATGATTTTATAAAATATAATATAAGGGTCTTAGGAAGTTAAAGCGGGTTAGAACGTAATAATTTGAGAATTGCATAGTAGAGATTATCACGGCGATGAT
>JAIETK010000029.1 GCA_019745325.1 Nitrosomonas sp. | reverse complement strand
CTCAAATATGCGTTGAAAAATGGTTGGGCAATCGGCATTGAATACACTGACGATCCTCATCCACGCAATACCTATTGGGAAATGTTTGGCAATCCAATGTTTGATTTGAAAGATCCGGCAGGAATCTTGCTGGAAATCAACAGTTGCCGTAAAACTTTTCCAAACCACTATATTCGCGTGACTGCATTCAATTCGACACGCGGGGTGGAAAGTCCAACCATGTCGTACATTGTTAACCGGCCTAAGAAAGAGCCAGGGTTTAGTTTAGTACGCCAGGAAGGTGCTGGACGAAGCGTTAGTTACACCATTCACTCCTATGCAACCGACAAACCAGAAGCTGAACGCTACTAGCAGCAAGCAATCTCTCTCCCCCTCAGGAAGAGAGAGATTGTTAACAACGCAAATGCGGCCGCTTAAGAAATTGCTTTGCATTCGAATTAATACAATAGATATATGTTGCCAGTACTTATCCTATAGAGATGATCAAACATGTCTAAGCAAACTAAAAACTTAACATCGACTCAAGATGCATCGATTGATTTGGATGCAGAGTTCCAAGCATCTAATATCCAGGAAGTGCTGGATAAACTAGATCGGGAGTTGATTGGTTTAATCCCAGTGAAAACTCGTATTCGTGAGACTGCGGCATTGTTGCTGGTCGATCGCGTTCGCAAACAACTGGAATTATCTGCGGGCATACCCAGTTTACATATGTGTTTTACCGGCAATCCCGGCACTGGGAAAACGACAGTAGCTTTGCGTATGGCAGAAATCTTACACCGCCTGGGCTATGTACGTGAAGGGCATCTGGTTTCGGTAACTCGAGATGACTTGGTCGGTCAATATATTGGACATACCGCGCCAAAAACAAAAGAAGTGATCAAACGCGCCATGGGCGGTGTGCTATTTATCGACGAAGCTTACTACCTTTACAAGCCGGAAAATGAGCGCGACTACGGCGCCGAGTCCATCGAAATCCTGCTGCAAACGATGGAGAACAATCGCGATGATCTGGTGGTCATTTTAGCGGGATACAAGGACCGTATGGATAAATTCTTCCAGAGTAATCCGGGCATGCGTTCACGTATCGCCCATCACATTGATTTTCCTGATTACAGCGCCGATGAATTGGTTGCAATAGCCAAGCTAATGCTAGCGGCGCAAAACTATCGTTTCAGCTCCGACGGCGAAAAAGCGTTTGTCGAATATATCCAGTTGCGAATGACCCAGGAATATTTCGCGAACGCCCGTTCAGTCAGGAACGCTCTGGATCGAGCGCGTTTGCGGCAAGCCAACCGGTTATTTTCAAGTGGCAAGAAATCTTTGACCAGCGTTGATTTGATGACGATCGAGGCAGAAGATATTCGAGCCAGCCGGGTTTTTATTGAAGGAAAAAAAATACTCAAGCAACTCGTAGCAACACATAAGGGAATCGAGTGAATTGGATGATACATTATCTCACCCGCTGCGTATTTATCCCAAGCAAATTGATGCTTTCTGCTATAACCGGGGACGCCTTGCCCTGCTGCGATTAGGCTGTCCGTTACGCGTCCCCTTGCAGCAGCATCGCGGCTTGGAAGTCATATTGGATAAGGCCGAATGGCTATGTGTCGATAGCACTGCGGAAGATCAACCGGTGATGGCTTGGCGCAAATTTAAAATTCGTGGAAGAAACAACTTGCACCAGCCGATCGCGTGTGAGTTATGGATATATCATAGTTGCGCTGGATTGGTAATGGGATCCGCTTTGGATGATTTAGAGAAAACCCTGGAAAAAATGTGGCTTGTTTGAACCCGGAATTATCCAGGCTTTTTCCGGTTGGACCGTAGTGACAACTTCTGACCGAATTCCAGCTATCAAAAGCGTAATGCCGATAATAGGTTTACGATTACTCGGCGGCAACAATTTGGTTCTTGCCGTTACTCTTGGCTCGATATAAAGCTTCGTCGGCACGTTTAAACAAACTTTCCTGCGATTCACCGGGTTGATATTGCGCGACACCGGCACTAAACGTAATCAACAATCGATTGTTGCCATGCAAGAAAAATTTCTTGGTTAAGTACCGTTTTATTCTTGCAATCGTTGATATCGCTTCTTTTAGCGCGGAATTCGGAAGCAAAATTGCGAACTCCTCGCCGCCATAACGTGATATTATATCTTCCCGCCGCAATGTTTCCTTGACTGCTTCTACTAGATATACCAGCGCATCATCACCAACTTGATGTCCATGGGTATCGTTTAATTGCTTGAAATTATCAATATCCAGCAGGGCGAAACAGAGAAGTCCTTGAGTATGGCTTAAGTAGGTCACTTCACGTCGAAAGGCATTATCGAATCCACGCCGATTCAACGCACCGGTGAGATGATCTTCCTGTACCTGCTCACTCATTTCCTGTAACTGTGCTTCAAGCTGAGTAATCTGACTTTGCGCAGCGTTCATTTCAGTTTGTGCAACTAATAATTCGTCACGATGAATCAGTACACTCTTTTGCACTTTCTGAGTTTCCAGCATAATCTCTGCAAGCAACTGATTAAGTCCCTTGATATCCTTGGTTTGCTTAATCCTGTCTGAATAATACCCTAACTTGTCGTGATACCCGCCCGTTGCATCCGACAATTCTTCAAGATTCGAAATCAAGGAAGTAACCATTTTTTGCATGGTCTCCCTAGTTTCACCCAAATTTTGCTTGATACGAAGTTGTCGCTGAACTATTTTTTCCAACAAGATCTCTGCTTGAGAAATCACTTGCATATCCAGCGAACCGGACATCGCTTTCTTTAATTTGGTCAGTTGCGATTTAATCCACCGATCTTCCGAAAGCAATTCTCCTGTACTGTCCATTAGTAGATTTAATAACTTAAGCAAGCCTTGCTGTACTAAATCATTACTATTTTCATCTGTCTCGCACTTACTGCAGAATTCCTGGAAGTCCGCTATGAATTTTTCCATCGCTAGCTTATTCTGCACTCCTAATACTTGGCGAGCCAGCCGCTTCGCTTCACCAGCCAGAACTTCATCCTGAATTTGGTTTGCAATAATGCGTTCAAGCACTTGCGCCATTAATCCTAGTAGTTGACCGACATATCCGCTGATATCATATTCTTTCTTTAGGATATCTTCTTTATCGCATGATCCTTGAGATTGTTGGCCGACAAACTTCTCTTGCGATGAAATTTCCTCGGTTGTTTCGGCTTGTTCGTCGGATCCTGTAGAAATCTTCCATGACTGAATCAACGCAACGAAATTGGCATGCAATAGCTCCGGGTTATCTGAAAATTCGTTAAGTACTTTTTCTATGGATTTTCTTTTCTTAGCAACAAGGGAAACATTGTTGGAATTATTGGTTTCATTCATTAAATATCCAATAATTTCCGCCCAACTAACAGTAGCTTTATTTTTGGTAGTAACCGGGAGTGTTGCAACATCCGTATCCAAATTTTCTGCTGTCAGAAATTTCAGTAGTGCAGATTTAAATTTTAACCAACTTTTCTCGGTAACCGCTTGTTCCAGATTATTTGCACAATTAAGTAATGGTGTTGTATGACGCGGAAATTCCTTCGCTAACTCAGAAAGCATTTTTGCTGTCGAAACTGAAATTTGATGATCCGGATTTCCCGCAATTTGATCGTATAGCTTGTGATAGCTGTCCGGTGTAGGTGGAATCTTAAGTATCGCAAGCTGCTTCAATGTCTCGCGTGCGATGACAGAGGGATTTGCATTCATGTCTTGACTCATACCGATCTCATAGAAGCTGTACATCCAGTTATTGGGCTATCCAATAAAAAACACAAATTAATTGAATGCTTATCAGTTAAGCTCATCATTTTTTGAAAATGCGTTATTCAATCAGAATAAAAATAGCAGCGAAGCAGATTACCTCTTATCAATTCTTATATCTCATCAAGCATATCAAATTCATTGACTTGGTCCGGGATCGATCCCTCGCTGCTACTCAGATCTTTTACTAGGAATTATGAACTCCTTTTACGGAACAATGCGAGATTCTCTTTATACTGGAACGCTGTGAAAGTGAAACTCAACACCCTAACTATCTATAACCGAATTAGTAAATGTAATAAAGCGGAATGCGCTATACATTTCCAATCTCGAGCCTGGTTATAGAAGCGCTAATGCACAGAGGAAGATGATATGGAAAAAGCAGCTGAATTTAGAGCAGATAAGATAAATGTTATCAAAGATTACAAAAAGTCAGTTCAAATGTAACGTCACCTTCATAAACTCTGCTCTTTTGCCCGGACTGGGTCGGAATGAAACGAATGTTTAAAGCATATTTATTAGCGCTAATTTCCGGTACGCAGGGCAGCTGATCGCTCAGGTTAATCCTCAGCATATGCGCAGAATATTCTGATCCGGCTTGCTGGAAGATCCCCTGATTTGCTATGACTTGAAGCGTTCTACCACTTTTCCTTAAGAGGTGAAGAACAATTCCAAATGCATTTCGAATAGGCAAGAACGGCGTCAACCACTCGCTAAAATCTTGATGTCGCAGGGAAGGATCCAAGTTAAGCCAGTAATGATAGGACGGCAAGTCGAAAACACAGCAACCTCCAGGTATTCCCATACGCTGTTTGATCGCCATTAACCATTCGTTCTCACGCAAATGCTCACCAACCTTACCGGGAAAAACCAGCATTTCACGAAAAGTAGTTTTTATGTCTGCCAGTATGCCATCCAGCACCGCTTCAGAAACTTCTGGGTTTTTTCTCAGCATTTCCAGAATTTGCTTTTGCCGTTCTAATTCTTGCAGCAGATCCGATTTAATATCGGCACGACTGGTAATCTCGAGTACTTCAAATAATGCAACCAATGAAGCATGATGCTCTGTAGCAGTATCCTTACTAGAAAAGAAATCTATTTTATTAAATAAATCTTCAAGTCTAAGAAGTGTACGGATGCGCTCATTAAGCGGGTGTTCGTAACAAATCACAATAACAATACATCCAAAGAAGAAAAAAGGAATGACTAAGTCTTAATTTAATTTCGACAAAAGATTATTTCACAAAAAGAATTTTTTCCCAAAAAATTTCTCATCGAACAGCTTTGAAATTTTACTAATTACCAATTATAATCATATATTTACTATGAACCCGAGCAACTTGGATCTTTAAGGACTCAATATCTTGATCGTTATATATGACATCATCAGCCCTCTGCAACCGGTCCTTCCTAGTAATTTGTGTTGCCATAACTGCTTTAACGAATTGCTCAGAAAGCTGACTTCTCTCCATGGTACGTGAAATCTGCTGCTGTTCCTCGCAATCAATAACAAGAATACGATCAATCAGATCATCATAATCTTTAGTTTCCAGTAGCAATGGGATAACAACGACGATATAAGGTGACTGTGCTTTTTTCACAAGTTGAACAACTTCACTGAGAATAAGCGGATGAAGAATCTTTTCAAGCTTTACCTTCGATTTAAAGTCCGAAAAAACTAAGTTACGCATTTTTTTTCTATCCAGCGAACCATTATCCGCAAGAAAAGCATTCCCAAATGTTTCTCTTATCTGATCAATAGCTTGACCACCAGGTTGAGTTAATTGCCTGGCAATAACATCTGTATCAATGACATCAATGCCTAGTTCAGAAAAAAATCCACTTGCACTTGATTTCCCGCAACCGATTCCACCGGTTAAACCAACGACAAAAGTCATGAGTTAAAACAAACCAAGATAACGATGGGTTAGTTCTTCCCCCCAAAATAAAGCTATTAAAGCGCCGCCAACCAGATAAGGACCAAAAGGTATTGGAATATTTTTTTGTAGCTTAGCCGCAATTATCAGTCCAATACCAACTAAAGCGCCTACAAGGGATGAAAAAATAATCACTACTGGGAGCATACTCCAGCCTAACCATGCACCGATCGCGGATAGTAATTTGAAATCACCATACCCCATGCCTTCCTTGCCCGTTAGAAGCTTGAAACACCAATAAATTGACCACAACGATAAATAACCGGCAACAGCTCCAATAATTGAAGATTGAGAATCCGTAAAAACATCGTTCAAATTGATCAATAATCCCAACCAAAGCAACGGTAGCGTTATATCATCCGGTAGCAATTGTGTGTTTATATCAATAACCGCCAGAACAATAAGCGCCCACACAAACATTAATACTGCAGCGGTAATAATGCCATAACCAAAATGCCAGGCAACGACACCACTCAGTACAGCCGTAACGGCTTCAACGAGCGGGTAACGCAAAGGAATCCTTTCATGGCATTGCGAACAACGTCCTCGCAGCACAAGATAACTGATAATCGGGATATTTTCCCATACGGATATTTTATGTCTGCACTCGGGACAGGCAGATCGTGGAGAAATTAGATTAAACGCTGGCTGTTTTTCGAACGCCTCGCCTCGCAGTTCCGCACATTGTTCAGACCAATTTCTTCGCATCATTTCCGGCAAGCGGTATATGACAACATTTAAAAAACTTCCAACCAGCAATCCCAGTATTGAGGCTGCCATGATAAAAATTCCTGGCTCCTCCTGCAGCATAGTTTGATAGGCCATGGTCATTTGCAAATGAATTTAGTTGGATTATTAGCTATCTGAGTTTTAACTAACGACAGAACCCATCTTGAAAATGGGTAAATACATGGCGACCACCATACCGCCAATCAATGTTCCCAAAACAACCATAATCATTGGTTCCATCAAACTTGAAAGTGCGGCAACCGCATCATCCACTTCCGCTTCGTAGAAATCGGCGATTTTACCCAACATCGAATCCAGCGACCCCGCCTCCTCACCAATGGCTACCATTTGAATGACCATGCTTGGAAAGACATTAACACCAGCCATCGAAGCCATCAAGCTATTACCAGTACTGACCTCCAGCTGAATGCTCTTGGTTGCTTCATAATAAACATAATTTCCAGCCGCACCGGCGACGGAATCTAATGAATCAACTAATGGAACCCCCGCCGCGAACATTGTTGAAAGTGTACGAGACCAACGTGCAATAGTAGCTTTACGGATGACCTCTCCAAAAATCGGCAGTTTCAACATAAAACGATCCATAACACGTTGCATCGGAACCGATCTCTTCCATGCATACAGGAATCCATAGACCCCGCCACCAACAATCCCAAAAATGGCCCACCAATAATCCACAAAGAAATCAGAGACTGTCATGACTAGAAGTGTCGGAGCCGGCAACTCGGCACCGAAACCTTCAAACAAATCTTTAAAAGCCGGGATCACAAAAATCATTATCACGGCAGTAATGATAAAAGCCACTGCGATGATTGAAATCGGATAGAAAAGCGCGGATTTAATTTTTCCCTTGATCGCCTGAATTTTTTCTTTATAGGTCGCCAGCCGATCTAAAATGGTATCAAGTATCCCTGCGGCCTCACCCGCTCCAACAAGGTTACAATAGAGTGCATCAAAGTAAAGTGGATATTTTCGAAATGCATCCGTCAAGTTACTCCCCGTTTCCACATCTGTCTTTATATCAATCAATAACCTACTTACAGCACGATTGGTATGCCCTCTGGCAACGATATCGAAAGCCTGTAATAGCGGCACGCCGGACTTCATCATGGTTGCCAATTGACGCGTAAAGAGCGTAATGTCTTTATCGGTGATCTTACCGCCGGACTGGGTTTTCTTTATTTTTGTTACTTTTATTCCTTGCCGGCGTAATGTCGCAGTCACAACAACAGTTCCAGCAGCCCGCATTTCTCCTTTTAGTTGTTTCCCTGTTTTATCTTTACCTTCCCACGAATAATTAATTTCTTTCAGTTTCTTTTCTGATTGTGCAATTAGGGTCGCCATAAATATAACTCCTTAAAACCCGGGAATCCGTAGAATCAACTGAACCCCAAACAGGCAAAATTAACTTCGCTCAAACTTGAAGAAATCGCTGATGGATATTCAAAGTTGTCCCGGGTTAACGGCACAGTTTAAAGTCTTACTGAGAAAAAAATCGAAAGGAAACTATGCTTACATTTTCAATGCATCCATAATCTGCTAATTACCTCGCGACGCAGCTTTAATGCCTTCGCCCACAGTTGGGTACACAAATTTAACGTGTAACTCTTTTTTTATTCGAAGATTATCTAAAATCCTTGATTCGTTCATGAAAGATAACATCGCAGGAGAAATTTGTTGCTGTGCTTGATTGCGAGTAATACGAGGAGGTCGAGGCAATCCGAAATGATCAGCGACCAGATCAAAATATTGCCCCATCTTAAGCTGTGAATCATCACTCGCATGATAGACTCGATGGGGTTTTCCATGATAGATGGCAGCACAAATAATTCGAGCGAGGTCATCCGCATGAATATGATTCGTAAAACTATCCTCGGCATCGATAAGTGCCGGATGTCCCTCTCGCAAACGATTCAAGGGCAATCGGTTCTCTGCATAAATACCCGGCACGCGTAAAATTGATACACGCACATGTTCCCGCTGCCCCCAGCGGCGTATCTGTTTTTCAGCATCGACTCTACGAATCGCACGTTCATTTACAGGTCGGGCTGGATATGTTTCATCGATTAAAGCACCATGGCAATCACCATACACCCCGCTGGTACTGATATAGATAAGCCGTTGTGGTAAAATCCGATAAAGGTTTTTGTGTGATCCGCTAAATGCGGATAGTAAATGCGCCGTTCTGCGATCTTGCAATCCATATCCAGGCGGCGGAGCTAAATGCAGAACTATTTGCACAATTCCGGCAAGCTTTTTTAGAGTCTTCGGAAAATCGAGATCTCCATAAATTGGGATAATGCCGTGTGACCGCAAGCGATCAATGCTTTTCGCATTACGATACAAGCCAAGCACCCGGTATTTATCTTTTAATAATGGTGCTGTTCTCAGAGCAACATCACCACAACCAACAATTAATAGCGTTTTTTTCATAAAAATAATTTTTCTTATTTACAATCAATACTAATTAGCGCTCAATGTCGCATCAAATCATCATCCAACCTAGCGGACAGGTGTTATCTGCAGAACCTGGTGAAACCATTCTTGAAGCAGCACTCCGTGAAGGTTTTGCACTACCTTACGGTTGCCGGAATGGATCTTGCGGAGTTTGTAAGGGAAAAATCATCCAAGGAAAAGTCGATTATGGTCACCATAGCGATGAAGCTTTGACATCAGATGAAAAGAAATCGGGTAGCGCCTTATTCTGTTGCGCCGTTCCACTATCCGACTTGATCATTGAATGCCATGAAATCGACGCTACCAAAGGCATACAAATTAAGACATTGCCGTGCCGTGTGCAAAAACTCGAACTTGTCGCCCCGGATGTAATGGTTATTTCTCTCAAACTTCCCGCGAATCAACGATTGCAATTCCTAGCGGGCCAATACATCGACATCCTTCTCAAAGATGGTAAACGCCGCAGCTTCTCCCTAGCCAACCCGCCTCATGACGATGAGTTATTACAATTACACGCGCGCAACTATCCAGGCGGGGCTTTTACTGAGTATGTTTTTAGCCACATGAAGGTTAAAGACATACTTCGGTTTACCGGCCCTCTCGGATCATTCTTTTTGCGCGATGCTGCCGATGAAAAAGCTACCTCGATCATTTTCCTGGCAAGCGGTACAGGATTTGCGCCGATCAAAAGCATTCTCGAACATGTTTTTCACCATGAGAATCATCGGAATCACAAGCGCAAAATGATCCTTTATTGGGGTGCTCGTACCAAGGCCGATTTATATTTAGCCGATCTAGCCGCTAGCTGGCAGCAGCACGAGAACTTTTCATTTATTCCGGTATTATCGGAGCCATCAGCTACCGACAACTGGAAAGGAAGAACTGGTTTAGTGCACGAAGCGGTCATGCAAGACTTTGAGACTTTAGCGATGCAACAAGTGTATGCTTGTGGCGCGCCCGCAATGGTTAAAGCCGCTTATCAAGACTTCATCAGCTATCGCAATTTACCAAAAGATGCTTTCTTCTCCGATGTATTCACACCTTCAACCAGCAATCCTTCCGTTGTACAAAAAACTTAGCTTAAATGCTCCAAAGTCAATTCAAGCCCTTTGTTATAGTGACTCATTGCCAGCTCATGCTTACCCAACTTCTCATGCAACTGGGCCAACGCAAAATGCGCTTTATGTCCCGACTCAACCGATAAGCTGGCTTCCAAATAATTCTGCGCCTTGCCCCACAGCTCACAATGCGTACATAATTTACCCAAAGTCAATAATAGTTGGGCATTATTAGGCTGGGATCTCAGCCAAACCTCAGCACACTCAATTTGTCTGTGCACGTGATAATCCAAACATTCCGAATACAGTGCTATCAATTCGTCGTCCCAGGTCATGGGAACGTTTTGCTCAATAATATGATGCGCCATAGTACAGTTTCCTAGCGAAACATAAGCACGAACTGCTGCAACAGAAATTTTGCTATCCATTTTCTCAATCGGAGAGATACTTTGCCAATACTGGTTCAATGACTGTAAATCAGTAGCCCTGCTGCGGATATTTTCTATTTGCGCCTCGTGCTTAATCTTTTTTACCAGCGCTTTATTGGTCGAAACACGCTTTGCAAGAATCTCAGCCAGTTCAATCACGGCATCCCAATTGCCCGCTTGTTTCTGCGCCTCCAATTCCAATTGTAAAACAGCGGTTGATTGCAATCCTCCTTCAGAATACAAAGAATGCAAAGTATTTAAAGCATCTTGATAACGCCCCTCATCCAACAGAAATTCTGTTTTGGCAGCAAGACACAGCGATTTCTCATCAGGCGCTTCCGCCAGTGCCGCTTTGAGATATTGATCACGCTCTGTTGTCGCGCCCAATACCTGCGCTGACCGGGCAGCAATCACTGCACCGAGTGCTTTGGCAATCGATGAATCCGCTAGCTTCGACGCGATTGCAGCATTTTTTTGTGCCTTAATAAAATCACCGTCAAAATAGGCTTTCAGTCCCGAAAGTAACATTTCATCCGTTTTTTTATGCCGATGCCGCTCGCTGAACTGAAATATCCCGAGAATCAGCCGGACAAGAATGTAAAATACAAAAAAGGCTACGATAGCGCCGATAACAAATTGATCAAGCGGCAGTTCAATTTGATAGGGCGGCATTTCGAGCAAAGCCCGCCCGGTCAGATCCTTAGCAGCTAAAGTAACAGCTACAGCGGCAGCAAAAAGCGCCAATAGCCAGAGTATCAGTTTCATATATTCCCCTCATTGCAGTAGAGTCGATCATTGTTAATGTTGAACTACAGATTGCAAAATTACATAAATACCAAAAACAAGTGCAAACGACCAATCCCGATATTTTGGTTACGCATTCTTATTAGTCTGAATGCTTTTTTTCATGCCACATTATGCGGTGTTATTTTCAGCCGGTTGAAAATATGTCCGGATACTTTCCATGACCCCGACATCGCCAGGCGACGGCGCTATAACAATTTTTTCCAACCCCAATTGTTTAGCTGCTTGCGCAATGCGTTCATGCGTTGTAATTACCGGTGTTACTTTCAGTAATTGTTGGCCAAGCTCCCCTATTATGTCAAATAAATTATGAAGCCCTTCACTGCTGGTAACAACCACCGCATGAAGCTGGCCTTGCGACCAGACCGATAGCAATGATGCGGTATCAATCACAGGTTTCTTGCGGATATAACATTCGGCATATTCCACAACTGCGCCACGTTGCTGGAGTGTATCCCCCAACAATTGGCGGCCGCCGAGGCCACGGAAAATAACAACACGCTTACCCGCCATCTCATCAAATTCTTTGCATTCAAGCAGAGCTTCGCTATCAAACTTATCTTCGGGGATCAAAACGTCGCTGATACCGTATTGCATTAAGCTATCTGCAGTACCTTTGCCGACTGCGGCTATCCTCAAGTGAGAAGGCAAGATAGATCGTGCGGTTATTAACGGCATCGCTTTGTTAACCGCATTGGAACTAACGAATATCGCCCAATCGAATTCATTCAGCCGGTCGATTATTTCGTATAACGGGGACAAATCAGCGACATCCGCTATTTCCAATGTTGGAAGCACGATCGGATTGCCGCCTAATGAACGAATACTTGTCGCGAGAGCGATCGACTGATGCAATGGCCGGGTCACCAGTATATTCAGTCCGGCGAGTTGTTTATTATCCGAAAATGTCATTACCATCCATCTGCCGGCACTAAAGCGGCTAAAATCTCATCGGCACCATCCGCAATCAATTTCTGAGCCAACTGCTGCCCCATTGTAATGCCCGTTTCCGGCTCTCCCGCCAAAGCGCCAGTAACCATGCGCCGACCGTCCGGTTGCGCAACAAAGCCGCGCAACTGAAGCGAATCCTCGACAATCTCGGCAAAAGCACCCAATGGCACCTGACAACTGCCTCCCAGCACACGGCTCATGGAACGCTCGGCCTCGACACAATAGGCTGTTTCCTGGTGATGAAGCGGTTGCAACAGCTCAACCAAATCGGCGCGATCCGCCCGGCACTCGATCCCCAGCGCGCCTTGTCCGACTGCCGGCAAACTTTGCTCAGGGTGCAGCAACGCGGTAATGCGATCGGAGAGTTCAAGGCGTTTCAAACCAGCCGCTGCCAATATAATTGCCGAGTATTGTTCTTCATCCAGCTTGCGTAACCGGGTTTGCACGTTGCCGCGTAATGGCTGCACTTGAAGATGAGGAAAACGCGCACGCAATTGGCTTTCACGCCGCAGGCTCGAAGTTCCGACAACACTGCCGTGCGGCAATGCATCCAAAGAAGCGTAACGATTCGAAACAAACGCATCGCGCGGATCTTCCCGTTCTGTAATCGCGGCCAGCTGAAAACCTTCAGGCACATTCATGGGCATGTCTTTCATGGAATGCACCGCGATATCTGCGCGGCCGTCTTCCAAAGCTTGCTCAAGTTCCTTGATAAACAAGCCTTTTCCGCCAATTTTTGATAGCGATTGATCAAGTATCTGATCCCCGCGCGTTGTCATACCAAGTATGCTGATTTCAGTTTGCGGGTATAATTCGCCTAAACGCTTCTGGATATGTTTGGCTTGCCACATTGCAAGCAGACTTTCCCGGGAAGCAATGACAATTTTCCGGGGTATTGATAGTAAATTGGGCATTACGATATAAGATGAAAAAAATTCAAGAAATTCCTAATGGAGATAATTTTAGCATGGCTGGTGCTCACTTGGCTTGCAGCAAGTATACGCCGGGTTCATTTTTAACCGTGGAAGTGTCATGAAAATGGAAGCTGCTGATTCAGGAAAAAATAGTGTGAGCGATAACGTATCAGGCGACAAAGATCTGCCCTTGCGCGAAGATATCCGTTTTCTTGGGCGTATGCTGGGCGACACATTGCGCGAACAAGATGGGGATAATGCTTTTGAGTTAGTCGAGAATATCCGTCAAACTGCGATCCGTTTTCACCGCGATCAGGATCCCGTTGCACGCCAAGAATTGGATACGCTGCTGAAGCGTTTAAGCGATGACGACTCATTGCCGGTTGTGCGCGCATTCAGTTATTTTTCGCTGCTTTCGAATATCGCTGAAGATGTTCATCATAACCGGCGCCGGCGCGCGCACCTGCGCGCAGGATCGCCGCTTCAGGAAGGCAGTTTGACACTGGCGCTTGAACGCGTGTTGTCCAGCAGCAACAATGCGCCGTCCATCCTTTTTGATTTCTTTAAGAAAGCGGTTGTTTCACCGGTTCTAACAGCGCATCCGACAGAAGTGCAGCGCCGGAGTATATTGGATTGCCAGCTAACCATTGAGCGGCTGTTAAGAGAACGGGCGCGAACGGAGCTGACACCCAACGAATTACGTCATAATGAAGAAAACTTACGTGCGACCATCGAGATTCTGTGGCAAACACGCATGCTACGGCCAAGCCGGCTGTCGGTTAACGATGAAATCGAGAACGGCTTGGCTTTTTACAGTTATACGTTCTTATCCGAAATTCCTTATATTTATGCAAAGATCGAGGATTTTCTCGAACGCCGCCTGAATCAGAAAGATATTCCTGCGGTTACCTCTTTCCTGCGGATCGGCAGCTGGATTGGCGGCGATCGCGACGGCAATCCATTTGTCACGCACGATGTGATGGTACGGGCTGTTGAGCGCCAATCATCGGTTGCGTTGGCTTATTACATCGATACGGCGCAAAAAATCGGCCGCTCAATGAGCTTAACCGAACAATTGGTGAGCGTCAGCGATGACGTCAAGGAATTGGTGGCCAGCGCGCCTGATATTCCCAACCGGTCTGATGAGCCCTATCGCCGGATCTTTCTCAGTATCGCTGCACGCCTGGTTGCAACCGCGCAACAATTCGGACACCAAGTATTGCAACTGAGTACCGCTGAAAAGCGGGAACCGTATTCCGATTGTGCAGAATTTCTGCATGATCTCGATATCATCATCGCATCGCTGAAACAGCACAAATCCGCCTGGATCGCCCGGGGAGCGCTACGCAATTTGCGCCGCGCCGCTGATGTGTTCGGATTTCATTTGACCCCGCTGGATATGCGGCAGCACAGCAAGATCCACGAGCAAGTGGTCAGCGAATTATACGAACATCACACCGGCACAAGCGGTTACGCGCAACTGGATGAAACCCGGCGCATCGAGTGGCTGTTGCATGAAATCAGCCAACCCCGCCCGATACTGTCGTCATACGACGGCTTTTCCGAACTGGCGCAATCGGAATTATCCATTCTGCACTGCGCAGCCGACATTCACCGGCGATTTGGACGCGCTGCACTGCCGAATTACATTATTTCCATGACAACCAGCATCATCAATGTCTTGGAAGTTGCTTATTTGCTGCAGCAGGTCGGCCTATTACAAAGCGGCGAAACTCCACAATTACACCTTAATATCATTCCATTGTTCGAAACCATCTCGGACCTGCGAATCTGCAGTGAAATCATGGATCAACTATTCTCGATTCCATACTATCGCAAACTGCTGAATTCGCGCGGTAATGTACAGGAAGTAATGCTCGGCTACTCAGACAGCAACAAAGACGGCGGTTTTATCACCTCGAACTGGGAAATTTATAAAGCGGAAATCGAGCTTACAAAAATTTTTGCCAAGCACCGGATTGAATTGCGGTTGTTTCACGGCCGTGGCGGCACCGTCGGCCGTGGCGGCGGGCCAAGTTACCAAAGTATCCTGGCGCAACCGCCCGGCAGCGTAAACGGCCAAATACGCCTGACCGAACAAGGTGAAGTCATCAGCAGCAAATACGCGGAACCCGAAATCGGACGGCGCAATCTGGAAACCCTGGTGGCGGCAACGATAGAGGCGACATTACTGAGCCATGACTCACTCGGCGCGAATTCGGATCGCTATTATCCCGTCATGGAAAAGCTGGCATCCGCGTCTTTTGCGGCTTACCGGAATCTTGTCTATGAAACACCGGGATTCAAGCAATTTTTTCTGGAATCGACACCCATCCGGGAAATGGCGGGATTGCACATCGGCAGCCGTCCCCCTTCCCGGAAAAACTCCGATACCATCGAGGATCTAAGAGCTATCCCTTGGGTATTCAGCTGGAGTCTTAGCCGGATGATGCTGCCAGGGTGGTATGGCTTTGGCCATGCGGTGGAAGCATTTGTAATGCAGCCGGGAGAATCCGGTCATAACGGACTGATGCTGTTACAGGAAATGTACCGGGAATGGCCGTTCATGCAAACGCTATTGTCGAATATGGATATGGTGCTCGCCAAAACGGATATGGGTATTGCTTCCCGCTATGCCGAATTAGTCGAGGATGAAGCATTGCGCCAGCAGATTTTCAAACGGATTCAGGAGGAACGTGACAGAAGCCAGAAGTGGTTGTTCGCGATCACCGGCCATACGGAATTACTGCAAGACAATCCGACACTGGCGCGCAGCATCCGCAACAGAACACCTTACATCGATCCGCTGAATCATTTGCAGGTGGAATTGCTGCGCCGATACCGCTCCGGAGAAGATAGCGACGAAGTCAAACGTTCGATCCATCTGACGATCAATGGCGTCACCGCAGGGCTTCGCAATAGCGGTTAAGTGCAAACCCGGGTTTCAATAATATTTGCGCTTAATAAGCGCACTTAAGGAGATTTCAGTGCAAGTCAAGCAATTCCTCTTAGCCCTATTGATTAGTTTCCTCTCGCCCTGGGCATTGGCTTCGTTATCGATTCAATACTGGGAAACATCCAGCGGCGCACGGGTGTATTTCGTGGAAAATCGTGATCTGCCGATTTTGGACGTCAGTGTCGAATTCGCTGCGGGCAGCAGCATGGATACGCCCGGCAAATCCGGGCGCGCCAATCTCGTGCAGCATTTGCTAAGTCTGGGAGCCGGCGGATTATCGGAAGATCAGATTG
The DNA here is from genome assembly GCA_019745325.1 of Nitrosomonas sp. Taxonomy (GTDB): domain Bacteria; phylum Pseudomonadota; class Gammaproteobacteria; order Burkholderiales; family Nitrosomonadaceae; genus Nitrosomonas. The sequence continues at coordinate 9,912 of JAIETK010000029.1, read as the reverse complement.
CCACCACGCTTGCAGATGTCGGTGCTCAGCTAAAAAGCCAATTCGACCGGGACCGCGCCGGTGTCTCATTGCGGACGCTCAGCAGCATCAAAGAACGGACGCAAGCACTGGACGTATTCGCACGCATTATCCAGCGACCTGAATTTCCCAAAGACATCGTGACGCGCGAAAAAACGCGAATCATTGCCAGCATCAAGGAATCGAGCACCAAGCCGGACTATATCGGCGATCGTGAACTGATGAAAATGTTGTACGGGCAACACCCTTACGGACTCAATGAAGCGGGTGAAATCGAAACGCTCAGCCGCTTGCAACGCGAAGATCTGATCGCATTTTACCGTTCCCATTATGTTGCAAAGAACACGATCATCGCGATGATCGGTGATGTAACCCGGCAAGAAGCGGCTGCTATTGCGGAGCGATTAACCGAGAAACTGCCCGCTAAAGATGCGGAAACCACGATCTCCGCTGTAGCCATCCCGCCGGCTGGCGTTAAGCGGATACCGCATCCGGCAGCCCAAAGCCACATCCAACTGGCCTATCCGGGACTCCGCCGGAATGATCCCGACTACTTTCCGCTATTGGTTGGAAATCATATTTTAGGAGGCGGAGGGTTTGTTTCCCGTCTGATGGAGGAAGTCCGGCAGCAACGCGGCTTGGCTTATAGCGTTTACAGTTTCTTTTCTCCTTATCAAGAACAAGGACCTTTTTTAGTCGGTCTGCAAACTAAAAAAGAACAATCCGAGGATGCATTCGCGCTGGTACAGCAGGTATTGAAGGATTTTGTCGAGAACGGCCCGACCGAAGAGGAGTTAGTCGCTGCAAAGCAAAACATCATCGGCGGCTTTCCATTGCGCATCGACAGCAACAACAAAATATTAGGATTCCTATCGGTAATCGGCTTTTATCAACTGCCGCTGACGTTTTTAACGGATTATCTGGTGGCCGTTGAAGCAGTAACTGTCGAGCAAATCCGGCAGGCCTTTCAGCGCAGAATTCAACCGGACGGCATGGTCGCCGTCATCGTTGGCGCGATGGAATAGTTCGTTTGCGATGTCGCCACCCCGGGGGAAAATCCGTATTATCGGCGGCCAGTGGCGCAGCAGGCTGTTAACTTTTCCTGAGCGCCCGGATCTGAGACCCACTGCCAACCGGATTCGTGAAACGGTTTTTAATTGGCTTGGACAGGATTTAAGTGACCTGACTTGCCTGGATCTGTTTGCAGGCAGCGGCGCATTGGGCTTTGAAGCCGCATCCCGAGGCGCCGCATCGGTTGTCATGGTTGATATCGATGCCAGGAATGTTCAAGCATTGCGTGAAAATAAGGAAAAATTGCAAGCCGGTCATGTGGAGCTGGTGACGGTGGACGCATTCAAGTTTCTAAATTCGGACACGCGGACATTCGATGTCATCTTTCTCGATCCACCCTATCGCGCAGAATTAACTGACCAAATCATGCCCTTACTACCGCCGCATCTCAAGCAAAACGGACTCGTTTACGCCGAAGCCAATCGCGACTGGGTCATGGATCAGCAATGGCGCATTTTTCGAAGTGCCAAGGCAGGAACGGTTCATTACAAACTGATGGAGTATGTTAATCATGGATAAAGCCATTTATCCCGGGACATTTGATCCGATTACACGAGGTCACGAAGATCTTGTCCGGCGAGCATCGCGACTGTTTGACCAAGTCGTGGTAGCGGTGGCAGTCAGCAGCAGTAAGAAACCTTTCTTCACATTGGAAGAACGCGTGGCGATGGCGCAGCAAGTGCTATCCGACTGCGCTAATGTTAAAATCCTGGCTTTTTCCGGTTTGTTGATGAATTTTCTGCAACAACAAGATGCACGGATTATTCTGCGCGGCTTGCGCGCCGCTTCGGACTTTGAATATGAATTTCAAATGGCGGGCATGAACCGCAGCATGTATCCGGATGTTGAAACGTTATTTATGACGCCATCCGAGCAATATATGTTCATTTCCGCAACGATCGTCCGTGAGATCGCTTCCTTAGGCGGTAATGCGGATGCTTTTGTGCATCCGCTGGTGGCACAAAAGCTGCGTGAAAAAATAACCCCATCTTCATAAGAGTAATCATGGCATTAATCATCACTGACGAATGTATCAACTGCGATGTCTGCGAACCCGAGTGCCCGAACGGCGCTATCTCGCAAGGCGAAGAAATTTACCAGATCAATCCGGACTCATGCACCGAATGCGTCGGGCACTACGACGTACCGCAATGCGTGGAAGTCTGTCCGGTTGATTGCATCATAACCAACCCCGACAAAATAGAAAGCAAGGAACAACTCCACGCAAAATATCTCGGGCTGATTTCCGGCAAGTCCGCAGAAAACAAAGCCAAGTAGCACGGCTACGGCCTTTCTTTTTGAAATCCGGTCATTTTCACCGTTTAATCCGCAACATCATTCCTAGCCGCTTGCATTAATCTAATGCAGGAATAATCCTGCCTCGCAGGTTGATTATTCCCTTCATAATTTTGATAGATCAAACCGGAGCTTATTGTCTCAAAAAGCAATAGCGCAATCCCTCTATCAAACCTGATGAAGCGTTAATTAATTCACTTTGTTTAATTCAAATGGATCCACAAACGATAGTCGCGAACGTTCGCTCAATCTTTTCTTTACCCGACGTGATCATACGCGTCAACGAGCTGATCGACTCAGGCGAAGCAACCAATTCCGAATTGGAACGTGTGATTTCCAGCGATCCCGCATTGACGGCAAAATTACTGAAGTTCGCCAATAGCTCTTATTTCGGCTTCTCCGGGAAAGTGGAAAATATTTCAAAAGCCATTTCCATCATTGGTCATAAAGAATTGCGCAACATCGTCATCGCCACTTCCGTGACTTCCGCCTTCAAGGGAATTTCCACCGAACTGGTCGACATGGATGCCTTCTGGAATCATAGTATTACTTGCGGCGTGACAGCGCGGTTACTCTCGTCCAGCGTTGCCAGCCGGGAACGATTCTTTATTGCCGGCTTGTTGCATGCCGTTGGGCGATTGGTGCTTTTTAATCAATATCCGAAAGAGTCCGTTGAAGTGCTGAGTTACATGAATAAGGGAGAAGATGCGGTTACGGCGGCTGAACGTAAGATTTTCGGTTTCACCCAGGCGCAGCTCGGTGCGGAGCTTCTGAAACAATGGAAACTACCGCCCAATATCTGGAAATTGGTCGAATGCCAATGTAACTCCCCGAAAGACAAAGAATTTGAATACGATGCAAAAACACTGTGCGCCGCCATCTATATCGCCATGTCGATCAGCCCTTGCACCAATCAGCAAGTCACCCTGGATAAAACCATATCCGATCGGGCTTTCGCGTTATGGAGCGATCTGGGACTCACCGCTGAGATTGTTAAATCACTGATGACGGTCGCCAAATTGCAGGTGACCGAAATCATGAATGTCATACGCTAGGAATAAAAATCAGGGAAAACGGGCAACACTGGAGAACTCATGAAGGAAGTTTATCTTGGCAGGCTGCCGATTCTTGACTGCAAGCAAAAATTGGTTGCTTATGAACTGTTGTTCCGCGCCAATCCTGATAACGCCGTCCTTGTTTCAGATAATTCCGCCGCTTCCGCCAATGTGATCATTGATACCTACGGCCAGTTAGGTATCGAAAATGTCATTGGAAAACGGCGCGGCTTTATCAAGGTCGATACCGAGATGCTCATGCATGATGCCATCTGCATGCTCCCGAATAAACATGTCGTTTTCGAAATCTTAAGAAACATCGAAATCACCGACGAACTGATCGACCGTTGTACCTTCCTGAAACATAAAGGCTATCAACTGGCGCTTTCCAATGTGGTGGACATCGATAGCCGTTTGGACCGGCTCATGCCGCTGATCAATGTCGTGAAGGTAAACGTTGCTGCCTTGAGTCAGGAAAAGCTCACCGGTCTGATAAGAACATTGCGACGCTGGCCGGTACTATTATTAGCGGAAAAAGTGGAAAGTCTGGAAATTGCCAAGCAGTGCATCGCGTTAAATTTTCAGATGCTGCAAGGCTTCTATTTTGCGCAACCGGAAATTATTTCAGGAAAGCGCGTCGATCCTTCCAAATTATCGCTGTTAAAACTATTGTTGCTGGTCGTGCGCGACAGCGAAGTCGGCGATATCGAAAACGAACTCAAATATCAGCCCGGCCTGAGCTATAACCTGTTGCGCATGGTCAATTCCGCCGCGAGCGGTCTGCCCAGCACGATCAATTCGATCAAGCGGGCGATCATGATTATCGGCCGGAAACAATTGCAGCGCTGGGTGCAGATATTGCTCTACGCCGCCAAACAAAGGGATGGCAGCACTTCGGATGCGCTTATGCAAGTGGCGACAGTTCGCGGTAAATTGCTCGAATCGATCGCCAAAGCCGATCGCCCGCACGACAAAAATCACCAAGACCGGGCTTTCATGGTCGGAATTCTCTCATTATTGGACACCTTGCTCGGCATGGAAATGTCCGAGCTGGTCGGAACGCTCAGCATCCAGAAAGACATGAGCGAAGCGCTGGTTTCCCGGCGCGGATACCTGGGGCGGCAGCTGGCACTGATCGAAGCCTATGAAAAAGGCGAAATCGAAATTGTCACTGCCATGTTGGCTGACTTCGGTTTTCTCAGTCTGAACGATTTCACCGCAATGGAACTGGAAGCGACCGCTTGGGCGAATCGAATCAGTGACACTCTAAATCAAACATCCAAAACATAATCTTCGTTGATCCGCTTCGCTTAATTTTTAGCGTTTCGTTCCGTTGACGGCTGAGTCATTCAGTTCCAACCGTTTAATCAGGACCCACAGCTTTCCAAACATGTCATTTAATAATGACTAGCCATAAGAGGTATCACGATGAATATTGTAGAGTTGCTCGCATTCGTAGTTAAAAACAACGCTTCGGATCTTCACCTATCCGCCGGCATGCCGCCGATGATCCGCGTGCACGGCGATATCCGCCGCATCAACTTACCGGAAATGGATCACAAGGAAGTGCATGCGATGGTGTACGACATCATGAACGACAGCCAGCGCAAATTTTACGAAGAAAACCTGGAATGCGACTTCTCCTTTGCCATCCCCAATCTGGCGCGTTTCCGTGTCAATGCTTTCAATACCCAGCGTGGCGCGGCAGCGGTGATGCGGACGATTCCTTCGAAAGTTCTTAGCCTGGAAGACTTAAGAGCGCCGAAAATATTCGCCGAAATCGCAAAACAACCACGCGGCGTGGTCTTGGTCACCGGCCCGACCGGTTCGGGTAAATCGACCACGCTGGCGGCGATGATCAACGACATCAACGAAAATGAATACGGCCATATCCTGACGCTGGAAGATCCGATCGAATTCGTGCACGAAAGCAAAAAGTGCCTGATCAACCAGCGCGAAGTCGGGCGGGATACGCACAGTTTTTCCAATGCCTTGCGTTCTGCGCTGCGGGAAGACCCGGACATCATTCTGGTCGGTGAAATGCGCGATCTGGAAACCATCCGCCTGGCCATGACCGCCGCCGAAACCGGCCACTTGGTGTTCGGCACGTTGCATACCAGCTCAGCCGCTAAAACCATCGACCGTATCATCGACGTGTTCCCGGCGGAAGAAAAAGAAATGATCCGGGCGATGCTGTCAGAATCGTTGCGCGCGGTTATTTCCCAAGCGTTGCTCAAAACCAAGGATGGCAAGGGCCGAGTCGCCGCGCACGAAATCATGATCGGCACCCCGGCAATCCGCAATTTGATTCGCGAAGGCAAAGTCGCGCAAATGTATTCCGCGATTCAAACCGGGCAGAACGCCGGGATGCAAACACTGGATCAAAATCTGAATGACCTGGTAAAACGCAATCTCATCTCCGTCGCCGACGCCAGAGCACAAGCCGTCAACAAAGACAATTTCAGAATCTAATCACGCCATCCGGAAAACCCGCAATTCAGGAGCACGCAATGGATAAAGACCAAGCCGCCAAATTTATGTCCGATCTGCTGCGCTTAATGCTCAGCAAAAAAGCTTCCGATCTGTTCATCACCGCCGGGTTTCCACCGGCGATGAAAATCGACGGCAAAATGACCCCGGTATCGCAGCAATCCCTATCACTGCAGCATACCGAAATGCTTGCCAAATCGATCATGAACGACAAGCAAGCGGCGGAGTTCAATACTACCAAAGAATGCAACTTTGCGATCAATCCAACCGGCATCGGGCGTTTCCGCGTCAATGCATTCGTGCAGCAACAGCGTGTCGGCATGGTATTGCGGACCATCACCACCAAAATCCCCGATTTCGACGATCTGGGCCTGCCGCAAGTGCTGAAAGAAGTGGTCATGAGCAAACGCGGCCTGGTGATTTTCGTCGGCGGCACCGGCTCGGGTAAATCAACCTCGATGGCGGCATTGATCGGCCATCGCAATAAAAACAGCCACGGTCATATCATCACCATCGAAGACCCGGTGGAGTATGTGCATGAGCATATCAACTGCGTCATTACGCAGCGCGAAGTCGGCGTCGATACCGAATCGTGGGAAGCGGCGCTGAAAAACACCCTGCGGCAAGCGCCGGACGTCATCCTAATCGGCGAAATCCGCGGCCGCGAAACCATGGAACACGCGATCGCGTTTGCCGAAACCGGCCACTTGTGCATGGGCACATTGCACGCCAACAGCGCCAATCAGGCGCTCGACCGGATCATCAACTTCTTTCCCGAAGAACGCCGTCCGCAACTGCTGATGGATTTATCGCTGAACTTGCGCGCCATCGTCGCCCAGCGCCTGATCCCGGTGAAAGACGGCAAAGGACGCGCCGCCGCAATCGAAGTCATGCTCAATTCGCCGCTCATTTCGGATCTGATTTTCAAAGGCCATGTCCATGAAATCAAGGACATTATGAAAAAATCCAAGGAACTGGGCATGCAGACCTTCGACATGGCGCTGTTCGAACTGTACGAAGCCGGTAAAATCAGCTACGAAGACGCGCTGCGCAACGCCGATTCGGTAAACGAACTGCGGTTGAAAATCAAGCTGGAAAGCAACGAAGCCAAATCGCAGGATCTCAATTCCGGCATCGCGCATTTGGAAATCACGTAAAAAATCCACCCTGACGGGCTTCGCCTTACGGATTCATAGTACAACGGTTCTCAATATCCGCCGCGATGGCGTCGGCGTAACTGAGGTCTGACTTCACGATGACGCCAAAGTAGGGATGCCGGTAGAGATCGGTAAAATCGCGCATGAGATTGCACCAATCTTCCAGCACAATGAACTCGTTGCTCCTGAGATGATACGAGCTGATCCGCGGTTCCAGGAATGCCAAAACCCAGTGATTGACGCGCTCAGTATCCACAGGACTGAAATCCTGTGTGTCGTTACGCTTGGCGCGGGTTACCAGATCTGCAAGTTCTTGATCCGATGCAACAGCCAGATGCGCTTGACTCATTAATCCCGCGAGGGATAGCTGATGCGCGATCTGAATCGCCTCGCGGTTTTGTTGCAGTTCCAATACCACCAGCACCATACCCGCTACCACGGCAAGGTTGGTGATAATGGTGATCAGCCGTTCAAATTTCATCGGTGCTCTTGATTGTTATTTTGCATCCAGTTTACCTTCTTCGCAAAGCTGATCTTATCATCGAGATAAAACCGCAATTCGCGTTCAGACATCAATCACCTCTCTTTCAATAAATGGTTTTAATTCCGGGCGCAATGCTTTCTCAGTGACCAAATCGACCGGACACCCTAGCTGATCTTCCAGCAGAAATTGCACGCCAAAATATTTCTTGGAGGTCGCCGGTCCATCAAAAGCGACCACAATATCAATATCGCTATTTTTTCTCGCCTCATCGCGCGCGGTAGAACCGAGCAGCGCCAATCTCGTCACGCCGAAACGCTCGATCAAGCCAGGCTTGAGCAAGCGTAAAGTGTCAAGAACTTGCTGGCGGTTCATCATGCTGTTTCATCAGAAGTTGGTATTATCGAAATCTCGCTATGCTGTTACCCTGTTATGCCGCAACGTAGAGGTGATCTGTACTCCGAAACTTCATCGCGTTGCCGGGTCGGAGAGACAATCATCTAGATACCACGGTTGCTGAGTCGCTCATGTTCTACCAATAGAAACGAAAGGTAGCTACGGATCAGATTGGTGAACAGACGAGCTTCATTTAGGCTAAGCTCCACGCCGCTATTCAAATCGAGACCATGCCTTACTCCACCGCCAGAGGGGGAAGATAGAAAGCCGTGAGCATTAGCCACCCATTCAAGTACACGATCCAGCGTAGTGCCGGCATTTTTTGCTCTAAGGTCACGAACGATTTGATTGAAGTACTTGCCTTGTATCGTTCCTGCCTCCGTTTCAATCCCTCGAAAAGCTGTTGACGCGGTTTCAAGAAGCCAAAGAATTTCCTGTACCGCTTCCCTTGGTCGGTTTTGCAAAAGAAGCTCTTCTGATCTTTCCAAAGATTTTTGGAACATCTCGATAGCTTGCTCTGCAAGGGTCGCGGAGCGCTCAGACACAGAAACAACAGGAGCCACTTGTTCACGTATCAGCAAATCCGGTAGCTTGATCTCATATCCAACGTTGTGCTTACCCAGTATCTCGTTGATCATGGAGTGATCTGGCAGGAACCACTCAGAGGTGCGGTTTCTAAGACTTTCGCAGGCATCAAAAAATGCCTCGATAAATAGCGGCGGATTATCTGCAGCGTTGTGCATAAAACTCGATAGGTCACTTTCTGCCCAACTCTCATTTGAGCTGCGAACATGAGTCGTGCCAATGGCTGCACAGAAGTGGCTTTTAAAATGTTCCAGAACCCCCTGACGGCTTCCTTGAGTTGCAATCTTCAAAATCATTGTCAAGAACTCATCTACTGCTCCAGCCGGAATGGACTTGTTTAGAAACCTCCCATTCTCTGGCGGCGTGAACCGCCATGCGCCATTAAACTTCAGCACCACGACTGCATCTCCTTTTTCGACGCCCACTAAAATACGAGGTCAAATTTCGAATCGAGAATATTGCGAATGAATCAAGCATATTGTGGATCAGTCTATGAATTTTTTCTCAACCCAAGCGCCGTAGGCGATTGCTCAGGCTGAGCTCCACCTGCCCATGCCATGTATCCGGCCGTTCACCGCCTTTGCCACCAACTGGCTGCGTGACGAAGTTGACCAGTTCTTGGGCTTTGATTTTGTCGTTTTAACAATCCCATCACGCGAACATTAACCTGCCTTTAGGTTCTGGGATCGTTCTGCCCAGTTCGCGGGCGGTTTCTATCCACTGTTCGATGACGGTTTTTACATTGGCAACAGCTAGCTCGTAGGTTTCCCCATCTGCCATGCAACCGGGTAATTCCGGAACTTCGGCGATGAAAGCATGATCGTCTTCGCTCCAGTAAATGATTAATTCGTATTTAATCAATGTCGTATTCTCCCATACGATACCTCGTCAATAAAATTCTAACCTGTTTGACTTGATACGGCTTCGCTTTACTGTTTTTCGGTTGCAAATTGATAATCTCTTCAATGTCTTCACGAGTAAAAATGTGATGGCTCCCTTTTATCCGCTCAGTGAACCCTAATCGGATCAATAATTGGCAAAGTTCGGAAAATGTAATGTCTGCGTCAGCACTGCCCGTCAGAATTTTCATTCTGAGTTTTGAATACTTTCCCATTTTAATTATCCAGATTCAGCTAACTATCACAACGATCACGATACGGAATTAATTTTAAAATCAGGAATATCGCAAACGGGCCAGGCTACTGGATGACTTTCGTTTCAATCCACCCTTTCACACCTTGAAGCGCCGCAGGTAATTGCTCCGGTTGCGTTCCCCCCGCTTGCGCCATGTCCGGCCGTCCGCCGCCTTTGCCGCCGACTTGCTGGGCGACGAAGTTGACCAGTTCGCCGGCTTTGACTTTGC
>JAIETK010000021.1 GCA_019745325.1 Nitrosomonas sp. | reverse complement strand
AATCATCGCCGTGATAATCTCTACTATGCAATTCTCAAATTATTACGTTCTAACCCGCTTTAACTTCCTAAGACCCTAAAACAATATATAAAGGAGGAAAAATACGATACGCGCGCCGCAAAAAGAAATTCTTGAAGCTAATAGATCCAGTACTTTCATACTCTCTACGTAGAAGCGTGGTTATTAAATAGCCACTTAAAAAGAAAAAAATCGTTACTCCGAATCCACCCGGTATGAGATGCGGCCAACCCGCATGCGATACAAAGACCAGCATTGCTGCAACGGCCCGCATCCCGTCCAGTGACGGTATATAATAATTCGATTTCGTATCTTTCATTTAGATAACCGGTTTGTCATTTAATGATTATCTCAAATACTGGCGATGCCAGATTTCGAGATTAAGCAGGCTCCACAACAGCTTTTCGTGGTTTTGGCGACCCGCCGCATGATCCGCCAAGATCTTTTCAAGTTTTTTCATTTGATAATAATTTCGCGTGATCGATGCAGTACCGGTTAAATGTTCATATAAATAATCACGCATCGGCCCTTGGAACCATTCATTAACCGGCACGCGGAATCCCACTTTGGGGCGTTCCAGGATCTTGGGCGGTAATATCCGTTTCATCGCCTCGCGCAATATCCATTTTGTTTGATGGCCGCGGACACGAAAATTGTCGGGCAAGTTTGATACAAAAGCGGCTAATTCATGATCCATAAATGGCATCCGTGCTTCCAGAGAAGCAGCCATTGTCATCCGGTCGCCGCGTTCCAGCAAATTATCAGGCAGCCAACTGGTTTGATCAAAATACAAGATACGTCGCAACGCACTACTTTCAGAAGACGAATTAAACTGTACGCTGTTTAAAAGAACTCGCGGGCGCGGCATCGCGACCAAATCCTTTCTTTCAGCTTCGGATAACGCGCCAAACCAGCGAGGCATCCGTTCTTCGAAATGTTCCAAACCTAAGTTAACGATTGCGGTTTTAGCACGTCGGAAACGATAGGGCAGCGCCTGAATTAATGGTTCAATGATGCCATGACGAGCGAAACCCGGTATTTTCTGATACCAAGCCGAATACCGTTCGTAAACATGCTTGGGATATCCTCCCAGAAATTCATCGGCTCCCTCTCCCGTCAGCACCATTTTGACGGATTGTCTGGCCTCTTTCGCCAATAGGTAAATGGGTATATCAGAAGGTTCGGCAACGGGTGCGTCACGAAAGCGGACCAATGCCGGCAAATGTTCGATAAGATGTTCTTGTGAAACAACTAACTCATGATGGTCGGTCTTAAATTGATCAGCGATCGCCCTAGCATATGCCAGCTCACTATATTTCGATTCCGAGAATCCAACCGAGAAAGTCTTGACGGGTTGCGAAGAATGACGCGACATGAGCCCCACCACCGCCGATGAATCTATACCCCCAGACAAGAACGCACCAAAAGGCACATCGGAAATCATTCGAATCTTCACAGCTTCATCGAGCTTATCAAGAAAAGCTCCCACTGGATCCGCAGGTAAGGGTATTTCAGAAAACGCTTCACGATCCGGAGGCTGATAATATTGCCGTTCGGTTAATTTGCCTTTTTCCCAAACCGCATAGCAACCCGGCATTAACTTGCGTATCCTCCGAAATAATGTATTAGGCGCTGGCACATAGCGATACATTAAATAGTCCCAAACTGCTTCCGGCTCCACTTCAACATTAACTCCCGGGAAAATAAGCAGCGACTTGACTTCGGAAGCAAACAACAAGACATCATTCGCTTCATATAAAAATAGCGGTTTCTTGCCAAAACGATCTCGCGCAAGAAAAAGCCGCTCATGACGCGCATCCCAGATAGCGAAGGCAAACATGCCACGAAAATATTCCACGCAACGTTCACCCCATTGTTCATAGGCATGCACGATTGTTTCAGTGTCGGAAGCAGTTACAAACTGATGGCCGCGAGCAATCAATTCCTCACGTAATGAATGATAATTGTAAATCTCACCGTTAAATATAATTTGGACACTACCATCTTCGTTCCCGATGGGTTGATGTCCGGTTGATAAATCAATAATCGATAAACGACGATGTGCCAGACCTATCCGATAGCGGTTATCCCGAGTTGTGGTTTCAAGGAATCCATCATCATCCGGACCTCGATGGCTAATTTTGTCGGACATTTTTCGCAAAACGCCAGAAAAATCGATACGATTGGTAAGCGATCCTATAAACCCCGAGATACCGCACATTGGAATACTCTTCCTCTTGACAATAAAAATTATTTATTTCATAAGATTACGATAGAGATTACGAAAATCTTCTGCTAATCTGATCACTGTATAGTAATTTTCTATTCTTTCCCTGCAAGCTTGCCCCATTTTGCGAATCAAGGCCCTATCATCATCCAGCCGTTCAATTATCTCAGCCAAAGCCTTTGGATCGCGAGATGGAACAAAATAACCGTGCACCCCATCTTCCATCACATCTGGAATAGCGCCTACCGGACTCACGATCGGTGGGGTGCGCGCTGCCATGCTCTCCAGGACTGCGTAAGGAAGGCCTTCTCGATGATATGTCGGAAAAACGAACAAATCAGCTTCTCTCCAAAGCCGGTCTTTTTCCTCACCATACACTGCACCGGCAAAGCTAGCATAAGCATTCAGATTCTTATCATTTACAATAGCTTGCAACTTCTTCATATCCGGCCCGCTCCCAGCGATGACCAAACGAATATCTCTACCTCGTGCACGGACAAAAGCTAACGCCTCTATAATCTGGAAAATCCCTTTAACTTCGGCCAAACGCCCTACATATATCAATTGTAATGGTTTATTTTGCAAAGATGGATCAACCTTCCAGTGAGCATCCTCTCCTATTTCAATTGCGTTAGGTATCACTTTCAAATTGTGATCCCGCACAAAATCCTGGTAAGCATGTAACTCTTCTTGCGAGAGTAATACAACAACATCTGCCGATAAGAGTACCCATTTAAGTATTTTTGTCAGAAACCGGCTATTTTTAAAAAACACCTGCGGCAACGCACCGCCGTGTACTTGATAAACAACTTTCTTTCTTAACGCTTTGGCGATCAGCAAGTACGCAATATCCCGCCAATAGCTTTTTTGCTCTAGCGAGGTATTCAAGTGAATAATCTGCGGTCTTTTATTAACGACTTCCGCAAAAAACTGTATAGGACTCAGAAATAGACGAACTAGCTTGGTAACCGATGTTTCGTTCCGCCCCTCCCCCCCTACTTGAAAGTGAATGAGGTTAAACTCATCAGCAAGTGGTGATTGAAACAATTGATTCAAATGGGTACTGACACCGCTTACGGCGGTTAAACTTGGTCCGAGTAACATTACAGTAATCATATTTTTAAGAGGATAATTTAGAATTTTTTGAAACCCATCGGCAGTCGGGATGAGTTAAGCTATCGTCAAATCTGATGCAACAGGAAATTAACTTGGATACTGTCTTTTGTGAGAGTCCCTTAGATTTTGGGGAAACCTGAGTTCAAAGTTTGAGTATTTTTAATTGTTGTCTAGATGTTTCATAATTGAATCTGAACTCACATTCTTTGAGAAATAGCGGAAACGATCCTTTAGAAATACCATTGTATTTTCTTAAAAGCGTTTAGCCTGATTCCAAAAGTTTTCAATGCCGTTGATGTGATTCTTACCTTGCGCAAATAGCGTGGAATGATTGATCCGCCCATGGTAAAAATTATTCACGTCGAGTGCGTTGTAACTACGGTAACAGTCTGTATAAGCTATACTGTTAGGTGCTATTTTTCTAGCAATAGCGGCTTAATGTTTCTATCTCGGTACCCCAAACAACCTTTGTATAGACTTTGCCACCACGTTTCAATATACAAAACACCGCAACCTTGCCAGCAGTGCCACGGCCACGTTTGCCCTTACGGATACCGCAAAAGTATCTTTCGTCTAATTCCGCCGCGCCATCAAAGATTTCGTGAGATTCCTGCTCCAAATGATGAACTATCACTTCGCGTATTTTGCGATAAAACAGTGCTGCACTATTGGGTCGAATTCGAAGTATGCCAGTCGCTGCTGATCTCGCTGTAGCCTCCAATACAAAATATTCCGATAACCTTGATTGTGTTTTCTTTAATAATCTACAATGACTTATCTTCATTCAATTAGCTTAACATCTAAGCTAATCTGCTACAGCCCCTTATTATAAATCCATAACCATTGTGTAGCGGCAAACTGGACCTCTTACAATGGTTGCAAATTCATTCATCTCCAACCATTCATGCCGAACGATTCTGTTATAGCGTTCTACATAGGCATCCTGTTGCCGCTCTCCTCGCTGGATGTAATCAAGCTAGCAGATGCCTCGCTTTTTTGTCCAACAACGAAGCGGCCACTGATATTCTCCGGTCCATTATCTGGAGTTGCCCCCTTTGGACGGACACATATCTAGCCGAATCAATCTCTCAATCTTGTTCCTTTATTTTTTGGAGGGTTACCAATCTACCTGGTTATCTTATAGATAATGCTCGATTTATATATCACTCAATTACCGGTAGGACTTGATCTGCAGCTTCTCGGGCCCGTTGTTGCCATTGAGGAATCTTCAGCCGAAGCAGATTTTTTATTTTCTCTTCATCCGCACGCAATTTTTCTAATGATTCCCACAAGGTATTTCTGGAAATCCGAGGTGTTTCGAGTACATAACTCAGATCTCCGAACAAATCGGTATTTAGTCCAAGCGCTTTAATGCTATAGGAAATTGAAACGGTAGGTACACTAGTTGACCACGCCGCGATAGTGGCATGAGTCCGAGCGCCAATAAAAAATCTACATTGTGAAATTAAGAATTTAGTCTGCACTGCGTTCATCCTGCGCGGCGCAAGACAAATTCTGGCTGCCAACACATCTTGTGGCAAATCTAATTGTTTCATTAAATGCAACATATAGCAGTAATCACTGTTCCAGTCGCTACCATCAATACTATCCACATGCGGTATCAATACAATCGAAAAGTTGGTACGCTTAATCACATCTCGCAAAAAATCAACGACTGCCTTTTCCATCTCTAAAACATGAGATTGATTGCCTCGAAAACTTTTAATCAGTGGGCTGATGTTAATCCCCAACAATCCCTCGCCATGCTCATCAGGCAGTGCAATCGAAGTATCCCAAGGGTCAGGTTTCATCACAAAAGCTGGATCGGCGACCAATTTTACATTATCAAGTCCAAGCTGATTTAGATAGTTATAACTTGATGTCTCCCGCACAGAAATTCCAGCATATGCAGTTAATTTCTTCACCACATATTTCTCTATATCTGGCTGAGAGCTAAATGGCCCAACCGAAGCAGCCCATAGAAACACTGGACGACCGCCTGCCATATAACTTTCTGCTTGCCCCAGAAACTTAAGAAGTGAGGGGATTCCGTATTCCAAGGAAAGTACGTCACCACCGGTTAGAATACCAGCGGTTGTATCGTTCAAATGCTGCTGAATATCTTTCGGTATCGAAGGTGAAGGAAAATATAAGCGACTTAATTGAGGTGCCGTTCTATCCAGCTTGCCCCAAATTCTTACGTATAGAGGCATCTTATACGCCGAAATAAAACTTACTTGATGTTCATTTTCGGCTACCCATTGCTTGCTATCATTTTCAACATTAAAACTTGGCACAAGAAATTCTGCATCAGGCGATCGTTCATAAATAATACTTGAAATTCCGCGCACCAAAGCTTCGCATCCACGATTTGATAAAGTCTCGTGACCAAGAAAATAATATCTATTTGTCATTCCAGTTCCAATTGAACTATTACGTTGAAGATTAATTAGCTACCCAATAATTGCCAGAAGCCGAGATACCATAGTAAGCAGCCTTTACCATCCATAACGATTTGAATGCGATCCTGTTGCAATACATCGGTAAATGCAGTGTTAGTAAATGTGCACCTTGGTCGGTATTCATGATCTTCGAGCAAGCATGAATTTCAATTGGCTATGTCACATTTAGTTGTTGAAACTGTCTCATTTTTCCAAAAGATGCCAGAAAACAAAGCGCTGGTGTAATATTTTGAACGAAACGGTCAATCATTCAGTGCCATCTGTGGTAACTTCCCAGATAGCGCATAGCCACTCCATGAAACTTTCTCATCCATTGTTTGAGCCGGACATCATAAGAATTAACATTCTGAATATGATCGATGTTGTTCATGACGCGCTGACCTGCAGCAATATTAACCGGGCGGTGGCAGCAGCTGCAGCTCACTGACTTTCCCCCCAGCAATATAGCTAGGTTGCTTTACAAGCAGGACAGGCAGGTTTGTCATCTTGGCTACGTTCGATCAATAGCGAGCCGCTAAAGCGGCATCTATATTCCCAATTTCAACTGACTATAACGCTCATCTTCCTTTTCCTAATCTCGGATATACGCTCTGACCATCTCATCGTCCAGTCCAATCGCCGATAAAAAAATACCCACGCGCGCCAAAACTCTCTCCCGTGAAATTTCTTCCTCTACCCAATTGACGCGGCTATCGCACTCTTACCTTTGATAAATCCAACTATATGCGACACTGAATACTTCGGCGGAATACTTACGCACATGCGTATGTGATACGGCATCAAATGTCCTTCCACAATCACACTTTCCTTCTAATTTACCAGATTGTGCAACACTTCCCCTAGATGCCTCTCAAGCTTACCAAATAACAGTTTCTTTCGTCGCTTCGGAATAAATACCACGTGATATTTACAATCCCAGCGTGTGTGACTCAAATTTTGGCACTCCCCCATTTTTGACTCTTCGTCTCGTGGTTGGGACGAGAACGTTACGACAACAGCTGTAACGGTCAAACCTTCGGGAGTCCTCGGTAAAACCGTGATTTTACCTGGGATTAATTAATTGTGACATAGCCTAACTTTTTATTACTTTTTTTAGGACACGTATCCCATTACTGCCAAACAATTTCTTTGATAAAGCTTTTACTCTCATCTTCGTAGTTAGTTCTAAATTTTGTATTCTATTCAAAGCAAGACTTTCTTCATTACTATTGGTAAACACCTCAAAGAAAATTGGCTTCTCCGTTACTCGCGGAGTGAGGAATCGATCATAGAGATTATCAAATTCATGTTTGTTTGATGCAGATAAATATTCAAAACCAAGATCTTCGGCGTAATGCTTAACCAACACAGGAGATTTATTACCATAATGACCGGTAGCTGCAATAAATTTATTTGTAGCTTCACCAAAATAAGCTGCATGGTGGTTATATTGTCTAAATTCAGTCCCTGTACCATTATTGATCAAAAGAATTCGTAGATTCTTACCTACGTGCCTATTTCCTAATACATTCATATCATAAAAAAATGCTAAGTCGCCCAGCACGCAAAAATAAAGCTTGTCTTTATTGATAAGAGATGATCCGACAAACGAAGAGAGCACACCATCAATCCCAAAGCCACCAACATTTGAAGCAGATGTAACAGTAGCCGGCAATTCAAAGAAATTCCATGATCTCAGGGAATTCAATATACCAAAGTGAATGATCGATCCTTCCGGGATTCGAGATGCTAATCGAGATGCAACCCAGATATTTGAAAACGGAAGTTCTGGAATCTTACTACGAAGATTGTCTAAACGTGATTGACATGTTTGTAGATAAATATCGGTCTCTGCAGTACCGTGAGAATAATGCTCAAAGAAATTCTTCTCCGGCATCTCAAAGACATAGCGCAATTTTCTAAATGTATCACGGATTTCTCCATCTTCATTTACCCGCCAAACCTGTTTTCCAACCATGGATAACGTTGCATAATCGCCGGAGATTTCACCAATATGTATCATTATATCTGGCCGGCAGACTGAGTTATCAAGCATTTCCTGCGCAGCAGGGAGGGCAAACAAAAGACGATATTTTCCTCGATAGCCACTTGTGTGATCACAAAAGACGACAGCATTATTTACTGCGCAAAATCTATCCAGTACTTGTGTTTCTGTGTACGTCCATGGCTTATGAGAACCGATAAATACGGCAATCCGTCCTGCTAAGTGCGGAAATTGATCGTCTCTTGTTATACGTTCAATAACCCTACATGAAGGAAGTTCTTTAGTCTGAAAAGGCAGACTATATGTAGTCGGGAGATTGATATGAACTGGCCCTCCGCCGTGTCGTTTAAGTTCCAGAAGCGCTTTATTGACTTTTATTTCACAATCCCAAAAATCATTTTCATCTTTCACCACAGGTAAAGTGACACTAAGTTTAGCAATATCATTCTGAATTACACTCCGATCTATCACTTGTGCTATATGATGTCCAATTTTAGAAGTAGTCTGAGTGGATGTAATTGCTAGCACAGGCAATTTCCGATAATATGCTTCTGTTAAACCGGGGACATAATTGCGAGAAGCCGTTGCACCTGTACAACTAATCACTACAGGTTCGCCAATATCTGCAGCCATTCCACAAGCAATATAGGCAGCAGAACGTTCGTCTGCCGATGAAAAAACTCTAAAAAAAGAATCATTCTGAATACTTCCCACAAATGCTGTATTTGTAGTTCCTGGCGAAGCAATTATATTTCTGATGCCATGAGCTTTTAATAAAGCAATCATAATCAGTGTATTTTTTTCATTAGTATAAGCAGAACTCATAAAGCCTCTTGCATTCAATAAATTATAAGCGGATATTTCTTGCTACAAGATATTTTAATTTATCCTTTAGTGTTGGAATTTCCGAAAGCAGAGTATATTCACTCGTTAAATTATCCTTTACTCCTTCAGTTCTCCAATTGATATCACGAAAGTTTAATTGCTTTAGAAATCTATTAAGACACGTTCTCAAACCAATCATTGGATCCACAAAATTACCTGTATCAATAAACCGATTAATCTTCTGATTATCAAATTTTCTGTCATACATCCTGTCATAAAGTATCTGGTATTTTCCTGAGTGCCATTGTTGGATCTCATGCGAATCCTGGAATAGAAGCTTTGGTCGATATCCGAGATGCTGCTGAAGAACATCCATATACATAGCAAGTACATCTTTCCATAGAACTGATTGACTCGATGTAATGTGAAAAATCTCTCCTAAGGCATTTGTATTTCCGAGTAAAGATTGAATACCTTTTGCCACATCCAATCCATAAGTCAATGTAGTTGACTTGAAATTGATATCTTGGGAAAAAATGATGGTTCTTCCATGTAATGATCGATAGAGCCAATCTTCTTTTTCTAGCATGCCGAGCTGCAGCCTGTCTTCACTATAAGTAATGTAGGGGCGAATTATTGTCCAGTTATATCTGTCGGATTGAATCAACAAATTCTCTTGTCGCGCTTTCGCCAGAGCATATTCATCAGTCGCAAGGAAAGCCTGATCTTCGGACATATCCAATAAACGCGGCGATTTCTCTGTAAGTGGTATTGCAGAATTTCCATAGACTCTAGCAGAACTAAAAAAAACATATTGAGTTGTTGCATCAAGTAATACATTCACACGCTTTTTAAAGTTATCAGTCGAGTAATTCATAAAATCAACAATGACATCCCATTTTTCTCGTAGAACACTCCTCAGAAATGTGTCATTTTGTGCATCTCCATGAATATACTGAAATATTCCTTCTGCCCCACTTCGGGATCGTGAGGTTACGGCAACTTCTACACCACTTTGTATCAATAAATCCACTAGATGGGTACCCATCGCACCCGTTCCACCCAAAACGAGAACTCTCATTTAATCACTTAACCCAATGATTTAATATATTTTTTGCAACCATTCGTATTTTGCAACGACCATCCGCATCTAAGCCAAGAAAATATATACTGATAGCTACAATCACAAAAGACAGTACGGTCATGATGATCGAAAACTTAAGACCATCTGGCATAAATTGCTTAATAGTTAGTGATAGCGAAACAGAAAGTAATGTAACGCTAAAAACTGGAAAAATTACTGTCGAAAAAAAACGCCTTAAAGATAATTCTATCAAAGCTTTTACGATAAACAGCCGCATAATGAACATCAACAGATTAGCAGCAATTGCTACCCAAAATACCCAAGAAGCATCATAACCAACCTTCAAAACCAGCCAAGAAACAGGGAATATAGCAATCTGAACAATCCCTAGAGTCAATTCATATACTTTCATTCTTCCCGGCGCTCGCGCTGCTGTCGCAATTGGTAAGCTTAGTGACACTATTAAAGTTTCAATCAATGCTAACTGAGTAAAAACCACAGCTTCAGCAGGTGGTGTTTTTAACCAAATGTGCAAAATCACATCCATCTCAATTAGCATAGGTAAAGTAAAAATCCACATTAGGAAAAACGTAAGTTTCGACCCGTTAAATATCAGAGAAAACATCTCCTCTTTTTCGTTAGCTGCATATGATTTAATTATTGGTGGATATAGCCCCGTATTAAAGTTATTTGCAAAAACAATAACTTGCCCAGAAACGGTAGTTGCTATAGTTTTCGCAGCGACAATACCCGGATTGAACATTTGGTTCAACAGAATTGTGATTGCTTGATTTCTTACAACGTTGGTTACTTGACCAAATAAGGTCCATCCTGTGAAGTCAAGAACTTCTCTTAATAATTTCTTATCCCAATAAAATTTCCTAAACTGGCATTCCGAATATTTAGAGCAGCAGATTGTAATATAAATAATTGCGTTTAAAATCGACACAATAAGCAACAAAATTCCATAAAGCTCTAATTTATTCCACGGCAGGTAAATAAGAACATATACAACACCTAATTTCATTAAAGCTTCACAAATAGATGCATACGCATATAAATGCATATCCTCATGGGCAACCATGATAGCAATGAATGGAGAAGTAAATATCCCCGCAATAAAGGTAAGTACAGTTAAGTGATATAAATTCAGAGCTGTATCGAATAACTGATGAGGAATTTTCAAATACTCGCCAACAAACCAGAGCCCTACACTTTCCAATCCTAAAAACGCAATGAGCGCAATAATGCAATAAAGTGCAAAATTGACACTAAATGCTATATTGAGGTTTTGTTTGTCATCATTGGCTAATGCAAAGGAAAAAAAACGCTGTGTTGCCGAAGCCAGTGTGCCGGGGAGAAATGAACTAAGCGTTACGACACCTGCTACTACACTGTAGATACCATACTCTTCAACACCTAGCACGTTCAGTACTACTCGAATACTATAGAGATTGACGCAGAGAATCAGCATCTGCCTGGCATATAACGCCAGAGTATTCTTCATAATTTTTTTATTTTGTGGCTTATACCTAAAATTATTAGATTCAGTCATGGCACATAGGTCAGGTGAACGGAATTTTTCATGAACTTAAGTCAAATGTAGTGTTTAGAGAGTCAAGTGGCATTCGGTTTTTGATCTGCTGTTAATGCCATTAACAAATTTAACGCGATCCATAACATCTACCAGCAAGTCCACAGCCTCTTAACCGGAACCTATTTTTCTGCGCTGTTTCCATTATTGATCCAGCTCGAATAAATATTTACGCGGCATAGTGCACTTTTGGGTCTTGGAAGAAGGCCATGACGCGCTAGACAAGCGTTCAATTCTGTCATGTTCTGGGTCGCCACTGCCCTGAGTTTTGCTCTGGTGCGTACCGACACTCGAGTGCCGATGGCGTGCTTGAGATCAACATTCAAACGTTCCTCGGGATTGAGTTCAGGGCTGTAGCTGGGCAGATAGAACAACTCAATCCTGTCATCGCCACAATCTGCATCACCCGCAATCCCTTCAGATGCAGTCGCACGGCTTGCTTGCGCAGAGCGTAGAGTTGCTCCGTTGTCCGTACCTCTTTATCGTTCGTGTCCATAACAGCATGATCGTCGATTTATACATCAAATTCAATATTTATTCGGGCCGGATCAATAGCTTGAATGCCATCGTCCGTGATATTATCCAATTCCTACGATTTTTTGTTTTAACAGACCTGAATCTGACAGTAGCAAATACGGACTCAATCAGATTGGCGATTCTGATGTGTTGCCAACTTTCATCAGGATAATCATAGAAAACCAACATGGAATCTTTGTCTTTGGTTAGGTTTCGCCCCCCTCATACCTTGGGCACACATGCTGATAACGCGATCATCGAAGCCCGCAGTCTCGCTGACACTCAGCCACCAGCACAGATTGAGATGGTATGCCGATTGCAGAGAAATCCAGCGACAGCTTGCAGCTCGGCGTCAGGGCTGTTTTAAACAGCTATCTTTTCGGTGATTGCCAGATTACCTTGATCGACTTCGACAGCGAGACGATGGCTCAACGCCACCATTGACTCTGCCAACTGCTTCTTGAACAGTCCAAAAAGATCGAATTAGCCAAAGATGGTTCAGTATCCTTGTCCTCAAATTGAGAAGCAGGCAGTTGCAGTTGATCAGTTCGGGAGGAAAAAGCTTGAGTAACTTCGGTATCTTGGGATTCATCACTAGGGTCATGCCCCCATGCTTTCATCATTTCATAACTTCTCGTACAGAAGAAAAATGCCTACGATGCATCCAAGCCAAATAACCGAGTAACCCCGCAAACACAATCTGAATTGATGGTAAGTCAAGCAATGAATCACGATAAAAAATATGAAACCCAAATAATGCTAACGACGCTTGGATCGCAATAGTATCAGCTCTCACTAACGGTATGTTCGATTCTTTCAACAATCGCTGGGTGCAACTCCAAGCAAAAACCAAAATAGCAATAAACAGACTAATGCCTACTATACCCAGCTCCCAAAGGAGCATTGAGACAGATGTCAGCCCTATTCCATATTTAGGATAAAGCTTGGCCACATGACCACCAGTAGCAGCATGAGAACTACCTAATCCATTACCAAATATAAAAGAAACGGGATCATGAGCCCCTTGCTTCTCAACCCAGAAAGTAAGAACAGTAGTT
This sequence comes from Nitrosomonas sp., assembly GCA_019745325.1. Classification (GTDB taxonomy): domain Bacteria; phylum Pseudomonadota; class Gammaproteobacteria; order Burkholderiales; family Nitrosomonadaceae; genus Nitrosomonas. The sequence goes on along the minus strand of JAIETK010000021.1, from coordinate 22,532 downwards.
CTGTTAAGATGTTGCCCCCCGTAACCTTTATTTTGGAAATTATACTCTATAATCTCAGTTATCTGTTGTTCCACAGGCTTTGGACTCAGACTCAGGTAATAATACCCGATAGCAACAGCTAGTAAAATTGCTGAAATAAACCCGATCAGCCAATAATGAAACCGCGTGAAAATTTCATGCCGATAAAGCACCAAAAACATCAATGGCAGCATCACAATAACGGCTTTAGTTTCCCCAAGAAATAAAGGTACTATCAGAATTGGTAAGAAAATTACCAGCTGCTTAAACGATAACTCTCCCTCTTTATGCCTTGCTAACAAAAAAGCAATGATAATGATTAAAAATAAGCACATCTCTGCATTATTTCCTCCACCATCTTTTAGCGAACCAAAAGTCCCTGCAACCAAATCAACAGCCGCCACTCCCCATGTACTGGCTAACAAAGGAGCAAAAACGAGAAACTCATACACTGCTGTAGGCAACTGCAAGATAGCAACTATTAACAAGAATACCTTCCAACGATAAATGTCGCTCTCATCAAAATCATACCAACACAACATAAAAAGAAGTCCATACATCTGAAAATAACGCTTCATTCCACCAAGAAATTCAAATGCTGTGTTCCATTGAATTAATGAATTTATGATTGCATAGATCAGAAAAAAAAGAGTAAACCAAACGTAAGTTGGGGTAGCTTTAACAGTTTCTGGAAAAGCGGTAATTCTGAAGAGCGTCAAAAATAAAAGAATAAAGCCGAGTATTGAAACTCCCCACGCAGCTTTAGATGCAAAAGAGTCCAAATAAAGCGGGAGCATCCCCACTACCAATAAGCCAGATGATATAAGCAACCATATCATCCAGATCGGTTTTGTCAAAAGAAAAGTACCAACAACAAGTGCAACTGCAAGACTGATAATTATCGGATTCGCAGTAACAGCAAATAATCCGAAAATCATCGCTATTAATATACTTGCTAATGCGATGACATAGAATGTTATCTTACTATTACCTAAATATTCCGACGCATTTTTTTTATATAAAAAATCTTGCTTATACACCAAAACTTCCTATCAATCTGGTCCGCTCCCGATCCGCAATTGTCGACAAAAGGTCTTGAATAAAGATATCTTGGAGCTGATATGCTTTCTCCTTATTAGTATCAATAGTTGAGACTCGAACCAGCATTCCATCAGGAACATCACCTGTTAATCCATAACGAAGTTGTTGTAATTTTTCTTCGATCCCCGGTAACACCGCTTTATTACCAATAGTTACCCAGTAAGTTATTGGTTCATTGCGGCTCCCTTTTACCGCCATTAAACGCTTAATAGGAAATTTTCCATATTGTGTCAGTAATTCATCGGCATAAATTTTCATTACTTCGAAACCTTGTGCGTAATAACACACTTCCGGCTTATGTATCGCAAGATTGTCACTCTGATCGCCTCCATAAGCAACTGATAGCATTATTCGCTCGCCATAAGAATTAACATAAGTTCTCGACAATGTTTGATTATAAATTTTGTCTAACTTCGCTTGAGTTTCCGCATCAACTTGCAAAGGTATTATTGATTCATCAATTTTCCAATTGCCGAATTTCACAGGTATCATAGTTTCTAAATCAAGCTTTTCTTGCTGATCAGCAATCTTTTTTGTAGGAGTTAATGCCATCGTTAATGCAGCAGAAACTATCATTAGCACTCCGAGGATAAAACTAGTAACTAAAGATTTCCTCATTGATGTCTCCTTTTATACCTATTATTATTTAATGTCTAATTAGTAAAAATCATTTACCGGAAATTTGTAAAACACTGGCAGGCCGTGCTTTAACAAATAATTGGAGCAGCGAATCCACTCCCAATATCAATATTAACGCACTGATAAACAATACCATTCCCGCAAATCCATGCAAGAAACCTTGTCCTGCAGCATCTCCATAATGATAAGTAATTAAAGTAAGTACAATTACACGTATCACATTTGCCGTAAAAGAAATCGGTATAATCAAAATAGCCAATGCCACATTTCTAAAGAAAGAGGTATGTTGTACCAAATTTAAATAAAATAACCCAAGCGCTTCTAAAGTTAATAATGTTTGCAAACCAGCACAAGCATCTGCGACAAGTAGCTGATATTGCCCAATTTGCAATATCACGCCATTACGTGCTATCGGATAGTTAGCCCAAAATAGGATATTTTCCGCAACGTATGAAACTGCCATTTTCATCGGCATGGTAAGTAAGCTTACAACTGTACCGGGCAGTGGGATCATAAATAATAAGAAAAAAATAGGAAACCACATTACCTTAAGCGCACCAGCTCCACATTTAAGAAGCAAAATCGCGGAAATTACCGTAATGAATGAACCCATTTCAAATATTAATATTTGTTGAGATCGACCAATAATATAAAGCAACAGTGACAAAAGAAAAATCGACCAACCCCAAAAAAATGATGGCGATTTTCCTTCACTTTTAATCATCATCTCTGGCCACTTACGGTAAATAAGCCAAAGTGACAAAAATAGAATGATTGGCCCATGCGCTTGCTCCTCACTAGCCCATATACCATTAAAGAGATCAAATACCGTTGGCAGGTATAAAGTTAATATTCCCAACAAAACAGGTACCCAATCGATTAATTTGTACCTGAAAGCATGTGATTTGAGTGAAATAGTAAGCATTTATAGTGGCTATCGTAATAATCAATCAATCAAAATAGAACCAATCACTTCGGTTCCCATTCTTTTAAGCTGCTCGTTCATAATATGAATATCATTTAGACGAGTATTATTTTTACTTGCTACAAGTAACGCACCACCAGTACGAGCCGCTATTGCAAGTGCATCTGTGCCATTGGAAAAAGCCACCGTATCATATAAAATGATATCGAATTGATTGGCCAATTGATCATTGATATTGTCAAACGATGAACGATTCAGTAGTTCTAGAGGGTTCGGTGGCGGTGTCCCTGCCGGCAAAACTGAGAGATCAATAAACGCATCAATTCTCGCTATCACTTCTGAAATTCCGGCTCGCCCGGCTAATACATCAGATAACCCTTGTTTGTTCTTGATATTAAAAATCTCATGTTGTTGAGGGTAGCGCAGATTCGAATCGATCAGTAATGTCCGTTCCCCAAGTTGCGAAAATACTATAGCCAAATTTGCCGCAAAGAGGCTTACGCCATCACCAGGATTATAACTAACTATTGCCAATGCCTTATGCCCCGTAGTGAACCATCGCAACATTAATTGACTCCGGACGGCACGAAAAACTTCAACTTGCGCTCCAAATGGCTGGTATGCAACCACCAATTCTGGTGGATGATTTCCTTGTCCAGGTAATAAGTAGGGATAATCAAACTGCTGTGCAAGTACCAGCTGAATATCTTCTTCTGTAATAAGTCCTAATTTAAGTGCCGCGTCACCAAAACGCAAACCACTTTCCTTCTGTAGTCGTAAAATACGTTCAGCTTCAGAGGGCGTAATCTTACCCATATCAAGCAAAATGTGTCCTATACTAAATTTGCGAAGAGAAGTCATATTAGTATTAGAATCAATTGGGCTTGTAGTATTATATTTCTCTGCATCTGAAGAATTCGGAATACTCATTATTAATCCTATTTAAGCTCAAGCTGTGCCTTTCCTTAATAGACGAGGCCAGCCTATCTGCAATCGTTTTGGTTTTGGAATTCCTCTCTTTATTACGCCAAGAACAGGCACTTGGAGTATATCGATCAAATCTTCTGCTGAACGCACACGCCGATCGATCATTTCCGCAAGCAGCCCTATTCCCAGACCAAGAAGAGTACCCAGGATAACGGACAAAACCGTATTAAGGATAATCTTCGGGCTATCAGGTCGATCGGGGACTTTAGCTGCATCAAGTATTGACACCGTAGAAAGGTTCGCCTGACCTTCCAAGCTGGTTTGGTTCAATCGTTGCATCGCAGTATTATAGGCTTGCTGTGCACCTTCGACTTCTCTAGCTAAAAGTAAGAGTTCGTTTCTTGAGCGGTTAAGTGTTAAAACTTTCGCTTTTTGCTCTTCAAGTGCCGCACGAATCTCGCTCTCTTGATTAATAGCTGTGTTCTTAGTTGTACGTATGTATCTGTTAAGTTCTGCTCTCAATTTATCAACATCGGCCTTTGAGGCTCCATACATGGGATGATTACTCCCAATCCGCTGGGAAATTTCCGAGAACTTGGTTTCAGCTTGAACCAAACTAAGCCTTAAATTATTAATCATTGCATTTCTAGCGATACTTGTACTCTCTCCAGCGCTGTTGTTTTCTCCTTCTGGTACCGTACCCATCAGATCTGCTTGAGCAAAAATAAGTTGACGGGAAAGCTCATCTAGCCGCTTCGTTTCAGCATCAAGGCGATAATCTACATCTATAATTCCCTTTTCTTGCTGATACTCAGTTAGTTTTCTCTGAGCTGTTTCCAATCTTTCGCGTAACACATTTAGTTGATCAGTAAAATAAGTTGCTGCTTTCTGTGAAGGTTCGACTGTAAGTCGAATACTTATTTCTTGATAAGCATTGGCGAAAGCATTTGCCATTGCAGCTGCGAACATCGGATCAGGTCCTTTATAACCAATACCAATTACACTGCTATCACGCGAAGTTTCAACATCAACATTCCTAAGCAAAAAATTCGCCAGCCAATCGCGCAAACTCAATTCGCTGTTACTATCCTCATGTTGTTTCTTTACGACATCGCTTTGATCAAGCCTTAGCTGATCTATCACCATCAGCGCTGTCCTGGAACTCTTGATAACATCTATTTGAGTAGCCATAAAACCTGGACTTAGATGAGCAGCAATCACTGAACCCGAAACAGGATCAATTCCTTTATAGGTAAGTAACAAGGTTGCTGATGACTTGTAACTTTTTGGTAACGACAAGCTCACGATCAGAGTTGTCGAGATTGTCACAACAAGAGTTAGCAAAATAAGCTTATACCTTGCTAATACGATAAAAAAGAATCGAGAAAAATCCATAGATTAAATTTTGATCCAAATCAATGCATTGTTATTAAGAATAAGGTGTATATGATGCTAATACTTCCGTTTTTTAGAAAAATTTCCAAGTCAGCATGGAGTCATTATCAAAACAAACTTTCTTTGATATAAATAACATCATCAGGTTCAACCAGATCACTAGATTTCACAGATAGAACTTTAAGATTTCCGTGAGAATCACGTCTTTGGACTCTTAAACCACGTTCGGTACCTCGCGGATTAAGTCCACCAGCCACAGACAGAGCCTGAATGACCGTCATATTACGTTCTAATCTATATGTTCCAGCACGCTGAACTTCACCATAAATATAAAATCTATTTGCTCTTTCGACATAAACAAGATCATCACTTCTTACGTGAATATCGCGCGATAAATCTCCAGAACGCACCATCTCTGACACATCGATCACTTCCTTAAAGAACTGTTTTCCATCGGAACGAATCAGCGTAATCAAATCGCCACCTTCCGGAATGATTCCACCTGCCATTGCAAGAATTTCGGTCAGGCTACGTTTTCCATCAATAGGATAGCGCCCCTGATTTCGAACATATCCGAGAACTGATATCATTTGGCTTTGCAGTGATGCGGTAAAAATATTCACTTGTGGGTTGCGTAAGATATCTCTGCTCTCAAGCAAATTCGCAATCTTTTTCTCTGCTGCAGAAGGTGTTAATCCATCAACGAGAATTTCACCCAGAAGAGGAAAAGTGATATTCCCATTTTCACTTACTTTTGATTCAGTCGTCATATCAGGATGACCATAGACAAATATCTTTAATAGATCTCCAGGTCCCAGTACACTTTCTCTTGAATCGTCGGCTAATGCAACATTAATACAAGCGATCCAGAGAAAAATAAAAGTCAAACTCCATAAATTGAATTTACTCAAATATTTCTTCATTTATTGCAGTCCTTAATTCATAACCCAATCAGCTTCAAATCCTAAAAATACACCAAATATTACTTGAATCCAGTAATACCTCTTTCAATTGCTCCTTCAGAAATTGGTGCGGAATTACTCATTCCTTCCAAACTATCCGGCATCAATTCATCAGATGATGAACTAACGGGTTTTTCATCATTTGGTTTCTGATCTTTAACATTAAGATATTCAATTTTTGCAGCGGCTCGCAGACGGGTAATTTCAGCATCTGTTGCTTCTTTGAATTTTTGATTCATCAAGAATCTTTCGATTTGTGGTGCAGCTGAGGCAAGCGCAACTGGACTTTCCTTAACCGCATTAACATAGATTAATGAGCTAGTTTCTTGCTCATTAATAATAAAAATTGTATCTTTACTTTTTTCCTGCAATAAAGTCGTCATCTGGGGCGGCAGATCAGTCGAACTACGTGATGCTACATTACGAATATACTGTACTTTATTTTTTTCAAGCCACAAAACAACCTCATCAAGCGTTTTTGCTGCATCAAGTACTTTCTTTAGTTCTTCACTTAAATCCTTGGTTGCTATTCGTACTATCGTCAAATCAAATTGTTTACGATGAGTAAATAACTCTGGATGCTTCTGATAGTATTCATCTATTTCAGCCTTTGTAGGTTTCACAACTTTACTCATAATACCTTGCAAATACGCTTGCGTTATCACTTGCGCAATAACTCGTTCTCTTGCTTGCATAACTTCTGGCGTACGATCAAGTTTGTTTCGAACGGCCTCATCAACAATCAACTGCCGGGAAATCAGTGACTCCAATAATTGCTTACTCGCAGCCTCATATTGATCAGCACGTATGTTAGCTCGCCTGATTTCATCGTTGAGTTGCAGCATTGTAATTTCTTTTCCATTCACACTTACCAGTGCTTGACCGGATTTTTTTTCAGTCGGCTCCTCTTTATCACAGGCAGTGAGAACTACAGCAACCGAAATCGCTCCACTCAATAACAAAAACAACCGAAAATTTGCAAAAGCCATGGTCCTTTTCCCTTTTTGATGACAATGTTATTCAAACCAAATTCACTAAGCCGACAATTCCATACATATATAATATATATGAATATCAATTAGATAAGTTACGAACTTCATGTTAGCTACGACATATAAAAGAAGAAACTTTAATGATTGAATTTTAATCCGATAAAATACAGCAATGTTTATTACAAATCAAACACGTACTAAAAGCTTCTTAAAGAAAATTACTAAGTGAATAAAAAAATTAAACACACAATATGATTGGTACTAATTTAAAAGGAAAAAATCCTTTTTCATAATCCGCCACGGTTCTACTATAAATGTTTCTTTACTGGATATAACATCAACTCAACCATTAATCATCTCACTTACAATCAGTCAATTGCTCTTTAAAGGTCACCATGAATCCTTCCCCACAATATCCGCATCATAAAACCAATTTGTAACAGTAAACCGAGGAACACTCATCGATTTATACTCTTATTCAACACAGATGCAGCAAAGCAAATATCCAGATTTTCTTTGCCCTGAGTAACTTTGGAATGCAACAAACACGAGAAGAACTTAAGAAAACCAAGTTGATCCAGTTCTAAACTTGCTCAAAAACTACCAGACAATCTTGCAATCATTGTACTAGTAATAAGTTAAATTACCTCCGGCAAAGTCGGAGGCTTATTGGGTGAGCGCCTCAAAGGTACTCTAAACCATGAGCCGCCCAAGCGGCTAAACGCCCAGCTTCATTTGGTCGTAGCGCTCATCCTCATGCTCTTGGTTGCGGATATACGCCCTGACCATCCCTTCATCAAGCCCGACCGTCGAAACAAATGCCCTCGAGTCCAGAAAACCTCGCCAGTGAAATCCTTTACTCGACCCCCAAAGCGCCTCGCTATCGCAATTGCGTCTTTCCCTTGATGTATCCCATCGCATTCGATACCGCATATTTCGGGGGAATGCTGATGCACATGTGCACGTGATCCGGCATGACGTGCCCTTCTACAATCTTCGCTTCCTTGTGCGCCGCAAGTTCGTGGAATATCTCACCCAGATGCTTGCGCAAAACCCCAAATATCCGTCTTTTGCGCTTCTTCGGAATGAATACCACATGATACTTACAATCCCATCTCGTGTGGACCAAACTCTGATACTCTTTCATCTTGAATCTCCTTCTCTTGATCAAGATAGAAGATTCTCAATGACCGTCGTATAGGTCAAACCACTGTGAGTCCCCCGGCAAAGCCGGGGGCTTACCTCACTGAGTTACGAATTCGAAAACCAGGGGAAGATTAGGTATAAAAAAACCGCCACTGTGGACGGTTTAAAGCTCAATCAGATTATTAGAATTTTTGGATTATTAGTGGCCAGGTTTGCTTTTACCGCCATAAGGACGCGGATCTTGCCCTTCTTTGACACAATTACCATTTCCATCAACGCCGTGCGGGCAATCACCAGCAACCTGATTGGGATCACCCATATCAGCATTTGAACAAGCCGCTAAGAAAACTAATAAAGTCACTGCTGCAAAAAACGATACAAACGATACTTTCATTATCTTTTCCTTTATAACTAAATCTATCAAAATTATTTCTTGATTTTTGAGTATATAACAGATTTGAAAAAAACTCCAAGTGGCGGACTAAATATAATACTAAAATTTTCTAATCATCTGCTTGTGAATAGGCGAGAAAAATAGCCATTAGATGATTACCATATTTTTCAAGCCTCCGAGCACCTATTCCCGCTACTTGGCTTAATTCGTTTGCATTCCGTGGACACAATCGCACTAGTTCCAAAAGGGTAGAATCATGAAAAATCACATATGCCGGGACACCGTGCTCTTTCGCGGTTGTTGCACGCCAAATGCGCAATTGATTCCATAGAACCCGTTCGCTCGTATTCAAATTACTTAAATCATCGTTTGGTTGCCCCTCAGACAATCGTTTTGATTTTTCCCGTTGATGTAAAAAAACAGCCCGTTGCCCTTTTAATATTTCGCGACTTTTCTCAGTCAGCCGTAAAGCGCCATATTCATCACTAGCTGTTTTTAAAAAACCGAGCGCAATAATCTGCCTAAAAATAGACCGCCAAGCGCTAATTGATAGATCTTTTCCGATTCCAAACGTACTAATTTTATCGTGATGCCATTCCTTGATACGATTTGTCAAGTTCCCCCGCAGTACATCTATCGAATGTCTTACACCAAAATTTTGTCCAGTGCGATATACACATGACAATGCCTTTTGCACATCCACAGTCGCATTCCAAATTTCGGGCGGATTCAAACAGATATCACAGTTACCACATGCTGCTTTAGTTACTGTTTCCCCAAAATAACTTAACATTTGCATACGACGGCACGTCGATGTCTCACACAGTGATAACATAGCTTCTAATTTTCGCAGCGCTACCTGTTTATGCAAAGGATTTGCTTCCGACTCTTCAATGCGTCGCTGTTGCAGAATGACATCACCCAATCCGTAAATCATCCAAGCATCCGCAGCTAACCCATCTCGCCCTGCACGACCCGTCTCCTGGTAGTAACCTTCTATACTTTTCGGCAAATCAAGATGCGCCACAAAACGTACATTCGGTTTATCTATTCCCATTCCAAAAGCAATTGTGGCCACCATAATAATGCCATCATCACGCAAAAATTTTTCTTGATTCTCATTTCGTTCCTGCATGCTCATACCGGCATGGTATGCAACTGCAGGCAAGCCCTGCTTGGTTAGCCAAGCTGCTGTCTCTTCAACTTTCTTACGTGACAGACAATATACAATCCCAGCTTCACCTGAATGTTCTTTCAAAATGAAAGTCAACAATTGAGAATAACGATTGGTTTTATCCACAATTTGATAGCGGATATTGGGGCGATCAAAACTGGAAATAAATACCATCGCCGCACTCAATCCCAACCTTTCAACGATGTCTTTTCGCGTATCCTTATCCGCCGTTGCTGTCAGAGCAATGCGCGGCACTTCCGGAAAACGCTCATGCAATATCGACAACTGCATATACTCTGGACGAAAATCGTGCCCCCATTGAGAAACACAGTGTGCCTCATCAATTGCAAATAGCGCGATACGAATATTGGAAATTAAATTCATAAATCGAGCTGTTAACAAACGCTCTGGTGCTACGTACAGCAAATCGTAATCTCCTGCTATAAGATTCCGCTCAACGGATACGGCCTCCTGCCGGGTAAGTGAAGAATTCAGAACCGCCGCTCGCACCCCTATTTCATGCAGCGCCGCGACTTGATTGCGCATCAACGCTATTAACGGGGATATCACAATAGCAACACCATCGCGCATCAATGCGGGAATCTGATAACACAGTGACTTACCGCCCCCTGTCGGCATTAAAACCAAACAATCACCTCCTTGAGCCAAGTGGGAAATGATTTCAGCTTGTTGCCCCCGAAAAGCCGGATAACCAAAAACCTCTTTAAGCAAATTAAGCGCTTGGGACATAATATTTAGGTAGCTTCAACGAATACGCGGATTTTGCTGGCAATGCAAGCAGTAACTCGCTACACATGAAAAATTACATAGGCGTAGAGACTTAACCAACCATAGTACAGTAGAATTCACATCCGGATATTTATGAAATTGATTCCAATCGGCCGAATTACAAACGAATGCCAGCAAGGTTCTAAATTACTCATGAGATTGTGCTGGTATAATTCTATCCAAATGTATCTTTAGTTATTAATATTTTTGTTACAGAAGCCTGGAGAAAATAATATGGTGGTAGCTGATGTTTTGAAAATGATTCAAGACAATGACGTCAAGTTTGTAGATTTACGGTTTACCGATACCAATGGTAAAGAACATCACGTCACCATTCCCGCACATACCTTCGATGCCGACAAATTTGAAGACGGCCATCCTTTTGATGGTTCATCAATCGGCGGCTGGAAAGGCATTCAGGCCTCTGATATGTTGTTAATTCCTGATCCGGAAACTGCCAACTTGGATCCGTTCATGGATGAACCAACCATACTGCTTACATGTGATGTCGTTGAACCTGCTGACGGAAAAGGCTATAACCGGGATCCCCGTTCGCTTGCAAAACGTGCTGAAATTTATCTTAGATCGACCGGCATTGGTGACGTAGCATATTTTGGCCCGGAACCCGAATTTTTCATATTTGACTCGGTACGCTGGCACACCGATATGTCCGGAAGCTCCGTAAAAATTGAATCCGAAGAAGCCGCATGGAGTTCTGCGCTCAAATACGAAAGCGGCAATATCGGTCATCGTCCTGCAATCAAAGGCGGTTACTTTCCAGTCCCCCCTGTCGATTCGTTCCAGGATATCCGCTCTGCAATGTGCCTTACTTTGGAAGAAATGGGGGTTGGCGTTGAGGTACATCACCATGAAGTTGCCACTGCCGGACAATGTGAAATCGGAACACGCTTTAATAGCTTGGTGAAACGTGCCGACTGGAATCAAATTCTGAAGTATGTGGTCCACAATGTCGCGCATTCCTACGGCAAAACTGCCACTTTCATGCCCAAGCCTATCGTCGGTGATAATGGTTCCGGCATGCATGTGCATCAATCAATCTGGAAAGATGGTAAAAACTTGTTTTCCGGCAATGGTTACGCAGGTTTGTCTGAAATCGCGCTGTATTACATCGGCGGTATTCTAAAACATGCAAAATCGCTGAATGCCATTTGCAATCCCAGCACCAATTCATACAAACGCTTGGTGGCCGGGTTCGAAGCCCCTGTCAATCTGGCTTATTCGGCCAGCAATCGTTCCGCAGCAATCCGCATTCCTCACACCAGCAGCCCAAAAGGGCGGCGTATTGAAGTCAGATTTCCAGACCCGACAGCCAACCCGTACTTAGCGTTTACCGCGTTAATGATGGCAGGACTCGATGGTATCCAAAATAAAATACACCCGGGCGATCCAATGGATAAAAATCTATATGACTTACCACCTGAAGAAGCCGCCAAGGTGCCTAATGCCTGTGCATCGTTGGATGAAGCATTGGAATACCTGGACAAAGACCGGGAGTTTCTGATCCGAGGCGGTGTATTTTCCAATGACATGATTGATGCATATATTCAGTTGAAAATGGAGGAAGTTGTCTTGTTGCGAACAACAACACATCCGCTCGAATTCCATATGTATTACAGCCTTTAATCGACAAATCGCCAAATAACTCTTTGATTTAATCCAGATTGGATGCATACTTCGTAAAAAACATTAACTGTAATAAGGAGGAATATACAGCTCTTTTTTAACTTTATACTCAAGAAATCATTGATAAACTGATTACATGGTTGCAATTGTTACTAACTCACATCTAGCACAATATGAGAACCAGCATATTATTTTTTCTGATTTTTCTGCAATTCATCCTTATACCTAATGGCATTGCCGGATCAACCATCTATAAACATGTTGATAAGGATGGCAATATTACATTTACCAACCGCCCTATCCCCAATGCTGAAAAAATTTCGATTGCGTCTTTTTCCAGAGAGGGTGCTAACCAATCCAAACCGCAATCCGCTTCAAACTTACCTAAAGTTAAAGATTCCACCCAGAATGACCGGGATTTGACGCGACGTAAAATCCTGGAGAAAGAGCTAGTAACGGAAGAAAAGCTTTTTGCGGATACACAAAATTCTTTGGATCAAATTTCCATTGGATCTGATATCAGCAATTCGACAGAAAAGGTTGTTCAGTTAAAAAATAAACTGTTTTTACATCAAAGAAATATCAGTGCCCTAAAAAAAGAGCTTGGAAGATAGTAGCGATTGAACACACCTTGTGACCACCAACCCGGTGAACTTATGAAAAGAAAGTACTCATTCTTGATCGCACTAATTTTTCTTTCATTCCCGGCTAGCGCAGGAATCTACAAACATGTTGATGAACAGGGCAAAGTTACCTACTCAAACATTCCATCCAGCAATGCCAAACAACTCAATTTACCCCCTATTGTCGTCGTTCCTCCCGTCGATTCGGGAGATGTAGAAGATCGAATCGCAAGACGTAGAGAATCGATGAAATTGGAAGAGCAGAAAGAAAAACTACAAAGTAAAATTTCTGAAGAAGAAAAACGCCTCAGCGAGGTCAAAAATGAATATAAAGACGGTAATCCCGATCGATTGGGAAGTGAACGGAATTATCAAAGATACTTGGATCGTGTAGAACGGCTACGCGCTGAAATCGACAGACGAGAAAATAATCTGAGCATTTTAAAAAAAGAACTTAATGCTCTTTCAGATAAAAATAACACCAATTGATTCGGAAATATTTTATAACGACAGCTCGACCAATACTGGCGCGTGATCGGACGGGCGTTCGAGTTTCCGCGTTGATTTATCGATAATACAAGCAGCACAATCACGAGCAAGATCGGCGCTCAATAAAATATGATCAATACGCAATCCACGATTCAATCGAAAGGCCATCATCCGATAATCCCACCAGGTAAACGCTTTTTCCGGTTGATCAAAAAGCCGGAAACTATCCGACAGCCCCAATTTTAGCAAATCTCCAAAAGCGGATCGTTCCGTTTGACTGCACAGAACCTTACCTTCCCACAATTCTGGATCATGTACATCGCGATCTTCCGGTGCAATATTAAAATCTCCCAGCAAAGCTAACTTTCGATAGACTTTGAGCTCCTGCTGCAACCACCGGGTTAAGGAAGGAAGCCATCTCATTTTATAATCATATTTGTCAGATCCGACACTCTCGCCATTTGGCACATACACAGAAACAATCCGCAAATCGCCGAACGTAGCAGCAATGATTCTTTTCTGCTCGTCAACAAAATCGGGAAAAGCCGTTACGACTTCAAGCCCTTTTTGTTTACTTAGAATCGCTACACCGTTGTAGGTTTTCTGCCCGGCGAAAATGGACTCATAGCCAGCTTCCGCGATTTCTTTAACTGGAAAATTTTCATCGGTCAGTTTTGTTTCTTGTAAACATAACATATCCGGTTGATTTGTTTTTAACCAATCAATAACGTGCGGTAATCGCACTTTCAAAGAATTAACATTCCAGGTAGCTAATTTCATAGATAGTAATGAATCAAGAAGTTTTTATGAACCAGCAGTTTATCGACATAATTCTCAATCATCCAATCAATCAACCCGCGTGTGAACGGCAACTTGGGTAAATGGGATGATCCATTGCTGCCGGTTACAAACCTCAACGGCATAACGTTGCAATGCACGCCGAATCGCAAAGTAGTCTTTCGCAGCCATGCCTTCAAAAGTGGCTATTATTTTATAATCCAAGGAAGAGGTGTTGGCTTTAGCGAAAAATACGGATAAATCCTTCAAGGCGTAACCGTAAGTTTCTTGCAGCAATCCTGCACGGATCCCGCTTGCGAATTTATCCGGGATTTCTGTGGTACATAAGCTTTGATGCTTATAATCAATACCGAATTCGCTAACAACGATAAACCCGTGCGAAAAATTCTTAGGGCTTGCGGAAATGAAATCAGGAATGGTATAGGTCCTGGGCATTGTGCCATCGGAAAGCGACAACAAGATATTCTCGAGCGTGACACACTTTACCATTCCGTACGTTCCATCGGAAAGCATCACAAAATCACCGAGTTGACAGGGAAACCAAGGCTCACCTTCCGAATAAGGGCGAGAAACATAATTCGCCAATTCGGCCAATGTCAAACGCAATTCCAATCCGGGCAATAACGGATTCACCAATTTGGTGTAATAGTTCAAATTTTCAACCTGCATCAGAACACCATTGTATATGATACATTCACCCTCCCTGACAGAGCCGGTATTCAGCAGTATTCTGAGTTCGTTCACATAACTGGGAATAGAATTCTTCAATAACCAGATAATACTCAGCAGCAACAGCACCGTAATACCAATCAATACTTGATCATTTCTCACACTGAGCACATAAAATGCTGCCGCAACAGCCAAGGCCGCCATCAAGAAATGGTAAAACAATGTGATTACCCGCTGATAATAGGTCCTTTTCTGATCTTCGTTTCTATTGCTCAGCCAGCCCAACAGTTTTAACAGCAGCAACATTGAGAAATACACCATAATAAAGGCAACGAGCGCCATTAATAAGGTCGCGCCTCGCCCCGTGGCAAATTGCTCGATATGCTCAGCAACCGACACTTCTTTTGCGGATTGCGATTTAATCATTTCGTCATACTGTAATTGCGCAATCTCCAGCAAATGTCTGCTTTTATCGAGCTGCCCCCGCCATTTCCGATCAATGCGCTCAAATTCCATTAAAGCTTCTTTCTCAAAGCCTTGCGTATTAACCTTTGAAATATGTTTAAGAACTTCTTCGATATCCGCGATTTGCGACGTATAAAAAGCAATCTTCTTGTTCAGATTGTCCAGCTTGCGTTTATTCTCCGTTAATTGCCGCAGTTCACTTAAAATCGGTTGCACAATTTCCAGCAAATCCTTTTGCCAATCAAACTTCTCTTGCGCTTCAGTATCGTCTTTTTCCAGCTCCAAACCCGCCGTCAGTATCATCTCAAATGACGACTCCTGTTCAACGATCGCCTTACTCAATTCGTTCAATTCATTCTGGATTCTGTTTTTTTCCTGCTCGGTTTTAGCCATTATCAACAACTGTAATTTAGCGTCGACTTCTTTCTTTTGTTGTTTAATGTTTCGAATAATATCGTTCAATTTGACAATCGCTAATTCCTTTTGCAAATCCCGGTCACTAGCCAGCATCGGAACATTATTACTTGCGAATGTAATGGGAATCAGAATTATCAACCCTGTGAAAAGGGAAAATATCGTAAGTAAGAAATTTTTCTTCAGCATTGGGTATTGCGCCATCGATTAGAAACCAACTGATAATTCAATAATTTATCAAGATTAGTGTTTAGTAACTTTCAAAGAATCGCTTGACTTCTTCTAGCTCTCGAGTCCGTTTCATTGGCGGCAAGCTTTGCCAAATATACTTGCCGTAAGCCTTGGTTGCGAGACGAGGATCACAGATCATCAACACCCCCCGGTCCGTTTCATCCCGAATCAACCGGCCGGCGCCTTGTTTGAGGTTAATGACCGCACGGGGTAATTGATACTCCCAAAAAGCGTTGTGACCCTCACGATTAATTTTCTCGATGCGAGCTGATAACACCGGGTCATCCGGCGGGGCAAAAGGCAACTTGTCGATGATAACCAGCGATAATGCTTCACCCCGGACATCCACGCCTTCCCAAAAAGATTGACTGCCAATGAGCACCGCATTTTTCAACTCACGGAAACGCTCTAGCATGTAGGAACGCGACCCCTGTCCCTGCAGCAATATCGGAAAGTCAAAATCAGTGCACGCTTGTAACAATTCACTGATGCGCTGCATCGCACGCAAACTTGTGCAAAGAAAAAAAGCACGCCCCCGGCTTGCCCGCAGTACCGGCAATGCCGCTTGCACCACCTGCTCGGTATAGGATTTATGATGCGGTTCCGGCAACCCAAGCGGCACATACAGCAATGCTTGTTCAGCAAAATTAAATGGACTCTCCCAATGGGCGGTTTGTACGTCGTTCAATCCCATTTCACGATTAAAATGCGCAAAATCCTTTTTGACCGACAGTGTCGCCGAAGTAAAAATCCAGGTACGTAGTGAACTCATCATTTGTTTCTGGAAAATTTCCGCGATTGAAAGCGGCGTTGCGTGCAGTTGCATCGCCTGATGGTAAACCTCGATCCAGCGCACATATCCTTGCATGTCAGTTTCATCATGCCAGCGCTGAATCAGATATAAATGGCTGGCCGCGCGCTGCCGGCAATTTTCCAATCCCTCCGATCGCTCCGCTTGATCTTCAAGCAATCGGGTCAATAGCGTCAATTTCTCAAGCAAACGGCTCGATGCGTCATCGAAATCAGGAGATTGCATAACCGTTGAAAACGATAAGCGGATGTTATCCGCTGCGACCGTCAACCGTAAATCACGAACAGCTTTTTCCATAGCAGCGATTGCATCCGTCAGCGGCACAAAATCCGCTGCAGCTTGAATCGTTTCGGCTTTGGTATCACGCGCAAGATCCAATAATTGTCCGGTGCTGATAGATTCCCCAAAGAACAAACTGGCTGTTTCCGGCAACTGGTGTGCTTCGTCAAAAATCACCGTATTGCAAGCCGGTAACAATTCGGACAATCCTTCATCACGCAACATCACATCCGCAAAAAACAAGTGGTGGTTAACCACCACAATATCAGCAGCCAGTGCCTGTTTTCGCGCTTCCATCACAAAACACTTCTTATAATCGGGACATTCGGACCCAAGACAGCTATCGCGAGTCGATGTAACTTGCTGCCAGATTGCTGCATTGTCCGGCACTGCGTTAAGTCCGCTTCGGTCCCCATGTTTGCTGTTTTTCGCATAACGTTCGATCAATTGCAGATATTGAATTTCGTCGCGATTAATAAAACTGAGGTGTGTGTCCTGCAGACTTCTTTCCAGATGATACAGGCAAATATAATTCGCACGCCCCTTCAATAAGGCAACTGTCACGGGAATCTTAAGCGCCGCCCGAACAATTGGAATATCTCGATTAAACAGCTGATCCTGTAATGTTTTTGTACCGGTTGAAATAATCACTTTACCACCGGCAAGAAAAGCAGGAACCAAGTATGCCAAGGTCTTCCCGGTTCCGGTGCCAGCTTCCGCGACCAAAACTTGATGGTTATGGATAGCTTCGGTAATGATTTTAGCCATCTCCAGCTGCTGCGGACGCATACGGAATCCGGGAATTTGACTGGCAAGAACACCGTCCGCTGAGAAAATTGAAACAACGTCTAACATGAAATTGAATTACCGGATGCTTATGGAAACAGCTCTCGGGTTGCATAAACCGAAATTCACCGCAGGGGATCGAGATAATATTAAATGTGTCATGCCTTCAAGAATATCTGAACAATTGCTTTCTATGCATAATAACGATCACGCCTGCCTGACATAGCCCGGCACCCGCCCTATCCATACTACTTGGACGGATTGTATCTATCTGCCATAACCCCATCATCGCCATGCAGATGTAAACACCGTCGGCAGGATCAGCGAAAGTGATTTTCCCTCTTTCAAATATAAATAGGGGAAATAACAACCAACTAATTCCGCAACTATAGCTGGTACGAGCAATCCCAGCGTTCTAAAAATTTCCATTACTTAATGACGCTATTGAAGATAGTCTTCGATTCAGTACTTACTGGTTAATGTTCGACAAATAACCACAAGTCCTGATGATAGCCGCTTCATTGAGGGATTGCTTGTTAATCCATTGGGGATCGGTTATGTTACATCACTCAGACAACCCAGGGGACATTGATCGCGCGGAATGACATCCACTCCGATGATTCATGACTCAATTTAGCTCTGAAAGTTAGATATTTCATAAGACAGCGAAGGAAACCCTATGCAAACCAAACCAAAATTGTCATTCCACCGCCAGCAACTTACAATTTTGCTTGGAATAATCATAGCTTTCGTATCCTTCAGCGCATTATATCGCACTAGCTCGCAAGGCGATTTTTCCGAAACTTACCCGAAAGGTTTCCGGGGCGGCGCCTGTACGATAGAAACAAACACATTAACCATTGGTTATTCAGGCTACTATCTGCCGCTCGACTACGAAATCCCCAAAGATTCAATACGCTCCGCTTATGTTCCCATACAATGCGGAAGAGTGCCGGAGCCAGCTAGTTTGAATATCTCCATTGATCTACTTTATCCGGAAACAGCCCGTGATTTTCAGCTAGGTCAGCGACTGGTCAAAGTGGAACTCGTTGATGAGCAAGAAAAAGAATTGGATATCTTAACTATTCCGGCGACACGGCATCCATCAGGCGTCATTACACAAGCGATTAAACTCACAGAACCAGGAAAATATGCGCTCTATCTCGAAGGAAAAAACGATCAGGATGCTGCCATTCAGCTCGTCGTTCCGTTAAAGGTGGGCTTTGGCTGGAGAGATCATTTTAGAACAATCTTTTCTACGTTCTTGCGAAAAGATTAGCAACTTTAATACATACGTACTCAACGCTAATTTCATTTTAAATCTGCTGCAAACACGAAAATCCAGTCTCAAATAATACTTCCAAATGCCGCTAATGATTGCACAATACAAGGAGAACCAAAATGGATGTTAACGGCATAGCAAATTTAGCGACAGAAATGGCTGATTTCAGCAGTAATCAAGCCGCCGGTATCGCAGTTTTAAAAAAAGCGATTAACCTTAATGCAGCTGGCGCACTTGCGTTAATTGAAGCAATCCCGGACAATAAAACAACTTCAAATCTTCCTCCTCACCTCGGTCAACATATTAATACTACTGCATAACTTCATATTTCAGTGATTTTTAGTGACGCCTCTAACACATAGCTTTATTTTTAGACTGAGTTAATCCTGTCGCATCGTAATCAATACTTTAAGTTTTAACTTCAACCCGCAATATTCCCTTTCTTCATAGAATCACTATCAAATCCTATTCGAATATAAGCACCTAGACTCATCTTTCGTTGATTCGCTCGTTCAGTTGGTGTGCAATCCTAGAAAAACAGCCATTACAAAGCTTTCAATAACATAATATTTTTATTACGATTTTTCTTTAATAGTAAAAATATGTTATAAAACATCAATAATTCTTTTTTTACACCGGATGACCACTATCAGTTCCTATATGAACACTGAAAATATCTTATTCATGGGATAAATCAATGAATTCCAGATTTGACTATAAACTACAGTTTCCGACTTTTGATTTGTTGATTTCTCAACAGCAAAGATTATCGCTGTTGAGTAAAACCGAGGAAATCGGCGAATGGTCGTATTCCATTTCTACGGACATGGTTTTCTGGTCTGACTATTTGTATGATTTCTACGAATTAGAAAGAGATTTTGAGTGTTCAACGTTACTGGAAACAACTCAGTATTACCAGGGCGCGGAAAAAGAAAAAATGCGCCGATTGATTGCGCAGACCATTACCACAAAAAAAGAACAAAGTGAAAGCTTCATGATCCAGATGAAGGATGGCAGAATCAAATGGCATACGACAACTGTTTTTCCGATTCTGGACAGGCATGACGAGTTAATCGGTCTATACGGTATCTTAAAAAACATTACACCTAAAAAAACAGCGAACGCTGTAGCCGATCAGAAACAACTACCGTATCGGCATATACTCGACGAACTGCCTACCGAACTGACAATTTTCAACCATCAAGGCCATTATCTGTATGCCAATCGCGCTGCTTTGAAATGCCATGGATTGACAAAGAATTCTCCGGCTAAACCGTGCGACACACTGGAGAGTTGGATTTCTGCTGATGAATCAAAACGCAACAGCGTATTGGATGCTTGCATGCAGCAGAAACAGCCAGTGACTTATGAAGAAAAATTCGACGATAGCGAGGGCATAGAACGAACTTGCCTGCGCACCTTGTATCCCTTGTTGGATAAATCCGGCAATACGGAATTTGTCATCGGATATGGCATGGACATCACATCCAGAAAGAGGAATGAGCTGGAACTGCAACGGATGGCGTATGTTGCCGAGAAAACCAACGGTATCGTGATGATTACCGATCCACAGAAAAAAATCATCTGGATTAATCAGAGTTTTGAGAAAATCCTTGGTTATACAGCGGAAGAAGTCATTGGAATCGACCCCGCCGTTTTCCTTCAAGGACCTGAGACTTCCAAGGAAACCATACAAGCCATTGCACATTCGCTTAAAAGTACCGGCACTTTCTCCGGCGAGATTTTAAACTACACCAAGAGCGGCGAAAAAATCTGGCTCTATCTCAATATTGCGGCGGTATACAACGATGCTGGCCAGTTGATCAATTATGTCGCCGTAGAGAATGACATCACCTTGATTAAACAAGCGGAGGAACGATTACAGAAAACAATGGAAAAAGAGCGCGAATTGAATCGTTTCAAAACACAATTTGTTAGCTTAGCGTCACACCAATTCCGTACTCCGCTTGCTACTATCCGCTCCAGTATCGATTTGCTGGATCTTAAAATGGAATCTGCAGGGCTTGATCCTGAATTCATTAAATTATTCCATCGGCAAAAAACCATCATGGCGGAAGAAACACTCCGGATGACCGAGCTCATGGAAAATATTCTGGATATTGGCAGAATCGACGAAGGAAAAATCGAATTAACGAAACAGAATGTTCCATTCAAGCAATTTATGGACACATTCGTTGCTTCCAATAATGAACTCAGTGGAAACCAACGAACATTGAATTATCGTTTTAACGCACCGAATCATGTCATCAGCTTGGATGAAATAGTATTGCGAAATGTTTTGCGCAACATTGTGTCGAATGCATTCAAGTATTCGCTGAATAAACCCGAGCCTGAGCTAATTGTCAATTTTCAGAACAATGTCTTCGTTATTGCAGTCAAGGATTATGGTATTGGTATCCCTGAAAGGGATCAGGCCTTTTTATTCCAATCGTTTTTCCGCGCCTCAAACGCCAAAACTATTCCAGGAAGTGGGCTTGGATTAATGATTGCTCAGAAATTGATCAGGCTTCATGGCGGCGATATGGTTATCAAAAGCAAAATCGGCCACGGCTGTACAGTCACAATTCAATTGCCCGTATCGTAAAGTGATTAATCCTCTCCTGCTTGTTATCGAAGATGAAAAAGCACTGCGTGAAAATTTAATCGGCATCATTGCACATTATGGCTTTCGTGTAATTGGCGCTCCTTCTGGCGAAGAAGGTATTCAACTTGCACTGCAACATACTCCCGATATCATTATCTGCGATATCATGCTACCCGGCGTGGATGGTTTTGATGTGTATCGTAACATTAAAGCATCATTGCAATTTCCAGAGATTGCATTCATCTTTTTAACTGCAAAATCGACACGATCTGATATCCGTACCGGTATGGACATGGGTGCCGACGACTATCTCACCAAACCGTTTACGAAAGAAGAAATGCTCAACAGCATTAACGCACGGATTGCGAAACTGTCCCGGATTCGCGAACAGCAGCCTGCGAAAGATGAGTTAATCGAGGCGGCGGTAAAAAAATTAAATACTCTTACAAAATCCGAGCATCGAATACTTGATAAAATTGCTGAAGGACTCACTACCCCCCAAATAGCCAGGAAATTGTTTATTAGCAAAAAAACAGTAGAGAATCATAGAGTTAATATATCCAGAAAACTCGATTTAAGTGGCCCTAATAGCTTAATCAACTTTGCGCTACGCTTGAAAGCCCAAAAACCAAACCTCCTTGCCTCTGATAATCTGCCTCCGGCCTCTGCGAGTTAATCAGCATTTCTTATCGGTTAATCAATAAATTTCCTCGGCTGAAATATAAAATGAGGGGATCCACTCATTGCAAAAGTATGGTAATCGGCTAATCTAAATTGCGTATAAAAGCAATTATTGAAACGTACGCAAATCAATGATGCGCATTTTTCCTTATTCCGTGCGTATCATTTTTTAACTAATCAATGGAGGATAAAATGGCAACAACGTATGGCACAACAAGTAGCGCGTCGAGCGCGAGCTATGACATGTCGCTGTGGTACGACTCGAAGTACTACAAACTGGGCATGGGCACCAT
>JAIETK010000032.1 GCA_019745325.1 Nitrosomonas sp. | reverse complement strand
CATGTCCGGCCGTCCGCCGCCTTTGCCGCCGACTTGCTGGGCGACGAAGTTGACCAGTTCGCCGGCTTTGACTTTGCTGGTGAGGTCGGCGCTGACACCGGCGATTAGTGTGACTTTACCGTCGGTCACGGTGCTGAGCACAATCGCGCAGGATTTGAGTGTGTCTTTCAGTTGATCGAGTGTTTCGCGCAGGGTTTTGGCGTCGGCGTTTTCCAGGTTGGCGGCGAGCACTTTGACGCCGTTGATGTCGTGCGCTTGCGACGCCAGGTCGGCGCCTTGCGAGCTGGCGAGTTTGGTTTTCAGGCGCGCCAGTTCTTTTTCGGTTTGCCGCACGTTGTCGATGATTTGCGCGATTTTTTGCGTGACTTCTTGCGGGTTGGCTTTTAACGCGTGGGCGATTTCGAGCAGTTGCGCTTCGCGTTGCTGCACGTAATCGATCGCGCCTTTTCCGGTGACCGCTTCGACGCGGCGGATACCGGCGGCAACACCGGATTCGGCGACGATTTTGAACAGGCCGATTTGGCCGACTTGCGGTACGTGTGTGCCACCGCAGAGTTCGGTGGAGAATTCGCCCATGCCGATGACGCGCACCACGTCCGTGTATTTTTCGCCGAACAGCGCCATCGCGCCGCGTTTGATTGCGTCGTCGTATGGCATCGTGGCGACTTCCACGACAGTGTTGTTGCGGACTTGCTCGTTGACCAGGCGCTCGGTTTCACGGATTTCATCGGCGCTCATCGGTGCATTATGCGAGAAATCGAAACGCAGCCGGTTAGGGTCGACCAGCGAGCCTTTTTGCGTGACGTGCGTACCGAGCACTTTACGCAGCGCGGCGTGCAGCAGATGCGTGGCGGAGTGGTTGTTGGCGGTGCTGACGCGGGTTTGCGGATTGACGCGCGCTTGCACGCTATCCCGAACCACCAACCGGCCGCTGCGAAGCAAGCCTTTGTGGCCGAACACACCGGCCTGGATTTTTTGCGTGTCGGTGACTTCGAAAGTGCCGTTGGCGGCGAGCAATTCGCCACTATCACCAGCCTGACCACCGGATTCGGCGTAGAACGGCGTTTGATCGAGCACCACCACGGCTTCGTCACCGGCTTCGACGAAATCGACCGCGCTGCCTTGTTTGTAGATCGCCAATACCTGCCCTTCGTGCTGCAACGTATCGTAACCGTAGAACGTAGTTTGGCCGCCTTTATAATCGAGCCCTTCCTGCATCGCGAATTTGTTGGCGGCGCGCGCTTGTTCGCGCTGACGCGCCATCGCTTGTTCAAACCCGGATTGATCGACAGTGATGCCGCGCTCGCGGGCGATGTCGGCGGTCAGATCGATCGGAAAACCGAACGTGTCATAAAGGCGAAACGCGGTTTCACCGTCGAGCTCTTTGATTTTCTGGCTCAGTGCGGTTTCCAGAATCTGCATGCCGTTTTCCAGCGTCTCCGCAAAGCGTTCTTCTTCTTGCAGCAACACGGCGGCAACGCGTGCTTTGGCTGCGGTCAGTTCGGGATACGCTTGCCCCATCGCTTGGCTCAAGTCTTCCACCAGTTGATGGAAAAATGGCTGCTTTTGTCCCAGCTTGTAACCGTGCCGTATCGCACGGCGGATGATGCGGCGCAGCACGTACCCTCGGCCTTCGCTGCCGGGGATGACACCGTCGGTGATCAAAAACGAACAGGCACGGATGTGATCGGCGATGACTTTGAGCGAATTGTCGGCGAGGTTCTGCGTGTTGGTTACGCGCGCAGCCGCTTTGATCAGGCTTTGAAACAAGTCGATGTCGTAATTACTGTGCACGTGCTGCATCACGGCGGAAATACGCTCCAGTCCCATGCCGGTGTCGACCGATGGTTTCGGCAGCGGATGCAGCACACCGTCGCTGTCGCGGTTATATTGCATGAATACCAGGTTCCAGATTTCGATGTAGCGGTCGCCGTCGGCGTCAGGAGAACCAGGCGGGCCACCTGCCACATCCGGGCCGTGGTCGTAAAAAATCTCGGAACAGGGGCCGCACGGGCCGGTATCGCCCATTTGCCAGAAGTTGTCCGTGGTGGCGATGCGCACCACGCGGGACGGTTCGACGCCGACTTCGTTCAACCAGATATCGGCGGCTTCATCGTCTTCCGCGTAAACCGTGACCCATAATTTCTCGCGCGGGATATTGAGCGTGCCTGTTAGAAAATCCCAGGCAAACAAAATGGCGTTGCGTTTGAAGTAATCGCCAAAACTGAAATTACCGAGCATCTCGAAGAAGGTGTGATGCCGCGCCGTGTAACCGACATTTTCCAGATCGTTGTGCTTGCCGCCGGCGCGGACACAGCGCTGCGAACTGGCGGCGCGCACATAAGGCCGTTTGTCTTGCCCGAGGAACACATCCTTGAATTGCACCATGCCGGCATTGGTAAACAATAAAGTCGGATCGTTGCCGGGTACGAGCGGACTCGATGCGACAACGGCATGGCCGTGGGATTCGAAGAATTCAAGAAATTTTTGGCGTATTTCGCTGCTTTTCATAGTTTTTGTATTGATTCGTATCGTTCGAGTTCGGTCACGGTCAAGCCAACCGCTTCGCCTTTGACGATGGCCAGGCTTTTAACGACCGCGCGGATGGTGATTTCTTCGTTCATGTTGGGCAGATCGGCTTCGGTCAATACCGTAATCTCGCCGCTGCTGTCTTCCAGCACATAAGCCTTGAAGTTGATCAACGGCAAGCGGGTCGGATTTTTAGGAATGCCGCGCAACATCACTTCCTTGCCGTCATAATTGACCGGCGCGGCAATGATCGCGTTGATCGGGGTAATCTCCCCGGCACTGACCGGCAAACCTGCCAGCAGTAATGTCAGTGTTAATAGGACTCGCGCGATCCAATGTTTCATCGATTCTCCTCGCTTACCTGCGTCAGCACTTGTGTGATGGTTTCCATGGAAAACCCCCTGTTCATCATGAATCGTATCTGTTTCGCACGTTCTTCCCGGGTGGCGGGCGGATGATCGAATTTTTTGCGCCAAACTTGCAGCGCCGATTCCAATTCGGTTTCTTTAAGGCTGGGCAAAACGGTATGGATCAAGCCGTCGGCCACGCCTTTGGATTTGAGTTCGTGCACGATGCGCTGACTGCCGAACCGGGAACGCCGCGTTCGCGCGACTTGCTCGGCCATGCGCGCGTCGCTCAAGTAACCCTGCTGCTCCAATTGATCCAGTACCGCCGTCAGTTCTGCGGGTTCGCGAGCATCCCGGTCAGCCGACAGTTTTTGCGCCAATTCCCGGCGTGAATATTCGCGTTGCGCCAAATAGCGCAGCGCGCGGAGTTCAATCGGAGAACGGCCGTCCATCGGGATTAATTTTCTTTGTCACTTTTATCTTTACCGGTTTTTTCCTTGACCGGCTTGGCTTGATCGGCAATACCGACGATCGCGCGGATTTTTTGCTCGATCTCTTGCGCCATTTCCTTATGCTCTTTCAGATACGTCCGCACATTGTCCTTGCCTTGCCCGATTTTTTCGCCTTTGTACGCGTACCAGGCGCCGGATTTATCGATCAGTTTATGCTGCACGCCCAATTCGATGATCTCACTTTCGCGCGAAATGCCTTCTCCGTACAGAATATCGAAATCGGCTTGCTTGAACGGCGGCGCGACTTTGTTTTTAACCACTTTGACGCGGGTTTCGTTGCCGATGGTTTCTTCGCCGTCCTTGATCGAACCGGTGCGGCGGATATCCAGGCGCACGGAAGCATAGAATTTCAACGCGTTACCGCCGGTGGTGGTTTCGGGGTTGCCGAACATCACGCCGATTTTCATGCGGATCTGGTTGATGAATATCACCATGGTATTGCTGCGCTTGATATTGGCGGTCAATTTGCGCAATGCTTGCGACATCAACCGCGCTTGCAGCCCCATTTGCGGGTCGCCCATGTCGCCCTCGATTTCGGCGCGTGGGGTCAATGCGGCCACCGAGTCGATTACGATGATATCGACCGAGCCGGAACGCACCAGCATGTCGGCGATCTCCAAAGCTTGTTCACCATTATCCGGTTGCGAAATCAGCAATTCCTGAACATTGACGCCGATTTTCTGCGCATATTGCGGGTCCAGCGCATGCTCCGCGTCGATAAACGCGGCGGTGCCGCCTATTTTTTGCATCTCAGCGATGACTTGCAAGGTCAGCGTGGTTTTACCGGAGGATTCCGGGCCGTAGATTTCGATGATGCGCCCACGCGGCAATCCGCCCACGCCCAATGCAATATCCAATCCCAATGAACCGGTGGAAACGACTTGTATATCGTAGGCGACATCATTCGCGCCAAGCCGCATGATGGAACCTTTACCGAATTGTTTCTCGATTTGCGCCAATGCCGCGTCTAACGCTTTGCTTCTGTTATCGTCCATGCTGAATCGAATCCTATATGAAGAGTCGGGAAATTATCGCATAACCGTATCCGGTCTATCTAACTTGTTTTATATCTTTGTATAATTGCAGAAAAGGATATCATAGTAAAAAACTCGAGAATCAATCGCGCGTGCGCTATAATTGCGCGGACTTATGCAGCGGCGGATAGCGGCTCGCGCTGTCCCGGTTTTCAGCAATCATTGGTAATACAGGGAGAACAATCATTCGCGTCATTTTGTTAGGAGGCCCTGGCGCCGGAAAAGGCACGCAGGCCAATTATATTAAGGAACATTTCGGCGTACCGCAAATTTCCACCGGCGATATGCTGCGTGCAGCGGTTAAAGCAGGAACCGAACTCGGCTTAATGGCAAAAAAAATCATGGACGCCGGCGGGCTGGTTTCGGACGACATCATTATCAATCTGGTCAAGGAACGCATTACGCAACCAGATTGCGCAAAAGGGTTTTTATTCGATGGATTCCCGCGGACGATCCCGCAAGCCGATGCGATGAAAGCGGCGGGGGTACGGATCGATTTCGTGGTTGAAATCGATGTTTCGGATGCCGAGATCGTCAAACGGATGTCCGGCCGCAGAGTGCACCCGGCTTCCGGCAGAACCTATCACGTGGATTTTAATCCGCCGAAAAATAATAATGTCGATGATGTAACGGGCGAACCGCTGATTCAACGCGATGATGACAAGGAAGAAACCGTCAGGAAACGGCTTGAAGTGTATCATCAACAAACGAAGCCACTGGTTGATTACTATTCCGCGTGGTCGAAAAATGGAGAAACCGGCGCGCCTCGTTATATAAAAATCGCCGGTATCGGCACGGTCGAGGACATCCGCGACCAAATTCTCACGTCGCTAAAATAAGCTTAATTAACCGGTTTATCATTAATACCAACAACTTGAAACTCAGATTGCGAATCATCGCAATCTGAGTTTTTGTCCGTACGAATTTTTAGAACTTTTTTGCAGTTTACGATTTGATTTAACCGTTCAGGAGAAAATTATGGCAACTAAAAATGCATTTTATGCACAATCCGGTGGCGTTACCGCGGTAATTAACGCATCGGCTGCAGGAGTACTGGAAACCGCGCGTCAGCATGCCGACAAAATCGGCACCGTCTATGCAGGGCGCAACGGCATCATCGGCGCGCTGACCGAAGATCTGATCGATACCAACGCGGAATCGGCGGCAGCGATCGCAGCGTTGCGCTATACCCCGTCCGGCGCATTCGGTTCTTGCCGTTACAAGCTCAAAAGCCTTGAACAAAACCGCCGGGAATATGAACGCCTGATCGAAATTTTCAAGGCGCACAATATCGGTTATTTCTTCTACAACGGCGGCGGCGACTCCGCAGACACTTGTCTGAAAGTATCCCAGCTGTCGAGCACATTGGGCTATCCGCTGCAGGCAATTCATGTGCCCAAGACCGTCGATAACGACTTGCCGATCACCGATTGCTGCCCCGGTTTTGGCTCAGTCGCTAAGTACATTGCCGTCTCCACGCGCGAAGCAAGCTTCGATGTGGCGAGCATGGCAAAAACCTCCACCAAGGTGTTTGTTCTGGAAGTCATGGGGCGTCACGCAGGATGGATTGCAGCTGCCGGCGGCTTGGCATCCAGCCCGGATTGCGAGATCCCGATCGTGATCTTGTTCCCGGAAGTGACATTCGACAAAGAAAAATTCCTCGCGAAGGTTGATCGCTATGTCAAGGAATACGGTTATTGCTCGGTAGTCGTTTCAGAAGGCGTAAAAGGCGCGGATGGTAACTTCCTGTCCGATCAGGGATTGCGAGATGCGTTCGGGCATGCGCAATTGGGCGGCGTCGCACCGGTTGTCGCCAACATCGTTAAGGATGGATTGGGATTGAAATATCACTGGGGTGTCGCGGATTATCTGCAACGCGCCGCACGTCATATTGCGTCCAAAACCGATGTCGATCAAGCCTATGCAATGGGCAAGGCCGCCGTCGAATACGCCGTCGCGGGACATAATTCGATAATGCCAACGATCGTGCGGGAATCCAACGCGCCCTATAAATGGTCGGTTGGCATGGCACAGCTCTCGAATGTCGCAAATGTCGAAAAAATGATGCCGGCAGAATATATTAGCGAGGATGGTTTCGGTATCAGCCAGTCTTGCCGAGAGTACCTGGCGCCTCTGATCGAAGGCGAAGATTATCCGCCATACAAAAACGGTTTACCGGATTACGTGCGCCTGAAAAATGTCGCAGTGCCGAAAAAGCTGAGTGAATTTAAAATTTAAATATTATAAAAATGATCATTGTTTGAGTGTTGCAAGGAAGCCAAACAAGCTGAATTCAATCTTCTAACAATCTAAATTTCATAAATATTTGATGCATTCAGTGAACAAGAACGGATAAAATACACCCTGATTTTAATCTGAAAACAAGTGGTTGATCATGTGAAATTAATGAGGCCAAGATTTCACATCTCTTTTTTTATGGTCTGATTTTAATTGGAGTTCTTTATGGCTAGTGGTTTAGTTATCGCAATTATTAGCGCGATTGTAGCCCTCGTATTCAGCGGTATATGGATTAAGGGCATTTTTGATCAATCTACCGGCAATCAGCGGATGCAAGAAATTGCAAAAGCGATTCAAGAAGGCGCTTCCGCCTATCTTAAACGCCAATATATGACGATCGGAATGGTGGGCGCCATTCTGTTTTTCGCGCTTTGGCTGGCATTAGGCTGGGACACGGCGGTTGGCTTCGCTTTGGGCGCGATTCTTTCCGGCGCCGCCGGTTTCCTGGGAATGACCGTGTCGGTTCAGTCGAATGTGCGGACTGCGCAGGCAGCGAGTGTCGGATTGAATGAAGCACTGGCGATTGCTTTCCGGGGCGGCGCGGTGACCGGCATGTTGGTTGTCGGATTAGGCCTGCTCGGTGTGGCTGGCTACTGCGCTGTGTTATTTAACGGATCGGACCCCGATCTCGCGGTGAGCGACATCATTAAACCGTTGATCGGTTTTGCATTCGGCGGATCACTGATCTCTATTTTTGCACGGTTGGGCGGCGGTATTTTCACCAAAGGCGCGGACGTTGGCGCGGATCTGGTCGGTAAAGTAGAAGCCGGCATTCCGGAAGACGATCCTCGCAACCCGGCGGTAATTGCGGATAACGTAGGCGATAACGTTGGCGACTGCGCAGGTATGGCTGCCGACTTGTTTGAAACCTACGCCGTTACCATCATCGCTACAATGATCCTGGGCGCATTGTTATTCACGGCAAACGCTGTTGACGCCGTGATTTATCCGTTGATGTTGGGCGCAGTATCTATCGTCGCGTCGATTATCGGCTGCTATTACGTCAAAATGCGCGAAGGCGGCAAAATCATGAATGCGCTCTATCGCGGACTGGCAGTGGCAGGCGGTATTGCGTTATTGGCGTATCTTCCTGTGACAGTTTGGTTCATGAGCGGTATGTCGTTGGATCTCGACGGCACCGAAGTCGCGGGCGGCATGCTGGTTATGCGCGTGTTCCTGGCGGCCGCGCTTGGATTGGTATTGACCGGATTGATGGTTGTCATCACGGAATACTATACTTCCACCGACTTCCCGCCGGTTCAGCATGTGGCCGAAGCATCAACCACCGGTCATGCAACCAACATCATTGCAGGTCTTGGCGTTTCAATGCGCGCAACTGCCGCACCGGTTTTGGCGGTTTGTATCACCATCTTGCTGGCGTATGCGTTGGCGGGTTTATACGGTATCGCTATTGCAGCTACTTCAATGTTATCAATGACCGGTATCATCGTTGCATTGGATGCGTATGGTCCGATTACCGATAACGCCGGTGGTATCGCCGAAATGTCGGAAATGCCGGATTCGGTTCGTGCAATCACCGATCCGCTGGATGCCGTCGGTAACACCACCAAAGCGGTCACCAAAGGCTATGCAATCGGTTCCGCAGGTTTGGCAGCGCTGGTGCTATTTGCGGACTACACGCACGCATTGGAACATGCCGGTTTTGAATTGTCGTTTGATTTATCTAACCACATGGTCATCATCGGTCTGTTTATCGGCGGTATGATTCCTTACTTGTTCGGCGCGATGTCGATGGAAGCGGTTGGACGCGCGGCAGGTTCTGTGGTAATCGAAGTACGCCGTCAATTCAAAGAAATTCCGGGAATTATGAATGGCACGGCTAAGCCGGACTATTCCCGCGCAGTGGATATGCTCACTAAAGCAGCTATCAAGGAAATGATGATACCTTCATTGCTGCCGGTTTTGATTCCTCTGCTGGTAGGCGTGATTCTGGGACCGCAAGCATTGGGCGGTGTATTAATGGGTTCGATCGTGACCGGCTTGTTCGTTGCAATTTCGATGACAACCGGTGGCGGTGCTTGGGATAACGCTAAAAAACATATTGAAGATGGACATTTTGGCGGCAAAGGCAGCGAAGCTCACAAAGCATCGGTAACCGGCGATACCGTCGGTGATCCTTACAAAGACACCGCTGGCCCAGCAATCAATCCATTGATTAAAATCATCAATATCGTGGCATTGCTGATCATTCCATTGCTGTAAGATCGCGATATTTTAAGCAGTAAAAAAAAGCACATCAGGAAACTGATGTGCTTTTTTTATGATATCGCTGCGTTCTAATTATGGCCTGAAAAGCAAAATTCCCGGATCCGACTCATACGAATTTTTCCAGACAAGATCTTGATTGCTGAAAGATTTACCAGCAATAGGTGACCGATGAACCGCCAATGATAATGGTTTTGCAAGGGCGTGTACTCACAACCGGAGGAGGGGTTAGGCCACCGGCCGGATTGAGTGGCGCAGCGGCGGCAGTTGCTGCCGATGGTTCCGCATGTTCGACGATGCTGATGGTCTGAACCCCGGTTGTCGTGGTTGTAAGCGGACGAGCGGCCGTTTGGTCACTGTCATTCACGCCCGCTCCTTTCAGTTGATGAACTTTACCGGTTTTGTCGATGCACAGCATCACAACGACGTCGCTGATACCGGCTTCACTCTTTAACGCGTTTAAGGCAGTAGCAGGAATAGATGGTTTAGACATTTCAAAACTCCTTTATTAATAGTTTAAAGTAAGGCGTACAAAGAACGTACGGGTCGGAATGAAACGGGAAGAAGTATTCATCTCGTTAAACTGGAAGTTATAGCTGCGATAATAGAATTGTTCATCGCTGAGATTTCTTCCTTCAAAACTCAAAATTCCCCTGCGATTGGGTAGCCGGTAGCCCAGTGCCGTATCCAGCAGCACAAAATCGCTATTGCCTTCCGCCAATCGCGGATCTGCGTCCGGCAAGCGTTTCAAGCTCTGCTGCAAATAGGTCGTGCCCACTTTGCCGAAAAAGCCGTTCGGATGAAAATAATTGATCGTCAGCGGCGCGCTGAGCGAATGAATTTCATAGGGCTTGTTGGGATCGTTGACAGTAACTGCCGCGCGATCATACTGCTCGTACTGGAATTCCCCGTTAACCGCCCAGTGCGCATGCGGCAGCCAGTATAGATACGAGCGGTAGAGTCTTTCCTGTTGCTGCTCACTGGCAAATTGCCTGAAATCACCATTGAGATAAGGCACTTTCAGATCCCGATCCGATACTTCCATACCACCGTATATATTTTTACTGAGCGCGGCATCCAATCCTGCTCCCATGCGCCTCGATCGTGTTCCGTTCAAATCATCAAACATCTGATTAAATCCGGCTACTTGTGTCGGCTCCAGTGTCTGATTCGCGATCAGCGCCGACTTCACCGATTCGAACCAAGCCAGCCGCAATCGAACTGCAGGCGTGAGGTCCCACTGCAATCCGAACTTCGGATTCACTGCATCAAAATTCTGATTGACAGCATCTCTGAAAGCATCGTAACTGACACCCAGGGTTGCATTGATATTTTGAAAGTAATTCAGATTCGAATAAAAATAGGCGTTCTCCCGTTCCCGGGCAAAATTCACGGCATTGGAAGAACACACGTCGCCATTGCATCGAAGCTTCGCATCCATATCATAAGCACCGGCGCCGGTGACCAGATTCATAAATTTATCCCGGTGCAGAAACTGCCCTTCCAGTTGATACCCCTGATCCTTCAGCCTGTTATTGAACGCAGGAAAGAGGACATCGAACGGAATATCCGCGATTTTCATCAATTCCGCTGGATGTGCCGTCTTTTCGCGGCGATCAAAGTAAATGCCGGAAATCAGAAAATCTTGCTTGGAAGAAAGTGAATAGCGGATACCCCCACGGGCGGTATCCTGATCGAGATGCCTCCGATCCCGTGAAAAAAACGACGGATTAAAATCGAGCAGCAAATCGCCATGATCGGAATTACGCCGGCGAAACTCGGCCTGGATATTCAACTTCGGCGTTAATGCATACTGCACGAACGCATTGTAGATATTATGATTCTGGTCATTATTGGGACGGAATCCATCGGATTGGAAGTGATACTGGCCCAGGCTGACCGAAGCCTTGTCATAAACCGCCGAAAGCGTCGCCTCATTGCCGAACGTACTGTTGCTACCAGCAACCCCGGAAGCAACCAGTTGCGGCTTGTTGCGCTCCATCAGCGGCGCAAATTCATTAAATCCTGCCCTGGTCGGACCGGTATTGTTGATAATGTTAAGATCCGCGACCGCCAAATGCGGTTGTACCGGATTCACGTTAATGGGTTGCAACAACTGCGCTTGCAGCAATTCGCTGACACGCGCTACTTCATGGCGCGGGATATTCGCATACGCATCCGACAAGAAACGATGCGAAGAGTGATTCGCCGGATCGATACTCAGCGATTTGGCCGTTTCCACCAATGCGCGCTTCTCGAACCCCAGATTATCGTAGATCCTCGCCAGGCTTGAACCGCGCGCCGCTTCATCCTGATCCAGCAAGAATTTCGAGCGGTAAACCGCACGGTTATTATTGAGTTCGATGGATTTCTGCAAATCCATCAAAGCTTCGACGGGTCTGTTTTGCGTTTGTTTTTGGATGGCATCATAAAACCATGGCGTCGGATCCTGCGGGTCTTTTTCCTTAGCCAAATCAAACTGTGTAGCAGCCAGCGGATAGCGTTTTTCCTCAAAATAGGCTTTTCCCAGATAACTGCGTATCAAAGAATTGGCCGGATCCAAACTCGCCGCTATCTCCAGTTCAACACGCCCGGCTTCGATTTCACCTTCACGGATCAGCGCCAGCCCCATCCCCAGCCTCGGCATGGGATCCGCTTGATCCAAAGCGATTGCTTCCAGAAATTCAGCTTTGGCTTGCTGTATCCGTACCTGCAACAACTGTGAGAAACCCAGCACTGTCTTTGTTCTGGCAATACCGGGATTCAGGCTGACCGCTCGCTGTGCGGTCTCCAGCGCCCGATCCAAATCCCCCTGCGACATTTGCAGTTTGGCTAACCTCGCCCATGCCAGCGCATTGTCCGGGTCGATTGCAATGGCTTGTTGAGTGCTTGCCAGCGCATCGTCGATTTTAAAATGCGCCTGCTGCGCATA
Organism: Nitrosomonas sp.; assembly: GCA_019745325.1. Classification (GTDB taxonomy): domain Bacteria; phylum Pseudomonadota; class Gammaproteobacteria; order Burkholderiales; family Nitrosomonadaceae; genus Nitrosomonas. The sequence goes on along the minus strand of JAIETK010000032.1, from coordinate 25,038 downwards.
AGAAAGCGCCAGTTTCGCAGCCGGAGAATTCCTGTCCAAAGCGGCGGCGCGCGTGGCAAGTTGCAACGCCTGATCTTTGTTATTCTGAACCACCGCAATCATCGCCAATAAGGCATGCGCCTCACTATTATCCGGCTGAACGTGGAGTATTTCTTCAATCGCCGCGCCGGCTTCGCCGGCCTGGCCGACTGCCAACAACAGTCCAGCCCGGTATAAATGAAGGTTGACGGTAAAATCGGTTGTTGCAATGTTCTCAAGTATCGACAGCGCTTCGAAGGTTTTGCTCTGCCGATAAAGCTCGACTGACTGCCGTAATTCCGGATGCAACGCCAATTCATCCGTCAATCGAGCCAGTTGATAATCGATGACCACCGGATAATGCAACGCCCATTGCACCGCATCGGCCGGATTAATAGTGGTTACGCGCTGCGGCGCTGTGTTGCGCGTGGCAATCGCGGCCTGGTGATCTTCAAGCACCAAGCTGCCTTGGTCATTGCTGACGGTAACTTTTCCTTCGTAAATCACCAGCCGCGTGCTGGTCTCGTCGACGCCGACAAAAAATTCGGTACCGTCGACACCTGCATTAATGAACGGTGTTCTGACTTTAAACGGCTTTGGCGTACGCGTGATGATATGTATCGCCCCTGAAAATAATTCCATTAACGAGCTGGCTTTTTCCTGGCCTTCCGGTTTTGAAAAAGTCATGCTGGTTTTCTGATCCAGTCTCAGCACGCTCGCATTACTTAGCAAAAAAGCCGCGCGGCTATGCGTCCGGGCGCGAACGCTATCGCCGGGGCAGATAGCGGTATGGAGCGTCATCGCTTGCCAAGTTGTGCTGGAAGCACGACGCAATTCGATGATTCCCTGAATTGAAACGATTTCAGCCACCGCCGGTTCACAAGCCTCTCCAGCATAAGATTCATCGGCACCCGCCAAAAGTATGACGGACAAACAAACAACAACCAGTATGCGCGCCAGAAAACTCCGGTAACTTGAGTTAGGATTAATTCTCTGGCGCGTTCTCATTATTGTTATTCTTCCAGATCTGAAGTACGTTGTGATGCGTGACCCTCGGCCCAAAGGAAAGTGCTTCTATAAAGCCCCTCTTCAGGCAGAATCTGAATTATACGAGAGAAATAACCTTGGCACTAGCTTGGATATTTAATCTTTTGATAATAATCAAACTAACTCGAATTTTAGGCGGAAATATATTAACGGCCTATGACAAAACTCACACAAAACGCTTCAACGGAAAATCAGCCGCATCATTTGTTGCTGATGCGCATGACCGGGTCCCACGGGCCGGTTGGCGTAGCCGATTGATATTGCTGGCAAGCAGTCAGGAAAAAACGAGCCGGACCGTCCTCCGGCATGACATCCAGAATCTCATTAAAAATTTCGCAGGCTTCACTCCATTGCTGGCGTTGATAGGCATTTAAGGCGCGGCTGAAATTTTCACATAACCATAATTGCCGCTCACTGGCTGAGCCGCTGTGCGTCATCAACTCAAACAAATTAACCGGCGTGGATTTTCCGGTTAAGAGAAAATCACCGAGCGGACGGACCAGGAACTCGTCCAATCCCGTGATCACTTCGCTGGACACCAGAATGCGCGTGCCTAAATATTTGTTGACGCCCTGGATACGGTTGGTGGTGTTGACGATATCGCCGATCGCACGATATTCGTAATGATGAAGCGCACCGATATTCCCTAACAACATCTCACCGGAATGCAATCCGATGCGCGTCGGCAACGGTTGATGAGTGCCGGCACGATTAAAGCTGTCAATCGCCGCGGCAATATCCAAACAAGCATGACAAGCTTCTTTTCTCAAGTCGGTTTTCGCGGAAGTCTTTGACCAGATTGCCAGCATCGCGTCTCCAACCACATCGGAAACGATGCCCTGATGCCGCCTGACCGGTTCAAATAACGCCGCGTAGTAATCGTTCATCAATTGCGCCAGTTGCTGCGGCTCGAGCTTCTCCGCAAGCGCGGTATACTTTTCTGCATCGGTGGCGAGACAAGCGCCGTAAACCAGCTGATTGGAAAATGCCATGGCCCCCGCATTCTTGACGATATCGTTGACGACTCGCTCCGGCAAGAAATACCCGAATGCCTCCTTGAGTTGCTGGCGATCCAGCTTGGCTTCGTAGTATTTCAGCAGTATCGCGCCAAAAAACGCCGCCGGTATCTGCAAACCCAGCGGAATCACCAGCGGCAGCCAAATGCTGGCATCTTTAAAGTAATAAAACGCACCGCCTGCGTACAGCAAAATCAACACCGCGCAGGCGATCGCCACGCCTGGTTTGTGCCGGATCAAAAAAATAACGCCCAATCCAAATCCGAAAACGAATAACAGTCCCAGACTTCCGATCCGGGAGAGCGGCCTGACCGGTTTATTTTCCAGCAAATTGGCCAATGCCGTTGCCGCAATCTCGACGCCGCTGATGTAAAGCCCGTCCGGATTCGAGAAAACCGTATGATAATCATCCCGGACTACATCTTGCTCCGGCTGATTGGCAGCCGAAAAACCGACAAATATCACCTTATCCTTAAAATCCTCATCCGTTATACCGGTGTCACTGAGACTACCTTGTAATGCCTGATAATACGGAATGGTTTTGATGCTGCGCGGCGGGCCGTAAAAATTCAGGTAGCGCGTATCCTCTCCTGCGTAGAGATTGATCAGCGCCTGGATCATGTGCTTGTCAGCCGGATTTAAGCGGGTATCGCGATGCAATTCCGCTTGCAACTGCGCCGCCAGTTGCGGCTGGTGATTAAAAAGATTGTGCAATGAAAAAATGAGATCCTCAATATCCATTGCTGTCTCGTCTCCGGCAGGCAAAGCCGCTGCATGCGCCGGATCGACATTTCGCAACAGCCGGATCAGATCATCGTAAACCGGCAATGCAATAATCTGGAACACCACGGCTGGAATCGTCGGAATATCTCCGGCATCCGTTTTAAACACCCAATAATGATTGACCTGTTCGGATTTGGGTAAAGGAAACGGCGCATGGGCTCTGATCGCTTGCGCAACCGCCGGCAGTAATTGAATCGGCCCTTCTTTGGTAATCCGGTGTTCATCGAGCGCCTGCGAATCGGCATAAAACGCGCTGTCGTCATGCACCAGACGCTCCACCAGCACAATATTGCCCGCTTTTTCCATACTGTCGATCAGCCGCTCGTCATGCGCGACGATATCGCCCGGCTTATCAAAAATAAGATCGAACACAATGATGCGAGCGCCAGCCTGGTTTAATTGCTCAATCAATTGCGCATGCAAATCGCGCGGCCACGATCTCGGCGTCAGCGGCAAATCCAGCTTGGCGGCGGAATATTGATCGATGGCCACAACCATGACTTTCTCCGGCGCCGTCACCGCGCCGCGTAAGTGGAACAGCCAATACAATCCAAATTTTTCTTCGAGCCAATGACCTGCCGGAGAGACATGAATCAGCATGCCCATCAAACCGATGATAACGCCCAGACAGAGGTGTTTAAACCAAATGGCCATAAATTGCTGTTTCTTTCTATTGGATTGAATGTTCAAATCAGCATTAAACCGTAACTTTACCATTGTCTGCCGTTTTCTTTACCGGACAACATTCTTTCCGGCATTCGCAATAACCGCTTGACCTTCCCACGATGGCAAGCTTCATGATGAAAACTCCACTAACCGATTTAAGAAGGAGTCGAACATGATCAATCATTCGCATCATCACCCAAACCAATCGCTCAATAAAACCGCCGCCATCGCGACATTGCACTGCCTGTCGGGTTGCGCCATCGGCGAGGTTGCCGGCATGGTGATCGGCACAGCGCTCGGCTGGAGCAATACCGAAACCATCGTGCTGGCTGTTTTACTTGCCTTTCTTTCCGGCTATGCGCTTACAATGTTACCCATTCTGCGTAGCGGTTATCCGCTTCGAACCGCCATGACCATAGCACTCGCGGCGGACACAGCTTCGATCACGATCATGGAAATCGTCGACAATCTTGTCATGCTGATGGTACCGGGCGCGATGGCTGCGCCGCTGGATTCGTGGCTGTTCTGGAGCAGTCTGTTGGCTGCGCTAATAATCGCCGGTATCGCCGCATTTCCGCTTAACCGTTGGCTGATTGCACGCGGTCGTGGGCATGCACTGGCGCACTGTCATCATTGAGAGGCCGAAATGAACATTGGACAAGCAGCAAGCTCTTCCGGCGTATCGGCAAAAATGATCCGTCACTACGAAGCGATCGGATTGATTCCGAAAATATCGCGCTCGTTAGCCGGTTACCGGCATTATCAATCGCGCGACATACATCTGTTGCGCTTCATCCGCCGGGCGCGGGCGGCCGGTTTCAGCACCATGCAAATCAAAAAACTGTTATCGCTATGGCAGGACCAGCAACGACCGGCGCGCGAAGTGAAACAACTAGCAGCTACGCACCTGGCTGATTTGCAAACGCGCATCGCCGAACTGCAAACGATTGCGCGCGCATTAACGCAATTGGTCGAACATTGCCACGGCGGCGAGCGCCCGCAATGCCCGATTCTTGACAATCTGGCCGGTGACGACACCGGCCGGTTATCGAATACCCGACAAGGAGACTGACGATGACATCCATGACCCGTTTTATAACCTCAACCCTGTTCTTTTTATTGACCAGTCCGGTTTTTGCCGATGGCGATCATCACCATGCGGGTGGCTTCGATCAGACGCAACTCGGTAAAGTTAACTTCCCGGTTTCCTGCACCCCGGCCGCGCAAACGCAATTCAACCAGGCGGTGGCGATGCTGCATTCGTTCTGGTACGACGAGGCGGAAAGAACCTTCCGTCAGGTCACCGTCACCGATCCTCAATGCGCGATGGGCTATTGGGGCATCGCCATGAGTCTTTATCAGCAATTGTGGGCCACCACACCGGCACCAGCGGAGTTGCAGCAAGGACGCGACGCCATCGCGCGAGCGCAAGCGTTAACCGCTCCAACCGCGCGGGAAAAAGCCTATCTCGATGCCGCCGCCACGCTGTATCCGCTGGATGACAGCAACGGTTACGGCACCCGAAAACTGGCGTATGAACAAGCAATGCAGCGCATCGCCGCAGAATTTCCAGACGACCGCGAAGCCGCGGTGTTTTATGCGCTTGCATTGATTTCGAACGCCTCGCCGGACGACAAAACCTTCACCAAGCAAAAACAAGCGCTGCAATTACTGCAACGCGTTTTGAAGGACGAGCCGCAGCATCCCGGCGTCGCGCATTACATCATTCACAGCAGCGATTACCCGGAACTGGCGGAACTCGGGCTCGATGCCGCACGGGCGTATACTCAAATCGCCCCCGCCGTACCGCACGCGCTGCACATGCCGTCGCATATCTTCATCCGCCTGGGCCAATGGCCGGACGCGGCGCAATCCAATCTGGCGGCGTACCGTGCCGCTGAAGAACACGACCGGCAACATCCGTCGAATCATCACTGGGATCAGCGCTTTCACTTCCTGGATTATCTGCTGTACGCCTATTTGCAAATGGGCGAGATGGAAAAAGCCCGAAACATCGTGCAGCAAGTGCTGGCTATCGATAACGCGCAACCGCACAATACCACCGTCGCCTACGCTTACGCCGCCATCCCGGCGCGCTTTGCAGTCGAACGCGGCGACTGGCGCGAAGCGGCCAAACTGCGCCTGCATCCGGCGGATTTCCCGTGGCAACGGTTCGGCTGGTGCGAAGCGATCATCCATTTTGCGCAAGGCCTCGGCGCAGCCAGAACCGGTGACATCGCCGAGGCGAAAAACAGCTTGAAACATCTGGAAACCTTGCGTGACCTCGACCGCGCCGCCGGCAAAACCTACACCGTCGGTCAAATCGAAATTCAGCGCCTAGCGGTCGCCGCTTGGATCGCCGCTGCCGAAAACCGGAACGAAACAGCATTGCGACTGATGCGCGCATCCGCCGCTTTGGAAAATTCAACCGAAAAAGACAACGTCACCCCTGGCGCCATCATCCCGGCCAGGGAATTGCTCGGTGAATTGCTGCTGACGCTGAACCAACCAGCCGCCGCCTTGCAGGAACTGGAAACCTCGCTGCAACGCACCCCGAACCGCCGCAACGCGCTGTATCGCGCAGCGCAAGCAGCCAAGGAAACCGGGGATCAATCCAAAGCCAAACATTATGAGCAACAATGGCATACGCCGCAGCATCCAGCCCTTCGTATTGACCAATAGGCGGTTTTTACCGATTTGATTTGCCAGATTCAGGCATCGCCGACAATGGACATCGAATTTCCGGCGGGGTAGCGATGGTGAAGGTGATTCCGCTGCGGTGGATGATGCGTACCCAAGTAGGGTGTCATTAAGCGTAGCGCAATGCACCATGCGGTAGCACAACATACACCGGGAAAATCTATCGAGGTTGCTCCCATTGCTGATCTTGCAACTCCCATAAAAACACTGTATCTAGTAGTTGAAATATAAAAAATTGTACACATATAGTAGCAATTATTTTGATTAGAAAGGTGGGGGCCTATGAGCGATATCGACAAACTGAAAATCTATTCGGCTATGGCAGAAAATACCCGAAAATGGATATCTGTAATGGATACGAAAGCAGGGTTCATCTCTGCGCTCAATGCCGGACTACTGGGCTTCATCTGGACAGGCGCTAAACTGATAGAGAACGGATGCTGGCAAAAGGGCTTGGCGCTGGCTGCTACCGTATCTTCGTTCGCGTCACTGATGGTTGCGCTATGGATCGTACTTCCGCGAGCATCGTTGCAACGAGCTTTCGGGAAGAATACTGCCTACATTGGCGACTATAAGCCAATCAGTTTCTACGGCTTCGTTGCCAGCAATTACTCCAGAAAGGAATCCGGCCGATTTCTAAGTGACGTTAAAAAACTCGATGAAGCGCAACTCATAGACGAGGCGCTAGAGCAACACTTCACTACTTCTCATATCGCTCATGCGAAAACCAAATGTGTCGAACACGCCGGATATTTTTTGCTGAGCGCCCTTTTCTTTACCTTTGCTGCACTCGTTGCGAAGGTGTTGAACTAATGGAAACCAAAATAACAAACAGCTACGCAGTCGCCGACAGCAACACTCGAATCAAGGAGATTCTCGATAGTTCAGAGTCTTTTGAAGAGTTGAATTCTATACCAGGTCGGGAAAAGCTGACCTATTCCAATGGTTTTTATGTAAATTGCACGTCGGTATTTATCGACATTCGCGACAGCTCTCAGCTCCCTCAAAAACATACCCGTCCGGTTTTGGGAAAAATATACAGATCTTATCTTTCCGAATGTGTAGCTGTAATGAATAGCGATCCTAATTGTCGGGAAATCATTATCACGGGTGATTCCGTTCATGGGATCATGAATACACCGCTCCAATCGCACATCAACATGGCTTTTTCTACTGCAGCAAGGTTAAATTCGTTAGTCATGATTTTGAATTGGCGGTTAGAACAAAAAGGCTACACTACTATCCGTTGCGGGATCGGCATCGACTATGGTCGAGCGCTTATGATGAAGGCTGGGTATAAAGGTTCTGGGCTTAACGATGTGATATGGATGGGTGATGTCGTCAATCAGGCATCTAAGCTATGCCATCAAGGAAACAAGGAAATTAGGAAGCCACTACAGGTTTCTGCGTGCATTTACGACAATTTGAACGAACATAATAAAAACCTACTTTCTCCAGTTTATGGTGGTCTCGGTTTGTCACCGATGCACTATGAAGGTGATGTTATCAATATCGAAATGAACGATTGGTTGGAGAAGGAAAAAGGAAACGATAGATTGATAAATCTCCTCACCGCAAGTCTGACAACACCATCTCTTGGGTTGTTAGCTCGGAAGCCAAAGCATTGGATTTAATATTGCTTTGTTACATTACCCCAAAATCTTCTTTGTACGGAAATACTAAACTACCACCCACTGAAAGTAGGTGGGTTAGCGCAGCTTGGGTGCAGACGACTAAAGTCGTCTACCCGCACCAAGCTAAACGCGCATGAATCAACACATTTAAAGTCAAAGTCACCGTCTAAAGACGGTGGTTTTTACCAAATTTATGGAAATAAATGGGATCTAGTCTTGTAAATAACATCAAAGTGTCATTTGTTAAAAAAAACAATTAATTGTAGTTCTCTGAATCAAATCATACCTTGCCTATTTGAACGTCGAATTTGTTTGGTTTCAAAAAATAACAATCGTCAGCAGAGGTTTTTTTTCAGGGAAGGTTGAATTATTCAGCGATAAATCGCAAAAAGCGAGATAGTATAATTAGGTATTTAGAATCAATAGGATCGGATTCGATTGATCCTAATAATGGATCGCTAATCTCTATTCTGAGCCCGGCCTTGTTTTGCACTTCCCTGAGCCAATTGCTGCCACAAATTCATATAAAAGACATGAATTTTTTAGTTATTTGTATCGACAACATTCTTTGCCGTCGCGTCGTACAGACTTCCGGCAGCGTATTTATGAATGATGCTGGCAATCAATAGGGTCGGACTCGATTGGTTCTGATAATGAATCTCTTATTACCATTCTGGGCTTGACCTTGTTATGCACTACCATATTGCCCTCAACTTTGATGCTACCGCCAAATTTGAATGATCGGCGCTCCACTGGTCATGAGATACGATGCAATAACCATTGCGATAAATTTTCTTTGTAAAATTTGCGGATTGTTTATAATGAAAATCATGAAAGCGCACAATTTCAAATGGCTATTGGTTTTTTTCATGCTGTGGCTGCCGCTGCAAGGCGCGGCAGCAGCCGTTTTGTCCGTGTGCGTGGAAGAAAAAAGTTTCACTCATCCGCATGACGCGTCAACGGTAAGCGGCGGCAGCCATCACCATGAAGGTTGCCATAAACAGGCGGCTGAGGATTCAACCGGTCATTGGCTGGATAATCTGCCGTGCGACGATACCTCTTGCAATATGTACAGCAGCACGCCGATTCTGTCGGATTCCCCGGTATCGACGACGGCTCATGTGATTTCCACTGTTACTCCCTATGATTCCGGTTTCACGTCCTTTATACCGGAACAACCGCAACGCCCTCCTCTGATCATTTCCCTGTAGCAGTCCGCCAGTTGTTCAGGCGGAAAAACGCGTTAATTCGCATTCATTCCGTGCATTCTTTATGTCGCGGAAAATGCAGAGCACCGATGATTACCGGTTTTGGTGCATCATTGGCGGAAATGATCAAATGATGGCCAGGAGGCAAACATGTTCCTTCCAATTAAGCATGAGTATCAGCAATTGCAGAATTTCACTCGGTGGTTGCGATGAGCCGCACCGCAATAACGTTTTTATTGTGGATCGCTACTGCAGCAATCGCACAAGCCCAGGCGCAAAACATCCCACCTAACGGCACGGATTCCCGCACTTTTTCACCGTTTCTTACGGAAACCACGGATGCCGCCTTGGTGGTGCATGATGTACCGCTGATGTCGGATTTAATCGCGGAAACCTTGGCGAACAATCCTGAAATCCGCGCGGCTGCGCAGGAACGCGAGGCCGCGCAGCAGCGTATTGCACCAGCGGGCGCGCTGGACGATCCGCAAGTCGAGATCGGCGTGTTGTATATGCCGATTGCCGCATCGCCGTTCCGTACCGAGGATATGACGATGAAAATGATCGGTTTAGCGCAGACCTTGCCTTTTCCGGGCAAGCGCGATCTGCGCGAAGCGGTCGCCAGCAAGGATGCAGAAGCCATTGAATTCGGCTATCAAGAAACCGTCAACCGCGTCATGCACGACCTCAAAACCGCGTATTTTGATTCCGGGTTAACGCTGGAACTGATCAAGCTGGTTGAAAAAAACAAGCAAACACTGGAGCATTTTTTGCGTATCGCGGAACAGCGTTACCAAGTCGGGCAAGGCAGCCAGGCCGATGTGTTGAAAGCGCAAACGCAAGTGTCGCGCATGACGGACCGGCTGATCGACCTCGGGCGCGAGCAGCGCATATTCGAATCGAATTTGCTGCGCGCATTGGGGCGCGGTTTCGGCAGCCAAACGCCGGTACCGTCGCCGGTGCAGCTGTATCACGAACCGGGGTTAAAATTCGAGGCGCTGTATCAAGCCGCTTTGATTCAACGTCCGCGATTGCTGGCGTTGACAAGCCTGATTGCGCGCAGCGACAAGGTATTGGAGCTGGCGAAAAAAGATTATTACCCCGACTTCACGCCGCGAGTGATGTACGGGCAGCGCGAAAGCCGCTTGGACGGCACCGGGCGCGCCGATGAAGTCAGTTTTACCGTAACCATGAATCTACCGGTATGGCGCAAGAGCAAGCTGGAGCCGCGCGTTTCCGAAGCGCTGGCGCTGCGCGATCAGGCAATGAGTCTGCATCAAGCGCAAATCAACGAAATTGCCGCCACGCTGCGGCAGCAATTGGCAATCGCCGAGCAAAGCTATAAATCGGCGCAACTGTATCAATCGACCATCCTGCCGCAAGCACGGTTGACCGTCGAATCGTCATTGGCGGCTTATAAAGTCAATCGCGTCGATTTTCTGACCTTGCTCGACAATCAGATGACCGTGTTCGATTATGAAACCAGTCTGGTCACCGCAGTCGCCACCTATCACAAATCGCTGGCCGAAATCGAACTACTGGTCGGCAAGCGTCACGACAAGCACCGGTAATGGAGATCACCATGAAATCAACGGCAAAAATAGTGATGACTGTTTCAACCATGGCAGCCCTGCTGTTTGCCGGTTATTGGCTGGGCAGCACGCATTCGCAAAAAGCCGCAAACCGCGATGCCGCGGATACGGAAAAAGGCAGAAAAATTTTGTATTACCGCAATCCGATGGGACTGCCGGACACATCGCCGGTACCGAAAAAAGACCCGATGGGCATGGATTATCTGCCGGTTTATGAAGGCGAGGAACAACTGTCCGGCGATCCCGATTGGGTAAAAATCAGTCCCGACAAAGTGCAAAAACTCGGGGTGCGTACCGAGGTTACGGCGATGCGCGAACTGATGCGCACGGTGCGCGCGGTGGCAACGGTGCAAACCGACGAACGCCGGCAATTCACGCTGGTAACCAAGTTCGAAGGCTGGATACAGCGGTTGTACGTCAATACCACCGGTCAGGCGGTAAAAAAGGGCGATGCATTGATGGATGTCTACAGCCCCGACTTGATAACCGCGCAGCAAGAATACCTGATTGCGCTGAAAGGCTTGCAATCGACCGCCGACGGCACGCCCGATGTGCGACAGGCGATGCAGCGCCTGGTGGAAAGCGCGTTGCAGCGGCTGCGCAACCTGGATATCGCGGAAACCGAAATACGCCGCTTGCAACGTGAAGGGCAGGTGCAGCAATACCTGACACTGCGCTCCAAAGCCGACGGCGTGGTGCTGGAAAAGATGGCGGTCGAAGGCCAGCGCTTCATGCCCGGCGATACCTTGTACCAGATCGCCGATTTATCGCAGATATGGCTGCTGGCCGATGTGTTCGAACAGGATCTGGGCATGATCCACACCGGTCAACCGGCGACGGTGCGCGTCGACGCCTATCCCAGTAACGTGTTCAACGGCGAAGTGGCGTTCATTTATCCGTCGATCACGCCGGAGACCCGAACCGCGGTGGTACGCATCGTATTACCCAACCCCGATGGTTTATTGAAACCGGCGATGTACGCACGCGTCGAATTCGCCTCCTCGCATAGTAAAGACAAAGTGCTGACGGTGCCGGATTCCGCCGTACTCGATACCGGCACCCGGCGCGTGGTGCTGGTCGAACGCGGCGCCGGCCTGTTTGAACCGCGCACCGTCAAACTCGGTTTTCATGCCGACGGCTACGCCGAAGTGCTGGGCGGATTGCGTCTCGGCGAAGCGGTTGTGATCAAGGCGAATTTCCTGATCGACGCGGAAAGCAATTTCAAGGGCGCGCTCAGCGGCTTCGGCCACAGCAGTTTTGAAGCGGTGGCGCACGAACACGATGCTACCGGATCGCAACCCGGTGAATCCGCTCGCGCCACGCATCGCGGCGAAGGCATGATCCGCGCGCTGGATTTCGCGCACGGCGTAGTGACATTGGCGCACGAGCCGATTGCCAGCTTGAATTGGCCTGCAATGACGATGGATTTCCGCGTGCTCGAGCCGTCGCTGTTGCCAGCGTTCAAGCCGGGGCAGCGCATCGTTTTTGAGATGGTGGAAGAATCCGCCGGCGAGTTTGTGCTGGTGCATATCGAAGCCGCCGAAGCGCATCACGATCATTCAGCCCATTGAGCGAGGTTCATCATGCTGAAAACAATTATCGAATGGTCAATCCGGCATGTGTTTCTGGTGCTGCTCGGCACGGTGTTTATCGTCGGTTGGGGGATTTATTCGCTGTGGAAAATGCCAGTCGATGCGATTCCCGATCTGTCCGACGTGCAAGTCATCATTTATACCGAATATCCGGGTCAGGCGCCGCAAGTAATCGAAGATCAGGTCACTTATCCGTTGACCACGGCGATGCTCGCGGTACCACGCGCCAAGGTGGTGCGCGGCTTATCGGCGTTCGGGGTGTCGTTCATTTATGTCATTTTCGAGGACGGTACCGATATTTACTGGGCGCGTTCGCGCGTGCTGGAATACCTGAGTTTCGCCGCCAACCAGTTGCCGCGCGACGTGCGTCCGGCACTCGGACCTGATGCCACCGGCGTCGGCTGGATTTATCAGTACGTGGTGCAAGGCAAGGATCGCACGCTCGACGAATTGCGCGCGTTGCAGGATTGGTTTCTGCGCTACCAGCTCACCACCACCGAGGGTATATCGGAAATCGCCAGCGTCGGTGGTTTCGTCAAAACCTACCAAATCACCGTCGATCCGCGACGCTTGCAAGCCTACAACATTCCATTGAAACGCATCACCGAGGTCATCGCCGCCAGCAACCGCGACGTCGGCGGGCGCGTGATCGAATTGACCGAAACCGAATACATGGTGCGCGGGCGCGGCTATCTGCGCGGCATCGGCGATCTGGAAAACCTGGTGGTCAATGCGCATCAAGGCATGCCGGTGTTGTTGCGCGACGTCGCCCGGGTCGAATGGGCGCCGGGCGAGCGGCGCGGCATTACCGAATTGAACGGCGAAGGCGAAGCGGTTTCCGGCATTGCGGTAGCACGCTACGGCGAGAACGCGCTGGACGTGATCCACAATCTCGAACAAAAACTCGAGCAAATCCGCACCGGCTTGCCGGACAACGTGACAGTGGAATCGGTGTACAACCGTTCGGAACTGATACACCGCGCCATCGAAACGTTGCGTGAAGTGTTCATCGAACAAATCATCATTATTGCGCTGGTGTGCGCGATCTTTCTGATGCATGCACGCAGCGCCCTGGTGGCGATCATCATGCTGCCGATCGGCGTGTTGATTGCGTTCATCGCGATGACGTATCTGGGTATCAATTCCAACATCATGAGTCTGGCCGGTATCGCGCTGGCAATTGCAGAAATGACCGACGCCGCCATCGTGATGGTGGAAAACGCGCACAAGCACCTCGCCCGGGTCAGACCCGGCGGATCGCGCACCAAGGCGGTCATCGCTTCGTGCCAGGAAGTCGGACCGTCGCTGTTTTTCAGCTTACTGATCATTACCGTGTCGTTTCTGCCGGTATTCGCGCTGGAAGCGCAGGAAGGCCGCATGTTCCAGCCGCTCGCGTACACCAAAACCTTTGCCATGGCAGGCGCGGCGATTCTATCGATCACCTTGGTGCCGGTTTTAATTCTGCTCCTAATCCGCGGACGCATTCCGCGCGAGCAAGACAATCCGCTCGGGCGCGTCATGATCCGCAGTTATCAACCGTTGGTCGGCTGGGTATTGCGCTGGAAAAAATCGATTGTCGCCATCGCACTCGGTGTGCTGGCAGCAACCGTGTATCCGGCGATGCGGCTGGGCACCGAATTCATGCCGGCGCTGAACGAAGGCACATTGCTGTACATGCCGGTGACGTTGCCGGGCATTTCGGTCACCAAAGCGGCAGAAACGATGCAAACACAAAACAAAATCATCATGAGCTTCCCCGAAGTCGCGTCGGTGTTCGGTAAAGCAGGCCGCGCCGATACCGCCACCGACCCGGCGCCGCTGGAGATGACCGAAACCATCATCAACTTGAAACCGGAAAGCGCATGGCGCTCCGGCATGACCATCGACAAGCTAATCGCCGAACTCGACCAAGCGTTGCAAATCCCCGGCATCGCCAATGCCTGGACCATGCCGATCAAAAACCGTATCGACATGCTGGCAACCGGCATCCGCACGCCGGTCGGCATCAAAGTGTTCGGCAACGATCTGAACCAGATCGAAGCTATCGCCAAACAGATCGAAGCAGTGGTCAAAACCGTGCCCGGCACCACCAGCGCGTACGCGGAGCGTATCACCGGCGGCTATTACCTCGACATCGAACCCGACCGCATGGCGCTGGCGCGTTATGGCCTGACCGCCGGTGATTTGCTCGACGTGGTTTCGGTCGCCTTGGGCGGCGAAGTGATCACCACCACGGTGGAAGGTCGCGAACGCTTCGACGTCGCCATCCGCTATCCGCGCGAACTGCGCAGCGACCCGCAGACCATTGCCACGCAAGTACTGGTGCCTGCGATGGGCGGCACCATGATCCCGCTCGGACAGCTCGCCACCATCAAGCTGATACAAGGCCCGCCCAGCATTCGCACCGAAAACGCATTGTTGTCGGCGTACATTTTCATCGACATCCGCGACCGCGACATCGGCGGCTACATCGCCGACGCGCAACAAGCAGTGCGCGAACAGGTGCAATTTCCGCAAGGTTACTACGCCACCTGGAGCGGCCAGTTCGAGTACATGGAACGCGCCACCGAAAAACTCAAAATCGTGGTGCCGCTCACCGTTGCGCTGGTGTTCCTGCTGGTGTACCTGAACTTTGGCCGTTTGACCGAGACGCTGATCGTGATGCTGTCGGTGCCGTTCTCGCTGGTCGGCGGTATCTGGCTGATGTATTGTCTCGATTACAATTTAAGCATCGCCGCGGTGGTCGGTTTCATCGGCTTGATCGGCATCGCCGCCGAATCCGGCATGGTGATGCTGGCGTTCATCGACCAGGCGCTGACGACTATCGCGCGGCAACGCAAAGCGATGGCGGAAAAGGTTTCGCTTGCGGATTTATACGACGCCGTGATCCAAGGCGCGGTGTACCGCATCCGTCCGGTGATGATGACCATTGCAGGCAGCGTCATCGGCCTGCTGCCGGTCATGCTCAGCACCGGCACCGGCTCCGAAATCATGCGCCGCATCGCTGCCCCCATGGTCGGCGGCATGATCTCCGCGACGATCCTGACGCTGATTATCTTTCCGGCGGTGTATGCGGTGGTGAAGGAAATTCCGTTGCGGCGCAAGGAACACAAAGGCAGGCAGAACGATGTCATGCATGGTAAATCGCAATAACCAACGGGGATGCGCTATTCATCATCCGCTTGGTGAAATGCCTTTTGGTATTACACTTTACAACTTTGATGCGCCTCCTTGCGGTCGGCACATCCTACTGCACTCACACGCTCTTTACCAAATGCAACGCAATCCGGCCACGGCATGCAGTTTTTCATCGGCGGTAATGAGCAGCGCCTGGTGAGCGATGGCGGTTGCGGCGATCAGCCGGTCGCCCGGGTCTCCGTGAACGATGACGCCGCTTTCGGCCAATCCGGCAATCGCGGGGGTCAGCGGGATGATGTGAAGCTCCAGTGAGATGACAATGTCTTCCATATAGGAAACAGACGTGTGCTGCGGCGGCAAAATCAATCTGTTTTTCCGGAACAGCACGGCTATTTCCCACAAGCTGATCGCGGCGCAAGCCAATTGGCCGCTGTTCTTGGCGGCGATTAGGGATTCTTGCGCGGGTAACGTTAAGCGGTCCGGGCGATCCGCCCAGAATAACAGGACATGTATGTCACCGATTGTCAGCATCACTTGCCCATTCTTCATTCAGGGGCGCAAGTATATCGCCGGCAATCACCGTGCCGCGCAACGCATCCAGGCGTTTAAGCGCCGCGTCACGTTCGCTTTCCCGGCGATCGGGTACAATCCGGGCAATGGCTTTTCCATGCACGGTAATGACAACTTCTTCTCCCGCCTGTACTTGCTTGAGGTATTCCGGCAGGTGTTGGCGTAATTCCGTTATGTTGATCGATGTCATTGCAGGCCTCATAAATGTACATTATTTCTGTACAGAATAAAGTTTTGCTGCAAACTTGCAACCGGCATTTATGAAACGGTGTAACCAATCTCCGTTAAGCATTGCAATTGAATGATCTGCGCAACATCGGTTATGAATTATGATGCGGCACATGATAATTTATGATCCTGGAAATTTAATTGACTTTAAGCACAGAAAATAATGCATCTGCAACATATCGCACTGGCCATCGTAGTGGCGGTGATCTGGGGATTCAATTTCGTGATGATTAAAGCGGGGCTTGACGAGCTTCCGCCGGTTCTGTTGTGCGCACTGCGTTTCTTTTTTACTGCGTTTCCGGCAATTTTTTTCGTTCGACCGCCTGCTATCGCTTTCCGGCAGGTGATCGCTTTCGGATTCGTCATGTTCGCATTGCAATTCACTTTGCTGTTCTTCGGCATGGCTGCCGGTGCAACGGCCGGTCTGGCTTCGCTATTGTTGCAGGTGCAGGTATTTTTTACGATGTTGCTGGCGGTATTATTCCTGGATGAAAAACCGTCGGGCTGGCAAATCACCGGTACGATCGTTTCATTCAGTGGTATCGCTCTGGTCGCTGCCAATATGGGCGAAGACATCTCGGTATTGGGTATGGTTCTGATCATTGCGGCCGCCGCTTCGTGGGGAATCGGCAATCTGATGTCGAAACGGCTGGGGCAAATCAACATGATGGCGCTCGTGGCTTGGGGAAGTTTCGCCGCGTGGCCGCCGCTGTTGCTGCTATCGTTTGTCACTGAGCGAAGCGCCTGGAGTCTTGAAAACCTATCCGGGCTTTCGTGGATCTCGGTTGCGTCGGTTGGATACAACGCTTATCCGGTCACGCTGCTGGGGTTTGCGGCGTGGCACTGGCTACTGAGACGTTATCCCGCCACGACCGTAGCGCCATTCTCGCTTCTGGTGCCGGTGTCCGGATTCGCAAGCTCCGCGCTGGTTATGGATGAACCCATTTATCTCTGGAAAATCGGCGCCGCGGCTCTAATTATGGCCGGTTTGTGCATTAACTTGATGGCCAATCGTTTCGCTACCGCATCCCGATGACTGGTGGAATAACAGCAACACACGTCTGTTCCCCAGTTTTTCATTGCGATATTCAGGTTGCGGTTTGAATGATTTTCCCGAAACCGCAGCCGATTCCTTATCGATCCCGTCCGTGAAGTATGACATGCAAAACCGCTGCCAGGCTTATGAGATGGAGCTGTCTTACTGCTGCAAGTTAACAGAATTACTAGTTGTTTTATAGTAGCTTTCTCCAAAGCTTTTAGTACGAATTCCACACAACCTTACCATAGGCAATCAAAAGACAACGCTTTAGTATGCACAACCTAGAAATGACGAAAGTTATTTTTAAGAACACAACGCAAGCAGTTCATTTAATGACAACTCTAGGAGAAGATAATGCTACAAAACCTCAAACTGAAACTAGTCGCTGCAGCCGCTCTACTGTTTAGCTCAACCGCATTTGCCGGTTTTGGTAACTTTCCAGGAGACGGATCTGTTGGAAATCCATACGAATTGGGCAACATCGGTT
The DNA here is from genome assembly GCA_019745325.1 of Nitrosomonas sp. Lineage (GTDB taxonomy): Bacteria > Pseudomonadota > Gammaproteobacteria > Burkholderiales > Nitrosomonadaceae > Nitrosomonas. The sequence continues at coordinate 7,323 of JAIETK010000032.1, read as the reverse complement.
CAACCCCGACAACATTGTCAGCATTGATGATTGACGCCACCGGAAACTCGTTTGAAGAATATGCAAATTTCACAATTCCTACTTTTTCATCCACCACAGGTTCTGCCTCAACCCTGTTTCTGTCGCTGGGTGGTTTTGTAGTTAACGATATCAACAATTTTGCAGTTGAAGTGTGGAATAGCACGCATCCAAACGGCACGACTTTGATCGCAACTTTTACCGATGACGGCTTGACCCACTCACTCGGCGATCTTCTTCCTGGTCAATATCATTTGGATATTAGCGGTACTTTCGGTGCCAACTTAGGTCAATATTCCGTTTCACTGCAAGCATTACCGGTACCGGAACCTGAAACCTACGCAATGTTGCTGGCCGGCTTGGGATTGGTTGGTTTCTCTGCACGCAAACGAAAATTAGCTTAATTAGCAAGTATTATCTAAACTGAAGCCACGAGGAGTTTTCCTCGTGGCTTTTTCATTTACACTGCTTACAACCTTTTGAATAGACAACCTCATTTCATTCCAGCATTTCATTTTCATTGGCTGACCCGCTGGTACGATCCCATGATACGGTGGTTATTTCCCGAACTCGGAATTAGATCGGCATTGGTTACGCAAGCACGGATCCGGTCTGGCCAGCCGGTACTGGACATCGGTTGCGGCACTGGCACACTGACATTACTAATCAAGCAAACCGAACCTGAAGCGGTTGTCTGCGGATTGGATGCCGATCTGGAGATTTTGCGGATTGCCCAAGAAAAATCCGATCGAAACGAAAAGCCTATTCTGTTGCAACAAGGAACGGCAACGTGCCTGCCTTATGCCAACGAAACTTTCGACCACGTGTTTTCAAGCTTGCTGATGCACCATTTGACCCGGGTGGATAAACAACAAGCGTTAAAAGAGATATTTCGCGTGCTCAAGCCTGGCGGTGAATTGCACATCGCCGATTTTGGCGAACCGCACGATGTTACGATGTGGCTTCTTTCCCGGGGAATGCGGTGGTTCGAAGAGATCAACGATCATGTACTGGGTTTATTGCCGATTTTCGCCGAAAAAGCCGGATTTCATTCAGTACAGGAAACCGCTTATTACCGGACTATTTTTGGAGCAGTAGTTCTGATTCGCGCCTGCAAACCCGATAATGCAAGATCAGAACATGTTCACTGATTAGTTAAGCACTTGCTACTGCAAATGTATACGCCGCTTAACGCAACCACAATTGCCTGATTTCCAGTAATAATTCGCCTAACTGCCGGGAGCGTACCGGCTTGTGCGCTTTGTGATGTTGTTCATATTGCACGAGATTCTTGTCCATTGTCAAAAAGCGAATGCCGGCATCCGCTACACTCTGCCGCAATTTCTCCAGCGCGGGATCGCTGCAGTTATGAGATTCATCGTGCGCTGTAAGCAATTGAATCACTGCCTCTGTTGCCACCAAATCGACTCGTTTGGTTTGTGCGGCAATCACCGCAAGTGATTTCCATAAGGCGTTATGCCGGTCATGTAAATGCATGAGCGGTGCGTCGAGCGTACCATGGAGCATGGCACTGATCTTGCTGAGCCATGCGGGTGACGGCACATTCATTTGAAATGCTTTCATTGGTTCATGCGCAATATGCGCCCCGAATTCGTTGCCATGCTGAATCTCAGCGAGCGCGATAACCGCTAATCCACGCGCCAAATCAAAATTCGGCAAGATATTGCTCAAAGGCGTATCACCTTGTGTATAAAGATCGACTAGCAGATCCGCCAACGGTGGCAATGAAGACCATAATGCTTGCGCCAGTTGTGCACTCGGCTGCGGGCCGCGCAAGGTACGCCAATGCGCTTCGCAAAGTTTCACCAACTCGCCCTGCATTTGGTGATTATTCGATCGTGGTATGCGCCTGACCAGTTCTTCGGCTTCTGTTTTGATGAGGGTTAGACTGACCATGATTTACTCATTCCTTACGATGGTGCTATATAAGAATCAAACTACTAATCTTGTTGTGTGATTCCGGTCTGGGTATCAACGCGTAATCATTCGGCTGTGTATTCCATTCATCAGGCTTAAAAAATAAGGTAGGATTGCCAATGGCACAGTTGATTTATGGGTACTGTAACAACGCGAAATATGCTGCACAAAGCAATCAGCAAAATAACTTGTGCCTTGGTGACCGCTGAAAAGGACAAATCGAATTCTGTTCATCTTGAACGGCACTATAGCACTATTTATAACACGCTAATTAATCGTGTCATTACTTTAACCGGAAGTAACAAATAACAGGAGATTTTTGATGCATGTGATTACTAGGTTTGTTTTTTTGATAACTTCACCATTTCTCTTTTCATGCATTGCTTTGGCGGATATTGAAACAACCCCGAGCTCGCATTTTGATAAGTCCAAGTTGAAATTCAGCAGCGGTTTAGCCAACATTGCGACGGGTTGGATAGAATTTCCTAAAAATATCAACATTGTGGGGCAACAAGAAAATGCGCTGGCGCCCGGCATGGCTGCTTTCAGTCTCGGTGTGCTTCAGGGTGGTTGGTATACGATCAATCGCATGGGGTGCGGGATATTTGATTTGCTAACTTTCATGATTCCAACAAATCCTTCGGTTGATCCGGCTTTTGTTTGGGATGATTTTTCACGTGAATCAAAATTCATGGGATATTGATTATTCAGTGAATGAATGCACGTATTTTTAGAAATCAATTTTTGCGGACTATCTTTTTAATGCTCTGCACGCTCTCATGAAAGTATCAACATCGCTATTGATTGCAGCTACATTCTGTATCAGTGCTTATTTCTGTTTCTGGCCTGTTCCGATAGAGCCTGTAAGCTGGAAGGCGCCCTCCGCTCCGGGTTACACCGGAGTGCATGCTCGTAATGAGCGATTATCCGGCTTACAATTTATTTCACTTGAAGGTGAAGAAGGTCCGGAGCATGTGGCATTGTCGAGTGACGGTATGCTCTACACCGCTGTAGCGAGCGGTAAAATTCTGCGCATGAGTCCTGATGGAAATGCGCTAGAAGTATTCGCAAATACCGGAGGCCGGGTATTGGGGTTCGATTTTGATGCCGCCGGTAACTTGATTGCGGCTGATGCAATGCGCGGCGTGCTGAAAATTACCCCGGATCGAAAGATCAGTATGCTTGTTGACCATGTCGATGACGACCTCATTCGCTACCCCAACAGCATTGCCGTTGCGCGAAACGGCAAAATTTATATAACAGATTCTTCCATTCGCTTTGCTCCATCACAAGCGGGTGGAACCTTTGAGGCGAGTTTGCTGGATATTGTTGAGCAATCGGCCAGCGGTCGTGTACTGGAATATGATCCGATAAATAATCAAGCGAGAATCGTCGCCAAAGGGTTAAGTTTCGCCAATGGCATAGCGCTTTCACACGATGAGCAGTCATTATTCGTTAATGAAACCGGACGTTACCGGGTTTGGAAAATCGCAATAGCAGCTGAAAATCTTGATGTGACACTCAATTCAGCGCAAGCCATCATTCTTCTTGATAATTTACCGGGATATCCTGACAACCTAATGCGTGGGCAAGATGGAAAAATCTGGCTAGGCTTTGCCAAACCACGTAACTCAATTATCGATTTCATGAGTGACAAGCCCTTTTTAAGAAAGTTAGTGCTGCGTTTTCCGCGAGTGTTTTGGCCTATTCCTGAAGCCTATGGTCACGTCATAGCATTCACAGAAAACGGGAACATCGTTTCAGACATGCAAGATCCAAGCGGTCAATACCCCGAAACCACTGCACTCACAGAAATTAGTGATCGATTCTTTATTCAGAGTTTGCATGCGAATAATTTAGGTTGGATGAATAAACCAAGTGATTGAATGGGATTTAATCGATAACATGGCACCTCCGGCAAAACCGAGGGCTGATGGGATAAGGCCCCAAAGGCGCCCTAAACCATGAGCTGCGCAAAGGCGCGCTAAATATTCAATTTCATTTGGTCGTAGCGTTCATCCTCATGTCGTCAGTTACGGATATACGCCCTAACTATTCCTTCATCAGCCCGATCATCGAAACAAAAGTAAGCCTCTACCACATTAACGCCCAGACACATCATCGCTATCGTCAAACTTTTTACAAGGAGGCGCGAATCATCATCAGAAGCACCGCAACCCGGCGGATACGCTGTGTCTCCACGGAAGGAGCGATCACGTGTTGAAACTGCCATCGACGGTATCGCCAGGTTGTCGGTGTTGGTGAAGCAGGCTTTGCAGCGATCGCCTTGCGCGGGTTCAGCGTTTGTGTTTTGCAACCGCACGGGCAATCGCATCAAGGCGTTGCTGTGGGACGGTACCGGTATGTGGTTGTGCCAACGTCGCTTGCAACGATTTTGAGCAGGGGCCGCGCATCATTGTAAACTACAAAACCAGCCGTAACGGTAAACGTGCGCGCGAGACTTCCTCGACGGTTTGCAAGGTCATCTCGTTGTCGATGACTACGCCGGTTACAAATCGCTATTCACCCTCCTCGGCAACTGCACCGCCGAAGAAGTATTGTTCAAGGAATGTGGATAGGTAGCGCGGTTGAAGGGATACAGTCGTCCAAGCAGCTCCGATACTACCGCAGCATGTCTGTCAAGCTTCTTACAAAAGTTGCATTTCAATATTAAATCCGCTAAATAATAAAAAACCCTTTCACAACAAAAAATTATGAAAGGGTTTTATTTATTAAGTGCCTGGCGGTAACCTACTTTCACATGCGTATGCACACTATCATCGGCGCAGCTTCGTTTCACGGTTCTGTTCGGTATGGGAAGAGGTGGGTCCAAAGTGCTATGGCCGCCAAGCGTAAAAAACGGAAAATAAAATAGAGTTAGATAAAAAGTTATTATAACTTAATAAGATTTATAGTTATAGGATCAAGCCTCACGGTCAATTAGTATCGGTTAGCTTAACATATTACTATGCTTCCACACCCGACCTATCAACGTCGTAGTCTTCGACGAACCTTTAGGAGGGTTTAACCCTCGGGAAGTCTCATCTTGTGGTAAGTTTCCCGCTTAGATGCTTTCAGCGGTTATCTCGTCCGCACTTAGCTACCCGGCGATACGACTGGCGTCATAACCGGTACACCAGAGGTGCGTCCACTCCGGTCCTCTCGTACTAGGAGCAGGTCCACTCAAACTTCCAACGCCCACGGCAGATAGGGACCAAACTGTCTCACGACGTTTTAAACCCAGCTCACGTACCACTTTAAATGGCGAACAGCCATACCCTTGGGACCGGCTACAGCCCCAGGATGTGATGAGCCGACATCGAGGTGCCAAACTCCCCCGTCGATATGAACTCTTGGGAGGAATCAGCCTGTTATCCCCGGCGTACCTTTTATCCGTTGAGCGATGGCCCTTCCATACAGAACCACCGGATCACTATGACCTGCTTTCGCACCTGCTCGACTTGTCAGTCTCGCAGTTAAGCACGCTTTTGCCATTGCACTATTAGCACGATTTCCGACCGTACCTAGCGTACCTTCGTACTCCTCCGTTACAATTTGGGAGGAGACCGCCCCAGTCAAACTGCCTACCATACACGGTCCCCAATCCAGATAATGGATCTAGGTTAGAACCCCAACAACATTAGGGTGGTATTTCAAGGTTGGCTCCATAGATTCTGGCGAATCTACTTCAAAGCCTCCCACCTATCCTACACAAATGTTATCAAAGTCCAATGTAAAGCTACAGTAAAGGTGCACGGGGTCTTTCCGTCTAGCCGCGGGGAGATTGCATCTTCACAAACATTTCAACTTCGCTGAGTCCCAGGAGGAGACAGTGTGGCCATCGTTACGCCATTCGTGCAGGTCGGAACTTACCCGACAAGGAATTTCGCTACCTTAGGACCGTTATAGTTACGGCCGCCGTTTACCGGGGCTTCAATCAAGAGCTCTCACCCCATCATTTAACCTTCCGGCACCGGGCAGGCGTCACACTCTATACGTCCACTTACGTGTTTGCAGAGTGCTGTGTTTTTATTAAACAGTCGCAGCCACCTATTTTTTGCAACCTTTTTCTGCTTTACGCGCAAGGCGCTACACATACCAAAGGCACACCTTCTCCCGAAGTTACGGTGTCATTTTGCCGAGTTCCTTCTCCTGAGTTCTCTCAAGCGCCTTAGAATTCTCATCCTACCCACCTGTGTCGGTTTTCGGTACGGTCTTCATTTAACTGAAGCTTAGCGGATTTTCCTGGAAGCATGGTATTACTCACTTGGCACTCCGAGGAGTGTTGCGTTATCACATCTCGATTTAGCCGCCCGGATTTTCCTAAGCAGCACATCTACTTGCTTGAACCGGGACATCCAACACCCGGCTGAGCTAACCTTCTTCGTCCCCGCATCGCATTAAATAAAGGTACTGGAATTTTAACCAGTTTCCCATCAGCTACGCATTTCTGCCTCACCTTAGGGGCCGACTCACCCTGCGCCGATTAGCGTTGCACAGGAAACCTTGGGTTTTCGGCGAGGGAGTCTTTCACTCCCTTTATCGCTACTCATGTCAGCATTCGCACTTCCGATACCTCCAGCAGCCTTTACAAGCCACCTTCGCAGGCTTACGGAACGCTCTCCTACCATCTACATCACTGTAAATCCCTAGCTTCGGTGTATAGTTTAAGCCCCGTTACATCTTCCGCGCAGGACGACTCGATCAGTGAGCTATTACGCTTTCTTTAAAGGGTGGCTGCTTCTAAGCCAACCTCCTGACTGTCTATGCCTTCCCACTTCGTTTACCACTTAACTATATCTTGGGGACCTTAGCTGAGGGTCTGGGTTGTTTCCCTTTTGACACCGGACGTTAGCACCCGATGTCTGTCTCCCATGCTCGCACTCTTTGGTATTCGGAGTTTGCAATGGTTTGGTAAGTCGCGATGACCCCCTAGCCATAACAGTGCTCTACCCCCAAAGGTGATACATGAGGCACTACCTAAATAGTTTTCGGAGAGAACCAGCTATTTCCAGATTTGTTTAGCCTTTCACCCCTATTCACAGCTCATCCCCTAGTTTTTCAACACTAGTGGGTTCGGACCTTCACGAGGTGTTACCCTCGCTTCATCCTGGCCATGAATAGCTCATCTGGTTTCGGGTCTACACCCAGCAACTTGCGCCCTATTAAGACTCGCTTTCGCTACGCTTCCCCTACTCGGTTAAGCTTGCTACTGAATGTAAGTCGCTGACCCATTATACAAAAGGTACGCAGTCACCCCAGCTTGATGAACCCTCTCTTACTTGCTCATGGCAGGTATTAAAGGTTCCATTTCACCCTGGAATCTTTTGAGTCGCATCGCTGCGCGATGCTCCTCGAAAGAACCCG
>JAIETK010000020.1 GCA_019745325.1 Nitrosomonas sp. | reverse complement strand
ATCATCGCCAACAGGAAAAGTCAGCTGATGCAGCTTGACTCAGACCAAACAGTCTCCGGAAAACCCGGGGCGATTCATGCTGTGGCCGGTGTTGGCGTAGTAGAAATGCCAGTGATTGCAGTACGAGACCAGTTGACGGCTGGTTTATTGGTCAAACTGGTCCCCGACTGGGCGCCACGCCGGGTAATCATTCATGCGGTGTTTCCGTCCCGGCGCGGTCTTCTGCCTTCCGTGCGAGCGTTAATTGATTTTCTAGCACAACGTTTCGAGACGCTGCATGACGACTAAGCTAAGGAAACGCTGAGCAAATCCTGAAGTGTTTGGGATAATAGTATTTCCTGACAACTCCTCTATAGATAAGCCATGTCACACCAATCGAGCTTTGCCGATCTTGACTACAGTAACAAGAAACGCCGGACACGGCGGGAGGTTTTTTAAGCAAGATGGAAGGAGTAATACTCTGGCAAGTGTTGCTGTCGCACATTGAACCCCATTACCCAAGACTGGGAGGCGGGGCCGCCAGCCGATGGCGCTGGACCGGTCGATCAAGCGGCAGTTTGGATTCACCCGGACTCGCTACCACGGGCTGATGAAGAATGCCGTTCAGGTGGACATGCTGATGGGCTTGGCCAATTTGTGCCTGCTGCGCAAGCGATTGCTGCCTACATGAGGGGAGAATCCGTCCACCATACCCCAGCGGCGGACGATGAAGCAGAAACAGGGGGAATTTTGCGGCGAAATACCGTCAAAAAATGAATTGCCGGGAATCTTTGTTCAAAAAAGCGGCAGGACTACCGGGAAATCTGAAAATCGCTTATTGTTCAGCGCTTCCTTAAGGAAACGCTGATTAATTGACTGCACGAGCGAATCACTTCGTTACGCGGTACTCGCATCCTCGCCTATCTTGTTGATATGTCTCGGTTGCTGCGTTCCGTGCGCCTCGTGCTTCATCTCATTCGTCGAATTAATCAGCATTTCCTTAAATTATCCGGTGGTGCGCAGATCGGTCAAAAACCGGTCCAACGTTTCCTTCTTAGCATGCGGCATCACCACGATGTGCGCGCACGGCGTTGGAATGCCGTCGATGTCGAGCCGCATGGTCGCGAGCGAATAGCGGTTGACGACCATTTTAAGCGGCGTGATGAAATACACGATATTTGAATGATCGTTGGCGCGCACCGGCCGCAAAAAGCTGTAGTGATTGTTCATCTCTTTCAGCAGGTAAGCGGTGTTATCCAAAATCGCTTTGGCATCGGCGGCTTGCCGCGCCAACGCTTTGCTCGAGCTGAAGAAATAGAATTCAGCGGGCTTGACGGCATCGCGCGAGCAAGTAATCGTGCCGGGCACTTGCTTGATATATTCCGGGTCGTGTATGCGGCTGAACGGTTCGCGGAACAGATCAAAATTCGCTTCCGTGGTAATGAACAGACCCGCAGGTGATGGGAAGCCGAAGAATTTATGGCATGATACCGCGATGGAATCGTAACGATTCAACATTCTGCCGCTCAGCGGATCTCGCGCTTGTTGCTGGAGTTCGCCGGCAAACGGCGTGTGCGGCAGAAAGCCGCCGAACAGCGCCGCATCGAGATGCAGATAAGCATCGCGGTTCCTTAGTTTTTCCTGGATCGCATCGACCGGATCGATCGCGCCTTTGAAAGTGGTGCCGATCGTTGCGACCACCAGCGCGGGATGGTTGCGATGGATATTTAATTGCCGCTCCAGATCGTCGGTATCCATGGCGCCGCCGGGTTTAGTACCGACGATGACCGGTTCGAGCTGAAGGACATCGCGAAGAATCTGTATCGAATAATGCGCTTCCTTGGTGAAATAAATTTTTGGCAGCACGCCGGTGCGGTTATGCAGAATCGTCCGCCCCATGTACAGTCCGTGCAGATTGCTGTCGGTACCGCTGTTGCTGAGAAAGCCCCAGATGTTGCCGGCGGAAAAGCCGTAAAGCGCGCCGAATCGGTCGATCAATTCGCGTTCGAACGGATGGCAATTGAATGGGATATGGCTGTGCGTATAGGGATTGCCGACGTTATTGAAAGCAAATTGATTAAGCCCTGCAGCGGCAAGTTCGTTGCGCCAGGCAAAGAATTCTTCCGGCGGCGTGTTCATGTTGATCGGATAACCGAGAAAGCGCTCTTTATGGCGCGCGAATTTCTGGAGATTTTTTAATGCGGATGGTGCTTTTTTCGGTGGCTGCTGTGCGCGAGCCGACGTTGCCAAGGCTTGCGGTGAGCATACGGCTACTAAAGCCGTTGCGCCGGTCATGCTCAGAAAATGGCGCCGGTTGATTGTCATAATAATGGCCTCCTGAACAATATGTTTATTAGATTTTACGCCGCCCGCAAGGTTTCTTGCCGTGTTGAAAATCGGAACCGTCTTGAATTGACGGGCGAAGACCGCTATCTTAGCGGACTGATCATTTTTAATGTTGTGCGGTTATGAGCAAGGCATTTACCAAGGAAAGCGAAGAAGACGAAGATCCGGACAGCACGCCGCAATTACCGCAAGGCGTGAAGAACTATATCACGCCGGGCGGCCATCAGCGTTTGAAGGATGAATTCGATCAGTTATGGAAGGTGGAGCGCCCGGAACTGGTCAAGACCATCACTTGGGCGGCGTCGAACGGCGATCGCTCGGAAAATGGCGACTATATTTACGGTAAACGCCGCTTGCGTGAAATCGACCGGCGCTTGCGTTTTTTATCGAAACGGCTGGATAACGCCGAAGTGGTCGACCCCGCGCAACGCGGCGACTGCGATCAAGTGTTTTTCGGCGCCACCGTGACGGTGTGCAATGCACAGGGCGAAGAGCATACCTACAGCATCGTCGGCATGGATGAAGCCGATCCCGGGCGCGGCCGCATCAGCTGGATTTCCCCGCTCGCCAAAGCGCTGCTCAAGGCGCATGAAGGCGATGTGGTAAGGCTGCAAACGCCGGGTGGATTGGAAGAACTGGAGGTGGTGGAGATCCGTTACGAGGCGTTGTAGCAGGGTTTTTCTTATTCACGCAGAATATCGCCATCAACATACAACCATTCGCCATCTTTCCGCACAAACCGGCTGATTTCGTGCAAGCGATGCGCGCGGCCATTGATTTTGTAACGCGCGGCGAATTCTACGGTCGCTCGATCCGCAGCAGTTTGTTCATGCCGTTTGACGGTTAATCCCAGCCATTGCTGTGCCGGTAGTCCGCTCAGTTCCAGCGTTGCCGGGCGTGTGTCCGGGTGCCAGGTGGACAGCAGATAGTCTTCACGCTTCAGCGTGTACGCGGTGTAGCGCGAGCGCATCAGATTTTCCGCCGCGGGTGCGGTTTCGCCTTGATCCAGATAACGGCCGCAGCAGTTTTCATACGGTTTGGCGCTGCCGCACGGGCAGGGCGATGTTTTCGGATTTGCTGATGTATTCATATACAATTCAATTTGTTTGTCCGCGTAATGTAACACAGCCCGAATGATCATCGCTTCGACCGGATCCGCCAATGCTACGCCGCGCCGTATCGCGCACCTCGACATGGATGCTTTTTACGCGTCGGTCGAATTGCTGCGCTATCCGGAATTGCGCGGCTTGCCGGTGGTGATTGCCGGACGGGATGAACATCAGCCGGTGGATCAAGCCGATGGCCAGCGGCATTTTTTCCGTTTGCGCGATTATGCCGGGCGTGGGGTTATTACCACCGCGACGTATGAAGCGCGGGCGCTGGGTGTGCATTCCGCGATGGGCGTGATGAAAGCCGCGAAACTGGCGCCGGATGCGATTCTGCTGCCGGTCGATTTTGCCGCTTACCGGCATTATTCGCGGTTATTTAAGGCAGCGGTTGCCGGCATTGTCACGAAAATTGAGGATTCCGGCATTGATGAAATCTATCTGGATCTTAGCGATCTGCCGGATGAAACGCGTGCGTTGGCCACGTGGCTCAAGCAAGCGGTCAAGGATGCAACCGGGCTTTCTTGTTCGATCGGTATCGCGCCGAACAAATTGCTGGCAAAAATTTGTTCGGATCTGGAAAAGCCGGATGGTTTGACCATACTCACGATGGCGGATATTCCGGAACGGATCTGGCCGCTTTCCGTGAGAAAAATCAATGGGATCGGCCCGAAGGCTGCGGAAAAACTGGCATCGCTGGGTATCACTACGATTGCCGGGTTGGCGCAAACCGGTTTGGGCTTGCTGCGCCACCATTTCGGACGCAGTTATTCGGTCTGGCTGTACGAAGTATCGCGCGGCATCGATCATCGTCCGGTGATCGTGGATGCGGAGCCTAAGTCGATGAGCCGCGAGACGACTTTTGAGCGCGATCTGGATGCGCGGCTGGACCGGCAAGTTTTGTCGGCGGCGTTTACCGCGCTGTGCGAGCAAGTAGCCGGTGATTTGCAGCGCAAAGGCTACGCCGGGCGCACCATCAGCATTAAATTACGGTTTGAGAATTTTCAGACAGTGACGCGCGATCTTTCCCTGACCGAGCCTACCGCCGATGCGGTGCGTATCCGCCGCGCCGCAGGGGAATGTTTGCGGCGGGTGCAACTGGTTAGGAAAATCCGGTTACTGGGTGTGAAAGTCAGCACGTTGTGCGCGGCTTCTTCAACTTCCGCCGCCGGTGCATGCCGCCAAAGGGAATTGCCGTTGACACCCTAAGTGATGCACGGAGTCCGCAGGTATATCCCTAAACTTCAATCAGAACCCGATAAACCCGGTTATTACACGTTAAAAATTCCTACAGCTTCTTATACACTTGCGACAATGACAAACGTGGGTTGAATGTTCGCGGATTGTCTGCAATCGCATAAAACAAGAAAAATTTCAGAAGGAAATGATGAATGGTTGATCGGACAAATCTTTACCGGATAGCGCCTTTCGCTGCGTATGTTTTTTTCATGATACTGGAAGATGCGCTATTGAAGTTTGGCTGGGAAGCCAACGATTTGCGCTGGCTTTACGCGGTGAAAATAACCGTCGTGGTTGCATTGCTGTGGGCCATGCGCAGTGCCTACAGCGAATTGCGCTGGCCCAGCGCGGCCGGGTTCCGCACCTGGGGCGCTGCGATTATCGCCGGTATCGTGGTGTTTGTCGCTTGGATTAACATGACGGCGGATTGGATGGTGATGGGGGAATCGGTAGGCTTTGATCCGCGCAATGATGAAGAGATTGATTGGATTTTTGTTGCCGTGCGCATTGCCGGCGCGGCTTTGGTAGTGCCGGTGATGGAAGAGCTATTTTGGCGTTCGTTCTTGATGCGCTGGATTCAACATCCGAATTTTTTGAGTGTGGATCCTGCTCAAGTCGGCATTAAAGCTTTGGCTATCGCCGCGATATTGTTCGCGCTTGCACACAGCTTATGGTTTGCCGGCTTGTTCGCCGGATTTGTCTACAGTTTGCTGTATATGCGCAGCGGGACGTTATGGTCGCCGATCTTGGCGCATGCCGTGACCAACGGCATATTGGGGGTCTGGATCGTTGCTACCGGGAATTGGGGATTTTGGTAAAAGCGATCGAAGGTGAGAAACTCACCATCGATCAGATAACGTTCTCAGGGTGTTCGACAATTTCCTGATAGATCATGTGATGTAATGTAAATACCTGATCCGGTTTGATGCCGGAGAATTCGACGCCGGTGCTGATGATTTTCTGATTGTTTTTGGTTATTTGCTTGGCGGAACGGATAACCGATTTGATCGATAAATGCAATTCTCTATCGAGAATGGTGACGTTAAACGATAAAGTGACGGTTGAACCGAGCGTTCCTAAAGGCAGTTTCGAGCTGATTCCGGCGCCGCAAATGCTCAGATCGGTAATGGCGATCGGAATGGCTTTTTCGGCAACTGTTGCATTCATATGACATTTAATTCTTCGCGATTTCCGGATGCTCTGGCCTTGGACGACCTTAGGAAACGATAGGTGTAAATATTTGAACGGGGCTTTGATCACTTTGTCGACAAAAGCCGAAAACTTATAGGCATACTGCCCGGTAACCAGGCGAATATTCAGTTGGTCTCCTTCGATTAACGGCTCTCCGAGGATTTGATCGGTGACCGGCATGGTGACGATCAAAGAGTTGTTCGGTACATAACCGATCATGGATACCGAGTATGAATTCTCCGAGAGTTCGCACGATTTTCTTAATTTTGAATAAGCCGCCAAGGTGAGATACATTTTTTGTCCCACTTTGATTTGCATATCTTCAAAGCCGATCTGATCCAGTACTTTCTTGTCGGCTTCGGCTTGCTGCGATGCTGTCGCTTGCATGCGGAAAACCGATAATTCTTCCAATTCTTTGAGCTCATCCGCAGTTTTGATGACATAGCCGCGTTTTTGTATCGGTTTTTGCGATTTATCAAACAAATCCCACGGCAGCGGTTGTCCTACAGTCAAGTCGGAAGTTCGGATCGGTATCATGTTCATGGCTGAATTATTATTAATTATTAAAGAATTAATCAACTTAATATTGAGTTCTCATTTATTAAAAGTGCTTTTCCATCTTCTTACAAGCACCGCTCCGTTTTTTACGGTGCCAGTCCGCGGAAACTTTAGTGATATGCGTTTGAAGCATTGCTTGCTGGCGGTGATTTAAAAATCTCCGGGTGATTTAAAAGTTGAGAAAAATCCGGCTGCGGTGATTGTTTCGAGCGAGATGATGGTGTGTTGTAATTTATATCAACCAGTTATTTCATTTCGCGTATTTGCGTTGACCCTTAACATAATTCAATGTTAGAGTTCTTACCATGCAGTTATCAGGGTCTTTGTTTTCAACGTATCTGCATCTTTTTTCACAATCTTTCTGAGGGGGGAGTAATGGAATATAAAACAAAATATAAGTGCCAGATGATCCATACCGTGGCTGGAGGATTGCTGCTACTCGGTATGAGTTCGTCTGGTGTCTATGCGAATAGCGCGATGAGCAGCAACGAGCTAAGCAGCAATCCTTTTGTGAGAGCAATCAAGAACAGCGGTATTGAATTCGGCGGCTGGGTACAAGGCGGTGCAACGTATAACCCGAGCCAGACCCATGGTTTCAATGGACCTGTTACTTTTTCGGATCAAGCGAACCGGTTTCAATTGAATCAGTTGAACTTCTTCATAGAACGGGGTGTGAAAACTGAAGGAAAGGGCTGGGATTTGGGTTTTCGCGCCGACTTCTTGTTTGGTACTGATGCTATCTTTACACAGGCTTATGGTAATCCGGCCTTTGATGTTAACAATGGTAGACCTTTGGCGGACCGCGGTAACTGGGACTTGGAGATCTGTTGTAATTCCAGCCGTACCTACGGCATTGCAATTCCTCAAGCCTTTGCGGAAATATACGCGCCGGTAGGAAATGGTTTAAATGTTAAAGTGGGCCACTTCTATACACCGATCGGCTATGAATCCGTTCCTGCTCCTAATAACTTCTTCTATTCCCATGCCTATACCATGCAGTATGGCGAACCCTTCACGCATACCGGTGTATTGGGTAATTACAATGTCAACAAAAATATCGTAGCAATGTTCGGTACCATCGGCGGCAGCGGAACCGGCGGATGGGATGGAAATTTCGACAAGCAAATGGAAAACTGGGGCGGTATCGGTGGCGTTACCTGGAACAGTAATGACAATAAAACCTCATTTAATGTCAGCGGTACCGGCAGCACGACTTCCACCCGTAACAGTAGTTTCTGGGGGATGTACAGTATCGTTTTGCAACACAAATTCACCGATAGAACCCATTTAGTCCTGCAACATGATCATGGTTTCGCGGATAACGTAATGTTATTTAATAACGTCTATTCCGGTGTTGTCAAAGACGCCGAATGGTATGGCGTTAACTCGCATTTTTACTATGATGTGACACCCAATGTTTCAGTCGGTGTCCGTGCCGAGTGGTTTCGTGATCGCGATGGCTTCCGGGTATTCGCGCCAGGCCGGGTGACGGCGGCGACCAATCATTTGGGAACCAGTTACGCCAGTAACATCGGTTTGCTCGGTACCAGCACGCCCGCCGATTATTATGCCGTAACCATCGGTGCAAACTGGAAAGCGGCAAAAACCTTGAATGTGCCTTGGAAAGGCCTGAAGAACTTCAATCTGCGCCCGAATATCCGCTATGACCGTGTAGATGCATTGCACGAATCATTGCAGACTTCCGCTTACCGTCCATTCGGCGGTAATAAGGATCAGATACTCTTCTCATTGGATGCTGTTTTACCTTTCTAAGCATTGAAGATTTGAGTTGTTATGGAATATAAAAAATGCGCCGTAAGGCGCATTTTTTATGGACAAATTTAAATTTCTGTAATTTGGCGTAAGGCTTGCAGCAACGCAACGATGTCCAGCGGAACAGACGCTCCCCAGTGACAGATTTGTCCGGTACGCGGGTGCGTCAGCGTCAATCTTTGCGCATGCAGCGCTTGCCGTGGAAAATTCGCGAGTAACTGATCTACTGCCGATCCGGTCTTTTTGATCAGGTTTCCGCCATAAACCGGATCACCCACTAATGCGTGTCCGATGGTATTCATATGAACCCGGATCTGATGCGTCCGTCCGGTTTCAAGGCTGCATTGCAACAGCGTGCATGCCTCGAAAGTTTCGATCACTTGGTAATGCGTTCGTGCCGGTTTGCCCGTCGCCGTGACCGCCATTTTGGTGCGCTGTGTCGGATGGCGGCCGATGGGTGCATCGACATGGCCGGCTTGCTGGACTTGTCCAACTACCAATGCCAGATAATCACGTTTCACAGTTCTTTGTTGTAACTGCCGCACGAGGCTTGTTTGCGCTTCCAAGGTTTTCGCAACGACTAGTAAGCCGGTGGTATTTTTATCCAGGCGGTGCACAATCCCGGCCCGAGGAACATGCTCCAATTGCGGCGCATGGTGCAGTAGAGCGTTCAGCATGGTTCCTTGCCAGTTGCCATTTCCCGGATGCGTGACCAATCCGGCCGGTTTGTCGATGACGATCAATGTGTCGTCTTCATAAATCACATCCAGATCAATGTTCTCGGGTTTGAATGCCGTTTCATGGGTGATTTCGTGCGGCAAGATCCTTACACGCTCATTTCCCCAGACTTTGTGTTTCGGTGTGGTAGCTTGTTCATCGAGCGTCACGCGACTTCCGGCAATCCAGGTTTGTATACGGCTGCGCGACCATTGCGGTAATAATTTTGCTAATGCAAGATCCAACCGCAAACCGGCGTAGTCGGCAGGAATGATGAGATCAAGCGCGGCACAATCCGGATCGCTGTGTGTGAGCGGCCCCGGCTTTGCGCTATAATCCGCGGATTGATCATTGCTATTAATGGAACTTGTCATGTTACGTAGTTTAGCTTTATTTCTGGTTATGGGGCTATCGGGTTGCGGTTTATTGCCGGATCGCACGGAAGATCAGCAAGACTGGTCCGCCAATAAGTTTTATTCAGAAGCAAAAGCGAAATTGAATGATGGCAGTTATCCTGCGGCTATCAAGCTCTATGAATCGCTGGAATCCCGCTATCCTTATGGCCGGATTGCGCAACAAGCGCAACTGGAAATTGCCTATGCGCATTATAAAAATGAAGAACCGGCATCTGCGATTGCAGCAGCGGATCGGTTTATTAAGTTACATCCTAATCATCAGCATGTAGATTACGCCTATTATATCAAAGGATTGGCTAATTTTAACGATAGCTGGGGAATGATCAGTTTTCTGATGAAAGGGCCGCTCAAGCAGGATATGAGCGAACGTGATCCCAAGGCAACGTATGAATCGTTTGAAGTTTTCAAGGAACTGGTGACCCGGTTTCCGGATAGTAAGTATGCCGTGGATGCCAGGCAGCGGATGGCCTATTTGCTGAATGCCTTGGCGATGAGTGAGATTCATGTGGCGCGTTACTATATGAAGCGTAAAGCCTATGTCGCGGCGGCCAACCGGGCGCAAAACGCGGTTAAAGAGTACCCGCGTACTCCGGCGACCGAGGAAGCTCTGTACATCATGATCCGGGCTTATGAAGCGCTGGAAATGTATGATTTGCGCGACGATGCGGAACGCGTCATGCGCATCAACTTTCCTGACAGTATTTTTCTTGCGGAATTACCTGAAGTGGGCGGGAAAGCCTGGTGGCAGTTCTGGAAAAATTAAAAAAGCTGTGGCTACCCTGGCTTTTTGATATGCACTGCCAGAACATCACATTCTGCGTGATATAACACATCCTTAGCCGTGGATCCCATTAACACGGCGAGACCATGCCGGTCATGCGAACCGACAATAATCAAGTCTATCTGCTGCTGTATCGCCAGTTGCGTGATTTCTTGCTGCGGTTCGCCCCAGATTAACCAACGCCGGGACGGCGCAATATTTAGCTGATCGCTTATTTGCACTAATTTGTTTTTCTCATCCTCCAATAATTCATAAGCTGAATCTTCCGATAACGGAATCACTGTTCCATAAGGCGTATCAGGCATCGGAATGTTGTCCAGCACATGAAGAATATGCAGTGTCGCATGGAATTGTTCAGCCAGTGCTTGCGCTTTTTGAGCGACGAACAGGTCGTGCCCGGAAAAATCGACGGTGAGTAAGATATTTTGATAATTCAGCATGTCGGTTCTATAACGCGTGAGAAATATTTGAGGCGCACTTTAGCATATCCTGCAAGCGATTGCGCCGAACTTTGCAGCCCGCTTCCCTAGTCATCCTCCTCGTATCGCTTGAGATAATGTGATAAAAAATCATCGACGCGATGTTCATATTCTCTGCCGGCATAGGTATGCATATTAAAATGTTTGGCACCCGGAACAATCCACAGTTCTTTAGGATGCCTGGCCGAAGCATATAAACGCTCGGTCTCCGATTGGGTGGTATGTGCGTCATGAGTTCCTGAAATGAACAGGACGGGAGCATTCAGCTGATCAATTCGCGCAATCGGATTGAGTTCAGTAATGGCAATATCCAGATTTAGCGATAATTGCCAGAGCATCAGCGGCAGTAACACGCTGCCGTAATCTCCAAAATGGAGTTTCAAGCGGTTCTCAACCGCTTCTTCCAGGGTTGGGTGAAGTGATTCCAGAATCACCGCGTCTAATTTTAGATTTTTCTTCGCAAGAACAATTGCCGCGGCTCCCAGCGAAGTACCGATTGCGCCAATGCGCTCGCGCGGGAAACGCTGTCTCAGAAAGTAGACGGATGCCTCAATATTTTCGGCTTCTTTCAAGCCGAAAGTAATTTTATCGCCAATGGTTTCCCCATGTCCTTGCAGGTCAATGAGCAGAACCCCGTATCCTTTGTCTTGCAGAAACCGTGCCCGGCTTAACATCTCTACGCGGTTGCTGCGCATTGAATGCGCCAGCAGCACGACACCGCTGCCGGGTTTTCCTGGAGCCAGCCAGCCATGAACAATGACGTGATCCCGGCCCGGGATCTGTACCGCCTCAACCGGGAAATCAGCGGAAAGCGCGGAGACTGAAGTGGGGGCTGGTGATGTCAGAATCGTGCCAATCGCAAAAAAAAGAACAAGTGCTACAAGGATAACAAGGAGTAGCTTGATAATGATAGAAGGGCGCATAACGAGTACCGCGTGATTTAGAAACTGCATGATATTAATTGATTGATTCCCGCCCGCCGCCGGGAAGAATTCCTATTCCGTCTTTTCATTAAATTTTACCGCCGGAGCAGGGTGGAATGGGGATATATTTTAATAGCGGGATGGTCAGATATTGTTTTTGCTGTCATTTTGATCCCGGAAATGGGTGGCGGAAACCTGATTATAAAAAAGATAACTGGCAGGTCTTTCAGTGTTAGTTCCAACATTTGAAATTTGTATAGTTACTTACAATAGGCAAAAATTTGGGAAGGTGTACACCGGGATAATGCATCAATTGATGCAACAGAATATCCCGGAGAGTGTTGATATATGTTACAACCCATTGATAAAAATGCTATATTGGTTGGTTTTAAAGTGCAACCGGGCAAATGAAAGCTTGGATGGGAATTGGGATGGCGGCTGTTATCGAAAAACCGTTTGATTTCAAGCATGTTGTTATTGGGGTCGAATATTTTTTGGGTGCATGACTATGGAAAATAAATTACACGATGAATTTCAGGAAAGATTATGCTCGCTGGCTACGATGTTTATAGAAGAGCTGCCGGACAAAATTACTGAAATCGAAACGTTGTGGAGCAAGCTGCTGAGTGAGTGGGAATCGGGCATGCTCCAGGAAATTCATCGCGCCGTCAATAATCTGGCGGGCAGCAGCAAAACATTCGGATTTTCGGAACTGAGCATCGAGGCGAGAGTCTTGGAACAGATTTTTAAGAACTTGCTGTTGCAGCAAGTTTCCGCCGATGCATTTCAAGCCAACCGGATTTCCCAGCAAATCCTGGAGTTGAAAAAGATATCGGAAGATAACGAATCCAATCCGATTTTTATCCGGCAAACGATTGCTAATAAAGAAGCTTTCTTAACGATTCCACAACCTTCGGATTTGATTTTCGTGGTCAATGCCGATGCGGAAGCTGCTGAGGAATTGGCGCTGCAACTACGGTATTATGGTTATGAAGTCGAAGTATTCAATCATTTGGATAAATTCCGCGCTGCTATCTTGCAGATACCCAATGCCATCGTGTTGATGGAAATCGAGTTTCCGGACGATGAAATGGCGGGAATCCGGGTTATGGAAGAAATTCAGCGGGAATTGACGCAACCGGCGCAGGTCATTTTTATATCGGTTCACGACGGTTTGGATTACCGGCTTGGCGCGGTGCGGGCGGGCGGCTTGGCGTATTTTACCAAGCCGTTTAATCCGGTTGAATTGATCGGTCAGCTTGATTTGATCACAGCCTCGCAAATCCAGGATTCCTTTCGCATATTGCTGGTCGACGATAATCCGACCATCCTGGCCTATAATGCCGCAGTACTGGAACGAGCCGGCATGACGGTCAAAGCCGTAACCGGACCCGCACAACTCCTCGAAACCCTGAATGGCTTTAACCCGGATTTGATCCTGATGGATCTCTATATGCCCGGTTGTAACGGTATCGAGCTGGCAAAAGTAATCCGGCAAATGGAAGGTTTTATCGCGATTCCGATCGTTTATCTGTCGTCGGAGAATGATTTCAACACACAACGTGAAGCCATGAGCCTGGGAGGAGACGATTTTCTGGTTAAACCGGTTTTCTCCCGGCAGTTGATTTCGGCGGTGACGCTACGGGTAATGCGCGCGAGGTCTTTGCGTGCGTTGATGGTGCATGATGGCTTGACCGGTTTGCTGAACCATACGGCGATCAAAGAAGAACTGGTGCGTGAGGTGGTTCGCTCCGACCGGTTGAATACGCCGCTGTCGTATGCCATGGTGGATATCGATTTTATCAAGAAAATCAATGACATTCATGGGCATGCTGCAGGAGATCGCGTCATTAAAAGCTTGGCAAGGTTGTTAAAGCAGCGGCTACGTGGCACCGATACCGTCGGCCGCTATGGCGGAGAAGAATTTGCGGTGATTATGAATGATACCGATGCAACTTCGGCTGCCAAAGTCATCGACGAAATCCGGCATGTTTTTTCGCGGTTATTGCATTTAAGCCAGGATGAGGAGTTTTCAGTCAGTTTCAGTTGCGGGATCGCGGATCTCGAACATTTCCCGGATGCCGCAAAATTGAGCGAAGCGGCTGAAAAAGCGCTGTTTCATGCCAAACAGCGCGGGCGTAACAAAGTAGTGGTCAATAGCGGGGATTGAAAATACTGACTGATTGACTGCACGGACGGCTCGTTCGTCGAATTAATCAGCGTTTCCTGATGTATCCTTTCAGGCGTTGGATGTTACATAGCGCGATCATCACGCCGGGTCCGCAATTCGCGCGGTGGCTCGTTAACCGAATCGATTGCGAATTGCTGTTTGCTGAAAGCCGCGCGTGATTGCGGATCCGGATCAATTTCCTGAATAGACTCGATGACGGTTACCCGCGGTGCCAATCCTGCAGCATTAGCAACCTGGATGGAAAGCCCTGGCCGCGCATTGAGCTCGATAATCATCGGACCATGATCGCGATCGAGTACGATATCGGCGCCCAGATAGCCCAGGCCGGTCATTTCATAACAAGCCGCAGCCAGTTGCAGCAATTTATCCCAATGCGGAATCACCAATTCCGAGAAAGTCTTGCGCGTATCCGGATGAAATAATACCGGTTCGCCGTACTGAACGGCATGTAATGCGCTGCCGTTTCCCATATCGATCCCAACTCCTACGGCGCCTTGATGCAAATTGGCTTTGCCATCGGAAGCGTGAGTGGTAAGACGGAGCATTGCCATGATGGGATAACCGCGAAAAACGATGATGCGTAAATCCGGGATGCCTTCATAACTATAATCCGCAAAAACCGGATCCAATTGGATCAGTGATTCGATCATCACCATATCGGGTTTTCCGCCGAGGCTATGCAAGCCGCTCAAAATATTCGAAACATGCCGTTCGATGTCGCGCAGTTGTAAAGCATCGCCGCTCGGCTTGAAATAGAGATTATGTTCATGCTCGGTAATCACCAGGATGCCTTTGCCGCCGCTGCCTTTGACCGGTTTGATGACAAACTGGGCATGCGGATCCAATATCTCTTTCAACAACCTGACATCATGCTGGTATTGCACGGTTCCCAATAACTCCGGTACGGTGATTCCAGCTTGCTGCGCCAACAATTTGGTTTTGAGCTTGTCGTCGACCAGCGGATACAGACGGCGCGGATTATAACGGGCTATCAACCCGAAATTTCTCTGGTTCATACCGATGATGCCAAAGCTTCTGAGCTTCTTAGCGCTTGCCAGAAACATTGCGCCGCTCCAGTGCATGAAAACGGTAAAGCTCGGATAGCCGGTACCCGGTATATTGTCCGAGAATCAAAATAAGCGCCAGATTGACCAGCATCAATTCGGGGAAATTGAACGTGAGATATTCGATCGTTCGGTTTGTCATGAACAGATACGCAATCACAGCCGTCAGTAAGCTGCCGCCGCCTTGGATAAATACTTCGCGAGGACCGTCTTCTTCCCATAATACCGACATCCGTTCGATGGTCCACGACAGAATGATCATCGGGAAGAAAGTGACGGTCAGTGCCTGATCGAGTCCGAGTTTATTGCTGATAATGCTGATACTGGCGATTATTGCAATAACGACGATGATCACCGCCGAGATGCGCGCGACAAATAACAGATTGAGCCGTGATAAATAGGAGCGTATCAGCAGTCCGGTACCGACTACGGTCAAAAAGATAAGAATTCCGGTCAGCAAAGTGGTTTGTATCAATGCGAGTGCAATCAATATCGGCATAAAAGTCCCGGAAGTACGGATGCCGATTAACAAGCGCATGATAACGACGATCAACGCGCCGATTGGCAGCAGTAGGATCATTTTGAAGGCATTTTGCTGTTCGATCGGTAAACTGTAGATCGAAAAGTCAATGATGCCGGCCTGTTTGTTCATGCTGTCGCGGACCACAAGGTTACGGGTTGAATGAATGTTTTTGATAATTGAAAAGGATATCTGCGAATTTTTGCCGCCGACGACATCGAGGAGTGACTGATCGCCCCGCTGCCATATCAGAAAATTCTTCGGTTTACCGATTTCACCGGAGTTTTGATTGAATAACAACCATTGCCCGCCGATGTATACCTCGACAAAATTGGTCAATGTCTGCCGGCGGCGCCCGTCTTTCAAGTAGAGTCCGCGGACAATGCGCGCACTGATACCTTCCAGCGCCAGTAAGTTGATGATTAGATGGGTTTTGTACTCTTCGTTGGAATGTTCATTCAGTAACAGGCTTTGATTCTGACTGGGCGCGTTCGAATTGAGCGTGGCGATCAGTTCGCGAGTGAAAGTTTCAGTGTTTGCCGACCGGCTGCGGACTTGATCCAAAAGCGTCGTTGCTGCCGTATTAAGCACTTCATCAAACTCCGGTTTCTCCGGTTCGGACGGAAGATCCGCGGGATCGGTCTCGCTGGCCGGATCAGTTTCATACATGCTGAGCCGGTAATAAGCGGTTTGAGGGCCGGCGGCGGTTCTTTTGCTCCACTGCGCCCGGCGGCCAGTCGGCGAAACTAATTCGCTAAACCCGTAATCGGGGGACGCGAAATCTTCTTCGACAATTGCGATATCCGAAGTTTTGGGCGGCAAAGCGAACGAAACGATAATGGGAGCGCCGCGCGCGACGAAATCGATTTTGGCTTCGATGGTCCAGACCGGCTTTTTATCATCCGGTGATAATGGAAACCCTAACGCGAAGTGCTTATAGAGAATCAATCCGATCCCCATACCCAGAAGGAGTATGACGATAAAATATAATCTTAGATTCGTGTGCATTAGTTCACATTGCCTGCTTCGAGCGCTTCAGTTTTTCCGGCGATGAAATTTTTGCTGACATCTACAATCGCCAAGTCATTGAGTAAATTCCTGCCGATCAGAACTTGATATTTAAACTTGCTGCGATTTTCCAGCGTGAAATCGATTTGTTCATTAATATCAGCAAGAATTACGCGCATTCTGACTACAGGGCGCCGCTGCGCTTCCCTGTCGCCGCGTTCCTTGACGCGTACATGCCGGCGCAAGCGCCGGGTCAGTTCGAGGATCTCGCCGGTTTCCGGGTGTGTCAGTTTGAATTTTACGAACGGTTTTCCATCTCTCTCAAATTCCACGATATCCATTGCATTCAGCGACGAGGTTCGCGCACCGGTATCAATCCGGGCGCTGAATTCCAGGCTGGGTGGATCGAGGTAGACATTTTCAATGCCGCCGAGCAGTGTCTTGCCATCCATTTTGCCTGATGATTCCGGTTTGGGGGCAACAGCATTGACATCGTCACAGGAGCGCTGATCGGTTTTCGTCGGGACGGTGATTTCTTTTGCATCTGCTGAATGATCAGATTGATTCTTTTCCAGGAGTTTCCTGGTCTCAACCAGTTCCGCAAATAGGTTAACCAGCTCCGATTC
This sequence comes from Nitrosomonas sp., assembly GCA_019745325.1. Classification (GTDB taxonomy): domain Bacteria; phylum Pseudomonadota; class Gammaproteobacteria; order Burkholderiales; family Nitrosomonadaceae; genus Nitrosomonas. The sequence continues at coordinate 25,586 of JAIETK010000020.1, read as the reverse complement.
CCGGGCCTGGATCATCGCTTCCCTTTCCGATAGTTGATCTTCCCGCGCATTGCATGCGCCCAGCATTGCAACAATAAGAACGATAAGCAAACGGCTTAAGCAAGTTTTGCCAGTGGATAAATGAGGAATACTCATGAATGGAATTGCACCGTGAATTATAAAAGTAAGTAAGTGGGATCGAACTCTGCTGCGTTTGCAATAACAGTCCGGTTCAACCGGTTATTGGTTCGCTGTCATGGGTTCTTGAGATGAATGGTCAACGATTGGCTTTTATAGGTACATGCATAACGGTGAATTTCCAGACAATGCGACGTGATGGTGACCTGATAGCTGCCGGGCGCCTCGCTTTTGGTGTCAAACTTGAATTCAAATTGCCCTTCCGCGTTACTGGGATAGGATTGATCCGCCAAGATGGAACCGTCGGGCCGGGTAACTTTGAAATTCAGCAAAACATCGGCTGCCGCTTGATCATTGTAATTCACCCAGCCGTGAAGAATGACGGGTTCACCGATGGTGAATTGTGTTTTAGGATCGATAAGAATCGGTTGTGATATATGGGTCGCCCACGAACTGGGTATGCCACTGGCTAAAAAAAGCAAAGCCAACAATGCAAAAATTAATGTTTTCTTTGAGGCCATCATAATCGTTGTAAATCAGTAAAAGAATCGTTTAATAATCAATTGGTCGCGATGAAGAATTTTTAAGGGGGTCATTTCTTTGGTAAATAGAGATCGGTGATAGTTCCAGTTGCGGTTTCCGCTGCAAACAGAATTGTTTCCGACAGCGTCGGGTGCGGGTGGATGGTTAAACCGATATCTTCCATATCAGCGCCCATTTCCAGCGCCAGCACGGTTTCGGAGATGAGTTCACCGGCATTGATACCGGTGATGCCGGCGCCGAGTATCCGCCGTGTTTGTTTATCGAATAATAATTGTGTGTATCCCTCGTCGCGTGCCATCGAGATGGCGCGTCCGCTGGCAGCCCAGGGAAAGCTGCTTTTCTCATAGTCGATGCCTTGCTGGATGGCTTCTTTTTCAGTCAAGCCCATCCAAGCCACTTCAGGGTCGGTGTAAGCCACGGAGGGGATTGTGCGGGCATCGAACTGCGCTTTATGACCGGCAATTACTTCAGCGGCGAGCTTTCCCTCGTAGGTCGCTTTGTGGGCCAGCATCGGTTCACCCGCGATATCGCCGATCGCGAAAATATGCGGCAGATTGGTGCGCATTTGCGGATCCACCGGAATGAAGCCTCGCTCATTGACATGAATACCGATTTCACTAGCACCGATATGATGTCCATTCGGGCGCCGTCCGGCTGCCACCAGAATCCGGTCGTAGGTTTGCTGCGATGGTGCATTCTCACCTTCGAAGGTGACAGCTAATCCGTCCGCTGCCGGTTCAATCCGGCTTACTTTCGTTTTAAGATAGATTGCTTCATAACGTTTCTTGATACGGCGGAATAACGGTTTGATCAGATCTGCATCGGCACCGGGAATCAACTGTTCCATCGATTCAACCACGCTGATTTTACTTCCCAGCGCGTCATAGACGGTTGCCATTTCCAGACCGATGATGCCGCCGCCAATGATCAGCAATCGTTGCGGGATGTCTTGCAGATTCAAGGCACCGGTGGAATCCATCAAGCGCGGATCGTGGTATGGAAAACCAGGAATGCGGGCAACGCTGGAGCCGGCGGCAATGATGCAGTGGTCGAAAGAAATTGTTTTGCGGCCATCGGCGGTAGCCACTTCCAGCAAATGGGCTGAGGCAAATTTCCCAACGCCGTGGACAATTTCAACTTTGCGCTGCTTTGCCAGTGCCTTCAGACCTTTGGTCAGCTTGGCTATGACCGACTCTTTCCAGGTGCGCAGTTTATCCAGATCGACTTGAGGTTTGTTGAATAAGAGACCGTGAGACGACAGCTCCTCAGTTTCGGTGATGACCTTGGCCGCATGCAGCAGCGCCTTCGAAGGGATGCAACCGACATTCAGACAGACGCCGCCGAGAGTTGGATAACGCTCGATTAACACCACTTTCTTCCCCAGATCGGCGGCGCGGAAGGCTGCGGTGTAACCGCCGGGGCCGGCGCCGAGCACTACGACATCGGCATGGATGCCGCCTTGCATGCTTGCTTGCTCGGATCTTGATAGTGTTGCTGACGGCGAAACTGGAGGGGTTTGAGAGACGTCGTGAGACGATCCGGTTTGAATGGATTCCGCCGGTTGAGTGACTGCTAATGTCAAAATCACCGATCCTTCCGAAACTTTATCGCCCACGCTGACACGGATATCCTGTACGGTTCCGGCTTGTGGCGACGGTATTTCCATCGAGGCTTTATCGGTTTCCAATGTGATCAGCGAAGTTTCTTTCTCAACGGCATCGCCGGGCGATACCAGCACTTCAATGACCGGTACATCCTTGAAATCACCGATGTCGGGAATTTTTACTTCAATAATGGGTGCCATGGAAACCTTTAACGGGGTGTTTAATTTCTTAACTGACCGTCACCCAACACGATAAATTTCTGACTGGTCAGGCCTTCGAGACCCACCGGCCCGCGTGCATGAAGTTTGTCGGTGGAAATGCCGATTTCGGCGCCCAAACCGTATTCAAAGCCATCCGCGAAGCGGGTGGTGGTATTGACCATCACCGAACTGGAATCCACTTCCCGGAGAAAACGCCGGGCTCGCGTATAGTTTTCGGTGACGATGGCATCGGTATGTTGCGAACCGTATCGGGTAATGTGATCGATCGCTTGATCCAGGCTCTCAACGATGCGGATACTCAGAACCGGCCCCAGGTATTCCTCGTACCAATCGGATTCGGTGGCTGCTTTCATTTGCGGAATGATGCGGCAAGCCGTTTCGTCGCCGCGTAGTTCAACGCCCTTGCCAAAATAAATTTTGCTGAGCGGCGGCAGAATGTTCGATGCCACATTGGCATGGATCAGCAACGTTTCCATGGTATTGCAGGTGCCGTAGCGTTGAGTTTTGGCGTGATCGGCGATTTTGATCGCTTTGTCGAAATCTGCCTGATCGTCGATATAAACATGGCAAACGCCGTCAAGATGCTTGATGACCGGAATCCGCGCTTCATTGGCGATGCGTTCGATCAAACCCTTGCCGCCACGCGGCACGATCACATCGACAAATTCTTTCATCGTAATCAATTCGCCGACGGCCGCGCGATCGGTGGTTTCAATCACTTGCACGGCGGTTTCTGGCAATCCGGCGAGCCGTAAGCCTTCTTGCACGCATGCCGCGATGGCTTGATTGCTATGGATGGCCTCCGATCCGCCGCGCAAAATCGCCGCATTGCCTGCTTTCAAGCACAACCCCGCCGCATCGGCGGTTACATTCGGGCGCGCTTCGTAAATAATGCCGATGACGCCCAGCGGAACGCGCATTTTTCCGACTTGAATTCCGGAAGGGCGGTAATTCAATCCGCTGATCTCACCCACCGGATCGGCCAGAGCGGCGATTTGCAGCAATCCTTCGGCCATTGTCGCAACGCTCTTGGGTGACAAGGTTAAGCGGTCTATCATTGAAGCCTCCAAACCTTTGACGCGTGCGTTATCCAGGTCCTTGGCATTTGCGGCGATTAGCACGGATTCATCGCGCCGGATGGCGTTCGCCATGGCTGTCAAGGCTTGGTTCTTCGCTGCTGTTTCGGCTTTGGCGACTTGTCGCGAGGCCGCGCGTGCTTGCTGGCCGAGGGCTTGCATGTAACTTTTGATATCAGAGGTGTTCATGGATTTACTTAACAAGAGGTCGATTGCAGTTCGTTAAATGCGTGTTAAACCGGGATTATAGTACAAGTTACGGATTCTATTGCATACCGCGATGTTTCTGGATAAGGGAAAACTGATGATCAAAGCCGGTGGCGTCAACCTGGCATTGATCGAACAGTGATAATGAATCATTCGAGAGTCATCAATCAGTATCCGGTTTAAAGTGTCATTTCTATTTCCAGGAATAACACTGGAAATTCCCGTTAATTCATGGGAATGAATAGGAATTGCTACGGGTAAATCCGGAAATGGCGGGTAAAAATGGGCTTATTCTGAATGATTAAAATTAATACCGGCATTACTATTCGGCAGGACAGAAATCTAATCCGGTTGTTCAAATCTTGAGAGATTTGATAGTCAATTCCTGTCATCTATTGGAAGTCTATGTTAATCAATTAATTGTAATTTCCGCTCAATCCCGGGAAGTTTAATCCACTTTATCTCAGTGAGGAAAAAATGAGTTATCCGCTTTTCAAACTTAATCGTGCTGCAATCTTTCTTGGCGGAGTCTTTGCGGTTTCTGTGCCATCAACAGTCAATGCCGGTTGGTCGATCGTAGGTTTAGGAACACATGGCGGCACCTACAGTGTTGCGCAAGCGATTAACGATGCCGGGCAGGTGGTTGGGAACGGCAATGGCGCCGATCGCGCCTTCATTACCGGTCCTAACGGTGTCGGGATGAGCTATTTGGATACGCTGGGCGGAGCCAAAAGCTTTGCTCTCGACATCAATAATTCTGGACAAGTGGCGGGTTATTCCATGACCGGTTCCGGTGAAATTCATGCCTATATTACCGGCGCCAACGGGTTGGGAATGACGGACTTGGGAACTCTCGGAGGGGATTTCAGCATCGCATACGGCATTAATGATTGGGGGCAAGTAGTCGGCGTATCTTCCACCGAGGGTAACGCCGCTTACCATGCCTTCATTACCGGCCCTGGCGGCGTGGGAATGACCGACTTGGGGACTCTCGGCGGAGACTACAGTGTGGCTTACGGCATCAATAACGCAGGAGAGGTGGTGGGTGCTTCGTCCATTGCCGGCAGCACTACGCAACATGCATTTGTCACCGGTGCCGGCGGTATCGGGATGACCGACTTGAGTACGCTCAATGGCACATCTGACAGCGCTGCCTGGGACATCAACAGCTCCGGACAAATTGTCGGATTCTCCGGGCTTTACGATGATTTTTTCGGTTTCTATTCGATGGAAGCTTTCATTGTGGATGCCGACGGTACCGGCATGGAGGGTTTGGCGATTTCTCTGGATAGCCGTGCGGATGCCATCAACGATTTCGGACAAGTAGTCGGCGGTATTAACAATTACTGCAGCGATTGTACCCGCAGCTCATTTCTCTACCGCGATGGAACTGTGATCGATCTTTCATTGCTGGAACCGGTTGTCGCGGCTGGATGGAGCGAATTGACCGCCGTTGGTATTAATAATCACGGGCAAATCATCGGCTGGGGGCAATTGGCCGGATCGCCCGGAGGCGGTTCCAGAGCATTTTTGCTTTCACCGGTTGTTGCCGTGCCGGAACCTGAAACTTACCTGATGTTACTGGCGGGATTAGGGTTGCTGGGTATTGCCTGGCGGCGCGGGGAGAAACAATTATCCTTGCAGTGATGAGCGCAGCACAATTGACCTAATGAGCTTAGGCTGTCAAGAGCGGCTGAGCTCATTGGGGTTGCTTGATGGTCACGAAAATTTACGGATTCTGATCGTTGCTCATTTCATCATCGCCTTTTGCTAACGCCTGGATACCGGCACTGAAAGTTCTGACTCCAGAGCGATCCAGCAATACGCAAGGTTTTTGTGTGTATCTGCAAAAACGCTTGACCATCAGGAACGCTTCGTGATTGACGCAATCGACCGGACAAATGATCATATCGGTCATCTCCAGCAACATCGGCAAGCGATCCAGTGCATCATCGGCGCCACCATGAAACGCCAAGAAAAAACCTCCGTGTTCAGCAATTATCCGCTCATACTGCGAGTACAGTTTGATGCGTCCGCCGATACATAATACGGACCGGTTTTTCAAGTATGCAGTGTGGTGATGTGAATGCTGCGCACCGTCCGAATTAGCAGTGTCCGTTGTTTCAATCTGTGATGAAGCTTTGACTAAGGGCGCCCAGCCGGTAATAGCCGAAGTTTTATTTGCAGCTGAGCCGGCATTAATGTGATTTGCAAATATCCGTCCTAACCCATCGCGCCAGCGGTTAAGCATCTTAAATAGTTGAATGAAATTTCTGTTGTGCTGGGTTATGAAACCATCGGCATCAGTTGAAGGCGAAACATGATAATGAGGGATGGCGCCCATTGAAGCGGCAACAGCGGGTTTCTTTATGAATTTCATTTTCGAGTCTCCTGCAAGTCATCAGCATCAAAAAAAACGGCTGGCTGACCCGGGAGAAGGGCTGGCTGGCTAAATATGCCGCTGGATAAGGAAGAGAAACTCCAGCGGCGATGGCAAAACAAATTACATCTGGCTTTGCAGCCAATTGTGGATTCCGACTTTTTCCATGACATCCAATTGGGTTTCCAGCCAATCAATATGTTCTTCAGTGTCCTCTAAAATCTTTTCAAAAATCTCCCGCGACACAAAATCCTGCGCGGATTCACAGGCGGCTATTGCGGCGAGCAACGTATCCCGCGAGGTATACTCAAGTTTCAAATCACATGCGACACATTCTTCCGCGGTTTCCCCGATCATTAATTTGCCTAAATCCTGTAGATTGGGAAGACCTTCCAGTAGAAGAATCCTTTCGATCAAGCTATCCGCATGTTTCATTTCCTCGCAGGATTCTTTAAATTCATGGTCTCCAAGACTGTTAAACCCCCAATTTTTATACATGCGAGCGTGGAGGAAATATTGATTAATGGCAGTTAATTCATGTTGCAGTTGCAGATTCAACCAGCGAATAATTTCTACGTTACCTTTCATTTTTATCTCCTCAAACAAGTCTTTTGCATATTAGCGGCTGCACCGGAGAGATATCGCGCAGGTATTGCATTCCCCGCATTATCAATTCAATTGCTTGTAATATGCCGATCAGCATACCTCGCATGCGTTTTAATCATGCATTCGCAAATCCAGCTAAGGTTGTTTTTGCGACGAGGATACCACTCATAAGTTACAAGCATAAATATACAGGATATGCGTTTTTTATCCACTATTTGTTCAGAATCAGCTTGCCGTTTCGCGTGCGGCGCAATGCGTACTGTTCACCCTTGTGTAATATGATCACGACATCGCCATGCCTGAATAAAGCATCGCTATCGATGAGTTTGTTAATTTCCACCATTCCGGATTGCGGCAAGTTTCTTGCGCTGGTTTGTTGAGGGCTTAAAATATTCATGATGTATTTCTAATAATAAATGAGAATGATTCTCATTATATTCATTTTTGAATAAAGCGCAAGCTTTTCTTACGCTGATGCCGGATTGCTATTATTTTTATCTCAACAATACTGAATTTTTATTTTATTGCTGTAAATCATTGGACTGGAGCTGATGGTCGTTAAAGGAATGGGGCGTTTGGAACGATTTACTTTGATCAAACGGCTCCAACCCGATCACCCATCAAGGTCTCCGATTCAAGCGCTCCATCAAATAGCATAAACAATCCTGGCGGATGATGCGGATATCGCGCGTCAGCATCGCGGGCATCACCTGCTGTCTGGTCAATAAATTGCCGTCGCGGTTTTCGAAGTAGTGTGCGCTCATGTCGCAACCCAAGCCATTGCGCACTTGCAAAGGCTCGGTGCAATCCGGCGCCACCACTGCCAGAGGCGTGCCGGGATCGAGCAAGCGGAAATTGTAATAATCAATATTTTCGATCAAGCACAAATCCGTCGCCGGATCGCCGATGCTCAGGCTTACTGCTTCCGGGACCGTGACCACAGCGACCGATCGATACAATTCCAGATCCTGGCTAGCTACAGAATGCGCTGGAAATGCGGATAGATGCAATGCGCCTTCGACAAAACCTGCGGCGTGTTCGATGCCACCAGCTCCGCCCGGCTTGCCGCATTCCACCGTAACCGCTGGACAGAGCCTGGCAAATGCTTCGGATTGAACGCCTTTAGGATGGGTGAAATACACCACGATGCGCGAAAACATCGTGGCCAGATGCAGAAAGGCGTCATCCAGGCGATTGACGCAGGCGTAATGCGGATTTAAGCCGGTATTGTTATGAATGTCGATGCTGGCAAATACGTTGCGTTGCGTCATGATGTCGATCACTTGCTGCATCATGCGGTGCTCATCGGTAATCACCGGATTTGTGTCGAGCGACCAAACGCGATTGTAGTCTAACTGATTTTCCAAGCGGCGAACCCCCGCGCGCGCGGCGGAAACGTTGCCGACATACAGCGATAGGGCGCGCGGTAATTTCTGATTTTGATATTTCTGCAAAACTGCCTGAATGGCTTTCAAGCCGGTGTCTTCATTGCCGTGCAACAGGATCGATACAAACAACGGCGCTTCACGTCTGCCGGGCAAGTGAATCAAGGTGGGGCCGGGCAGCACCGTGTGCAATTCAGCGGCTTCCACCTGCAAGAATCCATCCGGCAAATAATCGAGTTCCGTCAACATGCTTACAACGCCCATTCGTGCACTGGCGAACCGCTTCGTTGCCGCTCCAGATAGGCGGCAACCAGATGCAAGCTGTCCGCCCGGTATTTCTCGCAATATGCCCGCTGCCATGCCGAACCGGTTTGACCGCTTTTGATGCGGGATTCCAGAACGCCGAGATTGCGATCGATATCGGTCTTGCCGATTCCCAGTGTTTCCAGACCCTGGCGGGCCATCGGTAGAATTTCTTCGAGCAATAAGACGCGTGCTTCGATAGTGCTGTTATCCAGCCAAGTCAGTTTGGCTTGAAGTCCATTACGTGCGGCGGCATAAAAATTATCCCGCGCCTGGTGAAAGCCGAGCATGGTTTCCGGCGCATCGCGCAGGGTGGCAAGATAACGTGCCAAACCAAAAAACAGGGCGGCATTGCTAATCATATCGGCGATCGTGGGGCCGGCCGGCAGGACGCGTTGCTCAATACGAAAATGCGGTGTGCCGTCCGGATCGAAGCCGATCAACGGCCGGATCCAGCGCCAGATCGTGCCATTATGCAACCGGAGGTGCGCGAACTGTTGCGGTGGACTGTCTATTAAGATAGGTAACAACACATCGTGATGCGCGATATTTTCCGCAAAACATTCGAACAGGGAATCGCGGACATAACCGCAGCCAAAACTGACACGGCGGTTTTCCGGTTGCGGCTGGTCGCCAATTTCAACCGATTGTTCAAATAGCGGAATACGCGTTTCATCCCATAAATCCGTATCAAACAGCAACGGCGAATTACCCGAAGCCGCCATCAGCGGCCCGGCCGCGATGATCGATGCATTGAAATAGCGCACCGCATTGCGTTCTGCGCTCTGCAAATGCACTTGGAACGATGTGGCGGCGGCCTCCAGCATCACGTCCGGATGAACGATGTCCAAATGTTCCCGCCCATGAATGCAAATGCGCAATGGACGTCCGCAACGACGTTTGAACACTTGTTCGTTCAGCGCACGGTAACGTTTGAGTTCGGACATATTTGCCAAGCATAAATCGGATTACCGCACGGTTGGCAAGATGCCGATCATCATCAGCACGCTATCCATTTGGTGCGCAACTTCCTGGCATTCCTGCCAGTTCTGATCGAGCTCAAAAGCCATGGCTGACAACGCATTACCTTTCAGCGGCATGGGAGCGCCATTGAGTTCGACATTAAAGCGCGAAAGTTCGTGAACCACTAAGGGATTGTTTAAGCGCGTCAGAAACGCTTGGTTGATCGGTGATGGAAAATAATTATGGTCGACCAGCCAGGACTCGAGTTCATAGCCGCCGATTTCACCAATCGCAGAAAAAATACCGTGCGAGAGTTGTTCTTCTAATAACGCAATTTCCCGGGATAAGCGGCACCGGTATTCACTGAAAACTTGATCATCGAATTGCGTCTGGTTGATTTCCTGTCCCATCGCAATTGCTCGAACCCATCATGCAGGCTCGCTGGCAGCGATGCCCTTGTGGAAGGTGACGTAGACGTAAACCGGGACTTGCAGGTCACTTAAATGTTTGGCGATCAGGGGGGTGACTTCATCCCAGCTTAATCCGCCGACTCCGGTAGCGAGGCGAGGCAACGCGAGACTGTGAAATTTTTCCGTGTCCATTAACCGGCGCAATTCCCGCAAAGCGTGATTCACATGCTCGACCGTCGCTTTTCCCGGCTTGGAGGCGTGATCAGGTGCGGCATCCTGCGTAAACAAATTGACGATACGTGCTCCTTCAGCGCCACCCCATATCCAAGCGCTTCCCGCTTTCGGGTGCGTGGTTTGGCAGAAATGCCGGAAATCCTTATACATCGCCGGCCATTGTTCCCGCAAACTCAATGCCAAGCCGGAGGAAAACGGATCATTGGGTGCAACGCCGTGCGCTATGGCCTGCGCCTTGGAAAGAAGAATGTCGCCGCTAACGTGATGGATCATTTGATTTTAAGTATCGGTTGAAAAAAACTTGTGGAACGCTATTGACTGTACAGAAAGATACAGAAAGCGTCAATCGAAGGAGATGCTGATTAAAGGAATTGGCGCGAACGGAGCTTCAATGGTTTAAGGCAGTGTTAAATCCAGCATGACATGGTAGTGCAAAGGCTTGCCGCCAGCAGGGGTGACGATGATGATCAATGCCTTACAAAATGTAATCTGGTCCGCCAGTTGTTTTTCCTTCAATTGATCACGAAAATTGTGTGCTGATTCGCCGTACAGATGACCGACCGTTTGCTGGTGAATTTCCACCCGGATAATATCCGTGTCAAAGGGATTGCTGAGATCCGGAATCAGCTGTGCGGTATAAATCAGTGGTTGTGCGGGGGAAGACTGATCAGATGCGGCGATATTTTCCTGAACGAGTTGCTGAATCGTTTTTTGATATGGTTCCGCATGGATGGCGCAGCTGAATTGTCCTAAATCCGGCCAATGATAGCTGTTCTCAATCGAACGGTTAGGTTCTGCTGGTTTTGCGCTAGACGGCGTTTGAGCATCGGCAGCGGCAATTTTGTCGCGCTTAATATAGAAAATGATCGCGGTAATCAGCGCGACAGGAAGAATGAACGATTTGTCGATTCCGGCGCCAACGATCAATCCGATGAACAGCGATAGGACCAGCAGGGACAGGATGCTGATTTCCGGTTTTTTCGCTTCGTTGGGATTATCATCCGCTGGCTGCCGATTGGTCATTCGCTTATTGCTGCAGTGCTTGTTCGATAGCGGTTACAACACCCGAATCGAGAGGCTGGGTGTGCGGACTGAAATGGGTAATCAGTTTGCCATCGCGGCCAATCAGATATTTCTGGAAGTTCCAGGTTGGGTAAGTGCCCGACAATTCAGCCAGTTGCACATAAAAAGGATGCGCATGCGCTTTTTTCACCGAGGTTTTCTCAAACATCGGAAATTTGACATCGTAAGTGAGATGACAGAAGTCGCGAATTTGCTCTTCCGTACCAGGTTCCTGGCCCAGGAAATCGTTGGATGGAAAACCAAGCACAACCAGCCCTTGTTGCCGGTATTTTTCATAGAGCTGCTCCAGTCCTTCGTACTGCGGGGTATAGCCGCATTTACTGGCGGTATTGACCACCAGCAACACCTTGCCGGTATAGGTTTCGCATAAATTTACCGTTTCGGTTCCTGCAAGTTTACGGAAGTTTTGATCGAGCAGCGAGCTATTGCATGCCGAAAAAGCGGGGTTCATGATAAATATCATGATCAGAAACAAAAAAATACGCATTATGATCTCCTTAATTTTTCCGGAAATGAAAGTTTTCATGACAAACGATAGAGCATCGAACATACCAATCCGAGAATGTTCTTCGCGCTTATTTTAGCGTATTACCGGATTGATCTCAGCACCGGGAAAGAGATTGGACTAGGTTCCTTGCATAACCGGCATGAAATTTCTTGGTTAGTAAGTTTATGTCTTTCAAACGCCTGATAAAGTCAAAAGCATGCAAAATCCGATTGTTGGATGCTGTATAGTTCATAAGCTATTTGACGCTTTGATACGGGATGTTGAAAGAGCTATGGAAATACATTTATTCTGCAAGTTCGACAATCATTTGAGATGGTTGTTTGTCAGTACTGGGAAAAAATTTGCTGCTCATAGAGCGGCTAGCAACAGACATAATAAAGGTAAAGGCTTTACTCTATTAGAGCGTGTAAAACTATGCGGCGTACGATTTAAAACTTGTCTAGTATTTAGCCAGTCTGGGACTGTTAAATCTTGGAAATCCACGATGACCGGCTCATGCGATTGTGTTTAATTATATTCAAGGGAGATGCATGTGTTTTTGACGAAGGATGACCGCAAAATCAGCATTATTGGTGCTTTGTTATTATTGGGACTGACGCTGACCACCGGGATTACTGTTTATAACGCAATGCGGCAGCAAATTGAAACGGTTTTAGGCAGAGGATTGACCGGAGCATTGGAAGGTAAAGCGTTATTATTTGAGACGAGAATAGAAAAAGGCATTGAAGATACCCGGGCATTATCTTTGCGGCCATTTATCGTTCAGTTTATGGTGGAATTAAATGAAAATATTGAGAATGAAACTGCGCGCAATAATCTTACCCGTAATGTCAATTCCCTTACCCAGATAGGCTTTAGCGCTGTGGTAATCTACGATCGCAATAATAATGTGCTATCTCAAGTCGGGACTTTTAGCTCTTATGAAAACCCTGTAATTCCTCTGGATGCGGAAGGCAATGTGAAGCTTATTTGGGATAATTCCTTTGTTTTGCAAACAACAGTCGATGTCTTTAATCAGGGCCATAAGATTGGGAGAATTTCATCCGAGATGAAATTGCCGAATCTGACCAGAAGTTTCATGGAAATTAAGTCAGCTGGCAGCAGCGCGGAATTATTAATTTGCGCTAAATTACCGCAGAATTACAGGACGCTTGCCTGTCTCATCAGGGATTCGAGTACCGTCCGTTTTACTCATATCAGCACGAATATAGACAGAGATCATATTTCTCCAAAAGAAATGGCGCTTTCCGGTAAAAGCGGTGTCGCGTCGGCGCTGGACTATCGCAATGTTCCCGTGATCGAAGCGTTTACGTCATTACCGACATTGGGATTATTGATGACTTTGAAGCTGAATCAGGAAGAATTGTTTTTGCCGGTTAATGATAAATTGAAAGATATTATCCTTTATCTGGTGGCCATGATTTCTGCTGAAATCTTGCTGTTAAATTGGTTTATCAGGAAGCTGATCAACTCGGAAAAAGCAGCAAGGCAAGCAAAAATTAAAGCTGAAGAGTATTCCACTGAATTAACCAAAAAGGAAAAAGAGCTGCGCGAGAGGTTAAAGGAGATGACGTGTCTTTATGAGATACGGCGAACTATGGAACTGGAAGTGTCGATTGATGGGGTATGCCAGAAAATCCTGAAGTATTTGAATGCGGCTTTGCAATCTCCCGATACCAGCGCAAGCGAGATTGTCATTAACGACAAACGTTATGTTTCCGAAGATCATGATAAAAAGCGGCTGATCGAAGCGGATTCTTCCAATATCATTGAAATTTTTAAACCTGCCAGGCAATCCGAAAGGAGAGCGATATTCAATGCTTTTATTCAATCCGACATATTCATAGATCATGAAAATAAAGGCTATATACGAATTTACTATGAACGGGATGTGCCGGATTCCCGTGTTGAAGAACAGAAACTCATCGATGCAATCGCAAGTGATTTGGAAAGCTGGATTGAATTCAGGAAATTGGAAGAGGCGCTAGTGTCGGTGGCCGAGGGGCAGGTGCATAAAATCGGACAAGAGTTACATGACAATATCGGCCAGCAGATCGCAGCAGTTGCATTTCAGGCTGGCGCATTGGAATTGCAAGCCAGCGATACCCAAGTTCCGCGTGCTCAATTGACCGAATTAGCGGCTTCGATCGTAGAGCAAACACAAAGCCTCGTGATAAATATTAAACAGCTTTCAAAAGTACTATTACCGTTCGAACTGGAGGCTAATGGATTGGTGACTGCGCTTGAGACACTCGCAACCGGCGTCAGTGCAACTTATAATGTTGAATGCCGGTTTGAAAGTAATCTTGGCGAGGAAGATCTGGGCAGCGTTATTGCGCTTAATCTGTACAGGGTGGCTCAGGAAGCAGTTAACAATGCGATGACACACGGCAAAGCGGAGCATATTCTGATTTCTTTAATGGTCAATGAAGCGGAAAAAAAATTGATACATCTCATGATCCGTGATGATGGTCACGGGTTTGATGAATCCCATATAAAGAACAATTTTTTCTCCGGCATGGGAATAAAAATCATGCATTACCGCGCAAAACAATTGAATGGAAAATTGACAATCCTCAAGCGTAACGAAAGCGGCATCGAAGTGCATTTTGTCGTCCCGCTGGATCAGGGTGAAAATGCCTAAATCAAAAGTGATGATCGTTGATGATCACGCCATGATCCGGCACGGCATGGCGATGTTGATTAATATGGAAGCGGATATGGAGGTTGTTTGTGAAGCCGGAGATGGCCCGGAAGCCTTAGAAGTTCTTCAAAAGAATGCGCCGGTTGATATTTTGATACTGGATGTTTCGCTCAAGACGGTTTCCGGGCTTGAAATAATCAAAACGATCCGTTCAATGTACCCGCTTTTGCCCGTTTTATTTATCTCCATGCACGATGAGTCGGTTTATGCGGAACGAGCCTTAAGGTCAGGCGCACGCGGGTATGTGATGAAACAAGAACCGCGAAATATATTGATAACTGCAATTCGTGAAGTACTGAAGGGCAATATTTTTATTAGTAAGAGTATTCAGGAACAGGTATTGAAGCGCATTGCAACAAGAGGTTACGATCAAGAAGCAACTGTGAGCGCACTGACTCCCAGCGAATTTGAGATCTTTCATTTGATCGGGTTGGGCTATAACACCCATGAAATATCAAACCTGCTATCTCGCAGTATCAAAACCATAGAAACCCATCGTTTTAATATCCGCACAAAACTCAAACTGAAAGATACAGGGGAGCTGATACGCTACGCTACCAAATGGTTTACTGATCAGAAATAAAGAAAAAAACCTAACTAGCAGGAAGGGGTTCACGGAATGTGGAGAATTCTGCTAGTTAGGGGCGTTAGCCATAAAGGAGCTAGTAAAGAAAAAAACAATTCAAGAGTCGGCACTCTTGTATTGAAAACCGGCTAGTATGCAGTTACCCGCTACTGGCCGGTTTTTTTATGACTTATTTGTCACATTCTACTTGCCGGATTTTAATTGGAACGGCAAGAGACGATGAGGGGATTTGGATGGATAGACAAGAGACAAAAGCAAGTAAATGATAAACAAAGCGATCCCTACCCACACATCGTCACTCAATGCAATACTGCCGCTAAATTGCGGACTCTTTGTATTGATATACAACGCTAGGAAGGTTATTAGCATTGACATCATAGAAAAAATAAAAACTTTGGTTGTTGTCATATTATTACCTCCTGTAAAAATTATCTGATCAATTGATTCTTACCAACATGATGGAGCAATCGACTTTCTTCACCAGCTCTTCTGCTACGGAGCCGGAGAAGAATCGATCAAGTCCCTTACGGTTTGAAGTGCCGACGACGAGCAGATCGGCTTTCCATTCCGTGGCTGATTCGGCGATGGCTAAGCTGATGCCATTCAGGCCATATTGCTCATCTGCGACAAGAAGTTTTGTTTCGACGGCTATGCCGTTGATACTGGTTTTTGCATTCTCCAATACGCCACGCCCTGCTTCCTGGCCGGATGGGTCATCGTTACTGATGCAATGTGCAATGCATAAGGTGCTATTAAAAATCTGGGCCATCTTGGTGGCGACTGCCAGTGCTTGCTTGGAGAATTCGCTTTCATCGACTGCGATATAAATTTTTTTGTACATGATTAATGTATCTATTAATTGGTATTTATCTTCTTAGCAGCAGCAACTCGACTGGTTGCTGCTGCTGGCTCACTACTTAGTACTCCCTGCTTAATTCAAGTTAGAGTTGTTATCGCTGTTTCTGAGATTGTTGAGATATCGCTTGACTACATCCTTTCCAGGCATTTGGTCATGATTGGTGTACACCAGATAATGGATCGCACCGTGAATAACCATTGCAACCAGCAGTCCCTCGAAAATGCCTACCTTGAATACCAGCCCCGCTGTTACAACTGCCAGAATCAATGCATAGGTTCCGTAGTGGGTAACGTGCACCAGCCCGGCAATCATTTTGTATCCTGTGAAGAGCATGATTGCGGCTAATGCAAATTTCGGTAGAAAATCAAGATACTGCACATTAAACATAAAGAAGCACACCACTGCGCCAATGACTAATACCGAGAATTTCGTCATTGCACCCGCCAGTTTGTTGGTCGTGCTTTTTGCGAGTCCATCCAGGTTGGTCATGCCATGGAAGAAACTGGACCCGAGATTGGCAACCCAGATGGCCAGCAAGCTATTGTTGCTGCTAGTTTTGCGTTTTAGTGGATCGATTTTTTCAATCGCGGCATTGCTCATGACTTGCTCAATCACGTCGACAATCGCCAGCATGGCGCAAAAAAGGATCATGTAAACGAGCATCATGACCGTGACATCTTCTGACGGTAAAGGTAATTTGAAATGAAGATCGACATCCTCAACATGGATCATCGGAACACTGACGAATTGCGCCAGAATTACACCCCCAATGATGAGCGCAAAGTAAGGAATTGCGGGTTGCTTGTCTTTAAATTTTGAGAACAGATAAAGGAAGAAGGCAAGCCCAGCCGCTGAGATAGCCACCATTTGTATGCGCGCTTCATTCCAGAAAGTTTCGGTTACCATGGTTTCCGGAATTTCGTAGGTAAATTCAAAGAATTTCATGAAGATCTTTAAGCCTACACCCGCGAGTAAACCTTCCACCAGATAAACCGGCACCGCCACCAGCAAATAGCGCTGCCAATTAAATTTCCAGATGATCGCTTGCATGACTGCGGTCATGAAAATGCAAAACGCCATGTTTTCCCAGCCGAAAGAAGCGACACCCAATGCCAGAACCGGGGCTAGTCCTGCAGCAATTCCCGGTGAACCGATGAAATTGCCGGGTCTGAACCAGGCGAATAACCAGCCAATCAATGATGCGAAAGCCACGGTCGCGAGACCTACCTTGATTGGGTAGTCGGACATAATGGCGATCCCGATAGATAACGGAATAGCCATTGCACCGGTTATTAAGCCTGCCGCAGTATCACGGAAAAAGTATTGCGCCTGAAAAGCCGCTGATCCGTACTGCTTCATGTTTATTTCTTTAAGATTTTGTTTTTTATCTGTTAATTCATTTTCTATATGCGTTGCCATAGTTTCATTTCCTATAAAGTATTCTGCTAGGAGTCACGTTAAATCCGAACAAATTTAACCCTTGTACGCTTTCTTTCTCAGGAGTTTTATTTATCAATTAATTTCATTTTATTTAATGAAATCAATCGGTAAATAAAGCCTTGAAGTTTGAGAATCATGCTATTGCAAGACGATGAAATAGTAGCGCTGCGTGTTAGCCGCTGTATATTGGGGAAAGTATTAATTTAGGTAGGGTTATTGCTTAGGCGATACGCAACTTTCACTTAGGCTATCTAAGTGATTGTATTAGATTAAGCGAAGGGTAAATCAGGGTGCAGATGAGATTGTATTATAGAAACAATGTTTTACTATTTATTCTTGAAAACTCAGATTGGATTGAGTGGTTATAAATTAAATTTGTTCGATTACTATTATTCCGAATAATGGCTCTTTGAAGCAGTATTCCAAAATCCTGTAACGCTCATTTCTCGGAAGATTCTTCTTCCTGTTTGGAAGCTTTTTTCTCCTTCGAGTTTATCGGTCCCAAAAACAAAGTTTTGATCAGGTAGCTCAAGTAGAGAATAACGATCAGATCCGATAAAGCAACGCTTGTATTCGGCATCGCAACACTGGCAACCAGAACAAAACTGGCAACTAATATGATCAATAGATACATATCGCTGGATGCCATATAGTTTCTTTAATATTCATAAAGAATCACAATGCAGGTTGAATAATAGCATATTCTTCACAGAAAAATCACATTTAATTCACAGAAAAATCACATTTGTGTTTCTAATCTATATTTCTAAGGTAATGATAGCAATTTTTTGACAGGTTTTTCTCTTTGCTTTTTCATTTGATACATTGCGTTATCCGCATGCGCCATCAAGGAACCCAAATCGGTGCCGTCTCTAGGAAATAAGGCAATACCGATGCTTGCGCCGATCGCAACTGGCAGACCATCGCCCAATACAATCTCGGTCGTCAATTGTTGCTGCAATTTATTGACCACTTGCTCATTTTCATCAATACCACCGTCTTTAATTGGAAATCCGATCACAAATTCATCTCCTCCTAAACGGATCAAGATATCTTCCTTACGAATAATCGATTGCATGCGTCGTGATACTTCAACCAATACTTTGTCTCCGGCTTCGTGACCATAGCTATCGTTAATGATTTTAAAGCCATCCAGATCGATTAGCATTAACAAGATTTGACTGCCGGAGCGGTTGGCGTTACGTATCATTTCGTCCAATCGTTGCTCGCCGGCTCGCCGGTTCAATAACTGCGTTAACGCGTCGTGCTGCGATTCGAACAGAATCCGCTCCATTTCGAAGGTCCGCTCAGTGACATCAATCACCAAACCTTCGATTAGACTATCTCCGTCATCGTTTTTGACAATTGAAAATAAACAGTGCAACCAACGCTCTCCGCCGGTTGTTAATGTGGCCAAGCGCAAATCGCAAGCTGCTTGCTTACCGGTTTTTAATACTTCCTCCAATAAATTTCGTACAACGGTTACGTCATAAAATAAATCCGGAAAGAAAATATTCAGTTTATCCGATCGCCGTTCTTCCAGCGCGATACCGGCGATATCCTTAAACGCTTGATTGATGGAATTGAGATGGAAATGCCGGTCCAGCAGAAAGATGCCGGCGCTGGCGCGTTCGAAAATCAAGCGGAAATGCTTTTCCAGATTTTCCACCCGGTTGCGCAAATATTGTTCTTGCTGAATAGTTTGCCGCGCAGATTCAAGCAGCTTATTGATATCGTTGACCAGGTTGCCGATTTCATCTTCCTCGTGCCCTTTAGGGCAGCGCAAGCTGTTTTCGTCGCCGGGAACAATACGATGCAAGCTCGCTGCGATCGATTGGACGGGGTAGGTTAGTACCCGTAAAACTAAAACCAGAATTAAAATCGAAATGACCGCGATCAGAACGACTAAAATGAGCATCTGCTCAAACGCTGATTTCAGCACGCGTGAATTCAGCAACGCTTCATTCATCTGTATTTTCACTTCACCAATTTGTTCAAAAGCGGGGAAAGGCGTGTAGAGCGGAAAGCGTAATGCTCCCGCATCAGAATCTTCCCACGATGATGTGATTACCATGCCGTTAATACTGGATAGCATGACACCGGAAATGATATCGTTTCCGGATAGGCTATCGACAACTTCTTCGGCAAGTTCCTTGCTGTCCAGATAAGCAGCGATTTCCGCATTGCGTTGAACTGTGGAAAACAACTGTTCAAGCGCTTTCTTCATCAATTCGGATTCATCAGATTGCGTGCGGACGTAGGAGATAACGGAAGCCACGAGGGCAAACGCAATGGCGCCCAATGTTACGATGCGGGAGACACGAAAATGCAGCTTATTGCGCACGGGTTACAACTCTAAAGACGACACTGACGCGATCATTCAGATTCCTTTCATCGATGTAACCGATGACATTTGGATTTTTTTCAACAATATCTATGATGCTCATATTATCAGTTACTTGCCTCGGTGGGGAGGCGCGTCCGGTGAATAATAGCCGGGCCCAGTACGCATTAATGAAAGCAATCGGTCGTCCCATCAAGAATTGATAAAAATTTTCCCGGATTTCCGAGTCTTGCGGTTGATCGTAGGGAATGACCGGATCAATATCGCCGACCGAATGAATGCGGCCCATGTAAATATCAATGACTTGCTGTTGCGTTAAATGTTTCAACCGGCTTGAGGGATGTACCACAATCACGATATCCGCTTGGGTCTGAGTGGATGTCAGCAGCAGCAATACGAAAATGGCAATCCAATATTTCATCATTTGAAAATGAAATTGAGATTGACGCTGAACGTATCGATTGAAGTGTCATGCGTCAGCGGTTCTTGGGTAATCAAAAACCCGCCGCCGTTCTTTCTGATCCAGGTATGGTCCCACTGCGCTTTCAGGGCGGTCTGGTGATTCAAATCCCAGCGCGCGCCCAACGAGAAAGTATTCTGATCAATCAGAGTCCGGTTAAATGCGGTCTCGGTTATGTCCTGGAGTCTTGCGATATTGGCCGGCGCAGCGGGATCTGTCTGGAGATTAAGCGGGGAATTCAGCGATTTGGCATAGGAGCCGATGCTGTACCAGGTGACCGGTCCGAACCGGCGGCCAATGCTCAGGTAGCCGTTGGTCAAGTTGACGCTTGGCCACTTGGAGTCGAACCAGGCGAACTCGGACTGCATTACCCAGGCATTCTTATCGTACGCGATCCCCGCTGAGTAATAGCTGCTTTGTTTGCCTTCGGCGGAAATATGACCGGCTACTTCCGCCGCTTGCGGCCACAATGCGGAAGGGACGTTATTCAGCGCATTAAACAGTTGGTGATAAGGTTGATTGCGGATGGCGTGTATTTCGGCGGATGCAAACGTCAGGCGGAACTTCCAATGATCGGTTTCCAAGGAAGCATTAGCGCCGAAGAAAGGCCGCTCCCTTAAACTCAGATCGCCTCTGCTGACGGTGATGTCCGAGCCGGTTTGACCGCCGTAGGCCTTGATTTCAAAAAAACCGGGTGCGATACGGCGGGAATATTTAATGTCGAATCCATCGAAATGACTCAATGAGATCGGCATATAGAATTCCACAACCGGACGTGCCCAAAGATACGCGAATCCGACATTCCGGTACTCGGATAGCATGAACAGGTCGATGCCCATGCGGCCGGCGCGGATGGTAGTGTTCGGCGTTACCTGATAGCGCAAGAAAGCCCAATCGAGGAAATTGAACATATCCTGTTTGGTTCTTTCTTTTACAACGCCTTGAATCGTGGCGCTTAATTTGGGTAACAGGTCCGCATCCAGTTGCAAGCCGCCGACCGAGCCGGAAAAGATTGAAACGCCGCCATATTGGGGAGCATGGCTGAATTCATTGTGGTAGCCGATTTGCTTGGTACCGGCAGCCGTTACATCCAAGGTGCCGAACCCGCTTAAACGGAAGCGGGGTTCCTTTGATTCCTGTGCGGTCAGTTCACCGGTAATGCACAGCAAAGTGAAGCCGATCAATGAATTGGAAATAAACCTTTGCATCGCACCTGCAAGACCTGAATGAGCATTAGGAAAAACCTGCTTGAGAGTATGTACGGATAGTAATACAAATGATAATCAATGTTTTATAGAAATAGACGGTAAAACAGGCGTTTATTTGCTAGAGGAAAAATCTATTATGGAGTAATGATTCCGGATCGACTGAATTAATAATCGTTCATTTGTGAAGCGTGCGGATTTGCAAAAGCGCATATTTCAGCGCTTGCCGAAGGTGAGCCAATCACTCAGTCCGTAAGGCGTCGACCGGGTTTAATTTGGCTGCCCGCATCGCCGGTACCACGCCGGCTGCCAATCCGATCAGCATCGACAAACCCAGCGCGCCCAATACAAAACTCCATGGAATGTTCACCGGTAATCCGCTAACCAGGAATTTAAGCAACCACGCAATACCTGCACCGACGAGTAATCCCGTTGTTCCGCCCAGCGTCGACAGTGCGGTCGATTCCAGCAGAAACAGCCAGCGGATGTGCGCACGGGTGGCGCCCATTGCCGTGAGCAAGCCGATTTCGGAAACCCTTTCGGAAACTGCGATATGCATCAGCGTCACCATGCCGACACCGCCCACGATCAGGGAGATGCCGCCCAAGGCTGCGACCGCGAATTTTAAAACGCTCAGGACGGTCGATAATGTATTCAGCATTTGCTGTTGCGGTTTGACGGTGAAGTCTTCGCGGCCATGGCGGGCAATCAAAATGCGGCGGATATCATCGGCCACCGCTTGTACCGGCGAATCGGGCAGATAAGAAAACTGGATTTCCATGACGCCCTGCCGGTTAAAAACTTCCAACGCCCGGGTGGTCGGTATGAAAACCGTGTCGTCCAGATCGAAACCGAGCACTTGCCCTTTAGAAGCCATCACGCCGATGACGCGGAAGCGTGATCCCCCGACTTGCAGCAAAGCGCCCAGTGGATTCGCGTCACCGAACAATTCGGTGCGGACTTTCGCGCCAAGCACCACATAAGCACGCGGATTGCGCGGGTCGTCGTCCGGCAGGAATTGGCCGATTTCGACTTGCATGTTGAACGCCTTGGCGAAATCCGGACCTTGACCGTATGCGGTGACCCGGCGGCTACGGCCCTGTGCGCGGATTTCGGCATTACCGACTACGCTGGCATTGGTAAATTGCGCGTAACGGCTTTGTTTCAGCGCCATGGCATCTTCGATGGTCAATAACCGCGCACTGCCGATAGCGCCGAGGGAGCCGCCGTGAGTATTGATTTTTCCAGGCGTGATGGTGACGATGTTGGTGCCGAATTGGGTAAATTCCGCCAGTACAAAACGCTGGATGCCGTCGCCGATAGCCGTTAACAGAATAACTGCAGCGATACCGATGGCGATTCCCGAAGCCGATAAAACGGTGCGTAAGCGGTGTGCCGTCAGTGAACGGAAAGCAAACTGAAAGGTATCGGTGATGTTCATTGCTTGATTAGCATAGCGCTTAAAAATTATTATGGCTTATTCAGTGCTGGTTTATTGCACTCGGTAAAAACAGGCGAAACTGAATTTTGCATTCTAACCTGCAGCAGGAATTAAAAACTGATTTGGGTGCGGAAAGATAACACCGAGAAATGATCGGTGCGCGCCGGTGTGGCATGACCCGTATGACCGAGCATTGCCTCGGTGACGTAATAATTCAGCATCAGGCGGACATTGGAATACGGATACCAATTGATTCCCAGCGTAATAATTTGCACCTGGCATCTGGAAGTTCCGGTTCTGCAAGGATTGTTGTTGAGGCTTTGTGAAAAATTTTCCGCGAGGTCATAGCGTCCCGCTAACTCCAATGCCCCCCATTTGCTAATCGGTTGCGGTTTGCCGAAAGCGCCGCGGTCTTTTCGATAGACCGCGGTTTCGCCAGTGAGAAACCAACTGGCTTGCGCATAGAATGCCTGAATCGTAGAATCATGTGGATGACCGTTTGCCAAGTGGGTATTGTCGAGCCGGGCAATGGCGTATTCACCTTGTAATGTCCAGGGGCCGGCCGCATACGCAGCTTCGGCGGCGAATGTCGATTGACTGTTATGATCCGGCGCGCCGGAACTGGCGCCGGCCATGCCCAAGGATTGACTGATGCCTTGCCGTCCGCCGTAAACATCAGTGACTTTGGCCGATAGTGAATCCCGGTTTGCGGTGTCGCGGCTGATCGAAAGTCCCAGGTGAAAAAGCTGTCCTTCTCGATCAAGCGGCAGCCAAACTATCCGTCCGCCATAGCTGGTGCCTTCTACCGGCAAACCGAAATGCGACAAGCTCATGATATAGAGTCCGAATCCCAGATTGTCGCGGATCAATGCGCGGTAACCGATACCGGTCAGGAACTGGCGGCCGCCGTATATGCCGGTCGATGATGTCGACGGACGTTCCATCAAAGTGATATCGTTGGAGCTGGTGATTTCCTCTAATCCCCGGTATGGTTTGAATTGACCGATGGTGAGCTGTCCCGGGCCTAATTGAGTGGCCACCCATGCCTCTCGCAGGCTATGCGGAAATGCGGTCGTGGCATTGATAGCGAAATCGTTCTCGAACTTGAAATTGACGCGATGAATTTTTCCGGTGACCGTGGCATAGGTTCTCCGCCAATTGAAACCTTCGCGGGCATCGCCGTGCAGCAACTGGCTGCCAAACGCCGGGTAATCGGGATTCTCCTGATCTGGATACAACCAATGCGCATCAAAGTGACCTCGGCCATTTAGCCCCAATTCAAAATTACCGTCACCGGATTTGATCCGGGGGCCGTTTTTATAGCTGAAATTAACCGCTTGACTATTGGCAATGCCGATATGGGTCAATGCCATCAGGCTTAAAAATTTGAGCGATATTTTCAGACTTCGGGATACTGGCACGCGGTACCTGCACGTAAGTGAAATGCGAATGATTATATATCAATGGATAAAAACTGCGTTTTGAATCACCCTGGACTTTCCGGAGATAGGAGAAGATGAGGAGTCAATTGCGTCGAAGATTGGCTGCACAGCGGAAATGTTGCGGACACGGGTAAGAAGAGCGGAGACGGATCGGAGAATTTGCTACCTTGGAATGGGTGGATTGGTTCAACAATCGCCGATTATTGGAGCCGATCGGAAATATCCCATCGGCAGAATTTGAAATGGCATATTACCGCCAATTAAGGGAGTCAGCCGATGCGGTTTGACTCAAGGCAAATAGTCTCCGGTAAAACCGGGGCGATTCAATGAACTTGTTTCTTGAGAGATGAAGGTTCAGTCGTTCGAACCATTTGGTTTTATTCGGAGTTGATCCTAGGCTGACGGTTAAGGTGTGCCAGCCTGGGATCGTAGAAGTTGATCATTTTTAAAATCGAGACCTCGACTAAAAGCCAAGGCTCGCAAGCAAGTCATCAACTTGATCCTGACTAGAAACGATATCATTTCTTTTCTCAGGATTTGTTACAGGACCATTCAGAAGGCCTTCATCAGTTGGTGAAATTTTGTTTGGAACATTTGCAAGCAACAGATCGATCAAATCTTTTTCTAAGCTTTGTACCATATGAGTAACTTTTTTAATGACTTGGCCAGTCAAGTCTTGAAAGTCTTGTGCCATCATAATTTCAAGCAATTGAGCATTAGTTGCATTGGTTTGTTCCGGAATGTTGTCCAGGAACTGGAGTGTGTCGATTAGAAGAGTTTTAAATTTCTCCGTATCAGGGTTATTTTGTTGTGTTTCTAACGCTTGTTTCCACTGCGTAGATAAATGAACCGCATTGGCTGAAAGTTTTTCTTGTATCGGCATTGCTATTTCAGTAGCACCGAGTGTGCGTTCGGCTGCTTGCTCGGTTTTGCTTGCAATATACGTTAATTTGTCCTGGGCTTCGGGAACTTCATTGGCGATCGCCTCGAGACGCTTGTCATAACCCAATTCACGTAAACTGTCATGCAGATTCCTAGTCATTTGCCCAATCTGATCAATGACCTTTTTATCAGTTGTTGCCGTTTGTTTTTCTTCATTATCTTTATCAGTTTGTGAAGGCGGCAGATCCGCTAGTCGGATAGTTTTTCTTGATCTTGGTTTAGCGGTTGCTTTAACAACATCATCGATTTTTTCTTCAATTTGGGATTTTGTATTCATTTTTGGCTCGGTAGTTTGTTTTGAACGTAAAAATTAAGCTTTTGCAGAAACTTTGGCTTCCATATTCTGGAATATTTTATTCAGCTTCTCTTCGAGAACTGCAGCTGTAAAAGGTTTTACGATATAACCACTTGCCCCTGCTTGCGCAGCAGCGATGATATTTTCTTTTGGGTCTTAGGAAGTTAAAGCGGGTTAGAACGTAATAATTTGAGAATTGCATAGTAGAGATTATCACGGCGATGATTA
>JAIETK010000026.1 GCA_019745325.1 Nitrosomonas sp. | reverse complement strand
TTATGAATGATCAGCGGTTTCATCACGTTCAGCTCGAAATTCCCCAGCGCGCCGCCCATGTTGACTGCGACATCGTTGCCCATGACCTGGCAACACACCATTGTCATTGCTTCCGATTGCGTCGGGTTGACCTTGCCCGGCATGATCGAACTGCCCGGCTCGTTCTCAGGAATGCGCAACTCGCCGATGCCGCAGCGCGGCCCGGATGCCAGCCAGCGGATATCGTTGGCGATTTTCATCAACGACGCGGCCAGTGTTTTCAACGCGCCGTGCGCGTGCACCAGCGCGTCGTTACTCGCCAGCGCTTCAAACTTATTCGGCGCGGTGACGAACGGCAATCCAGTCAGGCGCGACAACTCCGCCGCCACGCGCGCAGCAAATTCTGGGTGCGCGTTCAACCCGGTGCCGACCGCCGTGCCGCCCAGCGCCAATTCGCACACATGCGGCAACGCCGCCTGCACATGCTTCAACCCATGATCCAATTGCGCTACATACCCGGAAAATTCCTGCCCCAGCGTCAACGGCGTGGCATCCTGCAAATGCGTGCGGCCGATTTTGACGATTGTACCGAACGCTTGCGCCTTGGCCGCCAAGGTATCGCGCAACAATTGAATCGCCGGAATCAACTGTCGCTGCAATTCCTGCACCGCGGCGACGTGCATCGCGGTCGGAAACACGTCGTTGGACGATTGCCCCTTGTTGACGTCATCGTTCGGATGCACCTTGCGATCCGCGCCGCGCCCGCCGCCGAGAATTTCCGACGCGCGGTTCGCCAGCACTTCATTGACGTTCATGTTGGTCTGTGTGCCGGAACCGGTTTGCCACACCACCAGCGGAAACTGATCGTCGAAATTTCCGGCAATCACTTCGTCGGCCGCCTCGATGATCGCCGCCGCACTCGCCGCATTGAGCAATCCCAAATCGTGATTGACCTTGGCGGCGGCGCGCTTGACCCGGGCCAGCGCATGAATCAGCGCCACCGGCATACGCTCGCCGGAAATCTTGAAATTTTGCAACGAGCGCTGCGTTTGCGCGCCCCACAATGCGGCGGCGGGCACCTCGACCACGCCCATGGTGTCGCGTTCTTCACGGGTTTGCATAGATAGTTACCTCATCAAATTAGATCATCGAATAAGTTGCGGTTCTGGTTTACCAACGAATCGCTGAATTACCATGAGTTTATCATTCCAACAGTTAACAGGCCGTTGAAAAACGTTTTCGAGGTAGCCGATGCAAGGCAAAAACAGGCGAAAAAGCGCAGTTTATGCATAATAAATGAGCACTGTGAGCCTGTTTTTAACACCGCAGCGGCAACGCAGATAGTTTTTCAACGACCTGTTAAGAGCGTGCAAATAGCAGCAGTGGCCTTATATCGTGATTGTCAGCGGCACATAAGGCTTCAATATAACGAGTGCGAGTTTCTCCGACATCGACCAGATTTGCACGCCCCCATGTGAATGGCTCCTGTTCAAGCTGCTGGGCGAGAAGATCGCCGATAAGACGCGAGATGCGTCCGTTTCCGTTGGGAAACGGATGGATTGCAACAAGGCGGTGACTAAACCGCACCGCAATTTCATCCGGAGGGTAGGTTTTATGTTCGATCCAGTAACAAGCATCGCCAGTGGCTTGATGCACATCCATTGTGATCCGATAGGCATCGGCACCGATGTTGCGGGCTGAGGTGCGATATTGCCCTGCCCAACGCCACACATCCCCAAACATGCGCTTGTGCAATTGGCGCAAGAAATTTTGGTCCAGCACGTCCCGCTTCTTGCGTTTGGCAGCCCAGCGCAACGCCTGGCCGATGTTGATTTGCTCCGCTTCGTTGAGTTCGTGCCGCAACGTGATATAGGCAGGAATAAGCTGCTCACGTTCTTCGTCTGTCAGTGGGGTATTCGCATCATCGTCATCGATAAATAATGGATCTGGCATGACAATGCTACTTATCCTCCCATAAACCTTTTAGTGAGCCCGATAGGATCAGTTCGACCATGCGCCGCTGTTCATCGTCGAGATCGGATTTGAGCAAAGCTTGGTTTTCCAGTCGCATGGTGTGATCGAGCCGGGCAATGTCTTGGCGCGTTTTCTGGATGGCACGCTCACGCAGAATATCATCGAGCGGTTTTGCCGGCACGAAAGCATACACAAAGGTACAGTTCATTGCCTCAGCGGCTTCACGCAAGGTCTTGATCGTAGTTGCTCCAGTCACTTCCGCTTTTTCGATCACCGAAATACGTGAAGGGGAAGCATCCATACGCGCGGCAAGCTGGCGGGCAGTCATGCCAAGTGCTTCACGAATGGCCTTTATCCACCCTCGTGGCGGCGCAACAACCCCTGCTTCACGCAAGGGCGCGAGACGTCTTTCCAATTGTTTTCTAGCGAGCGATGTTTGATTTTTGTTCATATTAATATGTCCATTTCAGGATTATATTAATACATAGAAATGAACATATCAATAATTAATTAACATTTATATATGAACAAAACTAGATAGTAAATAGCAAAACCAGCGCCCCATCAAAGAATAAGCGTTTTGGGTTTGTAAATCACAATGCTTACTCTTATTTCACTTTGCGCACTCTTTGTTAACTCAATCCACGCGCTATCGGCCTACCGCGCTTACTGTAACCAACGCGGCTGCCGATAACAGATTCGATCTTTTTCTTAAAATGATCACAACCCAGCGGCGTACCCGAATGTAAGCAAGCACGGATTAATTCAAGTTCATCCAATCGGGTTTCACTATCAAATCCAGCACGATAGGCAGCTTGACGAGACTCAGGAGACTCGCCCAATGCCAGATACAACGCATGCGGCTGTAGAATCGCATTATCAACCCCATGCGCATTCGCCGCATAGCTGGACCACCGGTATTGTCGCGGATGATCAACCATTGCAGCGCGTACCGGATTCATTTCGATATAGCGCATACAAATCAGAAAATAAGCTTCAGAATCCAGAACATTCCCCTTATGCCGCCCTTCCCACAAACTTCCTCGGCGGCGATAGGTTTTATTGATATAAGGCACAAAATAGCGCCCAATAGATTGAAACAACAGGCTAACATCATTTTCAGCTTTCGGCGTTACCAATAAATGCACGTGATTGGTCATCAACACATAAGCATGGACCAAACACCCCAAATCGTCGGCTGCAGCTTTCAGGAAACGCAAATAAGCCAAATAATCCTGATCATCAAAAAATACCGGTTCTTTATTATGTCCGCGTTGGAACGCATGTACCGGCACCCCAGGCTGATAAAAGCGCTTTTTCCTTGGCATCAGGTATCCAACAAAGTGAGCGGATGGCGTACTTTTAAACCTTTAAATCGTTTAAAACCCTTATCTGTCGTCACCCAGTCACAATTCCATTCCATCGCCAAAGCCGCATGATAGGCATCGGCAATATCATTCCCTTTCGCATCGATTCGTTCAATACATGCCAAGAATATCTTCCAGTGCATCGGCCCGGGCGCAAGGCAAACGGCAGACTGCGATTCTCTGACCTGATTTGTGAAACGAATCGCACTGGACAAGGTAGACGGCACCTCAAAAATTCTCGGATGCGTAACAACTCGCAAAAAACCGCTCAATACCAATTCCGAATAACCATAAGAAACAGTATCGTTAATGGTTGACTCCAACCATTCGCGATAAGCGGAATGTTCCGGCGTATCCTCTCGATGTGCATAGACTAAGACATTCACATCCATTAGAAACATTAACGATCGTCCATAATATCGCTCAAACTGCGGCTATTATCCAAATCAATACCCGGCTTGAGACCGGTGCCCGAAGCTGTTTCTAACTTTACCGAACCCTGTTTCAACTGATGGCGGGAAATAAACTCACGCAGCGCATCTTCAATAACCTGCTTTAATGTGCACCCCTGTTGAACCGCTTGAAGTTTGGCATAAGCTAATAATTGTTCATCGATATTAATGGTCGTTCGCATGATTTAATTCCCAAAAATAAAATCGTATCATATGCTGACGAGCATCACACATCAATATGATTTGTTTTTATGGGGTCTGACCCCTTTATTTTCTCAAGGGTATCGCATCATTTACCTGATTCGAATCAACAATATATTTATTATCACCATTGTTCACGGCAGCAGGAATCTGTCAAATATAGAAAACCAGCCGTGGAATAATGATCAATGAACACACATCAAGATGATTGTTTTATATAGGATATGACCCCTTTTTTGTGCTGCCGCCGAGCACCGCGTCATCTTCAATGGCAACAACCCGTAGGTTGGGTTGAATGAAATGAAGCCCAACGATTGGCGGCTTTGTTGCTGTTGGGGTTCGTGCCTCACCCCAACCTACGAGCTTCTAATCTCAGTTTTTTAATGTGCTTTCTCCCTATTAGCCCAATCTTGACGTAGACGTCCTCTGCCGAATGCATTTCAAGGCAAGTAACAATCTGTTTTCGATATCGATCGTAGTAGTCAAGAGTAAAATCATCGAAGTGCACGAGCAAATAGATCAACCCCTTACTTGAACGTGCCATAATCTGTCTTTCAGCAATATCGAGTGTAGTTCTGAGCTTATTCAGGAATCCTGGAGAAAGTTCTTGGTTGATTAATGAGGATGTCACCTGAAAATTGGCTCGTCGTTCAATAACCTCATTTGAGATTCCAATTGTCTTGATCTCACAGAAATGCTCTTCGCTACCATCAAAGTACTTAATATCCGGCTGAATCTTACCATCCTCACGCAAAATCCGTACTTGTTCGTAACCCTTTTTGACTAAGTATCGATAGGCAAATGCATCGTTCAGCTGGTTGAAGAATCCTTGCTTCATTTGTCCTTCTCGGTGATCCATGAAGTGTGCGATAGCTTTATCTTTCAAAATGACCCAAGATTCCGAATCAAGACCACTGAGCGCACGTTCATATGCTTGGTACTGGTCAGCAATTAGGGGGAGCTCCAGTTTTTGATCAATATCAGCGAAAAAGCGATCATCTGGATACTTTCTATTGACAAGATCAATGAGTTCGCGGATGCAGCGCATTCGTGGCATCTAATGTTTGAGTTTAGCGACTTTGTGCAGTTTTTTGCGCGAGATTCGTTTGTATAATGGATTGAGCATCAGCTATTTTTCACAAGGAAATGCAGAACGCAACGTGATTTGGGCGGCAAGTGCACCTCTTAGTTCTTTAAGCTCAGGCCTTGCGGTAGCTATTTCTACAAATGTCTTTGCAAGATCTCCATTGTTATAGTTCGCCGGTTCACAAAAAGCAGATGATGGATCAGCTTTCTTGAGGAAATAATTAACCCCTCGAAGACCATCCATTAGCCCAAGACAAAAACCGATGTTCATAGCTTCAGTAGAGCTTGGAGCAGATGGACCGGCGAAACTTATGGCAGTCTTGCAGTAGTCAAGATATCGACCTGCTTCACCTTCCGATGCTTGTATAGCGGTAGAAAGGAATAGCAAAAGGACAATCTGAAACAGAGTAAAGAACCTGAATTTCACCAAAACTACTTCCCTATGCAAATTCATACCTCGGTAATCAAAATATAGCTTTTAGTTTTCTGGGCAATCAATTAATTCAGCGCCAATCAATCCCAACTCAACGCCCCACCCGTTTGATACTCGGTCACGCGCGTCTCGAAGAAATTTTTCTCTTTCTTCAAATCGATCATTTCCGACATCCACGGGAACGGGTTGTTGGCGTTCGGGTACAGCGCGTCCAGGCCGATTTGCTGGCAACGGCGATTGGCGATGTAGCGCAGGTATTCCTTGAACATCGGCGCATTCATGCCGAGCACGCCGCGCGGCATGGTGTCTTCGGCGTAGCGGTATTCCAGCGCCACGGCTTTTTGCATCAGCGCGCTGATTTCGTCGCGGAACGCTTTGGTCCACAGATGCGGATTTTCCATTTTGATCTGGTTGATCACGTCGATGCCGAAATTGCAATGCATCGATTCGTCGCGCAGGATGTATTGGTATTGCTCCGCCGCGCCGGTCATTTTGTTCTGCCGCCCCAACGCCAGGATTTGCGTGAAGCCGACATAGAAGAACAAGCCCTCCATAATGCAGGCGAACACGATCAGGCTTTTCAGCAATTGCTGGTCGGTTTCCAAGGTGCCGGTTCTGAAGTTGGGATTGGTCAGCGTGTCGATGAACGGAATCAGAAACTCGTCCTTGTCGCGGATCGACGATACTTCATGGTAGGCATTGAAGATTTCGCCTTCGTCCAGACCGAGCGATTCGACGATGTATTGATACGCGTGGGTATGAATCGCTTCCTCGAACGCCTGGCGCAGCAGATACTGGCGGCATTCCGGATTGGTGATGTGGCGGTAGGTGCCGAGCACGATGTTGTTCGCCGCCAGCGAATCGGCGGTGACGAAAAAGCCCAGATTGCGCTTGACCAGACGGCGCTCGTCCTCGGTCAGACCGTTCGGATCTTTCCACAGCGCGATGTCTCGGCTCATGCTAATTTCCTGCGGCATCCAGTGGTTGGCGCAAGCACCGAGGTATTTATCCCACGCCCATTTGTACTTGAACGGCACCAGTTGATTGACGTCCGCTTTGCAGTTGATGATGGATTTGTCCTCAACTGAGATACGGCGGTTGGCACTACCCGCCACGTCATCCGCATCCGCCTGATGGCTGGCGGTGCTGTGATCGCGGTCATCCTGCGCCGGTGTGGCTAGCGGCAATTCAAAATCGTGCAAGGCGGTGCGCGGCATGGCGTTGACTGGCGGTGTTTGCGGTTGTTGCGGTTCGTCTTCAAATGTCAGCATAATGAATTCCTTTATATTTCGATTATCTTTGTGTTTCGATTACTGGCGAAACATCGATTAATTCAGCGTTTCCTGGTTGTTACTTACTGGCAAGACTCGCAGCTTTCATCATCAATGGCGCAGTACTTGATTTCCACTGTGGACACTTCCACCGCGGCTTTGGCGACGCCGCCGTCGGACGGCACCGCGTTCAGCGAACCGGCGCGCACCGTGGATTTTTCCGCTGCCGTAGCGCCCATCGAACGCAAGTAATAAGTCGTTTTCAAACCGCGCAGCCACGCCAGCTTGTAGGTTTCATCGAGTTTCTTGCCGGAAACGCCGCCCATGTAAATATTCAGCGATTGCGATTGGTCGATCCATTTCTGCCGCCGCGCGCCCGCTTCGATCAGCCAGCGCGGATCCATCTCAAATGCGGTGGCATACAGCGTGCGGATATGGTCTGGAATGCGGTCGATTTTGCTGATCGCGCCGTCAAAATATTTCAGATCCGAAATCATCACTTCGTCCCACAGATTCAGTTTTTTCAGATCGTTGACCAGCGATTTATTCGCGATGGTGAATTCACCGGACAGATTCGACTTGACGTACAGATTTTGATAGGTCGGTTCGATGCTGGCGGACACGCCAACGATGTTGGAAATCGTCGCGGTCGGCGCAATCGCCAGGCAGTTGGAATTGCGCATGCCGTACTGCTTGATGCGCGCACGCAATGCGTCCCAATCGAGCGTGGCGGACAAATCCGTTTCGACAAACCCGCCGCGTTCCTGGCGCAGCACTTCCAGCGTGTCGTGCGGCAGAATGCCGCGATCCCACAGGCTGCCTTTGTAACTGCTGTAGCAGCCGCGCTCTTGCGCCAATTCGGTCGACGCCCAATACGCCTGATATGCCACCGCTTCCATCGAACGATCGGCGAATTCCACCGCTTCTTGCGAGCTGTACGGAATGCCCAGTTGATGCAGGCAATCCTGGAATCCCATGATGCCCAGACCGACCGGACGGTGTTTCAGGTTGGCGTTGCGCGCTTTGGCAACGGCGTAGAAATTGATGTCGATGACGTTGTCGAGCATGCGCATGGCGATGTGCACGGTGCGTTTCAGTTTGTCCAGATCGAGCGCGCCGTCTTTCAGATGCGCGAGCAGATTGACCGAACCGAGATTGCACACGGCGATTTCCTTATCGTTGGTATTCAACGTGATTTCCGTGCACAAGTTGGAGCTGTGCACCACGCCGATATGGTTCTGCGGCGAACGCACGTTGCACGGATCTTTGAATGTGATCCACGGATGACCAGTTTCAAACAGCATACTCAGCATCTTGCGCCACAATTGCACTGCCGGGATTTTCTTGTACAGCGTCAATTCGCCGCGTTCGATTTTCGCTTCGTAACCGAGATACGCTTGCTCGAATTGCTGACCGAATTTTTCGTGCAAATCGGGCGTATCCGATGGTGAAAACAACGTCCAATCGCTGCCGTCCATCACGCGTTTCATGAACAGATCGGGAATCCACGTCGCGGTATTCATGTCGTGCGTGCGGCGGCGGTCGTCGCCGGTGTTTTTGCGTAACTCCAGGAATTCCTCGATGTCCAGATGCCAGCATTCCAGGTACGCGCACACCGCGCCCTTGCGCTTGCCGCCCTGATTGACCGCCACCGCGGTGTCGGACACCACTTTCAGGAACGGCACCACACCCTGCGATTTGCCGTTGGTGCCCTTGATGCGCGCGCCCATCGCCCGCACCGGCGTCCAATCGTTACCCAGGCCGCCGGCGTATTTCGCCAGCAATGCGTTTTCCTTGATCGCTTCGTAAATGCCGTCGAGATCGTCCGGCACCGTGGTCAGATAGCACGACGACAACTGCGAGCGGCAAGTGCCGGAATTGAACAACGTCGGCGTCGAACTCATGAAATCGAAACTCGACAACACGTGGTAAAACTCAATCGCACGCGCTTCACGGTCGATTTCATTCAATGCTAATCCCATCGCCACGCGCATGAAGAACGCTTGCGGCAATTCGATGCGGCGTTCCTTGATATGCAGGAAGTAACGGTCGTACAGCGTTTGCAGTCCGAGATAATCGAATTGCAAGTCGCGATCGGCATCCAGCGCTTCGGACAAGCGCTTCAGGTCGAATTGCGCCAAGCGCGGATCAAGCAATTCGGCTTCGATGCCGCGCTTGATGAACACCGGGAAGTATTCCTGATACTGCGCTTGCATCGCCTGCTGCGTCACTTCCTCGCCCAGCACTTCGTGACGCACGTTGTTCAACAACAAGCGCGCGGTGACATAGCTGTACGCCGGGTCTTTCTCGATCAGCACGCGCGCCGACAGCACGACGGATTTGCGCACTTCGTCGAGCGACACGCCATCGTACAAATCTTTCAAGGTTGCTTTCAGAATCAGCGCGGGATCGACGGTATTGCCCAAACCGGCGCAGGAGGATTCGATCAACGTTGACAATTTGGCCATATCGAGCGGCACGCGCTGGCCATTGTCGGTCACGGTCAGCGTTTCCGCGACTGCTTCGGCGCTTTGCTTCAGCTTGGCGCGTTCGCGCGCCCGCGCTTCGCGGTACAGCACATACGCGCGCGCCACATCGTGTTCGCCGGAGCGCATCAGCGCCAGTTCGACCTGATCCTGAATATCTTCGATATGGAACGTGCCGCTATCCGGCTGACGGCGCAACAACGCACCGACCACATCGTTGGTCAACCCCGCCACCACTTCGCGCACCCGCACCGACGCCGCGCCTTGCCCGCCATCGACGGCGATGAACGCCTTGGTCAGCGCCACCGAAATCTTGCCCGGCTCGAACGCCACCACCGCGCCGTTACGGCGGATGACTCGATGATTCGGAAACGGTGAGTGTGATGCGGGTGTATCCAAACTTTGACTTCCGGAAACAGGTTTGTGGGGAGTTGGTTCTGTCGCAAGCTGCATCGAGGGTTCCTCCTGGCTGGTAATTCATCACAGAAAAGACAAACTTCCATTGATTCAATGAAGTAGTATCGTTCATCAACAAACCACAATATCTAGTAGTCAATGAATATTACTATGGCACCAATGGTACAACACAAAATTATTTTTGTGCAGAAAATTTTTTGAAAATTTTGCCGGATAAGGGTAGCGGCACTGACTAATTCCCAGTAAAAACAGTGGCTATCGGGTGCTGAAAACGGTGTTTCCGGTTGATGTTTTTTTACAACGCACGTAGCCGGAGATGGTGGATGGTAAGAAAAATAAAACCCGGAAACCGGGTTTCAACGTTGAAAGAACGCAGCCGGGTTAAAACGCTGGCAGGTATAACCATCGGCGGCGCTTTGTTTGATCACGTGCTGGAACAGCGGGGGTTTTGAATGTAAGCGGACCTTATTCCGCAGCGGAAATTGGCTTGGCTTCGATCAATTGGAATTTATCGCCGCCCAAATGTTGCAGCTTCACTTGATAACGGGTTCCCAGCGCTTTGACGCTCTGGATCGTCAATACCCCATTTTCAGAGGCGAAAACCGCATTTTCGGAAAGATCGCCGGCGGCGGCGACGGCCGTTTCAAAGCTTTCGTTCGTCAGTCCGCGATTGAAAACGATTGCGATCGGAGCCGATGCCACGGAAACCGAGGTATCGCTGTTCGCTTTCGATTCGAATAGTCTAAATTGGATGCGGTACGCGCCGGCGGTACCATTCGGCGTATTGGTGGCATCGAGCATCTTGAAGCTGAGGTGCTCGTGCAGATCGCCGCCGCTGCCGAATTCGCCGATCACCCCGGCGGTTTCGCTAACACCGCTACCGGAAAAAGAAATCACGCGATTCAGCGCATCGGTCACATCGATTCTTTCGCCGTTCGGGATGGTTTCACTCCATTGCGTGCCATTCCAATACAGCAACTTCCCAACCGGCTGAAAACGCAACCAATTGCCGGGCGTGAAAGCGCCTTTGGTAATATTGACATCGACTCCCGGATCGTCGGTTTCGAATGCACCGCCGCTCAGATCACCGAAATCGGCCTCGAACAACGCGTTATTCACAAAAATTTCCGCGCCGGCCCGCCACGGCTGGATATCCCCTCCATGCGAGGTATCATCCGCTGCGATTGCGTGCGCCGGATTGAAAGCCGCGATGAACACGAATGCGCCGATTGATAAATTCATTTTATTGAACATTTTTTGTACTCCTTGATTGACGATGGTAATAACTGCTTATTTTTCAAGAATTCCGCTGATTTCTTCCAGGTGAACCGCTTCAAATCTGTTGGCATCGATCGCACGCAGCGTTGCCTGAAAAAACTTCCCGTTAATGAATACCACCGGAATCGTCAGAATGCCGGCGGCGCTGTCATAGCGGGCAGGGTTTGCATAGCGCGATTGGTCGAGTTGCAGCGAAGTCAACAGCAAGGATTGGTCTTCCTGCACTTGCAACTGCGCGCGGAAGTGTTGCGCACCGGCTTCGATATCGTTCAGATTCAGGATTCCGGCTTGATGATCAAAGATCGCCGCGACATTCAGCGAAGTCGCCGGCGCATCCAGCGGGCTATTGCACAACCGCAATGTGCACAAGGATTTCGCCAATAAGGCATCGGCTCGGGTAATGACACCGTCCTTGTCGGCATCGAACGCGGAATTCGCGGGCTCGACTGCTTCGTTATTCTGCGCGGCGAGTAAAATCAACGCGACATCGATGCGGTCGACATCGCCGTCCAGATCCGCATCGCCGGGTATCGATACCGGCTGAACCGGCTGCGGACGCGGATCGCCGCCGCCCGGTTCACCGGTTAATGCCGTCAAAGCGGCGGCGAATTGTTCCGGCCCAAGTCCTGCATTGAACAAAATCAGGAATGGCTCGGTTGGAAAAAACCGCGCATTGGAGAGCAATCGCATTTCGACCAGATAAGCGCCGATCGCCCCGCCGGGCTGTCCGTTTTGATCCTCAAGAAAGAAACTTAGATGGGTATGTAAGATGCCGTTCGCGCTGGTAATGTCGACAACCAGTTCCGGACTGCCGAGAATGCCGCCGCCGGTGAAGACAGTGCTGCCGTCCGTGCCAAAACTACCCTCGCTGAAACAAATCAGTTGCCCGGCGCATTCGGAGTAATCGCGCAATACCTCGGTGTTGGCTTCCAGCCCGCCGAACAAGCGGATTTGCACATCCGGCGGCGCATCGCGCCAAACCGATAGCGCCGGATCCCAATAACGCAACCGCCCCGATGCGCGATAACCGAGCAATTCATTCGGCAACAACGCATTCTGTATCGACTGGAACCCCGGATTCCGCGTTCTGAAAGGACCGCCGGTCAGATCCTGAAAATCGGCGGGAAAAATCAGTTTTCCGGTGGCGGCCTCCACCGGTAGGGTATTGGGCGGTAAACCGGTCGCCTCCGCCAAGCCGTCGAGATCGCAGCCGGTGATGCCCGGCGTCCGGCAGTATCCCGCAAACAAGGCGTTGCCTTGACCCCAGACTTCAATATCCAGATGCACCGCACCGGCAGAACGAATCGATAACCCTTCGAGCGCCAGCACATTGACGCACAAAGCAAAGCAGCCGATGAACAGTCTCCATCGTACGCCGGTCATTTTGAAAGACAGATAGCGCATTATCTAAAATGTGGCGCGCACGCCAAAAATGAAGCTGCGCCCCGGTTCCGGCGCGAAATTTCGCAAAAACGACACGGAATTGCGGATTTCTTCGTTGAGCAAGTTATGCCCTTTGGCGAACAACCACACATCGCCCCACTTGCCCGCTTTTAATTGATAATCCACCGATGCGGTCAATAAATGGTAGCCATCCGTCGCCGTTTCATTTCTGCCCGGATATCGCTGCGCTTCCGCCCGCGTGTAGCGCAACGCGGCATTCCAGATGGGATTACCGAGCCCCAATTCGGCACCGTAACGCAACGGCGGCATGCGCGGCACATCATCCCGGTCGCCGCCGGTAAAGCGGCCGCGGACATAGTCCGAAAACACGGTGAGCAACACATTGTTGCCGCCCGGCAGTTGATAGAGCGTGCCGTCGACCCGCGCTTCAAACCCGGCAAACTCGGCGTTGCGCTGGTCATACGCAAAAACCGAAACGCATTCCGCGTCGCTGACGCAACGCTGGCGTATGGTTTCATTATCGACTTCATACACCAGCCCGGTATTGCGCAGGTAGATGTAGTCATCGGTGCGGTTGTAATAACCGTTGATGCGCGAACTGACGCGGTCTGATTTCCAGTCGAGCGCCAAGTCGGCCATATTCACGGTTTCGTTTTTCAATTGCACATTGCCGATTTCAAAACTGCGGGTCGACAAATGCGGACCCAGCGCGAGCAATTCCTGAATATCCGGAGGACGCTTGCCGCGATTCAGCGTGAGGATCAACGCCGTATCTTGCCGCAGATTCCATTGCAGCGCGGTTGAAGCGGAAAATGCCAGAAAATCCAGGGAGCCCGGCAGCGGCACGGGTGGCAACGCGCTGCCGCGCAACTTCAATTCATTCGCATCGGGATTGATCCGCGCATGCTCCAGCCGGACGCCGCCGCGCACGATCCAGTTATTCCAGGTATAGTCCTGTGTCGTATAGAACCCCACTGATTGCTGCTTGGTCGGCGGCACGAAGGTTTCGACGCCCAGCGCGGAAAAATTCCGGTCGATCCAATGCGCGCCGACGGTTCCGGTTAAATTGGGTAAAGCGTTATGCCGCGCCTCCAGCCGGCCTTCGCCAACATCGTTTTTGAATCGGGTAAACGGCGATCCGCCTTCGAACTCGATATGCCGGTAGTCGACCAGGCCATAACGGAAGCTGACGCTTTCGATACCGCGCACCGGTTCATACCATTCGGTTTTGAAATCGTAACGGGTTTGCTGCATATTCACACGGATGCTCGGAAACAACGCCTTCGGCCCGAAAATATCTTCGAATCCGCTCAAGTCTCTAATCCGCGGCAAAATGTTTTCGAGACCGTCGAGATGATTGGGATCGAGGTGGTGACTGCCTTTAGGAACACCGTAGCGGTTATCGGTATGGCTCACCGACATGCCGGCCATGAAATTGTTGCCGAACCACGAAACACCGGTATAACCGCCGATGCCTCTGCTGTCGGTATTGGGAATCCTGCCCGCCGCATTCTGAATATCGGTCAGACCGAATTGTTGCTCGATCAATGCCTCGTCGATGGCTTTTCCCGGAATCCGCACATCATCCCGCTGGCGGAAGAAACCGCCGAGGTTGAATGCAAACCGGTCTTTACCGGTATTCAACCGGAATGCCGAATGCGTGCCATCGCCGTTGGTATCGTAACGGCTTTCTGCGGAACCGCTGACCGGCTGTTTGACTTTTCTGTCGGGGATGCGGTTATCGCTGACATCCACCACCCCGCCGATGGCATTGCCGCCATAACGGATCACTTCGGGTCCGCGAAAAATCTGGATGGCATCCGCCAATAATGAGTCGATCGCGACCGCGTGGTCAGGACTCAGACTGGTGGCGTCATGACTGCCGACACCATTCTGCAAAATTCGCACGCGCGAGCCGGTCAAGCCGCGTATCACCGGTATGCCGACCCCCGGACCGAACGATGCATTGCTGACACCGAGCTCCTGATGCAACGTCTGGCCAAGCGTATCGCCTTGCTGCAACCTTAAGGAGCGGCCTTTCAAAGTACTGCTGTTGGGCTTGGGCGGTTCATCGCCGGTGGTGCCGATGATCTGGATCGGCGTCATTTGAATGACCGGCTTGGGTTTATCTGTTTCAGCCGCTGTTGCTGCAGAATCCGCCGCAACGGGTTGTACCTGTCCCATCGCGAATGCCAGCACCAGGGTCATCGCTAGTTTCCGCAACGGTAGCGCCATACGTCGCGGTTGATCGGCACGGAAATATCGGGACACCGCATGTTACGCGCTTTAATGCCGGTTCGATCATAGTGCAAAGATTGGGTGAAAAATTGATTCATGCTCGTGTTTCTGTTGTTTAATCCGCTAAATTCATTGATTAATAAGCTTCTGAGGCAACGATGATCCAAATGACATTGGATTGAATGAATGATATGTTATATCATATCGAGCATCAACATCAAACAATCGATGACTGCAATGACTATTGAGCAATTACCTGTAACGGTGCTGTCGGGTTTTTTGGGCGCTGGAAAAACCACCGTACTCAATCATATTTTGAGTAACCGGCAAGGAATGCGCGTTGCCGTGATCGTCAATGACATGAGTGAAATCAACGTCGACGCCGCATTGATCGAAAAAGAGATTTCCTTCAACCGGTCTGAAGAAAAGCTGATTGAGATGAGTAACGGTTGTATTTGTTGCACGTTGCGCGAGGATTTACTGATCGAAGTGCGCAAGCTTGCGCATGAAAAAAAGTTTGATTATCTGGTAATTGAATCCACGGGCATTTCGGAGCCGTTGCCGATCGCGGAAACTTTCACTTTTGCAGACGGCAGCGATGTCAGCCTGTCCGACGTGGCGCGCCTCGACACAATGGTAACGGTGGTGGATGCGGTGAACTTCCTCAAGGATTTCGATGAAGCCAAAATGCTGCAGGAAACCGGCGAGAGCTTGGGGGCGGATGACGAACGCAGCGTCACCGAGTTGCTGATTGATCAAGTTGAGTTCAGCGATGTGAT
Source organism: Nitrosomonas sp. (assembly GCA_019745325.1). Lineage (GTDB taxonomy): Bacteria > Pseudomonadota > Gammaproteobacteria > Burkholderiales > Nitrosomonadaceae > Nitrosomonas. The sequence continues at coordinate 27,274 of JAIETK010000026.1, read as the reverse complement.
TTTAATCAATAAAATTGATTTGATCAGCCCCGAAGAATTAGATAATCTGCGCGGCATTTTACGCAGCTTGAATACCGAAGCGGAAATCATCGCGATCCAGAACGGCTGTATCGATGCAGCCCGGATATTAAATACCCGTAAATTCAACTTTGAAAAAGCGCAACAAGCACCCGGCTGGTTGAAGGAAATGCGCGGCGAGCATATCCCTGAAACCGAAGCATACGGCATCAGCAGTTTTGTTTATTCCGCCAGAAAACCCTTTCATCCGCAACGATTCTACGATTTTCTCCATCATCCTTGGAATGAAGGCAAACTGCTCCGCTCCAAGGGTTTTTTCTGGCTGGCCACACGCCCGGATCAAGCCGGCCAATGGAATCAGGCCGGTGGAATTGCGCATTACGGTTATGCCGGCATGTTTTGGGCAGCCGTCCCCAGAGATGAATGGCCGGAGGATGAAATCTCCGTGCAGTCCATCATGGAAGATTGGGAAGAACCGTGCGGAGACCGGCGGCAGGAATTGGTGTTTATCGGACAGAATCTCGATCAGTCAGCCATTCGCCAATGGCTGGATGAATGCTTATTGACGGATGCAGAGCTGCAAGCCGGTGAATCGCACTGGCCCGCCCTGCCCGATCCGTTTCCGGTCTGGGTTGAAGAACAATAACCGGTGAATGGCAGTCATGGTTTTGAAATTTTCACAATTTCACGTAATATGTTCATATAATCAATGGATTCTTGATTCCTGAAAGCTTAAAAATTCAAAATGTCAGCGGATATCGATCAAATCATCAAGCGATCACAAGAAGTTTGCGCAGCAACCGGCAGCAAATTGACGGAAAAGCGCAAAAATGTGTTGACGGTATTACTGGCTTCCGCCACGCCGCTATCGGCCTATGAAATCGTCGACAAATATAAAACCCAATTTCAGGAATCGCTACCGGTGATGTCGGTTTATCGCATGCTGGAATTTCTGATCCGGGAAAAACTGGTGCATAAACTGGAAACCGCCGGTCAATACATGTCATGCGCGCATATCACCTGCAGCCACCGGCATGAAACCCCGCAATTTCTGATTTGCGACCGCTGCGGCAGCGTCAAGGAAATCGGCATCAAAAAACATATCATCGAAGATCTCGAGCAGAGCATTCGCAGTACAGGGTTTGCATTGGCGCACCAGCAACTGGAATTGCACGGTATCTGCAAGCAGTGCCAGATTATTTCCGAATAACCGGCTTTATTTGAATTTCACCGATGGAAGATCGCAACGCACGGATTCCCGTCATTTTGCTGACCGGCTTTCTAGGCAGCGGCAAAACCACGCTGCTCAACCAACTGGTGCGTCAGCCTTTTTTCAGCAAGACTTTGGTGATCATCAACGAATTCGGCGAAATCAGCCTAGACCACCTATTGGTCACGCAAAGCACCGAAACGGTAGTGATGGAAATGGGAAACGGCTGTGTTTGTTGCTCGATCCGCGGCGACTTGGCAAAAGTACTGAAAGATGCCACCTGGCGTTTCGCCCGCAACGGCTCGCGCAGTTTTGACCGGGTCGTGATCGAAACCACCGGATTAGCCGATCCCGCGCCGGTGCTGCATACGCTGATGACCAGCCAGCACATCGCCAGCCGCTATCGCCTGGACGCGGTCGTGACGGCCGTCGATACCGTCAATGCGATGGAAACGCTTGATCGCCACACGGAAGCAGTGAAGCAAATCGCCGTTGCCGACCGGATCATTTTGACCAAAAGCGATCTCGTCGACGAACAAACGCTCAGCGCCGTGCAGCAACGCGTGCACGCCCTGAATCCGTCCGCGATGCAATTGCTGGCGGTCAACGGTCTGGCGGATTTGCAACCGGTTTTCAACGACACGTTTTTTTCGATCGATCAAAAAACACCGGATGTGATGAAATGGCTCAATGCGGAATCGTATGAATCCAAGCCTATCAATCGTTACCAGCCGGTCAGCCCCGGAAACAATCCATTGCTCCGCACGCATCCGCCGGTTACGGCTCAGTCCGGCGTCAACCGCCACGACGATCATGTGCAGGCTTTTTGTTTCACCTTCGAAGACCCGATCGAACCGGCGCTTTTCGACGATTGGCTGAATCTGTTGATGGCTATCAAAGGCCCGGATATTTTACGGATCAAAGGCATCTTGAACATGAAAAATCACGCTACGCCGTGGGTCATTCATGGCGTGCAGCATATTTTCCATCCACCCGTGGAATTCCCCGAGTGGCCTTCGGAAGACCGCCGGAGCCGCATCGTTTTCATAACGCGGGATGTACCGTATTCCGTGATTGAAGACACGTTCATCGCGCTGGTTGGCTCAGCTCAGGCAAGCCATGCATCGTAAACTGCGTGCAACCGGCTGGCTGCTATTACTTTCTGCATTATCAAATGCTACGGTCGCAGCGTCCGGACACCCGGCGCACGAACCGCATGTGCATGGAATCGCCACGTTGAATATCGTTCTGGAAAATCATGACGTGCATTTGGCGCTGGAATCCCCAGCCGTGAATTTGCTCGGATTCGAGCACGCGCCGGTTACTGCTGAACAAAAGACGGCATTTCACGCAACCCGGCAAATTTTGACCGAACCAACCCGGTTATTTGCACTGCCAAGCGCCGGTTGTCGGCTGGTGGATAGCGATGTCCGGATGCCGGAAATCCACCCGCATGCAGATGGCGACGATGGTCACGATCATCATGAGGAACACGCGGATATCCATGCCAGTTACCGTTTTCAGTGTTCTCGGATTGCGGAATTGAACGAAATCCGCATGGACTTGTTCGCTATTTTCCCGGGGATTCAACAAATTAAAGCGCAGTGGATTACCGATCGGTCGCAAGGCGCGCAACTATTAACTCCGGCGATCAACCGCCTGAAAATCAAGTAAGCTAGGGAAATACTGATTAATTGACTATACGAGCGTATCACTTCGTTGCGCGGTACTCGCTCCCTCGCCTATCTTGTTTGATATGTCTCGGTTGCTGTGCGCCGTGCGCCTCGTGCTTCATCTCGTTCGCCGAATTAATCAGCGTTTCCCTAGGTACCGGGTTACTCGGTATAAGGTTTGATGTCCGCCACCTGTAAGGTATACGCGGAGGTCGCAACATCGTTTTCGGTCAATGTTGTCTTCAGCAAACCGGTCAGCCAGAAAGCTTCCTGCAAATGATTGAGCTTGAATCCTTTGTCGTAAACGCCATAAATGATTTGATTCGGCGGTGGCGGCGGCACGTGGATGCAGGCGCCGAAATACGGCACCAGGAAAAAGCGCGTGACCAGTTGATTCTTACCGAACTCCAGCGGCACGATATAGCCCGGAATCCTGATTTTCCGGTTATCGAATTCCGGCATGATCCGCGTGGATTTCAACGCTTGCTGATAGCGGTCGTCTTCCGCTGATGGCGTAACAGGTTTGAGTTGACTGTTCAAACGGTCTTGCTCCGAACCGTCTTCGATGTCATCGAGATAATCCGGCGGATTCAGCAACGCCTCCAAGTCATCCGCCGGCATCAAATCCACCCATTCGACAGTGCGGTACGCCGCCGTACCGGATTGCGCGACCGAATCAACGCCCTGCGCGCCGATCATCAGCAATGCGGCCGCCGTACCGGCAAAGATCAACCGTTTAACGGCCTGGAAAGATAACTTGCGATAAAATGCTGTTGTAATCATACGGTGCAGTATATCATCCGGGGACAAACGAAGAAAAAAGCAAGGAGGCTTTGTTGACGGTCATTTCTCCAGAAACCCCGCTGAAAACGGCCGCTACGCAAGCGCCCGATGCAATAAAAATCAGCCGGTTGGTTTTTTCCTATCCCGAAAAAAACTCACCGGCGATCCTCGACATTCCAAGCTGGCATGTTCAACAAGGCGAGCGAGTCTTTCTTCAGGGACCTTCCGGATCAGGAAAATCGACCTTGCTCAATCTGCTGGCGGGAATTTTGACAACGGCTCACGGCAGCGTGGAAATACTCGGTCAAGATTTAGCCGCGCTCTCGGCGCATCAGCGGGATATTTTCCGGGCCCGGCATATCGGCATCGTGTTTCAGCAATTCAACCTGATCCCCTATTTAAACGTACTCGACAATATCCGCCTGGCTGCGTATTTCGGTAAAAAAACGAATGCCGGTATCGAATCGCAAGCATTGCAACTGTTTACCGCATTGGGACTGGACCGTTCCCTGCTGCATCAGCAAACCGGCGCACTGAGCGTGGGGCAGCAACAGCGGGTTGCAATCGCCCGGGCGCTCATCAACGCCCCGGAGATCCTGATCGCCGATGAGCCGACATCGGCATTGGACAGCGATGCCCGCACCGCTTTCATGCAGTTATTGCTTGAGCTTTGCAAGGATCAGGGCAATACCTTGATTTTTGTCAGTCATGACACTTCATTGGCGCAACATTTCCAGCGGATTGTGAATCTGACCGCAATCAACCGCGCGGGGGCGGTAGTTCATGCTTGCTAAAATCGCCTGGCAAAGTTTGCGCAGCCGGCGCTATACCGCATGGCTGACGTTGTTTTCCGTTGCCATCAGCGTGTTCGTGCTGCTCGGGGTCGAGCATATCCGTTTCGAAGCCAAGGAAAGTTTCAGTAAAACCGTTTCCGGCGTCGATCTGATCGCCGGAGCACGCACCGGCCAGCTCAATCTGCTGTTGTATTCGGTCTTTCGCATCGGCAATCCCACCAACAATATTTCGTGGCAAAGTTACCAGGCATTTGCCAATGATCCCAAAGTGGCATGGACCATTCCGATCTCATTGGGCGATTCGCATCGCGGTTTCCGCGTGGTCGGTACCACCGGCGACTTTTTCGAACGGTTCCGCTTTGGTGAAAATGCCAGGCTGGATTTTTCCGAGGGCCGGGCATTCGCGAAAGTATTCGATGTCGTGCTGGGCGCCGATATCGCCAAAAAGCTCAATTACCGTTTGCACGACCCCATCGTGCTGGCGCACGGACTCGGACAAGTCAGCTTCAGCTCGCATGACGACAGGCCCTTTACCGTCACGGGCATTCTCAGATCGACCGGAACACCCGCCGATCAGGCGTTATATATCAGTCTGCAAGGAATGGAAGCGATTCACCTCAATTGGCGGGACGGCGTTAAGATCCCGGGCAAGCGGATTACGGACGAGGACATCGAAAAGCGTGATCTCACGCCGAAAAGCATCACCGCTTTCATGATCGGGCTACAGTCCAAAATGGCGACTTTCCAGGTACAGCGCCAGATCAATCAATACGCCAAAGAACCCTTGCTGGCGATTCTTCCCGGCGTGACATTGATGGAATTATGGGAAATGATGCGGGCGATGGAAAATACGCTGCAATTGATATCGTATCTGGTATTGTTCTCGGCGTTATTAGGCTTGAGCACCATGCTGCTGTCATCGATCCGCGAGCGGCAACGCGAAATTGCGGTGATGCGCGCGATCGGAGCGAGTTCCTGGTTTGTGTTCCTGATCATTCAACTGGAAGCGTTGTTGATCGTGCTATCCGCTATTATCCTGGCGATATGCTTACTAGCGGTTGCGCTCCATTTTTCCAAAACCTACCTGGCTGAAAATTTCGGCATTTTCATTAGCAATTTGGTGATGAATGACTCGATCATCATGCACCTTGGCATCATCGTGGCCAGCACCTTCCTGCTGAGTTTGATTCCGGCTTTAAGCGCTTACCGGTTGTCGTTGCATCAAGGTTTGACGGTCAGAAACTAAGGAAGCGCTGATTAATTCGCTTGCGCAGGCAATTAGTCGGCGCTAAACGCGTTATTTTCTCTTCCGGCGCTTCTCAACGGCTTTGGCCAGTTGCTGCAACACTTGCTCGGTCATTTCAAAACCGATGCAACCATCGGTAATGCTTTGCCCGTACAACAATTCCTCACGTTTCTTGTCGTCGGCTTTTTGATTGCCCTCGACCAGATGGCTCTCGATCATCACCCCGCAAATCGCCCGATTTCCGGCGGCAATCTGCTCGGCCACATTAGCGGCGACTTCGGCTTGGCGGCGGTAATCCTTGTGGCTGTTAGCATGACTGAAGTCGATCATCAGATGCGGCGGCAACTTGGCTTTTTGCAATTCTTCGGTCGCCGACTCGACGCTGGCGGCATCATAATTCGGCTTCCTGCCGCCGCGCAAAATGATGTGGCAATCCTCATTACCCTTGGTGGCAAAAATCGCGGTGTGCCCTTCCTTGGTCACCGATAGAAAATGATGCGGACGCGAAGCCGCGGCGATGGCATCGATGGCGATATTCAGGTTGCCGTAAGTGCCGTTTTTAAATCCGATCGGACAGGAAACGCCGGAAGCCAATTCGCGATGCCCCTGACTTTCGGTCGTGCGGGCGCCGATTGCCGCCCAACTGATCAGGTCGGACAGATATTGCGGACTGATCAAATCCAGGTATTCCGTCGCCGACGGCATGCCGATGGTATTCAAATCCAGCAGCAACCGCCGCGCCATCCGCAAGCCTTTGTTGATATGGAAGCTGTTATCCAGATCGGGATCGTTGATCAATCCTTTCCAGCCGATGGTCGTGCGCGGTTTTTCGAAATAGACGCGCATGACGATGTGCAAATGCGGTTTCAATACCTCGCGCAAGTGCTTCAGCCGCGCCGCGTATTCCAGCGCCGCGTCGACATCGTGAATCGAGCACGGCCCGACCACTACCAGCAAGCGATCGTCTTCACCGTGCAAAATCCGATGCGCGCTTTGCCGCGCCGAGTAGACCGTTTCGGTGGCGATCTCCGTCATCGGATATTCGCGGTGCAATTCGACCGGTGGTGTGAGTTCATGCACGCCGATAATGCGCAGATCATCGGTTTGGTATTTCATGTGGCTTCCTTGGTTTCGAAAACTTGTTAGTATTTACTGGATTTTTCTGCAACAAACCAGTAATCAATAAAAAATAGAGCGCATTTTAACCTATGCGAAGAATTTCTTCAGAATCATTGGTGTAATAAAAGTCGCGACCTGTACAAATATCCTATTTTTTCACAAAAAAAGAGGATCTATAAACAAATGACCACGGGATAATCGTGCTAAGTTGCACAAACAACAAACCGGAGCCGCGGCTCCCGTTTTTTATGGCCGCACGCTTTCCCACAATTTCTGCAAACGCTTCGGCGATACCGGTGCAGGCGTTTTCAACTCCTGCGCAAACAACGACACGCGCAATTCCTCGATTTGCCAGCGGAATTCTTCCAGATTGTCATCATGCACGCCGGTCTTCTGGTGCTTTTCGAACCGCTGTAAATATTGCTGCCAGAACGGCGCTATTTCCGTACTGATACGCTGATCCCGCTCGGGATTCGCAGCCAGTTTTTCCAAGCGCAACGCCATACCTTTCAAATAACGCGGCAACTGCTGCAAGCGTTTCCAATCAGTCGCGCCGAGAAAACCGGGGTACAGCAGATGCTCGAGTTGTCCCTTCAACTCCGGTTTCACCCGGTCGTTGCGCACCGCCGGTAAGCGCACCATCAATGCCTGATATTCGGCGCCGATTTGCTGCAACAGTTTTGCCAAGGCTGCGGATACTTCCGGCAAACGGCTTCTGGCGCGCTGGCACTGCGCGGTAAACTCGGCCTCGCTACGCGGCAAGGGATCATCGTTGAGCAAAGCGCGATCGAGAATCGCGTTCAGCATATCCTGTTTCAAATCGCCGGGATTCATCCGGCTCGCCAGTTGCATGCTGGCTTGTTTCAATCCGGGCAGATTCTTGTCCAATTGCTTAATTTGTTCTTTCAACATCAGGCTTAACAACCGCCGCACGCCCGAACGCATCGCATGATCCGCCGCTTCGCGGGTATCGAACAAGCGGATCGCAACGCTCTCGGTTTGATCGATGAGCGCCGGATAGCCTGTCATCGGTTGTCCATTCCGCATGAAAGCAACCTCCGCCGGCAAGTCGCCAAAATCCCATTGCGTGATCTGATCACGCTCAATCGCAATTTTTTCGTTGGCGGCACCCCGCTTTACAAACGATTGCTGCGCGGCTTGCCCGAGTTGCCGCTGCAATCCGGCCAGATCGCGGCTCATCGCCAGTTCTTCCTCGGCATCGCCGGTCACGCGGATATTCATCAGCAAATGCGGCGGTATTTGCGCTGCTGGCCAAGTATCCGGCGGCACCGTCAGCGTGGTTTTTTTGAGAATGAATTGCGCCAGCGCATCGGCCAGCGGCAGCGGATGCACGGCATTCGATTGGCTCAGCAGAAATGCCGTCACCGTTTCGGGCAAAGGTACCAGCATGCGGCGGATTTGCTTCGGCAGCGCTTTCAAATGCCAGGTGATCTTCTCGCGGATCAATCCCGGCACCAGGTAATCCAGTTGCCTGGCTTCCAGCCGGTTCAGCAACGGCAACGGCACGGTCAGCGTCACACCGTCGAGCGGATGATCGGGTTCAAACCGGTAACTGAGCGCCAGCTCGCTGCCGTCCGGCAACGTCATCTGTTCCGGGAATTGCACTTCGGTGACGTGCCCGGCTTCGTGGCGCATCAGCAATTCCCGCGTCAGATACAGTAGTTGCGGATTTTGCTGTTCCGCTTGTTTGCGCCATTTTTCAAAAGCCGCGCCGTTGGTGATGTCCTGCGGAATGATCGCGTCGAAGAACGCAAAAATTTCCTGCTCGTCGACCAGCACATCCTGCCGCCGCGTTTTGTGCTCCAGTTCCTCGATTTCCTGGATCAATGTCTGATTATGCTGAAAAAACGGCGCTGGCGTCACGTATTCCCCAGCGGCCAATGCGGAGCGGATAAAAATCTCGCGCGCTTCTTTGGGATGAACCGGTCCGTAATTGACCGGCCGTTTCGACACGATAATCAAGCCGTACAGCGTGACCTGCTCAAACGCCACGACCTGCGCACGTTTTTTTTCCCAATGCGGATCGAAGTAGTGCCGCTTGCACAAATTCCCGGCGATCCGCTCCAACCAGGCCGGATCGATTCTCGCCGCGCAGCGCGCGTACAGCTTGGCGGTTTCGACCAATTCCGCCGCCACCACCCACTTGGCTTTGCCTTTTTTCAACACCGAGCCGGGAAAAATGGCGAACTTGATGCCGCGCGCCCCCAGATATTCCCCTTCTTTCTCGGTTTTAAAGCCGATATTGCCAAGCAAACCGGGCAACAACGCGCGGTGAATCTCATCGTAACCCGCCGGAATTTCGTTCGGCCTGAAACCCAGTTCCGCCATCAGCGTATGCAGTTGCCCGTGAATCTCGCGCCATTCGCGCAACCGCCGGTACGACAAAAACAGCTCGCGGCATTGCGCCATCAGTTTCTTGCCGGATTTTTTGTGCTTCAACAAATCATCGTAGAAATCCCACAATTTCAGATACGCCAGAAAATCCGAACGCTCATCCTGAAAACGCCGATGCGCCTCGTCGGCGGCGGCCTGGTGTTCGAACGGCCGGTCGCGCGGATCTTGCACGCTCAATGCCGACGCGATGATCAGGATTTCGTGCAGGCAATTTTCCTGTTTCGCCGCCAGAATCATGCGGGCGATCTTGGGATCGAGCGGAAACTTCGCCAGCCGCCAGCCGGTGGCGGTCAGATTGCGGTTGTCGTCGACCGCGCCGAGCTCCGCCAGCAACTGATAACCGTCGGCAATCATGCGCGGCGACGGCGGCTCCAGAAACGGAAAATCCTCGACATCGCCGATTTTCAGCGACTTCATGCGCAAAATTACCGAAGCCAGCGACGAGCGCAGGATTTCCGGATCGGTAAACGCCGCTCGCCCCTGAAAATCCTGCTCGGCATACAGCCGAATGCACACCCCATTCGCCACCCGGCCGCAACGTCCGGCGCGCTGATTGGCCGACGCTTGCGAGATCTTTTCCACCAGCAATTGCTCGACCTTGTTGCGGTAGCTGTAGCGGTTGATACGCGCCAGCCCGGTGTCGATCACATAATGAATTCCCGGCACGGTCAGCGACGTTTCCGCGACGTTAGTCGCCAATACGATGCGGCGCGCGCCACCCGGCTGGAATATCCGCTCTTGTTCGGCCACCGACAAACGGGCGAACAACGGCAGGATTTCGATCGCGGCGTGAAGCCGGTGAAACGAATGCTTGCGCAGGGTTTCGGCGGTTTCGCGGATCTCGCGCTCGCCCGGCAAAAACACCAGAATATCGCCGGAACCCACGGCATGCAGCTCTTCAACCGCGTGGACAATGGCTTGCTGCACATCGCCGTCGCTATCGTCGTCCGCATCGCCTAGCGGACGGTAATGAATCTCCACCGGGTATAACCGCCCGCTGACCTCAATCACCGGCGCATCGTTGAAATGCCGGGAAAAGCGCTGCGCGTCGATGGTCGCCGATGTCACGATCAGCTTCAGATCCGGCCGCTTCGGCAGCAATTGCTTGAGATAGCCGAGCAAGAAATCGATATTCAGACTGCGCTCGTGCGCTTCGTCGATGATCAGCGTATCGTAAGCCTGTAACAGCGGATCGCCCTGCGTCTCCGCCAGCAGAATACCGTCGGTCATCAGTTTGATGTAACTGTCCGCGCCGATCTTGTCGGTAAACCGCACCTTGTAACCGACCGCCTGCCCCAGCGGACAGTTCAACTCCGCCGCAATCCGCCCTGCCACTGTCCGCGCCGCAATCCGCCGCGGCTGCGTATGCCCGATCAAGCCATGCACACCGCGCTTCAGTTCCAAGCAGATTTTTGGAATTTGCGTGGTCTTGCCCGACCCGGTTTCGCCGCAAATGATCACCACTTGATGATTCTCGATGGCCTGCTTGATTTCTTCACGGCGAGCATTGACCGGTAGATCTTCCGCATATGTTGGACGAGGAAGGTGAGCAAGCCGTTTGGCGATGATTTCGGGGGGGAGTTTTTTCATGGGGATAGCTATTGTATGCTGGTATCAGTCAGCATTCTGAGCATCAGAACAACCAGCCCAGTATGGAGGATGCTTTATGCAAAAATGCTCATTTTTTCGTAGAGAAGCTTAATATTTAAAGCTAATTTATCCAACTTGTATTCAGCAAGTTTTAGCAGAAAGTAATGCCATATTACTGGAATTGCTCATTTTCTCACCATCATATCAAACACAATTATCATGATGATAATCTATAAAACACGGGATTTTACGATATTATCTGATAGATTATTGGACAAAATGTCTTATACATTACGTTAATCAACCACCAAAACAGCAGCTATGAGCGACAACATTTACGCGAAAGAGATTCACAAAACAGGTTTCGTTCTTGAATACAAAGTTTCTGATTTACTTCGTCAAGCAGGCTGGACTGTTATTAGCAACAAGTACTATGAAGATGATTTTGAGGGAAGCGTAAGAGAAATTGACCTTCTTGCCTACAAAGTCAGGAAAGTACAGCAAGTCGACGTATACACAACCCTTCTAATAAGTTGCAAAAAAAAGCGAATCAAACATATGGGCGCTGCTTGCGAGAAACATAAATCTTAAAGACCCTAATGCTGACTGGTGGCCACTTCATACGTGGAGTAATGACAAGGCGATCGCGTTTGAAATATCAAAACCAGAAGCATCAAAAACCTATCATGACGACGCAATCAATTTTGGAGTAAAAGAAGCTTTATCGATTCCAGATTATGAAGTGTTCGCCTTTCAGGAAATGAATCGTATTAGTGGCGCTCCGAAGAATGACAAAAATATATTTGCTGCTGTAACCTCTCTGATGAAGGCTCAAGCTTACGAGCTGAGTGCTCTATCACAAAGAAAAAAGAAACCATCCATTTATCAATTCAACTTACTATCGGTCATTGATTCTGACCTTGTTCGCCTGGTTATAGACAACGATGAAATTTCGCAAGAGGTTGTTGACTCAGAGCATTACATATCTCGATACATTATAAAGAAAAAAGAGACATTCTCTCGTATACGATTTATCTCCTATACAAACTTTAAAGAAAAAATAAAGGACTACAATCGACTTCACAACGCTAACTGTAAGTGGTTTGATGACGCGACAGATCTGTTTTATGATGGGATTCTCAAGGACTATATCCGCTCAAATATTTTACTAGAGGATTTCCGTGGCGAAATTTGGTGGGATATATACTGGTCAATCAAAGGCAAGTACGACATAAAAATTGACAAGGAAGATATTTTTATCGGATGGAACAAAGAGTCAGAGTTCGCAAAAATTGAAATCATGTGCGACGAGACCGTGATCGCCAGTCTAAATGCAAACACCGCAATCAGCAAAAAGGTTGGGGCTGCACTAAAGAAGGTGTATCGATATGGCGGAGACTTTATTTTTGAAATTAACGATATCCCTTTTTAAACAGCACGTAACTAACAATGCAGCATGGTAGGTTGGAGTGACGGTAGGAACTCCAACATTTTGCTATCCTAAAGCGCGCGGCACGACATAGCCACGTTGCCTCCCTAAGCTTCGTCGTTATGGCTCAAGTCTTGTCATGCATCCGCGAAAGAGCGATATCGTAGATTTCATTCCGGTCTCGCTTGCCAGCAGCGATGACAGTAACAGTTACAGTCTTGTCTCCAACGGCGTAAACGAGGCGATAGCCGAGTTGCCGCAATTTGATCTTGTAAATGTTTTTCGCGCCCGACAATGCAGCGGATGGAACATGCGGATTGTCCAATCGCTGTTTTAGTTTCTTTTTGAATTGGTCCTTGATTGTGTAACCTAGTTTTTCCCATTCCTTGAGCGCCGATTTTTTGAATTCCAGCTTATAGGTCATCGAGCGAAACGCTGATAGCCGGTTCGTCCATGCGTTCTTTCACCAGTTTCAGCAATTCTATATCGTCAAGCAACTCCATCATTGCTTCATAGGCGGCGGCTGGCACGCAGTAAAAGGCGGGTTCATTGCGATTCAATACGGCAATGGGCATACCGTTGCCACTGGAAACAACTTTCATGGGGTTGGCCTTGAGTTCGGAGATGCTGGCTGCAATTTCTGTAAGTATCTGATGCGTCATGATTTCATATCTCAACAGTTAATCAATGAAACCTGATTATAGGTCTTCTAAAAGGTCTCGTAAAGACTATGACTTAAAAGCTAAATGCCTTTGGGGTACGATTGGATTGGCCTCTACACGCAAAAACCCGTAAGGATGTTCCGCCCTTATAAGCACTTACACTTGCGATGAAAGAAACTCCTGGAATCAGAGCTAGTCCCGGAGTTTCAACTGAAACCGCGGAACCCGTTGCTGCGCCGATGACGACAAGCGGTTGAGTCCCAGCACGGTAACGCGATGCGCGCTGTTAAAACTGGGCGCGCCGTCCTGGTCGCGCAGGATGGACGATACTTTGTATTCCAACCGGTGCGAACGCGGGTCGAAACGGATATCGTGAATCCAGATGCCAGCACGTTGCAGCTTTTGCTGTTCGCATTCATGGGTGAGATCCCAGCCGGTCAGCATCGGGATAGCGTAGTCGAAAGGCAATTCGTCGATTTGGATGGTTTGGGTGCGGACCACGCCGTCGACGCTTTTGCGGCAGGTGTCAGCTTTACCGCTGCGGGGATTGAGCGCCAGAAAATCGGCGCGCACTTTAATGCTGCGTCCGTGAATCAAAGCCGCTCGGGTTTTGATGCGATGGGTGCGGATATCGTTGTCTTTGAAAATGGTCTGGGTGGCCCAGTTCGGGCTGCCGGATTGATTCGGCGTGGCGCTGGTTTGCGATAGATTGTAGGCCATTTGCAGCAATGGATAATCGACACGGTCGCTCCATTTGCAAAGCGACCAGCGCCATTCGCATTCAAAGCTGTCGGCAAACTGAAAATCGAAACCGCGCGGAATGATCGCGAGCGCATCATAGCGCCGCACCGTGCCTTTGTGACCGCTATTTTCCAGAGTGGCGACCGCGCCTTGTTTTTTATCCTGCAGCATCGCTGCTTCCATTCCGGCGTAATCCTCGTCGATGACCGCATCGACTTCGACCGAGCGATATCCGAATGCGGTGAAAAATACGCAAAATTCAAAGGCATCGTTGCGGTTCTGATCTTCCAGCTTGCCTTGCGCTTCGAATACCAGAAAAGTCGACCCGGTATTTTTCACCAGTTTGCTGCGGGTAATCTCGGCGCGCAGCGAATTGACCTCGCGATCCTGCTTCAAATAGCGCAAATCCCAGCCATTCAGCACGACCGTGCCGCTATCGACATAACCCGGCATTTCGAGCCATTGGGTGATGACCGCCGGCTCCATAGCGTTATCGCGTTGCATGCATTTGCTGCCTTCGAGCATGATGAACTTGCCGTGATCTTCATAAACGGTTTTACCTTCCGCCTTGAAAGTCAATTGTTCGAAGGGCGTCGGTGCCGCTACATTCCCCGCCGCAGCAAGCGTTTTCCTATCCGGTGCCTTACTGGCACAGGCGGAAAGCAACAACAATGTAAACAACGCTAAAGTAATATGGAGACAGCGAATCATTGCTACCCTCGATTGGTGAACGTCGCGATCAATGGTTGATAGAGCTGCCGATGATATCGAAATCGCCAGCCAGTTTGTATTCTACCATTCCAGTGTGACAGTTTTGACGTCATCTGCGAAAGGATAGAAAAATGTCATTCGATCCCATCGGGTGAATTTTTGAAGTCCTGTCTTGCCTAAAATGATGTGTGACACTCATTGCAGGCGGCATACGATTGCAATACCGGATTGCGGCACCATTTATTACCTATCTATCATTCTCGGGAGGCATCATGAAAATTTTCTTTCTATTACCCGTCTTGCTATTGAGCGCCTGCGCCGGATTGCCGCCTTCCATCGCCAATGCGCCCGCGACCGAAGTTTCCTACCAGCAGGTGAGTCTCGATCCCAATAGTTTCAAAGATGTTCCGGTGCGCTGGGGCGGCGTGATTATTGATGTCGACAACGAAGAACATGACAGCATGCTGCAAATCGTCGCTTACCCCTTGGATTACACCGGCCGTCCGCAGACACAAAGAACCGGTGAAGGCCGTTTCGTGGTGAAAAGTCCGGAGTTTCTCGATCCCGCGGTGTATGCCAAAGACAAAGAAATTACGATTGCCGGGGTTATCACCGGCGATACCGAGCTAACGGTCGGTAAGCGGGTCATCCGCGTTCCGTTGCTAAGCGCCACCGCAATTTACTTATGGCCGAAATTGGCCAATTATAATTACTATAGCCCTTATTACGGGCCTTACCCCTACTATCCCGGCTATTATCCGCTCTATCGCGGAGGATTTTATGGGCCTTTTTTCCGGTGGTGATCGATCGTTTAAGAATCACATCGAACGTTAAAAGAAATCGATAGAACCGCTTTCCTTATTATCTTCGATGCAGCCGCTTTCAAGCAGTATTTCATGAAAGTGCAGCTGGTTCTTGCCATTATGTTTGGCATAATAAAGCGCTTGGTCGGCTCGTCCTAGAATCTCCGAGGCTAGATGGCACATTCCGCTGATCAGGGTTGCGCCAATACTCACGGTAATCGTATTGATCTGCGGAAAACGGTAAGTTTCAATTTTGGTGCGGAAGCGTTCCAATATTTGATAAGCATCGGCTTGGCTAGGCGCATGAAAAATTACTACGAATTCTTCTCCGCCAAAACGAAACAACAAATCCTTTGACCTGAAATTCTGCTTCATCACATAGGAAAGCAACAGCAAAACCTCGTCTCCCATCACATGGCCGAACTTATCGTTGATCGACTTGAAATTATCGATATCGATAATGGCCAAGCAAAATTTTTCCGCGCCGGTTTTGGGTCTCCTCCGGTTCCGACCGCTGGTATCTTGATACCGACCAAGCTCGGCATTCAAGATCAGAGAGCTGATCTTATTGATGTTCGCTTCGAATGTTTGGCGATTCAACAAACCGGTGAGTTTATCCTTCTGGCTTTCATCCAGTAAACTGCGGAAATTATGCGTGATGCTCAAAAGACTGGTAATGATCAGCATCTCGCCTTCTGTGAGCATATGCGGCAGCTCGAAAGTCAGCATGCTTTCAATTTTACTGGCGGCCAGTACCGGGTAAATCACCAAAAATTTTTCCGATTGCAAATGAATATAAGGTTTTTTTGTTGTTTCCACCCACAATTGCGCTGACCGGATCTCATCCGGAATGATTATTTCCGAAGTATAAATTTCCTGGGATTCGGAAAGCTGACGTTTATTGCCATCTTCAATCAGTTTGGCTGAATAAGTGGACAACCAGCATGTCTTATTATCCGGATTCAGTTTATACATCGATATCTGGTTGACTTTTAAAAGCTCAGCTAATGTTTTCAGCAGGCTAAGCTCAAACAATTCAATGTCGCGAATCGTCGTTAAAGAGACTAGGCGATTGAGCAGAGAAGGCGTGCCGACATCTTTATTTGTCATGAAAATGCTTGAAAATTGGCGAGACGAACGTAAACAGACAATAGTAATTTTACTTAAACGGGCAAACTTCAAAATACATAATAGCCCGGCAAAAGCCATCGTTTACAAAACAGGATTTTAGTACAATACAAGCCGTCCAATATTCACGAAGGAAAGCGGTTATGTATGTAACAATCGTCTATGCATCTGTTAAACCGGACAAAGTGGAAGCTTTCAAGGAAGCTTGCCGCGTCAATCACGAAAATTCCATTCGCGAACCGGGTAACTTGCGCTTCGATATCTTGCAATCCGCTACCGATCCAACCAAATTTGTTTTTTATGAAGCCTACAAAACCCAACAAGATGCCGCAGCCCATAAAGAAACCGCGCACTACCTGACGTGGCGGGATACCGTCGCGGATTGGATGGCCGAACCGCGTCAAGGCGTGCCGTATCAAGGTTTATTCCCGGAGATCGCCGGCTGATGTTCAATTTCTCCATCGCCCGGCTGCCCCGCATTGAATTCGGTAGTGGAACCATCAGAAAATTACCGGATATCCTCTCCAGTTACGGTTCACACATTTTACTGGTGACCGGTGCGCATTCATTCATCAATACCGGCGGCTGGAACGTTTTGCTCGGTGAACTTAAGCAACGCTCAATTACCTGGCAACATTGCACGATTGCGGAAGAACCGTCCCCCGGACTGATTGACGATCTGGTCAAGACATATGCCGGTGATTCTTTTGACGCCGTTGCCGGTATCGGCGGCGGCAGTGCGCTGGATGCCGCCAAAGCGGTAGCGGGATTATTGAAAATACAACGTTCCGTAATGGATTATCTGGAAGGCGTCGGCCCCGAATTGCCCTATCAAGGCCCTGCGGTGCCGTTTATCGCCGTACCCACAACTGCCGGCACCGGCAGCGAAGCGACAAAAAACGCGGTACTCAGCGTACAAGGTAAAAACGGCTTCAAAAAGTCGTTCCGTCACGACAAACTGGTTGCTGAATACGCCATCGTCGATCCCGATTTGTTAGCCAGTTGCCCGCCTGGCGTAATCGCCGCCAACGGCATGGATGCTGTGACACAACTGCTGGAATCGTATGTTTCCACCCGATCTAACGCCTTTACCGATGCGCTTGCGATCAGTGGCTTGCAGGCCGCGCGCGATGCGTTAATGCCGCTGTATCGCCAACAAGGCGAGTTGGCCGGACATCGCGAAAAAATGGCCTATGCCGCGCTGCTCTCGGGTATTACCTTGGCGCAAGCCGGTCTAGGCTCGGTGCATGGCTTGGCTTCGCCGCTCGGCGCTTTTTATCCGATCCCGCACGGCGCTGTTTGCGGCACCTTGGTTGCAGCCGCGACCCAGGTAAATATTGAAGCCATGCTCGCGCGTGAGCCGAATAATCAAGCGCTGGCAAAATATCTGCATATTGCCGAGATACTGTGCGAAAAACGATTTATCGATCCCGCTGCCGCTTTTAGTGCGCTAACTGACAGACTTTCACGATGGACTGACGAACTCAACTTGCCGAGGCTTTCGCATTATGGCTTGCAACCGGACGGTTTAAACAAAGTTATTGCCAACTGCCGTGGTAACAGCATGAAAACCAACCCAATCGTGCTCGACGACCAGGAAATCCATCAACTCTTGCTGGCGCGTTTATAACGATTAGAAAACACAAATTGCCGTAGCTGTTACGGCAGTTTGCATGTATGAATTCCGCTGCGCTATCAGGGGTAAAACAAAAGCAGGCGATAACCCAGCGCACTTAGTCCGGTACTATCAAAGTCCAGGCGTATCTCAATTTCCTGTTGCGCCGCAATAAACAATCGCTGCTTATCTCCTTCTTGCAAATAGTCATCCGCCGTAAAAATCCGGCTGGTGATAACGTTCTGCTGCGCATCGAGCAATACCAGATGCAATGCCGGAAAAGCTTGCGGGAACAGCGCGGTGTTATGAATAATCGCGCGCATGGTCGTGACTTCGGGTTGACTTGCCGGGTTCTTTTGCAAATCGGACGACTCGATGCCGATTTGCTGAATATCTCGCGGATAAGCGACCGTGCAGTCAAGCAATTCACAAAACCGTTCCAAATAGGGCCTGAAATGCGGTGCGAGGATGGTCAGTTGCGTCCGATAATGATGCGCCACCTGGCCAAACAACAGCAGCAATAACATCACGCTCGCAATCCCCCACATTGGCGATGAATGCTTGACCGGTTCTTCATCGTCGAACAATCGATCGGAAGGATTCTGCATATCCGGCTCACTCGCGAGAACGGATGCCGGATTAATGACTTTGCTCGAATCCGGATTGATATTAGCAGTTTCAGCGGATGAGCCAGGCGCAGCATCCGGTTGCGGCCGGACGGTTAGCGGATATTCGATGGTTGATTCATGCGCGGTAATCAGAGTGGCGAAACCGTTAAATACCCGCTGACATTGCCCGCAGCGGACATCACCGCCATGTGCTTGGAGTTGCGCCGCATTGACGCGAAATGTCGTACTGCAACTCGGACAGCAAGTTACCAACGCCATGTAAGACTCGCTGTTTTGGATTGCTTGTATTTTAATGACTGGTTATTGAAACGCATTGGCCATCAACGTTTTAGAGATCATCATTTCATCTTTTGCTGCCCGTTAACAACACCCAGCCTTCTTGCACTGCCACCGTGCGCATATCAAACCATTGCCGGTAAACTTGTTTGACTTCGTCAGCTTGCTCTTGAAGTATTCCTGACAATACGATATCCCCTCCGGCGCGCACCGCGCCAGCAAGTACCGGCGCCAGCAACATCAATGGGTTTGTCAGAATATTGGCGACGATCACATCAACGGGATGATCCGGCGATACATTTGATCCGATCGTATGCTGCGGGGTCACAAAACGAAATTTCTCAGGATCGCACTGATTTCTTAGCGCATTTTCCTGGCTGGCTTCAATGGCTTGCGGATCGATATCGATACCGGTCACATGCGACGCACCCAGCTTTAGCGCGGCGATGGCGAGTATTCCGGAACCGCAGCCATAATCAATCAGTTTGCCGCCGGGACTCAGATTCTGATCTAACCAGCCTAAACATAATTGCGTGGTGGGATGGCTGCCGGTGCCAAAAGCCAATCCAGGATCAAGAATTAGATTGATTGCCGCAGGATCCGGAGAGGAATGCCAGGTCGGAACAATCCATAGCCGCTGAGAAATCTGAATCGGATCAAACTGTGATTGCGTCAGGCGTACCCAATCCTGTTCTTCGATTTGTTCCAAGTGATACTCGAGATCTTCACCGGATGGCATGATACCCGAGACATTGCGCAAAACTTCTGCAATATCTGCTGCTTGCTCGAACAGCGCCGAGATCTCCGCATTTTTCCAGATTTCACCGCTAGGCTCACCCGGTTCGCCGAACAGCATTTGCTCGTCTTGCGTATCGGCAGCAGCATCGTGAATTTCGACGGACAATGCGCCTTGTTCCAATAGTGCATCGCTCAGTGCTTCAGCATGTTCGGCATCCGTTCTGATAATCAGCGTAATCCAGCTCATGCGTCAGCAGAAATCAATGAAAAAATCGCGCCTTAATCGGTTTTATTATGCAACGCCAGTTTTTGTTCCAAATAATGAATCGAAAAACCGCCGCGCAAGAATGTGGCATCGTTGAGTAAGTCCCGATGCAATGGAATATTGGTCTTGATGCCGGCCACGACCATCTCCGACAATGCGATCCGCATGCGTGCGATAGCCTGCTCGCGAGTATCGCCATAGGTGATGATTTTTCCGATCATCGAATCGTAGTATGGTGGCACCATATAATTATGGTACACGTGTGAATCAACCCGTACGCCAGGACCACCTGGCGCATGATATTGCGTAATACGGCCGGCAGAAGGCGTCAGTTTGTAAGCATCTTCCGCGTTGATGCGGCATTCGATCGCATGTCCTTTAAATATAATATCTTTCTGACTGACCGGCAGCGTTAAACCGGCCGCCACGTTGATTTGCGCTTGCACGAGATCGATACCGGTGATTGCTTCAGTAACCGGATGTTCAACTTGTAAACGAGTATTCATTTCGATGAAATAAAATTCATTGTTTTCAAAAAGAAACTCGAACGTACCGACGCCGCGGTATTTGATCCGGCGGCAGGCATCGGCACAGCGCTCACCGATTTTATTGCGTAATTTCTCCGGTATGCCAGGTGCAGGCGCTTCTTCGAGAATTTTTTGATGCCGTCGTTGCATCGAACAATCCCTTTCACCCAGATGCACTGCATTGCCGTGTGCGTCGATCAATAATTGAAATTCAATATGGCGCGGGTTCTCCAGAAATTTCTCAGCATAAACTGTCGGATTGCCAAACGCTGCTTGCGCTTCATTGCGCGTCATGATAACTGCATTCGATAGTGCCGCTTCGGTATGCACGACTCGCATGCCTCGGCCGCCGCCGCCGCCGGCAGCTTTGAGAATGACAGGATACCCGATTTCCTTGACAATCTTTTTTACTTCATCAATATTGTCCGGCAATGCGCCATCCGAGCCGGGAACGCACGGTACGCCGGCATTCTTCATAGCGTTTTTGGCACTGACTTTATCACCCATCAAGCGAATCGTTTCAGGCCGAGGACCAATAAAAACAAACCCGCTTTTTTCAACCCTTTCAGCGAAATCAGCATTTTCGGACAAAAAACCATACCCTGGATGAATGGCTTCAGCATCGGTGACTTCCGCAGCGCTGATAATCGCCGGAATATTGAGGTAACTCTGTCCAACAGGCGCAGGACCGATACAAACCGATTCGTCGGCTAACATCACATACTTGGCTTCCGCATCCGCTTCGGAGTGGACAGCTACCGTTTTGATGCCCATCGCGCGGCATGCACGCTGAATCCGTAGCGCAATTTCACCCCGATTCGCAATAAGAATTTTTTCAAACATGATTATCTGATCTCTCTCAGATATTTATTCAATGATAAAAAGCGGCTCGCCGTATTCCACAGGCTGTCCGTTCTCAGGCAGGATTGCTTTAATCACACCGTTTTTGTCCGCTTCGATTTCATTCAGCAATTTCATAGCCTCAATAATACACAGCGTATCGCCCATTTTGACACTTTGTCCGACTTCCACAAAAGGATTGGCGCCCGGCGAAGCGGCCCGGTAAAAAGTTCCAACCATCGGAGATTTAACAATATGACCATCCAATACGGCTTTAGCAGTGGATGCAGCCGCATCCGGCGCATCGGTATTTCCCGGGTTTGCGATCGTCACGGACTGTGGCGATGCTTGCATCATGGCCGGCATGGCTTGCGGCATAATGGCATAGTTCTGCACCCCGGAACCCGGTTTGCTAATCCTCACTTTTTCTTCACCTTCCGTAATTTCCAGTTCGGCAATACTTGATTCTTCAACCAACTCAATGAGCTTCTTTAGCTTTCTTAAATCCATTTTTCAATCTCCCGAGGTAGTGCCTCGCTCCAAGGTCGTTTTATCAACAATTCGTTCGTAGTGAAAAAACCGCAACATCACACAACTCCTTGACATTGCAAAAAGAAAAAGTTTACAAATCTATCAGTAGGAAGTCATGGCATATTCCAGCGCCAACTCGTATCCTTTAGCACCCAGACCACTGATGACACCGATCGCCAAATCCGAGAAATAAGAATGATGCCGGAAGGTTTCGCGCGAATAGATATTCGATAAATGCACTTCGATAAAAGGTAGTCTTACCGCTGCAATCGCATCACGCAACGCGACACTGGTATGCGTGTATGCAGCCGGATTGATTATGATGAAATTCGTTCCATCCTGCATTGTTTGCTGTATTCTTTCGATCAAAGCTGATTCCGCGTTATGCTGAAAGAAATCCAGCTTAAAGTCAGTATTTTCGGTTAAATTGCTTAATTTTCTGTTAATATCTTGCAAAGTAATTCCGCCATAAATCTCCGGCTCACGAACCCCCAAAAGATTCAAATTGGGTCCATGGATAATCAAGATATTTTTTACGATTGCTTTCGTAGAATCCATATGTGAATTATGGACTGTTGCGGCTAAAATGTACAGTTTTTTGATGAATATCGCCGAACTTAGGCGAAAATTATCAAAAAACAGTAAATCTTAAAAACTTCATAACGATTAAGAAATAATTTGGTTTACAGCGTTAGGCTCAGAATAACTGTTCTTAACTATTTGCCCGCAATTCCCCAACCATCTATAATAGCCAGCTTCGTTTTTCCAAAGCTGTTGTAGCTCAGTTGGTAGAGCAACTGATTCGTAATCAGTAGGTCGGAGGTTCGACTCCTCTCAACAGCACCAATCATTTGATACTACCAAGATCATAAATGCATCATAATCCAGGATTCTTAAAGCTAGTAGAGCAAGTAAAGGAGCGGATTAAAGAATGCACAGCGGAAGAAGTGCAAGTCCGCATCGCTCAGGGAGAAAAATTTTATTTCATTGACGTACGCGAAGATCATGAATATTGGATTGACCATGCGGCTGGTGCACGTCACCTCGGGAAAGGAATACTTGAACGAGACATCGAATCGGTTGTTCCCGATAAAAATGCATCGATAGTTTTGTATTGCGGTGGTGGTTATCGTTCCGTATTAGCGGCGGATGCATTACAGCAAATGGGTTATCGAAATGTTGTATCGATGAAAGGCGGTATTAAAGCATGGCGTGATGCTGCTTTTCCACTTGAAAAAGACAAAACAATCTAACCAGCGATTAGGTTCTCTTCACTTTCACACGTTGGTTAATAGTTCAAGCGTCACAGCAGCTTCGTCATTCCTGACTACTGCTGAACTCTGTTATCCTCGACATCTGGGACCATGTGGGCTCTTTCCAATGGCAATGTTTCCCCCCGGAAGAAACGAGGCTCAAAAAGATTCCATAAAATCATTAATGGGACGCCGCATAGCAGCGTCGCGACCCCTATCAAAAATACAGCCCCAACACCACCAATCGATCCACTTGAGCCATAGGTCGGATCCATCATATTCCATGCTTGCAGCACACTGACCACAAACAATATAACAACTGCAGTTGCAGGAAAAATAATTTGCGATAAGGCAGTACTCCAATGATTAAATGCAGTACGATGAAAATACAACACACAAGATAGCGCAGCGACAATATAGTAGGTGCACACAGCAATACTAACACTCTGGATTGTGTCTTTAACAACCGATTCACTGATTGCAGTTAAAACGATATATATAACAAGTGTCATTGCGCCGATCGTCCATGTTGCAAACTTTGGTGTCCTGGTAGTCGCATTAACTGAAGAAAACCGTTGAGGAAGCGCGCGATAAGTGGCCATTGCCAGCGCCGCCCGCGCTGCCGGCATTATGGTCGATATTGTTGCAGAGAAAGCCGATAGTGCAATGATAATCGCGGCAATGAGAGCGCCATGAGAGCCGATTATCTGCATCGCAAGCATTGTCAGTATTGAATCTATATTGTCTTTGAAAGTCAGGCTGGAAGCATCGCCACTATCAACTCCCGCATAAGCCAGTGCAGCAATAGAAAAAATCACATAAGTCATTACTGTAATTGCCATAGCAATGATACCGCTTCTGCCGGCTTGTTCCGCGCTGCCTTGGGTTTCTTCAGACATTGCCAATGCAGCATCGAATCCCCAAAAAATGAATAACGCGACTAGAAATCCATTCAAAAAAGTATCAAATGAAGGAATTGCAAATGGATTAAACCAATCGAGAGAGAGTGGTTCGGCAGTAACGGCAGCATTACCCTGGGATATCTGTAAAAAAAGAACAGCTGCCAATGCAATCAGTCCGCCATATTGCGTAATGGTCAATATCATGGTAGTTCGTGCAGATTCTTCGACACCCAATGCGGTCAAGTAAGTTGAGCTCACGATAAATAATATTGCGACACCGGAGCGAAGCCATAACGATGGCTCTGTCATATCTAAAATAATCACTATGGAATTGACAATTATTTGAGTTGCAGCAACCCCAGCCAAAATACTTGCAAGTAGTAGAGACCAACCGCCAAACCAGCCAAAACGCGGCCCAATCGCCTTGGAGCCCCAAGTAAATACTGTACCTGAATCTGGTGCGGAAGAAGTAAGATGTTTATAGGATAGCGCAACAAAGAACATAGGTATTACTGACAATATGAATATGATCGGCAATTGATATCCAATTTCAGAAGCACCGTGTCCCAGCGCTCCCGTGAGCGAATAGGCAGGAGCTGTAGCCGCCAAACCGATTGTCACGGCTGCCGAATTAGAAACGGCTCCCTTTCTCAAACCTTTGGCCTTTAAGCCGTGCATTTTTGTATCTTCGTGCATTATTGCGATTTTTTGATTGTGCAAAGACAACCAAGATTGATGAATTAGAAGAAATTAAAGATATAAACTGGCACTCACAAGTGACTAAGTTAATTTTGAAATCTAGTAAGCTATCTACTCGATTAATCGTGTTGCGATATAAAAAAACCGGTACACCGGCTGTCTTGCGACAGTGGTGTACCGGTGTTCAGACTCGCTCTATCTTACAGCTTGGTAAAGACTGGAATTACTGCGCCAGCAATACTGTTAATATAACGATTGCCTTCGTCATCCCATGTCATCAACAAACCACCAAAGCGGCTTTCCGGGTCACCCAACAGCGCCATCAAACGTTGTACTTCCCACAACGCGTCTTTGGCTTCCATCTTAACTTCCCGGGTTTCTCCTGGTTCAATCCCTCTTTCATCTTCCATCGTCAAACCAGTCGCTACCAGTTCGCGTGGATAGTCAGGATCCAGATATTTGCGTCCCAAGTCGTTTACAAAACGGACACCCGCTGTTGTGAACTCGCCAATGTTGACTGTCGAGTCACCGTTGTTGGTGATTTCCATCGTTACACGCAGGGCACGTCCAGGTACGTCGTAGTTAGCATGCGTTACCTTGATCGCAACCGGATTCGGTGCAATTGGCATCGGTTCTACTTTCGATTCACCCGCTTGGATCGGTACTGTGTATGGATGGACGCTTTCGGTATAACGATAGCCACCCCATACCAATGCACAGGTCAGGATCGCTACTGCCAGCCCTACCTTACGATCCATTGGATCCAACAGCAGTTCATCACCGTATGCTAACAGTACACGGCTACGCGGCAGGAACATCGGACGTGCTACATAGTAGCCAATCCAGAAGCAGCCTAAGCCTAACCATACCAAGTGCCAGAACACGCCATTGCTGAAGTTGAATGTCTCCAGATCAATGGTTTTGCCTGTCAAGGTGGTTACCGGATTGGTGAAGTCATCCCAGTTGCCTGAGATGTTCATCCACGATGCCGGTCCTGCAATCGGGCCCGCGTCTTTGACGTTTACCATCGCATGCATGTGATGGCGTCCTGGAATCCTTGCTTTCAGTCTGACTTCAAATTCATAGTCACGACCAATTTGCAGCGGTCCAGAAATAAACGTCGGTTCGCCGTTCAATTTGGTGCTTAAACGTACAAACACCGGGCTCGGGCTACCTACGTTGAAGAATGCGCGTTCCGGCTTGCCTACCGCACGTGGCCAGTCTTCCGCCAAGTGAAATTTACCGGTAATCGTTGCGATGTCGTTCACTTTGGTGACTTTCGGTTGCCATTTCAGGTCGTACCATTGAATCGTACGCATACGAAGGAACGGTTCTTGTGAACGTTCACCGTGCGCCGCCGCTGTCTGAACATCTACTGTCAGCGTCAGTGCCAGTGAGGCCGCTCCTATTGCCGCTCCATACAGGCCTAATACGCCCAGCTTAAATATGCTTCTTATATTCATTATCTAATCCCCTGTGCAAAGCCTTTTTCACCAAATGCGGTTACGTCGTTCTTCATAGAGATGCGTCCTCTTTCTCCTTTAACATAGAAGAATGCGGTGCAGTAGATCTTGCCGAAGTACCACCATACGCAGTACATCAACATCGATACAAACGCTGCGAAGAATGCCGCAATGACTGTGGTGTGACCGCCAAAGGTCCGCAGTGAGCCTTGTTCAATCAGGCGTACATATTCCGGTGTACCGGTACGTACATATAAGAAGCCTGTGTAGTCAGCTACTGATAACAGTACGCCTTCTACTACCAGCGGTAAGTGGGTCGGTCCAAAAATCGGCCAGTTGCCAGGATAGAAGAATAATCCCCAGAATCCACCGCCCAACAGTGCCGTGATCAGCCAGTTACCGCTCAGCAGCAATACGGTATCCAGCATCAATGCGCCAGGTATCATCGTTGATGGCAGTACAAAATTCAACGGGTAGTGTGACCACCAGTAGAATCCCCAGTAACGGGTCAGCCATTCTCCGACTAACAGGCATACGATACACAGTGTCGCACCGTAGGATAAACGGTAGTTTACCCACAGGTAATATTGCAGTGCCGCGCAATACATAACGCCTACGATCGGTGTTACTACCGGCCACCATTGACGGTCTTTCCAGTCAAGCCAGAAATCCCAGTCACCTGCCAACAGCATGAAGTGCATGTGGAATGTTCCTACCAACAAGATGCACAGGATCGGAAAATATACCGCGTCGATATATCTTGACATCCTGACCGCTTCCGGCGGCATCTTTGCCGCTGCTAAAATTTCGTCTGTTCTACTCACTAGACCCTCCCTTCTTCATTTCGTGTGATATTAAATATGAAAACTCGACGATTCCCTTTACTTCCTTTTACATCGCCTGCCTTAGCCCGTTTTCATCTTTTCTCTTCGTTACCTAATTTCTTCTGTCACACCTGGCTTGCAGGTGTGACATTCTTACTCAGAAATTAAGGAACAATTCTGTTGTTCAGAATTTCGCGGCTTGCACCGTTCCAGGTTACATCCGTCAGGTTTGAGTAACGGGTAATGATTTGTGCTGCAATACCGCCCGAGAACAAGCCTGCCCAGCCCAGAATTACAAAGCCCCAGTGCAATGGCGCGCTAAACAGTTCTTCCATGAACCAGAATGCATGACCCCATTCGTTCAAACCGACGTTCGGCAGAATCATCAAT
>JAIETK010000009.1 GCA_019745325.1 Nitrosomonas sp. | reverse complement strand
CGCTGCCCGTCTTCCGCCAGATCAACCGACCAGTTGTTGAGGCTACTCGCCAGAACCGCGCCGTACACGGCAAAGTTTTCTTGCGCCAGCTGCTCGTGGATCGCCACCGCACGGCCGATCGCTGTCAGCGCTTTTGCGCGCTGCCCGTCTTCCGCCAGACGGAGCGACCAGTTGTTGAGGCTACTTGCCAGAGCCGGGCCGTGCGCGGCAAAGTTTTCTTGCGCCAATTGCTCGCAGATCGCCACCGCGCGGCCGATCGCTGCCAGCGCTTTTGCGCGCTGCCCGTCTTCCGCCAGATCAACCGACCAGTTGTTGAGGCTACTCGCCAGAACCGCGCCGTACACGGCAAAGTTGGCTTGCGCGAGTTGCTCGTAAGTTTGCACCGCTTTCTGCCCGGTTGCGATAGCCAGCGGCAACAGGCTACGCTCCAGATTATTCCGGGCTAATGCCGCATTGACGCTGGCACTGCGTTCGTCATCCTGAACCACCCAGTCGATCAACGCTTGCAGTGGCCATACTCGTTGCAAAATGAACTGCGCGTCGTGTATCAGCCGCCCCAACATGGAGCTGGCTTCCGATTGATCCGGCGCCGCAGCCAGCGCGCAGTATTGCCATGCACCAGTCTGATCATCGGCGATTTCGGTCAATGCGTGGTGCAGCAAATCGGCGGCGAGCAGGTCGGGTTGCAGCGCGGGAATGCCGCCATCGAACCACAGGCTGGTTTGTTTGAGCCGGTTCAGTGCGGGCAGGCGGATATCGAGCGGCAGCATCTCGCTGACCTGGATCAACTGCCGCAGCGCATCAGCGGGTAATTTTCCGGCGATCGCGGCCAGCGCGCGCAGCATGACCAGGCAATGCGGATCGAGCTGCATTCGCTTGGCTTCTTTGACCAGACGGTTGATTTCGTATTGTTGCACCAAGGCGCGCAGAATCTCCGGCGCGTTCAGCTCGTGCGCGCCGGGTTGCTGCATGCAGTGCACGGCCAGCACCAGCACGAACAGCGGGCGCCGGTGCGTGGCGTGGCGCTGCTGCCACTGATGAAAGGCGGCTGGCGTGAGCGGCAGCGGCGGCACGGTGCGTTGTTGCCGCTGGTGCAGTGACTGCCACGCTTCCTGAAGCAATTGCCAGGCATTGGCGTTGGTGTCTGCGCCATCGGCCAGGCCGGTCAATTCGAAACCGGGCGCAATGATGGTCTGCGCGGTTTGCGTCAGTTGTTGCAGGAAATCGCCATTGCGCCCGAGCAGTAACACGCGCAGTTTACACGTCAGCAGCTGGCGCGCGAGCGCTTCCAGCAATGCGCGCACCTTGTCCGTGCGTTGCTCCGGGTAATCGATCACGATTAACGTTCCCGCGCCGCCGGTATACCAGTTGCCGCTCAGCCCTTGCGCTTCGCCCGCCTGCCAGCTTTTGCTTTCGCGCAATTGGCTGGCGAACTCGAACGCCAGCCGGGTCTTGCCGGTGCCGCCTTCGCCGGTGATCAAGCGGCAACTGATCTGTTGCGGCGCGTCCGCCCAGGCGTGCAAGGTTTGCAGTTCTTGTTCGCGGCCGATCAGGCTGGTCAAACGGCTTTTCCAGCTCAGCAGGTATTCGATGCTGGCGGCGTTGAAGCTGGCGCTGAGATCGGGAATGTTGAGGCAGCGCTGGCCCTGGCCTTCGCTGATGATGCATTCGCCGTCCTGCCAACCGATAGACAAGCCGCTCAGCCAGGACTGTAAGGTTTGCAGCAAATCGGCGGGCGCTTGCGCTTCAGCGCGGATCAATTGAAGCAAGCGCTCGGGATCTTCGCCGCGCAATAATCCAACGAGCAGACGATACGGCAATGGATCATCCAGGTCATGAAATTTCAGCGCATTGACGCCTTGCAGGAACATCGAACACTGCGCGATGTGCTCGGGCGTCGCGCCCGGCAGCAGCACCGGAATGACGCAATGCTGGCGCTGCTGGATTTGCCGCCGCAATGCGGCGTCGGCTTCCGCTTGCTGGTACGGGCCGATGCCGTGCGGTCCGAAGAAAATCACGATAAAGCGGCTGTTGCGCAGTCCTTGCTCCAGATTACGCAACCACTCATCGCCCGGCGCGATATCCCATTTATCGAGGAAACAGCTCAGCCCTTGCTCGCGCAGCGCGGCGGCAATGCGTTCCACCGCAGGTTTGTCGGTGCCGTGATGCGATAGAAAAGCATCAAACAGATTATCGGTCATCCATCATCCAGGGAGAGTTGTAGAAAGCGGCACACTACGCACCATCGCACCGATGATAAATCGTCTTTGCAGCAGCGGGAAGATTTTTCAGCAATGGCTGCAGAGTGACATTTCAAAAAACAAATTGCTGGCGATTATTGTTCCAGTTCTTTTTTAGAAATGGTAAATCCTCAACAGACATAACGCACTGTACTGATTGGAAGAATACCTCTTGCAAATGCCCGGCAGCGGGCATACCATGTAAACGAAACCGGTCATCAACAACTGCCGGTTTTGGTTAGTTTTCTGCTTCTTAATCACAGGAGAATAGTATGAAAACAATGAATTCTTTAAAACGCACCATCGCAGCCGGTTTTATTTCGATCGGTGCTTCAATGGGCATGACTTCGATTGCAAGTGCGGCGCCGACTTTCATCGGCTTTGAGGAATGGGGCGATGTCGGCCTCAGCGGCCCCGTCATCACCAATCAATATGCGGGAGTGGTATTTTCATCCACGGGTTCCAACGTCAATATCGTCAGCAGCCAGCCCAACATCGGCGACGGATTGAATTTCTTATGCACCGGTAGCCCCGGTATCAATTGCGTGGGCGAAACGATTCTGAATTTTACTGATCCGGTATCCAGCTTGTCTTTTCTGGCAGTTGGCAGTAACAACTCAGGTGTTCAGGCGCTGGTCGATGTGTTTGTGAACGGTGCTTTTGCCGCAACGAACAACATCACAGTGGGCGGCATATTCAATACGCCGGATCTGGTTGATTTGTCTGCGTTTAATGACGTGACCTCGATCCGCATTTACAATATCACCGACGGCGGCGGCTTAGGCTGGGATAATTTCACATTCACCTCCGCCGTGCCGGAACCTGAAACTTACGCCATGCTGTTGCTTGGTTTGGGTTTGTTGGGATTCGTGGCTTATCGCAGAAAAGCAATTGCAGCATAATTCCGGATTCATCATCCGATCCAGGACGGGAGCTTAGACTCCCGTTTTTGTTGGATGGATTGCGCCGGTAATGTGACTGGGAGACAATGCGGGAACAAGACATCAATCCGCCGCGTGACATTTCATCCAAAGGGAGACAGACCATGGGAACGAAAAAATTCGAGGGACTGGAACGTAAAGCCTACCCGCAAATCCGCAACAACATTCAAACCGGTGACATTTTTTTTGCTTCCGGCAATTATCCGATGAGCCGGATCATCGAACATTTCTCCGATTCGATGTTCAGCCACGTCGGCTTCGTGTTCACCTGGAACGAGCGCGTGTTGCTGCTGGAAAGCGTCGAAGACGACGGCGTGCGCATGGTGCCGTTGAGCCAGTATCTGAGCGATTACGAAAATTCCGGCGAACCGTACAATGGCCGGATCTTTCTCGGCAGGCACAATGCACCGTTCGATACCGCGAAAATCAACCAGATGCTCGGCAAAGCCGCCGACACGCTCAACAAGAAATACGACAAAGACGAAATCGCCAAA
Organism: Nitrosomonas sp.; assembly: GCA_019745325.1. Taxonomy (GTDB): domain Bacteria; phylum Pseudomonadota; class Gammaproteobacteria; order Burkholderiales; family Nitrosomonadaceae; genus Nitrosomonas. Next base: position 42,698 of record JAIETK010000009.1, on the reverse strand, counting down.
ATCATCGCCCGCATCACCATCGGTCTCGGCAAACACGGTGATAACGACGCCTACATTTGTTCCGAGTTCGTCGATATCTGCTTCCGCGAAATCGGCATCGTCTTCCCGCGCGATTCCAGAGGATTCATCTTTCCTGAACACATCGCGGCGGATACCAATGTCGATGCGCTGTTCGAGATCGTGGCTTAATGCGCATGATATTAAAACCGGTGTGCCAAGCATCTTTGAAAGCAGAATCACATGAAGGCATTTGCAATAAAAAACGGTAAAGCTGTCCTATTGACAAAATAAATTCCATTTCCACAAAAAACGTGGATATAATTCCGCGCTCATAGGACTCTCAAGCAATTGATAATTAAGATAAAATTATGCAATCCAAGAGTTTCTGTGAATAAATTAAGAATCAATAACTAAACAATAACTCTTAAAGGAATTTATTAAAATGCGTATTTTATCGGCTTTAGCATTACTCGCTTTGACGAGCGCGCCGGTTGCTGCAATGCCAACCGTTGTGTTCGACTTTGCGAACCTCAAATACAGCGGCGGCGTCAATACCGGTTTCCTGCCAACCGACGGCATCGCTTGTAGCGGCGGCGATCTATGCAGTTCGAACATCGCCTCGTCGCTCAGCGGCGATCTGACCTTCACCAACGGTGGCCTGACCGTACACGCAAAAGGCTCCTACGATGGCGGCGCTTTCGGTTCAGGCGCAGCAGTTGTCCAAGATCACGATAACGGCTACAACGGCAAGCTTTCAGGAAAAGACGCCATCGGCGCGGGCTTGGGCGTTTACCACCTGAAGACTGACACCAGCGACGATAACATTACGTCAAAAGAAAAAATCTGGTTGCATTTCGATCAACCCGTTGACTTGTCATCCGTCGGTTTCCGCGCGGAAGGACACAACACCACCGGCTGGATTTCCAATGCAACTTTCCAATACAGCTTCGACAATTCCACCTGGACCACAGGTTTGTTGCCAAAAGATGTCGGTCAATTCGCTTTGAGTCACACCGGCCAAGATTTTTACTTTAAATTCGGCGGTAAAGATGCTGATCAGTTCTACATCAGCTCACTAACGGTATCGGCTGTTCCTGAACCTGAAACCTATGCGATGCTGCTGGCTGGCTTAGGTTTGCTCGGATTCAGCTTACGCCGCAGAAAATAGTCTCAATCTTGCCTTATCGGTATTGATTTTTTATCCTCGTTGTATTTCTTACAATGCAACGAGGAGCTTCGAGTTCCATACTCAGAAGCCTCTTTATTTCCCCGCACTCCCTCGATGCACCAGCAAATACAACACCGGCACAACCAATAACGACAGCAACGATTGCGACAGCGTGCTGCCGATCATCACGGTTGCCAATGTGCGTTGCACTTCGGCGCCGGTACTGGTGCTGAGCGCCATCGGCAGGAAGCCGAGCGATTCGACCCAGGTGGTGATCAACACCGGGCGCAGCCGCAGCAGCGAACCGGTACGAATCGCTTCTTCCAGCGGCAATCCTTGCTGCCGCAGGTCGCGAATGAATGACAACAGTACCAAGCCGTCCAGTACGGCCACACCGGACATGGCGATGAAGCCGACACCGGCGGAAATCGACAAAGGAATATCGCGCAGCCACAAAGCAACGATACCGCCAACGATTGCCAGCGGCACCGCGCTGAACACCAGCAAACTGTCGCGGAAACTGCCGAGCATGGTATAGAGCAGGAAAAATACCAATCCGAGCGCCAGCGGAATCACAATTTTCAAACGGTCCGCCGCCATCAGCAATTGTTCGAACTGCCCGCCCCACGACAACCAGTAGCCTGCCGGAATCTTGACTTGCTGTTCGATCAATTTCTCCGCTTCCATCACAAACGAGCCGATGTCGCGACCACGCACATTCGCAGTAATCACCACGCGGCGCTTGCCGTTCTCGCGGCTGATTTGATTCGGGCCTTTGGCTATGTGCAAATCGGCTATTTCGCCAAGCGCGACATACACCGGCAGTGGTGCGGCTGGGGCATTCTGACCGCCGCCCGCCAGCACCGGGTTCATCGGCATATTTTGCGCGCCGGGCGCGGCCGGTACCGGTAATTTGATCGGCAGCCGCTTGAGCGTTTCGATATCGCTGCGCAATTGCTCCGGCAGCCGCACTTGCAGTTCAAAGCGGCGGTCGCCCTCAAAAATCAGACCGGTCACGCGTCCGCCGATAGCAATATTGATCGCATCCTGCACGTCGCTGCCGTTCAAGCCGTAGCGCGCCATTTTTTCGCGATTCATTTGCACCGACAGCACCGGCAGACCGGTGATTTGCTCGACCCGCACATCCGCCGCGCCGGGCACCGATTTGACGATTTTTTCGATTTGCTCGGCCATGGTCAGCATGACATCGAGATCGTCACCAAACACTTTGACCGCAACGTCCGAACGCACGCCGGAAATCAATTCGTTAAACCGCATTTCGATCGGCTGGGTGAATTCAAAGTTATTACCGGGAACTTTGCGTACTGCTTGATCCATTGCGGCGATCAATTCTTCTTTACTGCGGTATTTACCCGACCATTCGGATTGCGGTTTGATGATGATGAAAATATCGGCAACGCTCGGAGGCATCGGATCGGTGGCGATCTCCGCCGTGCCGATTTTGGAAAAGACGCGGTTGACTTCGGTAAATTGCTTGATGGTTTGCTCCAGCTCGTTTTGCATATCGATCGCGGTGCTCAAGCTGGTGCCGGGAATGCGCAGCGCATGCAATGCGATATCTTCCTCGTCCAGGCTCGGGATGAATTCACTGCCCATGCGCGTCGTCAGCAGCAGCGGCAGAATCACCACGACGACTGCGATAGTGACCGTCAATTCCTTATGTTTCAGCGCCGCATCCAACGCCGGCGCGTAGATATTTCTCGCCCACTGCACTGCCGCGCCTTCTTTTTCCATCATTTTGCCGGACAAAAACATCGCTACCGCTGCCGGTACGAACGTGACCGACAGGAACACCGCGCCGAGCAACGCCAGCAATACTGTAAACGCCATCGGATGGAACATTTTGCCTTCCACCCCGGACAATGCAAACACCGGCAAGTACACCACCATGATGATCACTTGTCCGAACAACAGCGCGCGCCGCACTTCCTTGGACGCGTCGAAGACGATCTCGAAACGCTCATCGGGTGTCAGTTGCCGGCCCAATCGTTGCTGTTCCAGCGACAAGCGGCGGATGCAGTTTTCAACGATGATGACGGCGCCATCGACGATAATGCCGAAGTCGAGCGCGCCGAGACTCAGCAGATTGGCGCTGACGTTGTTCGCCACCATGCCGCTGATGGTGAACAGCATCGACAGTGGAATAATCAATGCCGTGATCAATGCCGCGCGCAAATTGCCGAGCGAAATGAACAACACCACGATCACCAGCGCCGCACCTTCCAGCAAGTTATTGGAAACCGTGCTGATTGTCTTGTCGACCAGCGTAGTGCGGTCATAAACGGCCGCCGCCGTCACCCCGGCGGGCAAACTGCGGTTGATCTCAGCCAGTTTTTCAGCAGCCGCTTGCGAAACGACGCGGCTGTTTTCCCCCATCAGCATGAACGCCGTGCCCAGCACCACTTCGTGTCCGTCCTGGGTCGCGGCGCCAGTGCGCAATTCCTTGCCGATCAGCACGTCGGCAACATTTTTGACGCGGATCGGCACACCCTGGCTACTGCCGAGGATGATTTCGCCGATTTCGACCAGGTTTGCCACCTGCCCCGGTACCCTGACCAGATACTGTTCACCGCTTTTTTCGATATAGCCCGCGCCGACGTTGAGATTGTTACGCTCCAGCGCCAATACCAAATCCTGCAGCGTCAAGCCGACTGCGAGCAATTTCTCCGGATACGGCGAAACATGGTACTGCTTGACGTAACCGCCGATCGAGTTGACTTCGGTAACACCCTTCACCATACGCATGCGCGGCTTGATCACCCAGTCTTGCAATTCACGTAAATCCATCGGTGTGTACGGTGTGCCGTCCGGTTTGCGCGCATCTGGATCGGCATCGACGGTCCACATGAAAATCTCACCCAGCCCGGTGGAAATCGGTCCCATCGCCGGAACAATCCCAACAGGCAGACGGCTTCTGACATCCTGAATTCTCTGACTGACCAACTGCCGCGCCAAATAAATATCGGTGCCGTCTTTGAAGATCACCGTCACCTGCGACAAGCCGTAACGCGACAATGAGCGGGTGTATTCGAGATCGGGCAGGCCGGACATCGCCATTTCGATCGGGAAAGTAATCCGCTGCTCCGCTTCGAGGGGCGTATAACCCGGCGCGGTGGTATTGATTTGCACTTGCACGTTGGTAATGTCGGGCACCGCGTCGATCGGCAGCTTCAGATAGTTGTACATGCCGAACCCGGCCATTGCCGCGACCGCCACCAATATCAAGCCGCGCTGATAAATGGATAGTTTCAGTAAGCGCTCAAACATGGCGGCTCCTTGCAAGCGCTATCGATCGCTTGCGCGGGCAATTAATCAGCGTTTCCTTAGTGGTCATGGCTGGCCCCCGCTTTGTCCATGTCCGCCTTGATCGCAAAGCTGTTGCCGGAAGCGTATTGCTCCCCGGCGGTTATGCCGTGCAACACTTCCACCCAATGACCGTCGCTACGGCCCAATTCCAGCGGACGCGCTTCGAAATAATCGCCGTAACGGCCAAAAACCACGGTCCAATCCCGGTACGTTTGAATCGCTTGCGCCGAAACTGCCACCGGCACTTCGATTTCATCCGATACCAGTTCGACGCTGACGAACATACCCGGATGCCAGCGGCCGTCTGGATTATCGAGAATCACCCGCGCCGTGGCGGTACGCGTCTGGCCGCCGATCAGCGTGGTAATGTACGTGACGACACCCTCGCCCTCGACATCGTAAGCGGTCGCTGTCACGCGCGCTTTCTGGCCGGTTCTGACGATGCTCAAGTCCTTCGGATAAACCGTCACGGCGGTCCAGACATTGGACATATCGGCCACGGTAAAAATCGGCATATCATCTTTGAACACTGCGCCCAGGGCGACTGTTTTCGATAGAATGAGTCCTGAAATCGGCGCCCGCACTTCATAGCGCGTCAGGTCCTTGGCAGGCAATCCCGGTTCGGGCCGCACCCCCAGGGCGCGCAGCTTTTCCGCCGCCAGATCGGATGCAATCCGGGCTTCGCTAAAGGCCAATTCCGCCGCCAGATAATCTTGCTTAGCGGAAATTTTTTCCTGCCACAATTGTTTCTCCCGCTCATACACGGTCTTGGCAAGAGCCAAGCGGCGTTGCGCAGCCAAATACTGGCTTTGCAGATCGGCCAGTAACTGACTTTCGATCACCGCCATCACGTCGCCCTTTTTCACCGATTGCCCGGCTTCGTAATTCACCGCCGCCACGACCCCCGGCAGACGCGGCACGACTTGCACGACGCTGTTCGGATTAACCACGATCTCGCCCGGCAATTTCAAGGTCGAATGAATCACCGCCGGACCTACCGTCAATATTTCGACACCGATCGCACGCAGCATATCGCCGGTCATTTCCAATCGCGCTTCGACTTGACTGTGCCCCCAGCGATAAATTTGACCATTACGCTCGGCAACAATCGCCAGATCGAACGAATGCGGCTCTTCGATAACCTGATCGCCGAGCAGGTAATCCGCCTCGGGCGTAAATTTGATTAATTGGATCGGCGCGCCAAGACGTGACAGGTTGATGGAAACCTTCGCCGCCGCTGGCGCCAGCGGCTTGCCGCTGTCGTACAGATAAACCCGGAACTGTGGCGGCACGCCTTTTTCAAAAATCGTCAATTCGACACCGAAACCGTTATCGGTAAACAATTTACCGCCTCTTGGCCCGGTTTCTTGAAGAGACGCCGGCGGCTTTCCATTGGCATCAGAACCATTCTCAGCCGATTTGATTGCTGATGGTTTCTCCAGTGTCAGAATCATTGCTGCCAATACAATCCCGATGACAATGACGATCAGTACCGGCATCCAGCGCGATTTATTCACCATGTTGTTTATCCTCATTACGGTAGCTCCGGTAATTGCTGCCCAGTTCTGGCTCCCGGCTTGACACTCTCAAGCGGCGCTGCGATCAGGCGTTCGATGTCATTGACCAAGCGCTGATAATTGGCCAGCGCACGCACATAGAGCACTTGGTTCTGAAACAGCACGCGTTGCGCATCGAGTAATTCCAGCAGTCCGAATTTGCCCAGTTCATAACCTCTACGCATGACGTTAAACGCGCTCTTAGCGCCCGGTAAAATTTCGTCTCGCAAAATATTGATTTCGTTCCAGGACGCCGACATTGCTTCATACGACAGCGCCAATTCGGTTCTCAGCCGCAATTCCGTTGCTTGCTGCTCATCTTCTGCTTTGCTGACCCGGTGGTACGCTTCTTTCAAATTTCCTTGATTGCGGTCGAACAGCGGCAACGGGATCATCACGCTTGCCACTGCCGTGGTGCCGCCCAATTGCGCGTGATGCACCGCACCGGCATTCAGCGTCAGGTTAGGGATGCGGCGTGTTTCTTCGACTTTGAGCAAGGCCTTGCGGTGTTCGATATTCTTCATCGCGCGCAGTGCCATCGGATTGTCCAATACTCGCTGCTGCAACAGTTGAAAATCCGGCGGCGGAACGGCAACTTCCAGAACACCTTGCGCTTTTTCAAATTGCGGATTGGCACTATCCCACATCAGCGCTAGACGCTTACGCGCCGAAACCAAATCCCGGTAAGCTTGTTCGTATTCTATATTAGTCGCCGACAAGCCAACCTTGGCACGGGTTTCTTCGATCGGCGGCACTTTGCCCGCTTGTACTCTGCGTACTACCGTATCAAACACCGTTTGCGCCAGCTGCCGGGTTTCTTCAGCGAGCCTGAGCCGCTCCTGCCCGGCCAGCACATCGGTGAACAAATTCGCTACTCGCGCCATGATTTCGACACGCCTCGACTCGTAATCCCTTGCGGCCAGCTCCTCGCCCAGCAATGCAGCATCGACCCGGGCTGCACGTTTACCACCCAATTCGATCAACTGGCCGATCCGGATGGTTGTCAGTTGTTGTACCACCTCTTGAGCCACGGCATCCGGCGAATTGACATCACCGCTTAATTTTTGGATATTGCCCGGATTTTCCACATTTGCTGTGAGTTCCGGGTTTCGCAACAACCCGGCCTGTAAGGTCGCGCCTTCCAGCGCCTTCATTTCTTTGGCGAATGCCGCCAATTCAGGATTAAGTGTCAAGGCCAAATTGATCGCATCGCGTAACGTCAAATCACCGGCATCACTCGCCGGTATGGCTGCCGATCTTTCATTGGATTGGTCCGATGCAATGCTGAAAGTGTCGGTACCGGCTTCAATCCGCAATGGGATAGCCAACATCAAGATAAGACATAGCTGAAAAACCCGCAGCCCGTATGCAACCCACCGTGTGGAATTCAGGTCGCTTAAATTCATGAAATTCTCCCGCAGAGTCATAACATGTATGAGTCACGCTCTTGTTCAGAGCCATACTGAACTGTTCCGTAGCTGACTAAAAATTTGCAGCCAGCATGTAAACAGCCGAAACGCCGTTAGCTTGGAAAGATTATGCGGGGTGGCCGGAGCGGCAAGTCCGGGATTGTTTCAGGAACTGCTTCAGAAATGAAAACGGTCATGACTTCCGTTATATTCTGTGCAGCCACCGAAGGCAAGGAGTTGAAGAAAAACGGTTGATATTGCCCTGCGGAATGTAAACACAGATGCGTTGCCGCATCCAATTCAACACCGTCCCAGGAAACGTTGTTCCGATGCAGTTCCAGATGTGTTGCGGGATCAGCGGAAAACGCATGGCGGGCATGATCCAGTTCATGCGCGAAAACTTCGCCGCGGAATGATAAGCTCAGTCCGTTCGTCAATATGCTGACAACCAGCATAACGATTAGCGGATAAGCTCTGTATTTCCTCATGAATGTCTCAGTTAAAGATAAATGAAAATCTCACTCCGCTATAATCATTCCACATTATGCCTAGCTTTGCAATTGACGGTTATCACGATAAAAACGCTTTTATTGATGCATATCAAATAATCTGCACCCCTTCCGCCTTCAGCATATCGACCAGAGCGATCAGCGGCAATCCGATCAATCCGGTTGGATCATCGCCTGTCATTTTCTCGATCAATGCAACCCCCAATCCTTCCGATTTCGCACTGCCGGCGCAGTGATAAGGTTGTTCCATTTGCAAATAATGTTCGATTTGCAGATCGTTCAATGGCCGGTACTTCACATAGTAAGGCGAGAGATGGCTTTGCAACCGGTTGGTAGCGCTGTTCAAAAGGCAAAGTGCTGTATAAAAAACCACTTCCCGGCCTTGAATCAAACGCAACTGCTCGGTTGCATTGTGGTGATTTAATGGCTTTCCCAGAGGCTTGTCACCCAATGCAGCAACTTGATCGGAACCGATAATCAATGCTTGCGGATAGATACCGGCAATTGCGCGCGCTTTCGCTTCAGCCAAGCGGCAGGCGGTTTGTCCGGGCAATTCACTGTCCAGCGGCGCTTCTTCAATCTGCGGACTACAGGTATCAAAAGGAATTTGCAATCGTTGCAGCAATTCTTTGCGATAAATCGAACCGGAGCCCAGTATTATTGTTGAAGTAATCTGTTGTGCTTTCAAAATTTCCTTTTGTATTTTTTGACACTTACGATTAAAAACTATAACATGCGCGCCTTATGTCTGTACGGTTTGTTATTGATCCCCTCGAATTTGTAAAAAATGCGGGTAATCACCATGATAAAATCCCGTTGGATGAACTTGCGCGCTTGCATGACTTGCTGTTTGACCGGGAAGGAGAAATAATTTACCGCATTACCGGACGGTTTGATCAAAACGAAAAACCGGGCTTGTATTTGCGGATTAATGGCAAAATTCACCTTAACTGCCAGCGTTGTCTCGATAAATTAGTTCATACTGTTGATCTTGAAACATTCCTGTTGCTTGCAAAAGATGAATTTGAACTGTATCAAGCGGATGATGATGACAGTGTGGAAGCAATATTAGCAACGCCTGAATTGGATGTTGCCAGTTTAATCGAAGAAGAAGTCATACTGAGTCTATCCATTTCATCACGTCATGTCGAAGGCGAATGCAGCACACTTGAATTGGAAACAACCGACGATCATCTAGACGACAACCCGCAACCGGCACATCCCGCGCATCCTTTTTCGGCATTGGCGGCACTAAAGAAAGCAAACTAAGTTTAAGGAGTAATTTACATGGCTGTTCAACAAAATAAGAAATCCCCTTCAAAACGCGGCATGCATCGCTCTCATGATTTCCTGACCGATCCTCCATTAGCCGTTGAGCCGAATACCGGCGAAATTCATTTACGCCACCATATCAGCCCTAATGGCTATTATCGCGGCAAGAAAGTAGTCAAAACCAAAAACGATTAAATCTTTCCCTATTGCTACAAACCGCATTGAAATATAGCTTCTCCGAGTCTCAAGAGCACCGAAATTGGATATCACTGTAGCAATAGACTGCATGGGCGGCGACCATGGCCCCCATGTTACTGTGCCGTCCGCTCTGGATTATTTGCGGCAGGATCCCGAGGCTAACATCATTCTGGTTGGAATTCCCGATGCGATTGAAGCCGAGTTGCACGCCGCCAAAGCGGATTTTGGCCCGAGAATCCGCCTGCACCCCGCCAGTGAAGTTGTCGGCATGGATGAATCACCTTCAGCGGCTTTACGCGGCAAAAAAGATTCGTCGATGCGCGTGGCTATCAATCTTGTCAAAACAGGGGAAGCCCAGGCCTGTATCAGTGCCGGCAATACCGGTGCGCTACTGGCAACGTCCCGGTTCGTCTTGAAAACAATTCCCGGCGTGGATCGCCCCGCGCTTGCAGTCGTTTTACCCACCAGCACTGGCCATACTTACGTTCTGGATCTGGGAGCCAATATCGATTGCACTGCCGAACATTTGTTTCAATTTGGTATCATGGGCGCTTCGCTGGTATCCTCAGTCGAAAATAAAGCGTTCCCCAGCGTGGGCTTACTCAATGTCGGAGAAGAAGAAATTAAAGGCAATGAAGTCGTAAAACAGGCTGCCGAGTTGCTGCGCCGTAGCGGTCTCAATTTTTATGGTAACGTTGAAGGTAACGATATTTATAAAGGAACGACCGATGTCGTGGTATGTGATGGGTTTGTTGGAAACATCACGTTAAAAACGTCTGAGGGTTTGGCTCAAATGCTGGCAACTTATTTGCGGCAAGAATTCAAGCGGAATCTCTTGACTAAATTGGCCGGCGTGATTGCAATGCCGGTAATCAAATCCTTCAAGCACCGGGTGGATCATCGCCGCTATAATGGCGCCAGTTTTTTAGGGTTGCGCGGTATCGTCATCAAAAGCCATGGATCTGCGGATAAATATGCCTTCAGTTTCGCAATCAAACGCGCCGCCGATGAAGTGCGAGGCGGCATGCTGCGGCATATCAGTGAGCGGGTCGCAGAATTTTCCCGTCACGCTCAATCCACTTCTAATTAAATTGGCCAGATAAATGTATTCAAGAATCACAGGTACAGGTAGTTACTTACCGGAAAAAATTCTCACCAATGCCGATCTGGAACGAATGGTCGATACCAGTGATGAATGGATACGGACCCGCACCGGCATCACGCAGCGTCATATTGCACGCGACGATCAGGTTGCCAGCGACTTGGCGTTGTATGCCAGCCAGAATGCTATGCAGGCTGCCGGCGTCAGCAGCGACGATATCGACTTGATTATCGTCGCCACGACAACGCCGGATATGATATTTCCGAGCACTGCGTGCATCTTGCAAAATAAACTGGGCATTGAAAATTGCCCGGCATTCGATGTGCAGGCGGTTTGTAGCGGCTTTGTGTATGCACTGGCAACGGCCGACATGTTTGTCAGCTCCGGTAAATGCCGCAATGCCCTAGTGGTAGGCAGTGAAATTTATTCCAAAATACTCGACTGGAACGACCGCAACACCTGTGTTTTATTCGGCGATGGCGCCGGAGCAGTAGTTCTGTCACAGAGCGATCAGCCCGGCATTTTATCAAGCCATCTCCATGCCAGCGGCAGTCATAGCAATATTTTGTCGGCCCCCGGGTGTATCAGCGGTGGAAGGGTGCAAGGCAATCCCTACATCAATATGGAAGGGAATGCCGTTTTCAAATTTGCCGTCAAAGTGCTCGAAGAAGTCGTGCAAGAAGCGGTTGAGAAAAATAATCTGCAATCGACCGACATCGATTGGCTGATTCCGCATCAAGCGAATATCAGAATAATACAGTCGACCGCCAAGAAATTAGGATTACCGATGGATAAAGTCGTCGTATCGGTCGACAAACATGGCAATACATCCGCAGCTTCGATTCCGCTTGCATTAGATATCGCGGTTCGAGACGGCCGTATACAGCGAGATCAATTGCTATTACTTGAAGGAGTTGGCGGCGGTTTTACATGGGGGGCAGTGCTACTGCGCTGGTGATCTATGACATTTTCATTTGTATTTCCCGGGCAAGGATCGCAATCGGTTGGCATGATGAACGGTTACGCCGGGTTACCCGTCATTCAGGAAACTTTCTCAGAAGCTTCCGATATTCTCAAGCAAGATTTATGGTCCTTGGTGAGTAATGGTACAGCCGACGATTTGAATCTTACCGTCAATACCCAACCAATCATGTTGACTGCGGGAATCGCGGTTTATCGGGCATGGATGAGTCTTGGCGGAACAAAACCGGCGATCATCGCCGGGCATAGCCTGGGTGAATACACGGCTTTGGTCGCGGCTGGGGCTTTGAGTTTTGCCGATGCGCTGGCATTGGTCCGCTACCGGGCGCAAGCAATGCAGCAAGCGGTACCGGAAGGTACCGGCGGAATGGCGGCAATTCTGGGATTGGACGATGCAATCATCGAAACCATCTGCCGCGATATAACCGCTCAAAGTAACGGCGAATCACTGGAACCGGCTAATTTCAACGCTCCGGGCCAAGTTGTCATCGCCGGACACAAAAATGCCATTCAACAAGGAATCGAACTGGCAAAAACGAAAGGCGCCAAAAGAGCGATCATGCTGCCGATGAGTATCCCTTCGCATTGTTCGCTGATGAAACCAGCCGCGGAACAGATGAAACAACAACTGGAAAAAGTACCGTTGCATGTGCCGGACTTACCAATTCTGCACAATGCCGATGTAAAATCTCACGCCAATCCGGCAACCATCAAAGACCGATTGGTGCAACAACTCGTGAGTCCAGTACGCTGGGTCGACACGATCCGGGCTATTGCGGCTACAGGCGTCACGCGCGTGGTTGAATGCGGACCGGGAAAAGTGTTGGCTGGATTAAACAAACGTATCGATCAAAATTTGCAACAGCTCTCGCTGGCGGATAGTGAAACCATCAAGCAAGCTGTTACTCAATTAAAGGCAAGTTAAGCAAATGAATATTAATTACAAGTTGTCATGGCTCTGGTAATGATGGAGAAATGATATGGAAAACAGAATAACGTTAGTTACCGGTGCCAGCCGCGGAATCGGGCAAGCGGTAGCGCTTAAGCTCGGTCAACACGGTGCAGTGGTAATTGGCACAGCGACAAGCGAAAATGGCGCCAACGCGATTAATCAGTACCTGGAAAAAGCCGGAATCAAAGGATATGGCATGGTACTGAATGTCAATGATGCCGGGCAAATCGAAAGCGCCATCGCGGCTATTCGTGAAAAATTCGGTGATATCGAGATATTAATCAATAATGCTGGAATTACCCGCGATAATCTGCTTGTTCGTATGAAAGACGAGGAATGGGATGACATCATGGAAACCGATTTGAAATCGGTTTTCCGCTTAAGCCGCGGGGTGCTTCGCGCAATGATGAAAGCCCGTTACGGCCGCATCATCAACATTTCGTCAGTTGTCGGTGCGATGGGGAACATGGGACAGACGAACTATGCAGCGGCCAAGGCAGGCATTTTTGGATTCAGTAAATCGCTGGCGCGTGAAGTCGGCAGCCGTAATATCACTGTCAATTGCGTTGCTCCGGGCTTTATCGACACCGATATGACCCGCTCACTGGCCGATGCCTTTCAGCAGAACCTGATCCAACATGTCCCATTGGGAAGATTAGGACGCCCTGAAGAAGTCGCCTCGGCCGTGGCTTTTTTAGCTTCTTCTGCAGCAGGTTACATTACTGGCGCAACCCTTCACGTAAACGGCGGAATGTATATGGATTAACTTCCAAATGCGGAATCTGCGAAGGAGAATGATTACCCAAGTTGCAGTGTTGTTGAGATTGAAAATTTGTTAAAATAATCGAGTTTATCTTACCTGATAAGGAAATACCTAGATGGAAAATATTGAACAGCGTATTAAAAAAATTGTAGCTGAACAACTTGGCGTTAACGAAACTGAAGTCAAAAATGAATCATCTTTTGTTAATGACCTTGGTGCCGATTCACTCGATACAGTCGAACTGGTAATGGCATTGGAGGAAGAATTCGAATGTGAAATTCCGGATGAACAAGCTGAAAAAATCAATACCGTCCAGGAAGCGATTGACTACGTCACAGCGCACACCACGAATTAGTTTTCATTTCTCCACAAGATAAGACATTCACGCGGAGTCATTTTGTCCAAACGCAAGGTAGTAGTAACCGGACTGGGTATCGTTTCACCTGTAGGAAGCTCGATTCCCAGCGCATGGGATCACATTATTTCAGGAAAATCCGGAATTACCCGGATCACCCGTTTCGATGCATCGGCTTTCGCTTCACAGATTGCCGGTGAAGTGAAGGATTTTGATATTCACCAATATCTCTCGGCTAAAGAGGCGCGCCGGATGGATATTTTCATCCATTATGGCATGGCCGCCGCCATACAAGCCGTAAAAGATGCTGGTATTGATGACATTTCCAATCTCAACCCGGAAAGAATTGGTGTGAATATCGGTTCGGGCATCGGAGGATTGCCGATGATTGAAAATACCGATACCGCTTACCATGCCGGCGGACCGCGTAAAATTTCGCCTTTTTTTATTCCCAGCACGATTATCAACATGATCGCCGGTAATTTATCCATCATGTATGGTTATAAAGGACCTAATTTTGCAATCGTAACCGCTTGCACGACGGCAACGCACAGCATCGGCAATTCCGCTCGCATGATTGAATATGGCGATTCCGACGTGATGGTTTGTGGTGGTGCGGAATCCTGCGTTACCCCGCTGGCAATCGGCGGCTTCGCGGCTGCAAAAGCTTTATCCAGTCAAAATGATCACCCGGAATCCGCAAGCCGTCCTTGGGATATCGATCGTGACGGTTTTGTGCTGGGTGAAGGCGCTGGCGTTTTGGTGCTGGAAGAAATGGAACATGCGAAAAAACGTGGAGCGAAAATTTATGCCGAACTCGCCGGTTTCGGAATGAGTGCGGACGCTTTCCACATGACCGCCCCCTGCGACGACGGTGAAGGTGCCGCGCGTTGTATGTCCAATGCGCTTAAAAATGCGGGTATTGATACGACTGCGGTCGATTACATCAATGCACACGGCACTTCCACTCCGTTGGGAGATATCGCGGAAACCATCGCGGTTAAACGCTGCTTCGGCGATCATGCCAGCAAATTGGCGGTTAATTCCACAAAATCCATGACCGGTCATCTACTCGGCGCTGCTGGAGGGGTCGAAGCAATTTTCTCGGTTCTAGCCATTCATCATAAAATTGCACCGCCCACGATCAATCTGATCAATCAAGATCCGCAATGTGACTTGGACTATATCCCCAATACCGCGCGGGATATGGATATCAAAGTTGCTTTATCAAATTCATTCGGATTTGGTGGAACTAACGGAACGCTTGTTTTCCGCAGCGTGTAATTTTTTTCATCCGGTGCATGCACACGCTAAAACGCCTCCTTTATGCTAGTGTGCTCTTCGCCATGCTGCTGGTCGCATGGTTTTATCTTCATGTACATTCGAGTATCACACTTTCAACGATACCCTATGAATTTTCCGTTCGCGCCGGCAGCAATCTGAAGCAGGTTGCCCAGCAGTTGGAAGAGGACGGGGTTATTCTTAATAAGTGGACCTTCATTCTACTCGCACGTTACCTGGATCAAGAATCCGCAATCAAAGCAGGCGATTATCTGCTCAATGAAAAGATTACCCAGCTAGCGCTTCTAAACTATTTAACTTCCGGTGATGCCAAGCGCAATGCCGTGAGATTCATTGAAGGTTGGACATTCGCGCAATTACGGCAAGTTCTGAATGAACACCCGTTGATCAAAAAACTCACCACTGATTTAGGTGAACCAGAGATTTTACGCATGATCGGCGCTTCCGAAACCGCCGCGGAAGGGATATTTTTCCCGGATACTTATTATTTCCTGAAGGACAGCAGCGATATCGAGATTTTGCAACGTGCCTACCGCACCATGCAAAAGCATTTACAATCCGAGTGGGAATCGCGCGCCGAGTCTCTGCCGTTAACCACACCTTATGAAGCGCTGATTCTGGCGTCGATCATCGAAAAAGAAACCGGCGTAGAAAGCGATCGCGCCGAAATCGCCGGCGTCTTCATCAACCGG
This sequence comes from Nitrosomonas sp., assembly GCA_019745325.1. Classification (GTDB taxonomy): domain Bacteria; phylum Pseudomonadota; class Gammaproteobacteria; order Burkholderiales; family Nitrosomonadaceae; genus Nitrosomonas. The sequence goes on along the minus strand of JAIETK010000009.1, from coordinate 27,112 downwards.
CTGCGGCAAGGAATGCGATTGCAAACGGACCCCACGGTCATTTATGGCTTGGGTGAACAGTTTGATGGAAATCTTCGCAAGAAAGATCTTTTAGCCGACCAAGCCTATAACACCTATACGCGTCACGGCTTGCCGCCCACGCCTATCGCCATGCCGGGTCTTGCCTCCATTCGTGCCGCACTGAACCCCGCTGAGACCGATTCTCTTTATTTTGTTGCAAAAGGCAATGGTGAATCGCATTTTTCCACAAACCTGGCGGATCACAATAAGGCCGTTAATAAGTACCAGAAACAACAAAAATAAAATGCCGCCATTACTCCCTGAATCCGCCTCTGGAATTGCATGACCGATTTTTCCATCGTAGTGCCCACACTCAATGAAGCTGAGAATATTGATGCACTCGTCACCCGCCTTCTAGCCCTAGATCTTACTCCGGGATCCTTTGAAGTTATTTTTGTGGATGACGGCTCCTCCGACGGCACACCAGATAAAGTGCGGAACTGGGCCAAACAAACCAGCGTCCGCCTGATCGAACGGCGCGAGAAACCCGATCTAACCGGTTCGATTCTAGCGGGTGTTGCGGCAGCCAAAAGTAACGTCATTGTCGTGATGGACGCGGATCTGAGCCATCCGCCCGAACGATTGCCGGCTATTGTCACGCCGGTATTGAACCATTCTTTCGATGTTGCCATCGGCAGCCGCTATATCGCCGGCGGCAAAACCGAGAATTGGCCGTTGTACCGCCAACTGCTATCACGCATCGGCGGTTTGATTGCGCGCCCCATCTGCGATGTCAACGACGCCACCTCCGGCTTTTTTGCGTTCCGCCGCGAACTGGCAGATAACATTTCAGGTCATGCGCGCGGTTACAAGGTCTTGCTGGAACTGTTGATGGCCAACCAAGGGAAAATCCGTGTCACGGAAATCCCGATCTGCTTTAGCGATCGCACGCACGGCGCATCGAAATTATCGTTTTCTCATCAGCAGGCATACCTGCAACGTTTGGTCACTTTAGCCGGCGGCACCGCTTCGCTCAATACCGCAGGCCGGTTTGCAGTCGTTGGATTATTCGGCGTGATCATCGACGCTTTAGTTTTCCAATGGATGATCAGCCGTGACGCCGGACTTGCGATGTCACACTTTGTCAGTTTCTTCGTGGCCGCAACCACCAATTACGCGTTCAATTCCAAGTGGTCTTTCCGGGATCATCATGAGGGTTATTTACACTGGCATCAATTCGGCCGCTTCCTGACCGTTGGTCTGCTGGCTTTATTGCTGCGCGGCGGTGTCTTGGCATTGCTGGTTTATGTTTTGCAGGTTCCGCCCACACTCGCCATTTTTCCGGCAATCGCTGCGACCGCTATCGTGAACTATCTCGGTTCCGCTTTTTATGTCTTCCCTGATCAAAAGAATCCGCCATCCCTCGATATCCAATGGCGTACGGCGGCTATCGGCATTGTTCTATTCGCGGTACTGCTACGTTTGGTTTATTTCGGCCTGGCCCAGCTCATTCCGGACGAAACCTACTATTGGCAATACGCGCAGCACATGGATCTGAGTTTTTACGACCACCCGCCCATGGTCGCTTGGTTGATTTGGTTAGGCACATCGATCTTAGGCCACAACGAATTCGGCGTTCGAATCGGCGCATTGCTCAGCGGGTTGATCGCAATGGGTTATTTGTACGCCATGGCGCTGAATTTGTATGACAAATCGACCGCGATGCGTACCATGTTGTTGCTGGTCATCTTACCGCTGGGATTTGGTTCGGGTTTCTTGATGATTCCGGATGCGCCGTTAGTCGCCGCATGGGCTGCCACCCTCTATTACATGGAACGCGCGCTGGTTGCAGAACAACGTTCCGCCTGGCTCGGGATGGGCATTGCTTTCGGTCTCGGGTTGCTATCCAAGTATACCCTCGGTCTATTAGGAATTGCCGCACTGGTGTTCGTGATCATCGATCCCGCCGCACGCCGCTGGATGTTGCGCCCTTATCCTTATCTGGCCGCACTGCTGGCATTGCTGCTGTTTTCACCGGTGATACTGTGGAACTATGAAAATGATTGGGCGTCGTTTGCTTTTCAATCCAATCGCGTGCTGACGGACCGCTATCAGTTTGCGGTTCATCAATTATTGCTTCACATCATCGTATTATTAACGCCCATCGGCTTTGCCGCAGCGGCACTCGCTTTATTCTCAATCAAGAAACCGGACGATCAACCGCTGGAACGCAGACAGCATTTGTTTGTGCAAATTTTTACCGGCGTCCCCTTGATCATCTTCTTCATTGCAAGCCTATCGGATGCACCGCGATTTCACTGGACCGCCCCCATCTGGCTGGCAATTTTACCCACCATCGCCTGGATGATTGGCCATAGCAGCCAACTCGGAGCGTTTGGCAAGCGCATCCAAAAGGGCTGGCGGCTCACGGCCGTCAGCTGTATTCTGGCCTATGCGTTTGTGTTGCACTACGTCGTATTGGGAATACCCGGCATTCCCTATCATCTGTTTACCGAACATTATTTCTGGCGGGAAACGGCCGATGAAATCAAACAAATTGTTGAAGATGTCAGGAATCAAACCGGCAAGGAACCGGTTGTCGTAGGCATGAGCAAATGGTCGGTTGCCAGCGCCCTGGCATTCTACACCCATGGCAGCGCAGCATTGGATATCCGCTCACGCAATATGTTTGGGGATAGCGGCGCCATGTATGAATACTGGCAGCCTTCACAAGCACCGGTGAATCGCCCGGTCATCCAGGTTGGCATGAAACGCCGTCACCTGGAAAAAACCCGGCAGGGTATCGATCTCAAACCGATGCTTGCACAACCCGGATCGATTGAGTATCGTGTGATAGAACGTTACGGCACGCCGGTAAGGCGCGTCTATTACCGGATTTCGGAAGGATTCAGAGGCGCGACATCAGAAAACTAGGGAAATGCTGATTAATTCAACGAATGAGATGAAGCACGAGGCGCACGGAACGCAGCAACCGAGACATATCACAATAAGATAGGCGAGGATGCGAGTACCGCGTAACGAAGTGATTCGCTCATGCAGTCAATTAATCAGCATTTCCCTAAGCCATCCGCTTTCACTTGATCGCATAATCGGCCATCTGCCAAGCATTCTCGGCGGTTTTAGCCAGTGTCACCGTTTCCATTGCCAGCCCTTTTTCAGCGAATGTCGTATAAAACTGCAGCACGATATACTCGCCGTCCGGAAATCCGGAGATTGACTTGGTCGCACCTGCGGTAGCCAAATACCGGGCGGTCATTGCACCACGAGGGGTTCTGATTCCAGCTATCGATTTTAGCCATTCTGCTTCCGGAGTTTTGGCTTTAAATAAAGTCGACGACATTTCCCAGCTTTCTTTGTATTTTCCGTCATCCACTAACTCAAACCATGACCGCGCAACACTTTCCACTGCTTTCAAGACTACGCTATCATCCGCTTGTGCAAAGCTGCTGCAAACAAGTAACAGCATAAGTATGAACCATTGTTTCATTGTTTAAGCCCTTATCTTATAAAAAAATTATTCACATCAACCATTTATAACTCATCATCCGGCATGGGGAAATATATCCCCAATGATCCAGATCGAAGCAATTCCCAGTAAAATCAAAGTCACTTGCTGAATGGTCGCATGAATTTCCGGGCGTTTATGCAACCCGGGGATTAAGTCTGACATGGCCACATAAATCATACTTGCAGTGGCAATTGCCAATAGCGGTTGTATCAGATAATTCATGTTATGCAGCGCGAAATAAGCCAGAACGCCGCCAACCAGTGTTGCAAAACTGGAAAATAAGTTCATCAGAAACGCCTGGCGGCGAGTGTAGCCGGAATTCAGCAAGATAATAAAATCCCCGGCTTCTTGCGGAATCTCATGCGCAATGATGGCAATCGAAGTGACGATGCCCAATTGCACATCGACCATAAATGCAGCCGCAATCAATATTCCATCAACAAAATTGTGAAACGTATCGCCGACAATCACCATCATTCCGCTACGGCCGTGATCGTGCTGGTGATAATGCGATGGTGGCGCTTCTAATGCGTGGCCTTGCGAAGGATCATGCGCCTCGCAATTCTCCAAATGGCAATGCCGCCACAGCACGAGTTTCTCTAGGATAAAAAAAGCCAGGATGCCAAACAATACCGTCATTGACACTTGCACGGGATTATCGGAAAGCTCAAGCGCTTCCGGCAGGGTATTCAAGAAAGCGGCTCCCAGCAATGCGCCAATCGCATAGGAAATCAGCGAGGATAACCAGGATACCCTGGCATTGAGCGCCAGCACGGCGGCAAGCAAGATACTCAACACCCCGCCCAGCAAACTGGCGGCGATGATCCAGGTAAGCGTCGACATAAAACTAATCGAAAAGGAAAGGCGGGATTATACGCTGTTGCCGCTGACTAGATTCACCCGATCAACAAATTTTACTCAAACCAGATCAACGCCGCCATCCGCCCGGTTTCACCATCGCGGCGGTACGAAAAGAAACGTGATGAATCGCTATAAGTACAAACTCCACCACCATAAATTTCTGAAATACCGCAACCGTTGAGCCGTTGCCGGGCCAACAAAAAAATGTCTGCAAACCACTTCGCCTCGCCGCCAGAATGCTTTGGGTGAAAAGCTTGCTCCGTCCGTTGCTCATGCCGCACAAACGCCGCATAAACTTCCGCGCCGACTTCAAAATGATCCGGTCCAATGGCGGGTCCCAGCCACGCGATCAATTGCCGGGGATTCACTCCCATCGCTTCAACGGTATTTTCGATGACACCATTGGCCAAACCGCGCCAGCCGGCATGCGCAATCCCTACGGCTGTGCCCGCTTGATCACACAGCAATACCGGTAAGCAATCGGCCACCATTACTGCACACACAGTACGGTGCTGGCGGCTGAATGCGGCATCCGCTTCGGGAATCCCGCCCGCAACATGTTCAATCTGAACCGGCAGCGTACCGTGCACTTGCTTCAGCCACTTCGGTTCCTGCGGCAAGTGACGCTTCAATAAAGCCCGGTTCTGCGCCACATTCTCCAATTCATCATTCACATGAGCGCCAAGATTCAATGACGCATACATTCCGCGGGTACCGTTGCTGACACCGCCGTTACGCGTAGTAAACAGCGCCTTGACATTATCCGGCGCCGGCCAGTCCGGAACGATCCAGTCTTTGGTTGTGATCACTTACCTATTCCTTGAAAATATCTAAAATTTTTTCCCCCGGTTCACAAAATCTCTGGAATCTCTCTGCAATCGCTGAGAAAACTTCAATCCCAATTCAATCTTTAACCGGATATTTCTGAGTTAAAATATCAAAGATAAGAAGTAACAATCAAATTCAATGCATATGCACTGATCCGTTATCTCCTTAATAACCCGCAATTGACAATAACAAGCCCGTAATAGGTGTAATCAATGAATTATATAAAGAACTACCTTTTGATAATACTGAAATCTTTAGCTCGCATCATCGTAATTTTCGTACTATTAACCCCTTCGGCTCATGCCGCGACCGAAGATGAAACCGAATTCCTCAGGGCTGCATTCTCGGGAAAAACCGAGACCATCACGCAATTTCTGGAGAAAGGCGTCAATATCAATTTTCAAAACGAAATGGGATTTACCGCATTGATCATAGCTTCGCAATTCGGTCATAGCGAGATCGTCAAAAAACTCCTGGAAAGCAATGCTGATGTCAATCACAAGAATGCTGGCGGGGTCACGGCATTGATCATCGCTACCAAAAACGGCCATGCAGATATTGTCGATATGCTCTTAGCCAAAGGCGCTGACATTAATGTCCAGACCACCGATGGCATTACCCCGTTGATGCTGGCCATTCAGAAAGGACGAGATTCCATCGTCGATACCTTACTGGACAAAGGCGCGGACATTCATATGCAAACCCAGGAAAAACTCACGGCCTTGATCATCGCCGCCATGGAAGGCAAAGGTCCGGTCGTCGATAAACTGCTGGAAAGAGGCGCCAAAGTTGACGATCTAGCATCGGACAATACTACCGCGCTATACATGGCCGCCCGGAATGGTCATGTCGCGATCGTTGAAACCCTGTTAGCAAAAAATGCCGCCGCCGATTTAGTGGCTGCCAACAATACCACGCCATTATTTATCGCAGCGCAAAATGGCCATATCGATATCGTTAACGCGCTACTGGCAAAGAACGCCAAAGTTGATGTGCAAGATCAAAATAGTGCCACACCGTTGACTTTGGCGGCTTTGATGGGGCACAGCGAAATCGTGAAAGCACTGATCAAGCACGGCGCCGCAATCGATCACAAAGCCACGAACGGATTCACTCCTTTGATTCTGGCCGCGCAAAACGGCCACACGCCGGTCATCGAAGTTTTATTGGAAAACGGTGCAAAAATTGACTTGCAAAACGACGACGGCGTCACCGCGCTAATGTGGGCCAGCCTCCATGATCATGCCGATGCCGTCAAAGTATTGCTGGCAAAAGGTGCGAGCACTTCGATCAAAAGTAAAACCGGAAAAACCGCAGCAGAAATTGCGAAAGATCCGGCAATTATCGAGCTGCTGCAAACCGCCAAAAAATAATTACGGATACTTGTATGAATTCGATGTTTGAGCACTCGCAACCGGAAAAATGCCAAGTGTTCGCGCATCGCGGCGCTAATCGTGAAGCCATGGAAAACACCCGCAACGCTTTTGATAAAGCGTTGCGTTACGCCATCGACGGTATCGAGACCGACGTGCAGCTGAGCCGCGATGGGGTAACAGTGCTTTGGCACGACCGTTTTCTCGATAAGATCGGAATGAGCGGTAAACACATCGACGACTTCGACTATCAGCAATTGCGCGCACTGATCAATCCGGATTCGGATAATGAAGGTATCATGAGGCTGGACGATTTTCTGAGCAATTACCGGCAACGCTGCCGGATACTGATCGAAGTCAAGAACCGCGATTGGGAGCCGGTCTCACGTCATTATGCCAAAATGCGGCAAACGCTCGACTTGATCGGTAGCAATCCCGGTCAGCACATACTGGTCTCGTCGTTTAATCTCGCAAGCCTGGAATACGCGCATCGGTATCGCGTTGAATCTCCGTTGATTTATAACTTTGAAACCGGTCAAACCATCGACGATGCACGCAAGCTGCTGGCAACACACGCTTTCTTACACGGCTTCTGCCTGCCGATCGACAGTATCGATCAAGCCATCGTCGATTTATTGCACGATTACGATAAATGTGCCGGTGTCTATACTTGCAACAGTGATGACGAGATCACCAAAGCATTACAGCTTGGCGTGGATATCCTGATCAGCGACTTGCCGCAGCGAGCGCTGATGCTGCGCGATCGATGAACCGCGATTTCGCCGCGCTGCAACATCCAACATTCGATCTTTTGATTTGCGGCGGCGGTATTTACGGTGCCTGGACGGCGTATGACGCCGCGTTGCGCGGCCTGAAAGTCGCCATCGTCGAACAAAACGACTGGGCCAGCGCAACTTCATCCGCTTCGACCAAATTGATTCACGGCGGTTTGCGTTATCTGGAAACGTACGATTTCAAACTGGTCAGCAAATCGCTCCAGGAACGCACCCGGCTGCTGCGTATCGCACCGCACCGCGTCTGGCCGCTGCGCTTCGGCCTACCGGTCTTTGCCCGGCAGCGGTTCAACCGGCTACAGCTGAAATTGGGGCTGTCGCTATACGATTATCTGGCCCACGATGCCGATCCGTCCATGCGGCATCGATATTTCAATCCCGGGCAATTCAGCGCACATTTTCCGGCAATCAAGCAAAATCAACTGAAAGGCGGTTTCACCTACGCCGATGCGCAAACCGACGACGCCCGCCTAGTTTTGGAATTGATCGCCGGCGCGCAAATGGCCGGTGCTTATTGCGTCAACTACTGCCAGTTGCCGCAAATCCTGGAAACAGAAGGCAAGGCCAGCGGCGCAGTCGTTCGCGACCAGCTAACTGGTAATGAACTTACCATTCATGCCCGTCAAATCGTGTTCACCACCGGTCAATGGTTAGCCAAAGAACCACCCAGCCGGGATTGGTGCCGCCTCGCCAAAGGGGTGCATCTGGTCATGCCTGCCGTACTGGATTCGGATGCGCTATTACTGACAGCTCCCGCCGATGGCCGGGTTTTCTTTATGATTCCGTGGTACGGCATGACGTTGCTCGGCACAACCGATACCGACTTCGACATCGATACCGGGCCGGTAGCGGTTGAAGCCAGCGATATTGACTACTTACTCGCCGCTGCCAATCACTATCTGGAAGTACCTTGGACTCGCAGCGACATCATCGGCAGTTTTGCCGGTGTGCGGGTGTTTAAGCAACCCTCGCAATCCGTCACGAGCGGATCGCCATCCGCATTGAGCCGCGACTGGGAATTGAAAACCGCTGCCAACGGCGTGCATTACGCTATCGGTGGGAAAATCACTTCCTCCCGGCAAGACGCGGCGCGTATCGTCGATGCTGTCTGCGAGAAACTCGGCAGTACCACGATATGCACCACGCAGGAAAAATTATTACCGTGGGCGCCCCCGGGTAATTTTGCAGCCTGGTTTTCGCGGATGACGGCGCAAGCGGTACAACTTGGGATCGATGCCATCAGCGCTCACTGGCTGTTGCGCCGTCACGGCATGAAAACAGCGGAAATCCTTCGACAAATCGAAACCAATGCGCAACTGGCGCAACGCATCGTGCCGGAAGCGCCACTCATTCTCGCCGACTTGCTGCACTGCGCCACCAACGAAATGGTCGTTCATTTGGACGACCTGCTGCGCCGGCGCTTGCCGCTGCTCATTTTAGCCAAGCTTAGCGATGACCAACTTTATGAAATTGCACGATTGGTTGCTGATCCGTTGCATTGGGACAACGAACGCGTCGCGCAAGAGATTTCCCGTTGCAGCGTCTTCCGGAACCAGGAATGATTACGGCAATCGCTCTGGATTTAGGCTCCACCTCCATCAAAGCGGCTTTGATGGATGCCTCCGGCAATCTTTTCTGCATCGTTTCCCGCCCGGCGCCGGTTATCAATGGACAGCGGGGCCGCTATGAAAGCGATGCCCTGCAATACGTTGAAACAGCCGATCAAGTGCTCGCGCAATGTCTTGCCGGTACCGACTCGAAACCGCCGTTAGGCCTATGCAGTCAGCGTTCGTCTTTTTTGATTTGGGATAACGCCAGCGGCCAACCGGTCACGCCGCTGATATCGTGGCAAGACGATCGCGGTGCCAGTTGTTGCGACCGCTTGCACGCATCGGCCGGCATCATTCAATCAAAGACCGGCTTACGGCTAACGCCCTATTATCTCGCTCCCAAACTCAGTGTGTTATTGCAGCAAAAACCGTTATGGCGCCAAAAACTGATCACGGGTGAATGGCTGGCCGGTACCTTGGATACCTTCTTGATTTGGCGCTGGACGGATAAGCAGCATTTCATCACCGATGCTTCGATGGCTGCGCGCACGCTACTGATGGACATTCACCAGCAACAATGGTCGGAGAATTTGTGCAAGCTGTTCGATATTCCGCGGTCGATTCTCCCGGCGATTCAGCCTTCAACCGGGTTCAATCTTCTTTTGAAGAATGGATTGACGTTGCAAGCCAGCGTTGGCGACCAATCCGCCGCACTGATCGCCAGCTTGACCGATTCATGCAACGAAGCATTGGTCAATCTCGGCACCGGCGGCTTTGTCATCCGCTCGCTTAAAAGCGGCGAACCGGCATTCGGCGGCTACCTGCAAACGCTGGTATTTCAAAACCGCAACCAGCCGGCGCAGTTTGCCATCGAAGGTACGCTCAATTCCATTGCCGCCGCGCTCGCCCCCTATCCGGTGAATGCTTGTTCCCTGCAAGATCTGGCCACAAACGATATTTTTTGTTTAGCCGAACCCAGCGGTCTGGGCGCGCCCTATTTCCGCAGCGACAGGGGTCTTTATTTTTCTCAACCGGTCACTCATTTAAGCCGGCAACAAGCCGCTTCGTTGTTACTCGAAGCGATCATTTTCAGAGTGACGCGCATCCTCGAAGAATTTCGCCGGCATGCGCCATTGACAGGCGTTTTATTATCCGGCGGCTTATCCGCCTTGCCCTGTTTGCAGCAGGGAATCGCTCAGTGCATTGCCGTACCGGTATTTCATTTACAGCAACAGGAAGCCAGCTTGCAAGGCGCTGCCATGCTGGCCGCCGGATTAACGGTTGCCAGCCGGACAGACAGGCAAAGAATCGTTATTGAACAAACCAATGACAAACTCGGCAAAAAATACCGGCAGTGGCAGTTTTGGCTGGATGCTCTGCTGAAAAGCCCGGTCAAGTGACATGAAAAAATCTAGCCTTGCGAATTATCAATCCTGTAAAATTCGCACCGCGAATATCGGTTCATTGGAATGATTCTCGAACTATGATTGAATGCATCATCGCATGATATTGACTGATTGGGTAACGGCCCATGTTGTTACCGCTGACAATCAACATCTTAAATTACAAAAAAGGAAATCTTATGGCAAATATACCCGGTTATACTTACGGCACCGCTGCCGTTGCAAAATCTCCCGTTTCCATGGACGATTTTGCCAAACTCAAACAAGCCTCATTATTTGGCGACGACGATGTGCGTTACTTGAAAATGTCGCATGACGTGTTGAAAGATCAAGTCGAGCAAATTCTGGATGTATGGTATGGATTCGTCGGCTCAACTCCGTTTCTGCTGCACTACTTTACCAATGCATCCGACGGCCAACCGAATATGGATTACCTCGGTGGCGTGCGCAAACGTTTCGGCCAATGGATTCTGGATACCGCCAACGCCGATTACAATCAGGATTGGCTGAATTATCAACACGAAATCGGCTTGCGTCATCACAGCACGAAGAAAAACACCACCGACAATGTGAAAGCAGTACCGATCATTCACGTGCACTACATTTTTGCATTGCTGATCCCGATCACCACCACGCTGCGCCCGTTCCTGGAAAAAGGCGGCCATTCGCGCGACGATGTCGACCGCATGCAAGACGCATGGCGTAAATCGGTATTGATGCAGGTGATTCTGTGGTCACAACCTTACATTAAATCCGGCGAGTTTTAATGGATACCGGAGAGCGGCAGTACCGCTCTCCGTTGATCCGCGCCGCAACTATCCATCTTTTCTCCGTCACTATTAATGCACCTTTCGATTGTTATCCCGGCGTTCAATGAAGAGCAATTGATTCTTGATTGCTTGCAATCGATCCAACAATCAATCGGCGTCAATCAGCGCCCCGGTTTTACCCACGAAGTCATAGTCGTAGACAATAATTCCACCGATAAAACCGCCGAGCTCGCCAAGCAAGCAGGCGCGCAAGTGGTGTTCGAACCGGTCAATCAAATCGGGCGCGCGCGCAATACTGGCGCTGCCGTTGCAACCGGCGATTGGCTGCTGTTTGTCGATGCCGACAGCTTGCTGAATCCGGGGATGGTGGCCGATATCCTGAAATTGATCGACAGCGGCCGTTATGTCGGCTGCGGCAGTGTTTTGCACATGCCCGGTTTGCCCTGGTGGGGCAATGCCGCGATGCGGCTTTGGACGGCATTATCGGTAACTTTCCATTGGGCAGCAGGCGCATTGGTGGTTTGCCGCACCGATGCCTTCCGCGAGGTAGGCGGTTTCAATCAGGAATTGTTCGCCGCCGACGAGATCGATTTAAGTGAGCTTCTGAAAAAATGGGGACGACAGCGTGGATTGAAATTCACGATACTGTCTCATCATCCATTAGAAACTTCTCCACGAAAAATCCAGCTATATACCGGCCGTGAAATTGCCGGACAATTATTGCGTGTCATCTTTAGCCCCCGTAAAACGTTACTCGACAAAAAGAAATTACCGATCTGGTACGACGGTAGACGATAAACGTTTTAAGTTGAGGTTTAAAATACGTGACAATTCAATTGCCTTCGCTGAAGCTGGCGCTGGTTTGCGGCGGTACCGGCGCTGAGCATATCGGCAGCATCGAAAGTGCGCTGTGGATACTCAGCCAATTCCGCCCGGATCACCGGCCTAGCTTTTTCTACCAGCACCCTGACGGCCGCTTGGCGGAAGCCGCGGAATTACCGGGTTTATTCGAAACGTGGGCGGCTCACCCCTACATCAAAGCCTGGAGCGATCCGGCAGGCGCCGAGCAATGCCGAGCTGTCTTCCAGCAAGCAGCGGCTTGGCAGGGAGTCCCGTGGACCACCTTGACCAGCGGCGATTGGGACTTGGTCTGGCCGGCTTTTCATGGCCGCGGCGGCGAAGACGGCAGTTTTCAAGGTTTTTGCGAAAGCCTGGACTTGCCTTACGCCGGTTGCGGTATCGCAGCATCCGTCATCAGTGTCGATAAAATCAAAACCAAGGCGATCCTGCGGGTTTCCGGTTTGCCGGTGCTGCCGCAAGCCACCATCGACGATTGGGAATTAGGCACCGATAGCGCGTTTTCAGCATTGATTGAACTGCCGAAGGATCATCAATACGGATCCGGATCAAGTTTTGATGCAATCAAAGCCATCAGCCCGGCACTGGCCGAGCGCGTAATCGAAATAGAGCAACGCTTGCAGTACCCGGTTTTCGTCAAACCAGCCAGTCTTGGATCGTCGCTCGGTGTCACTAAAGCCGTCAACCGTCAGGAATTGATCGCTGCGCTGATTCAATCATTGACGCTAGACCGGCGTGTGCTGATTGAACCGCAATGTAATTGGCCGGAGTACGGCATCGGATTGTGCGGTCTCGACGATCCCAAGGTTTCATTAGTAGTTGGGTATGCACTGAATCCGGATTTTTTCGATTACGAAGCCAAATTCGGCAATCAGGCGCAAGACGATGCCATTCCAGCCTGTCTCGATGCGGGTCAAACTCGCCAACTTCAGGAACTTGCCGTAGCCGCCTGGCATGCGCTGGATCTGGAAAGTTGCGCTCGAGTCGATTGTTTCTACGAAAATGGCCAATTTGCAATCAACGAAGTCAATACCATGCCGGGTTTCGGCGCGCACAGCGTCTATGCCGAAGCATTCACCAAAGCCGGTTTGCCGCCAACCGCTTTACTCGATCAGATCATGGCTGCCGGATTGAATCGCCACCGGCGGCGTAATCAACTCAATACCGGATTTAAGGATCGGCTATGAACAAAACCCGTCAAACCGTAACTGTCCTATTCGGCGGCAAAAGCCCGGAACACTGGGTGAGCGTTAAATCCGGGCTATTTGCCCTGTTACACCTCGACCCTTCGCGCTATCAGGCCCGCGGCGTTTATTTCGACCAGCAAGGTAAACCGGCGCCTGCTACTATTTGCCGCGATGCAATCGCGACTTTCTTTGCCCGCAACGACGTCACTTTCTTCGGCCCTGGCGAGACGCCACCGGCGGATGATCTCTGCGCATGGCTGCAGGAACGCGCGCATCCGTCCGGCGACACTTGCCTTCGCGATGGCGGCCAAGGCGACTGGGGGCTTTTCCTGCCGGTTTTTCATGGTCAAGGCGGCGAAGACGGCAGCATTCAAGGCTTCCTCGAATTTTTGCGCTTGCCCTACGGCGGCTGCAATATGGAAGGTTCGGCGCTGGGAATCGATAAAATTCTGACCAAGCAATTCTGCGAAGCAGCCGGATTGGCCGTCGCGCCTTGGGCTATGGTCACCAACGTTACCTGGGCTCATGATGCGCAGGCCTGCCTGGAACGCTGCCGCCCCTTGGGTTTACCATTGTTCATCAAACCCGCCCGCTTGGGCTCGTCGATCGGCTTGCACCGTGTTACCCGCTTCGAAGAGCTAGCATCCGCCATCGAAAACGCACTGAAATGGGATAGCCGCATCCTGGTGGAAGCGCAGGTACCAGGCATCGAATACGGCATCGGCGTTGCCGGCAATCAAGCACACCCCAGAATCTCCGCCATCGCCGAATCCACTTTGCGCGCCGACAGTTTCGACTACGACGCAAAATACAGCACCGACGCGCTCGACGATATCGTTCCCGCCCGTCTGGACGAAACCGAAACCGCCAAACTACAGGACTTTGCTGTAAAAGTCTGGCGCGCATTGGACATGCGCGGAATCGCCCGCATCGATTGTTTTCTGGGCCCCCAAGGCGCGGTGCTCAACGAAGTCAATACCATGCCGGGACTCTCCGCCTGGGCGCCGTTCGTCATGGCATGGCGGCATGCCGGTGTCCGCGCGCCGGATTTAATGGATTTGATGGTTCGGGAGGCTCTGGAACGATATCACGCTTCTCCCGGAAAAAGCGCATTCAATCAATGGTAGAAATTCCCAGGAAAAAACAGCCGGAAAATCATCATTGAATGTGGGGCGGTCTCCAAATATATTTCACTCTTTCCTGGTTTATCTCTTTTAAAAACATTATCATCAGTCATCAAATTGATCTTCTTCCGATGACTTTATGACAGTTATCTTGGTGGTGTTCTCGCTGGCTTGTATTGGCTATATCGCATATCTCCATCACCGATACAACAATACTAAAACATCGATGCGTGTGCGGGCGATTGAGGCCATCATTCAGACGACTCGCTACGGCGTTATCGAAACCGATTTGAACGGAACCATTCTGATCTTTAACCCTGCTGCAAAAAAAATGCTGGGCTACCGCACAGAAGAAGTGATTGACCAAGTAACACCCGCCATTATTCATGCACCTGAAGAAATTGCAGATCGTGCAACAGAACTAGGCATCGAGCCGGGATTTGACGTTTTCGTCAAAAACCCTCGGGAAAAGCGCGAGGTTGAAACCAGGGAGTGGACCTATATCCATAAGGATTGATCGACATTTGTGACTTTTTTATCGATCAGCGCATTGCGAGATACGAACGATCATTTAATCGGCTATGTCGGTGTTTTCGAGGATATTACCGCATTCAAGGAGTGGCAAAAAGCGCAGCAAATGAAAGATGAATTCTTGGCGAATGTCAGTCACGAACTGCGTACCCCTCTCAACGCCGTGATGGGTTTGTCTGCGCTAATTGAAGTGGAATCCGATCATGAAAAGATTAAAAATTATGCGCGCAACATCGATCTATCCGGCAGGCATTTGCTCGATATCGTAAACGAATTGCTCGATTTCTCGAAAATTCAAGCGGGTAAATTCCAGATCGAAAAATCACGGCTACCGCTCATCAAAGTATTCAAGGATTGTCATGCGATATTACTCGCTCTGGCACAGGAAAAGCGCGTTAACCTCCGGTTCAGTTATCAGGACATCGCTGAAGATCTCTATGTAGAAGGCGATGAAATCCGGTTAAAACAAGTCATCAACAATATCTCGTCCAATGCGATCAAGTTTGCAGAAGGCGGTATCGTTGAGATTATTGCCAATTATTGCGATGGTAAGCTCTCTATCATCTTTAAAGATAACGGTATCGGCATGGATGCAGGTGTCGTCAGAAATCTCCTTAAACCGTTTTATCAAGCGGATGGTGCGATAACCCGGAAATTTGGCGGCACCGGTTTGGGATTGGCGATTTCCAAAAACATCGTCGATAAAATGGGCGGATCGATCACGATAGAATCATCAGCCGGTAAAGGGTCAACTTTTAACTTGTCAATTCCTTTATATCGGGCACCTCAAGAACAAGAGCAATCCGCAGACATGGTTCCGCTGCATACGTTTGGTCACCGTTATCATGTATTAATTGCGGAAGATAATCCGTTGAATCAGCTGATCCTGGAGCAAATATTACACCGGTTTGAATTAAACGTGACAAAAGCCGGTGATGGTAAGGAAGCACTTGATTTAGCGCTCAGAAATACATTTGATCTTATCCTGATGAATATGCAAATGCCTGAAATGGATGGCATCCAATCAACCAAAATACTAAGAGAAAATGGAATTCTGGTGCCGGTGATTGCTTGCACAGCGAATGCTTATCAAGAAGATAGAACAGCTTGCATCGCGTCCGGCATGAACGATTTCATTACAAAACCAATCGATGTTTCAGCGCTTAATGCGTTACTCATTCAATATCTCACGACAGCGGGGCAATCTGCCGCCGAGCACTTAACTTCGAAAGATTAAAAAAAAGATATTGCCGTGAAACACTATTTGGCAATCGTGATGCTCGGCACGCCGATACGGGGTAAATCGGTAACGGTCATTTGGAACAACAGGAATAACAACTGAAAAGCATCGCGATTCCAGCGTGCATAAGGACCAGAAGTATTAACGGCGTAATAGCGGTTGTCCCAACGAATAGAGAAATCCGCACCGGACGGTGGCGTGCCGGAAACCGAAAATGCCAGAGTTAAATCAGGGTTCTCATTGCCGAGTATGGGGGGTGTTCTGGAATCTTTCTCGACATGATAACCAGCTTCCGCTCCCAGTGATTTACCCAGAAAACCGAGAATCGCATGAAAACTTCTTAGCCGGAAAAACCCGCTCATCGGCCATTCACCTCCGGAATAGCCGTCACGGATATCAAATGCGACATCACTCACATCCCATTCACGAGCACGTGCATTCAATTTTTCACGCTCTTGTTCAGATAGTGAATCAGGATCGTAATTGGTGATCAGAATCGGTCCGGGAATTTGTTTCCGCAACGAAAAAGTATCATCGGCGGTGTTATAGTGCACGACAAATTCCTTTTGCAACGACTGGAAACTATCAGGCGCAATCGTAGCGGCGGGAATCGTCCAAGTATGCGTCAGTAATAGCGGCTCCGCGTATAGTTGATTTTGATCCTGGATCGCTGAAAGATGCAGAGCGACACGACGAAACATTTCATAGCCGGTCTTGTCCGACGGGCTGTTGCGGTAAACACCATACTGGCCGGAATCTTCCATACGCACTTCCTGAGCCATCATGCGCAGCAACATGTCGACATCGTAGTGCTGACGTAGCAACAATGTCAGTTTGCTTTGCGGAAAGGGTGTCAGCAGCCGTTTGGTAAATTCTTCGCCTTCAATCGGCACGATACTGATCGTCGGGCTTTCGGCCAGGCTACCGCCGAAAATCGGCATCAAGGTTGCCCCGGCAAGTCCTCCCAATGCCGGCGTCGCGCCGGCATTGGCAGCAAAAGTGAAAGTAGCGGCAATGTTGGATACGCCGGTGAAATGAATCGGCTGCCGGTAATGCGCGCGAACGATATTCACCAGTAATTGCTGTGAGATGGCGTCGGTAACCGCTTCATCATAGGCGATCACAGCACGGTTCAACGCAATTGGAGATAAACAACCGGTTAGCAAAATCAGGGTGAGAAAATACGAAAAATACTTCCCTAAGGTACGCGGCTTCAGTTTCGTTTTTCTATACTTCACCCATCATCTCACTATTTTAAAATCCGCCTTTTCTAAAAAGCGCAGACAAATCCATCGTCAGTGCGACACTGCAGTGAATCATAACACCCAACCAAATACTCTTGCTTTTTAAGCTGAAAAATCCCAGTACAGTTCCGGCTATGATTGCAGCAATGGTTTCTGCCATCGGTTTACCAAAATGAATCATACAATACGGAATCACCATAACAAAAATGGCATAAAATCCAAAGCGCTGCTTTGTTCCGTGCAGAATAAATCCTCGAAAGAAAAACTCCAACGCAACGAACTGAATAAAGTAAATGATTTCCCAAATGAAAAACTTAGGAAATAAATTTTCACCCTGGGCGACTTCATAAAAAGGATAGCGTCCCAAAAAACTAGCAGAACCGGAAAAATAGATCACCAGCGGAATCATGAAAACCAGCATGCACAGGTACAGTGGATAATCTTGCAGCGCTCCCTTTGAACTCAGGCCATAATCCGATAGTTTTTCCTTAAAAATAAACAGAATAATGCCTACAGGTACAATCAAGTAGAAGAAAATAACCACTGCGGCCCAATACGTCAGCATGTAGAGTTGGCCATTGACAGGATCGTCAATGATGCTTTGCATGATCTCGGCAAGTTGATTTAGGCGCAGATCATTCAAGCTGGAAATCAAGAACCAAGGATTTCCAAGATAACGTGTACACGTCAAGGATAATGCAACGATCAAACAAATCGACACAACTTTGAGATCGATGCGGTTGATATTCTCCCGTAAAAACTTTAAGGAATTAGCTTCCGATTTTAGAAAAATCAATGAAAGAAGTTTGTTGTTTATCATAATGCTTGTTGCTATTTTTCATACAATCAGCAATTAATTGATTATAAACATAAGTTTCTCAATCAATTTGCAAAAAGATTATGACAAGCTCCTTGTAAATTTTTTTGTGAGCTCTCCCGGCAAAATTAAATCCGATCAAACCGCAGTATTACTCCAGCAGAAGACTAGTAATATTCCGGTCTAGCATGATTTTCAAAGCGCGTATACTCGCCCAGGAAAGTTAAATCCACTGTACCGATCGGCCCGTTCCGTTGTTTCCCGATGATGATCTCTGCAATACCTTTATCCGGAGAATCGGGGTTATAAACCTCGTCCCGATAGATAAAAAGGATCACATCGGCGTCCTGTTCGATAGCACCGGATTCACGTAAATCTGACATAACCGGACGTTTGTTGGGACGCTGCTCGAGACTGCGGTTCAATTGCGACAAGGCGATTACCGGTACTTTCAGCTCCTTTGCCAATCCTTTCAATGCCCGTGAAATTTCAGAAATTTCCGTAGCCCGGTTTTCTCCTTGACTGGTCGAAGACATCAGTTGCAAATAATCGACCACAATCAATCCCAATTCGCCGTATTGCCGGTATAACCGCCTGGCTCGCGCCCTCAGTTCCAGTGCATTGAGCGCAGCGGTCTCATCAATATAAATGGGAGCTTCATTTAATTTTCCTAAAGCATGCGTCAATTTGGGCCAATCTTCATCCGCCAGCCGCCCCGTTCGCACTTTATGCTGATCAAGTTTGCCGACGGATCCCAATAACCGCATGGCCAGCTGAGCGCCTCCCATTTCCATACTGAACACCGCGACCGGTTTGTTTAATTCCAGCGCAACATATTCGGCAATGTTTAACGAAAAAGCGGTTTTACCCATCGAAGGTCGGCCAGCGACAATAATCAAGTCACCCGGCTGAAAACCCGATGTTTTTTGGTCAAGATCATGAAATCCGCATGCCACGCCGGTCACATTGCTTGGATTATCCTGGCTATATAACAACTCTATCCGTTCCACCACTTGTTTCAGCAGTGGCTGGATCCCGACAAACCCTTCTTTTCCGCGCGCACCTTCTTCCGCAATTTCAAAGACCTTGGCTTCCGCTTCATCCAATAAATCGGCGGCAGTCCGCCCGGCCGGGCTGTACGCCGAATCGGTTATTTGCACACCGATTTGCGCCAGATTGCGCATAATGGAACGCTCACGGACAATTTCTGCATAGCGTTTGATATTCGCAGCGGACGGTGTGTTCTGCACCATTGTACCGATATAAGCGAGTCCGCCGACAGTCTGCAGCTCCGCGGATGTCTCCAGCGATTCCGCTACCGTTATCACATCCGCCGGTTTACTTTGCTCGATTAATTTACAAATGTGTTGATAAATCAAGCGATGATCGTAGCGGTAAAAATCTGCCTCGGTGATGATGTCAGCAACTTTTTCCCAAGCATCGTTATCCAGCATCAAGCCGCCGAGAACCGACTGTTCACTCTCTATCGAATGGGGAGGTGTTTTATAAGGATCCGTGAATTGATCCTGCAAGAAGCTGACCGGTGATTGCGCCATGGAAATTGACTATGCGATTGGTTGTTGTTTCATTCTATCATTAAGCTGCATCACAAATAAAAAAGGACTATAAAAATAGCCCTTTTTTATTTAAATGTTATTTAAAAATAGATGCTTATATCGAAGCTTCTCCAAGTACAGAAACCGTAATAGTTGCGGTTACATCACTTTGCAACACAACGGTCAGTGGAAAGTCCCCAACTTGTTTTAATTGGCCATGCGGCATACGGATCATCGATCTTTCGATGGTAAAACCTAACCCAGCCAGCGCTTCGGCAATATTCGCGTTGGATACGGAACCGAATAACTTTCCATCGCTTCCGGCTTTCTGGGTAATTTGTACCAATAGTCCATCCAGTTTTGTAGCAATGGCTTTGGCAGCTTCAAGAGCGGCTGCTTGTTTTTTCTCCAGCTCCGCTCGTTTCGATTGAAACTCCGCAATCGCCTGCTCGGTCGCGCGCTTAGCTTTTCCTTGTGGAATCAGATAATTACGAGCAAAACCGCTCTTAACATTAACAATGTCACCCAGTTGTCCCAGGTTCACGATCTTTTCCATCAAAATAATTTGCATTGTTATGACTCCTTAGTGGCGATCTGTGTAAGGCAATAATGCGAGAAAACGCGCCCGTTCAATCGCCGTGCTCAATTGGCGCTGATAAAAAGCTCGGGTTCCGGTAATACGTGCTGGAATAATTTTGCCATTCTCACTGATAAAATCTTTTAAAAGCTCAATGTCCTTATAGTCCACATGCTTAATACCCTCCGCAGTAAATCTGCAAAATTTCTTGCGCTTGAATAACGGACGATTTGCTTTTTTCTCTTTTTCTTTATCTTTACTATCTTTACGTCTGGTAAAACGCGTCATAATTGGTGATCCTTAGTATCTGATTAAATAAGTTCGATCTGGTTAGCATGCAAAACGAGCTGTTGGTTCATATGGCTTTTTCTATTCAAAAAACCGGTCAATTTCACCATACTATCTATCTGAAACTCGGCTACTCCCAGAGCCAGTTGATCCATTGCAATCGCGAAAATATCAAAAATTATTTGCCTCACTACCCCCGCTTCTGTTTGCCGAGATACATGATTAATGGTGAATTCGATTACGGCAATACCGGCTGGCGTATAACGCAAAACGCCCAGCTTTATGAGTTTCCCACAAATAACTGTTTGATTACATCCCAATTGCAATTAAATCTACGCAGATGTGCTGGTTTCGTCAGGTATATCTTCAGTCTCCAACTCATCAATCGTTGATTCTGGAGCATCCACGCCAGCCGGGCTTGACCTTTCTTCCTGGCGCATCATTGGAGACGGTTCCGTAACCGGCCCGTCGGTACGAATGGTTAAATGTCTGAGAATGGCATCACTGAATTTGAAAGCATGATCCAAGTCATCCAGTGTCTCTTGATCACATTCTATATTCATTAAAACATAATGTGCTTTGTGAACCTTCTGGATCAGGTAGGCAAGCTGACGGCGTCCCCAATCTTCAACGCGATGAATTTTACCATCTCTTGCGGTAACGATACCGCGATAGCGTTCGATCATAGCGGGTACTTGTTCACTCTGATCAGGATGAACAATAAAAACGATTTCGTAATGTCGCATATTTTCCTTATGGGTAAAGTCTCCCGCGCATGGCAGTAAGACAAGGTTAGAAAAGGCGATTTTACTAAACCAGCGGTACAATTTCAATTAAAAATCAATTCATCGGCTCGAACGATTGTTTTTCCTCAAAAGAACCAGACCGCCAGGCAAGTTTCCATACCGGAATATCACACCAATAAGAAATTTCAACTGCGGATATCATTCGTCCGAAATTTTTGCACGCAATGATTTCTTCCGGCCATGCAATACTTTTTCTTCCAGCCGCTTGACCTTTGAAGCGGAAGTGGGCCGAGTGGGTTTTCGCGGCTTGATTTCCGTAATAACACAATTGATCAGCATTTGCAGCCGCGCCAGCGCATCGGCTTTATTTTTGATCTGAGTGCGGAAACGTTGCGCCTTGATAATTACAATACCATCACTGGAAATTCTACGATCCTTTAAACCCAATAACCTTTCTTTATACTGCTCTGGCAGCGAAGAAGCCTTGATATCGAAACGCAAATGAATTGCGGTCGATACTTTGTTGACATTCTGTCCGCCGGAGCCTTGTGAACGCACTGCCTGTATTCCGATTTCAGTCAACGGGATGACTATGCCTTTGGCTAAGATAAGTTCCGTTCCGCACATACACAATATTATTAGTCACCTAACCGGTAATAAATGGGTTAAGGCCGCAGTTGATTGATAGCGGCCATGGTAGGATAAAATAGCGCTTTCGTGATAACCCGATACCCCTGTATCCCAAACAAAATGCGCATTGCAATCATTGGCGCCGGTTGCTCCGGACTCACCGCCATCAAACATCTCATAGAAGCGGGAATAAAAGATGTTATTTGTTATGAAAAAACCGATCAGATCGGCGGGAATTGGGTATACACAGCAACACCTAGTCATAGCAGTATCTCCATTACTACCCATACGATTTCCAGTAAGCCGATGTCGCAGTTTAGTGATTTCCCAATGCCGCCGGATTACCCCGATTACCCCAGTCACCAACAAATACTCGCCTACTTTCAAGCTTATGCGCAACATTTTCAATTGGAGCAGTATATCCGCTTCCAAGTTGCTGTTTTGCAAGTGCACGAAATCCAAAATGAACGATGGCGTTTGACCTTAAGCGATGGCACGCAACCCGAATTCGATTTTCTCTTGGTTGCAAATGGGCATCTATCGAATCCTCGCCACCCTGACTGGAAAAAAAATTTCTCAGGAAAATACCTGCATTCGCATGATTTCAAGAGCAATCATGGATTCGAAAATCAGCGTGTACTCATTGTCGGAGCCGGAAACTCCGGTTGTGATTGCGCGATCGAAACAAGCCGGAATGCAGCTTCTGTTGATATGAGCCTGCGTTCACCGCAGTATGTTATACCTAAACTTATCATGGGAAAACCCACCGACACTTTTGCTGCCGCTATGCGCTGGCTCCCGCGGTACATGCAAAGCTGGTTGCAAAGGCTCACTTTGCGCATTCAAATTGGACGATACCGTGATTATGGGCTACCCGAACCTGATTTTTCACCGACACAAGCGCATCCAACCGTGAATTCGGAAATATTCGACAGAATACGACATGGCAAGATCCATCCGCGCCCCGGGATTGAAAGTGTTACTGGAAAAACAATCCGCTTTACCGATGGATCGATTGCAGAATACGATGCCGTCATAGCCGCTACCGGTTATATCACCAGTTTTCCCTTTTTTGATCGCGATTTCTTAAATTGGGAAAACACCGCTCACATCCCGCTCTATTTGCGCATTTTTCATCCGGATCATCCCAGTCTGTTTTTTATCGGTTTAATACAACCGCAAGGCTGTATCTGGACATTGGCAGAAGCGCAATCACGCCTCGTATCGCAATTTCTGACCGGCAGAGTCTGTCTGCCTGACAATTGGCAAACACTTGCGGTTACAGAAGGAAAATACTGGGCACAACAATTCCTAGCCCGCCCCCGCCATTCGCTCGAAGTTCATTACTATCCTTATCTCAGGGAAATTCAGCGATTGCATACACAAAAATGAGGCGCATGACTGGAGAAACCCATAACTACCCAATTTTGCAAATTCGAATAGACAATCCAGGAGCCCAAATGACAAACCAAATAAATGTTGAGTCGGCCTAAGACATATTGCATACTAGCTGCGCTTTAATTTTCAAAAATACACACGACATCGCATACATTCTGATCTTTTCACTTGAATTCCTTTTTTCTTTTTCACAGGCAATACAATGTTCATTAGCGTTCTTGATCTTTTCAAAATCGGTATTGGTCCGTCCAGCTCACATACCATGGGACCAATGGTTGCAGCCAATGATTTTCGTAACCGGGTTTCGGCATTCATCATCAGCAATCCTGTCCCGTCTTTTTTACAGGTACGTTGCACGTTGCGCGGTTCATTGGCTTTCACCGGAAAAGGCCATGCCACCGATCGTGCCGTAACATTAGGGATGAACGGACATACACCGCAAGGACTGGCTACGGAAAACGTTAATGAATTGTTTGAAAAATTGTGGCGGCAAACTTCGTTTCAAGTTGATCATTCGGTTACCGTTCATTTTTCACCGCCCGAGGACATAATTTTTGATAAAGGCGAACCGTTGCCGGAACACCCCAATGGGATGATCTTCCAGTTACTGGATGACACTGGACGAACGCTTTTAGCCGAAACTTATTTTTCGATTGGCGGCGGTTTTATCACAACGATCGCGGAAATCGGACAAATTGTCGCACCGATCAAAATGGAAGCAACCCGCTCTTGCGGCTTTCCATTTGATTCAGCTAACCAGATGATGAAAATGTCAGCCGACAGCGGCCTGACGATTGCGGCAATGAAACGCAGCAACGAGCTTGAGCGTATCAGCGAACAAGCGCTGAATGCCGGACTTGATGCGATTTGGAACGCCATGCGCACTTGCCTGGAAAAAGGCTTGACGGCGGAAGGCCAGCTTCCGGGCGGCTTGAAAATCAAGCGACGCGCGCATGCCTTATACCAGCAACTGCAAGATAATCCGCAGAAAGCTACACTCAATGATTGGTTGTGCGCTTACGCAATGGCCGTCAATGAGGAGAATGCCGCTGGTCACTTGGTCGTCACCGCACCAACCAACGGCGCTGCCGGGGTGATACCGGCGGTCATCTATTACGCGGTTAAACACGAAGGCGCAACACTGGAGCAAGTCCGTGACTTTCTGCTGGTTGCAGGCGCGATCGGCGGCTTAATCAAACATAACAGCTCGATTTCCGGCGCCGAAGTCGGCTGTCAAGGTGAAGTCGGTTCGGCGTCATCAATGGCTGCAGCAGGCTTATGCGCCATACAAGGCGGCTCCACCACTCAAATTGAGAATGCCGCCGAAATCGCATTGGAACATCATTTAGGCATGACCTGCGATCCGGTTGGCGGCTTGGTACAAGTCCCATGCATCGAGCGCAACGGCTTCGGCGCTATCAAGGCTTATACTGCGGCATCACTGGCAATTCGTGGCGACGGACAGCATTTTATGTCGTTGGATAATTGTATTGCGGCAATGAAACAAACCGGACTGGAAATGTCGGTGAAATACAAAGAAACATCGTTGGGCGGTCTCGCGGTCAGCATTACCGAGTGCTAACAATTTTCATCAATGGATAGCCGCACTGTCAACACAAGATCAATCTGAATTCCTGCATACGTCATCCCAGATATCACACTACGTATCAATCCCGCCCGGCCATGATTCACATACCCTCATAGCGTTTCAAATGACAAACTTTGCCATACCAAACTTTAGCTAGGGAGAATTAAAAAAAACGCCCGTAAGGGCGTTGATCGATTAACATAGGAAGATACGACGTCAGTCTAACACGATAATTGTGAAGGATTTGTGATTGCAAATGGACAATTTCGATTAACAATCGGTCGACATTCAAGCTATTCAAAGATCAGAAGGACTCGATTAATATCCGATCGACTACAATCTGCCGCCTAATTTTACTCAGTACATTTTTATTGATCTGTGTATCATAGATTAGTGTTTGCAGGTGTCGATAAAATCGTTTACTTGAAAATCTTATCAAACAAAAAGGAATACTTATGGGCGCTATTTTCTTTTACATTTTTATTTATTTTCTTGGGTACTATGGTTCGAATGTATTGAACATGCTGACGGTGCGTCCGATCGTAACCAATCGGTTCATAGCTGCATTGCTGCCGGTTTACGGGGTTGCTTTTATGCATGCCTATATGATCGTCACCAAACCGCTGCCGCCAGGCAGAGATGTTACGGTCGAATCCGCGCTTTTTGAATTTGTCGCATTACCCGTCGTGCTTGTGACTGTAGGCTCGATTTACTTCATGTGGAACAACAAAGGAAATCAGGATGATCGTGCAGCCACTACTCCGGCACATGCTGATATTGAACCCGTAACAACTGAGTCTTCCACGACCAACGATCAACAAACGGATGCTCATGCTGAAGTCACCGCGAGTTCCGAAGAAAAACAACACAACGATAAAGTAGATCGCGATATAAGCAGTAACGGCAAAAGCTAATGATTCGATTGATTGATCAATCAATTCCCATAAGCCCGTTTTTACACGGGCTTTTTTTCTAAAAGAACTTTACAGCTTTGTTACTTGTGCGCTGCCCTATCAACGATCACATGCTCTTTTTGAGCGCTTAATGTTCCTTGATCAATGATCGCCAATGTTAACCGCGAAATTGCCACGCGTTTCCCGGTAGCTTCTTCCAGTATATCTGTCTGCCAGACTTGAGTACGCCGGCCGGTATGTAGCGGCGTGCAAATACCTATGACATGACCCTGAGTTACTGCACGAATATGATTGATATTCAATTCCAAACCAACCGCTCGATATTTTTCAGGATCAATCGTCATCCAACCCGAGACACTGCCCAATGTTTCAGATAAAACACAGCTTGCACCACCATGCAAAATACCAAAAGGCTGCGTTGTCCGTTTATCTACCGGCATTCTTCCTTTCAAGAAATCGGAGCCAAGCTCAATAAAACGGATACCGATATGCTCACCCATATTAGCATTCCGCAAACCTTCCAAATAATCAACGGAATATTCTTTAAACCAAATACTGCCCATAGTGTTTTTTCCTTAAATATCCACTTATTTCGAAAGAAATTTTTAATTTTATAACTATTTCACAACACTATGGAATATCAAAACGAGTCGAACGCAAATAAACCCAGATTACTGACCAATTTCGCAAATTACAGAATCGCACACAACGAAGCTACTCAAGATTAAATTCTTGAAAAAATAATACGATAGTTTCAATTAACCCGTAAACAGCAATCATCAAACTCAGATAATTAATTTTGAGATTATTTCTAAACTTTCAAAGCTGATTGTCGTAAAAACAGCGGTAAAGTTAACAGCATACGATTACATCTAAACAGTTAAATGATTGTGCGTGGAAGAGATTGCACTAAAACAAAGATAATTTAGTTAAATTACGGAGAAATAGAATGCCTGACAAAAATTTAAAATTCTTAGTTGTGGATGATTTTTCTACAATGCGTAGAATTGTTCGCAACCTTCTAAAAGAACTTGGTTTTGTCAATGTTGATGAGGCTGAAGATGGCGCAGTCGCATTACGGAAATTACAAGATGGCAATTTTGATTTTATTGTCTCTGATTGGAATATGCCAAACATGGATGGTTTAACAATGCTCCAAAATGTACGCGCCAACGAAGCGCTAAAGAAGATTCCTGTACTCATGGTCACTGCTGAGGCAAAAAAAGAAAGGGTCTTAGGAAGTTAAGCACTTATTAAAGTGTGTTAACTTACTGAGATGAATGTTAAAAATAGATACTATATTCGT
>JAIETK010000028.1 GCA_019745325.1 Nitrosomonas sp. | reverse complement strand
ATGAAAGCGCGGAATTCAAAGCCTTGGAAGAAAATCTGAATTACTCCGTTGATGGATTGAAGAAGGTATT
The DNA here is from genome assembly GCA_019745325.1 of Nitrosomonas sp. GTDB lineage: Bacteria > Pseudomonadota > Gammaproteobacteria > Burkholderiales > Nitrosomonadaceae > Nitrosomonas. Next base: position 50,078 of record JAIETK010000028.1, on the reverse strand, counting down.
TTCCAAATATTTTCCCGATGACCTGGCGAATGGTTATGCCCGTCAACCGGAAAAGATCGCTTCGCGGGTATACGCCGGTCGGATGGGTAACGGCGACGAAGCCAGCAAAGAAGGCTATAAATACCGTGGCCGGGGTTATATCCAATTGACCGGAAAAGATAACTACGGTGCGTTTGCCAAAGCGATCGGCGATGATGTGGTGACTAACCCGGATTGGGTCAAAACCAAATATCCATTGTTGTCCGCCGCATGGTTTTGGAACACTCGCGCGCTCAATGAATTGGCCGATCAAGGCGCGAGCGATGATGTCGTGACAAAAATCACCAAGAAAGTGAATGGCGGCACGCTGGGGTTGGATGACCGGATCAGCCATTTCAAAAAGTATTACGCGTTATTGGCTTGAAAGCGTTCGCGTATGCCGCCGGGTTGCTGGGTTTGATCCCCATTCACGGATGGGCGGCGGGGTCGCATTGCCAGCCGCACGAGCAAATCATTTTTTCGTGCTCACTGGGTAAGAAAACGGTTTCGGTCTGCGCGTCGAAAGATCTTTCTGCGGATAATGGCTATTTGCAATATCGATTCGGACAATCAGGCAGAATTGAGTTAAACCTGCCGGCATTGCCGCAATCGGCACCAGTAAACCAATTCGTGCAAGCCCGGTCATTGATGTTTTCCGGCGGCGGTGGCGGTTATCTGAGATTTATCAGCGAACCATATCACTACATTGTCTACTCCGCGATTGGCAAGGGCTGGGGGCCGAAAGACGGGGTGGCGGTGGAAAAAAACGGCCGATTGATGGCTTATCACGAATGCCGGGATATTCCGGTTTCAGAAATCGGTGAAGCGTTCATTATCCGCGCCGGTTTGTCAATTGATCACACCGAGTTTGAGATCCCCGGTTTAGATTGACGGAGATCAAATTTTGTTTCGAAGTTTCCATTACCATGAAATTTATGCATGCCAGTGTGACTTTTCGCACACGATCATAAGCTTTCTCGAGGCTGCAGGATTAGAAGTCATTTAGAATGAACATGGACGGGTTTTTCATTTAAAAACAAAAATAACCCGGCAAAAAACTCATAAAAAAGGTATTTCATCATCAAGGGGAAGGGATATGAAAGGCTGTTACGGTTTTTGGATTATTTTGATATTCTTTATTAATTCTGGAGCGGTAACGGCAGAAATCATTTCCAAGCCCGGGAAGGAATGTCCATCCTCCGCATTGGTTGCGGATGTCGTAGCAATTGATCATCCCATGGTTTTTAACCGGCTCGGCGCGCAGAATGTCAATTGGATGATGTATGCATTACGTCATGATCTGGTAGATATATCCGATCCCAAAAACTTAAAGACGCTTGATTATACGCGTGAGGGTGAAAGGCTTTTTAAGAAAGCAAAATTGAATCACAAAAGCAGGAATATCGCCTTGCGGCCTGATTTGCGTCCACGGCCTTTAGTGTTGCGTGTCGCAGCGGGCGATTACTTAAAGGTAAACTTTACTAATTTATTACATGTAAAGCCAGGACCTCATCCTAAACCGGATGATCCGTTTTCAAATCAAGCCAATCCGTTCGATTCTTATCCGGATCCATTGCCGAATATCGATCATCCAATGGAGCATGCTCGTAAGGACAGACTGGGAACGCTTGATAAGAATAAAATCTATCGCATTGATGACCAAGTCGCCAGCCGCATGGCAGGGTTTCACCCGCAAGGTTTGGAATTAGCTGTCAGTATCAATAGTGACAGCTCTTTCGTTGGTAAAAATAAAAACAGCATGGCTGCTCCAGGGGAAACACAAACTTATTGTTTCTACGCTCCGGAAGAGGGTGCTTTTTTGGTGAGTAGCGATGGTGCGGTGTTTGGTGGTGAAGGCACCGCCGGCAATAGCGGCGTTGGGTTATTCGGGGCTGTCACTGTTCAGCCCAAAGGCGCGCGTTTTTATCGTGCCCAAGTGACCGAAGAAGAAATGCGTTTGGCAACAACGGGGGAAACGCCCAATGGACAACCCATAGTCGATTATGAAGCGCTTTATCCGAACGATCGCGCCAGCAACGGAATTTGGCACCGTGAAGGTAAAGCAGGAAAGCCAGTGTTAAACATGGTTCAGAACAAGCGCATCCTGCATGGCGATATCAATGCACTGATCATTGGACCAAATGACGATGGTAGCTTTGATTGCACGACTTACCCGCTGGAAGGAAAAAATGAGCCTGTTTGTAATGATCTGACCAAACTAAAGAAATTGCCAAAGAAAGATCAAAGAATACTGGATGAGATTAGTAAATTAGAGGCTCAGATAGAACGTAATCCAGCTTTACCCAATCGCTTAGAACCTTTCCGTGAGTTCGTGTCGATTTTTCACGACGAAAATGCTGCTACACAAGCTTTTCCATATTTCTTCGAGCATCCTGAGCTGAAACATACGTTACATGGCGTGCGCGATTCATTCATGATTAATTATGGTTCGGGCGGTGTCGGTGCGGAAATTATTGCGAATCGCCTGCAGGCTGGACCAATGCAAGATTGCTTGGATTGTGCTTATGAGGAATTTTTCCTATCTTCTTTTGCGGTTGGCGACGCTGCGATGCTGGTAGATAATCCCGCCAATCTGGTGATCAGCCAATGTCAGCCTGAGTTTGTTGCGATGATAAAAGATCCGGCTGATCCGACTGGAAAAAATGAAATATTGGATCCCAAGTACAAAAATGAACGGGATAAATTTTGCTTGATACCCAAGAAAGATCGAGTTACAGCAACTGAAGCTTACTATCCGCACGACCCTGCTAATGTGCACCACAGCTATATCGGTGATTTTGTAAAATTCCGCAATTTACATTCCGGTAAGGAACAGCACATTTTTCACCTGCATAATCATCAATGGTTGTTTAATCCGAATGACGATAACTCCAATTACATTGATGCGCAAGGCATAGGCCCCGGTTCTGGTTACACTTATGAAATTGCTTATGGTGGTTCCGGTAATCGAAATAAGACAGTCGGCGATGCCATTTTCCACTGTCACTACTATCCGCATTTTGCGCAAGGTATGTGGTACATGTGGCGTAATCATGACGTCTTTGAAGCGGGTACCAAGCTTGCCATTAGTGAAACTGAAACAGGTTTCCATAGAGAATTGTTTGGGTTAAAGCATGGCAAGCCAGCTGCGCAGAAAGCACGTGCGTTACCTGATGGCGAAATTATTGCTGGTACCCCCATTCCCGCAATCGTGCCATTGCCTAATAAGGGTATGGCATTAATGCCAGGTGAAGTCATTGTGCAACCGAGAATCGGTTTGGATGGAGAAACTTACGGATCAGTTGCTAAAGTTATTGATCGTGATGTAAATCCCGGCTTTCCATTCTGGGTGGCTGGTGTCGAAACGACGATTGGGTCCCGGCCAACTACGCCGCCACTGGATATGAGCAGTATACCCGGCGTTGTTAGCGGATGGGATGGCGGTTTGCCGCGGCATGCATTGGCTGGTTTTTCGGCGGGTGGGGAAGCTCATTCCAAGATAAATCGTTTTACTGCCGAGAAGCATCTCTTGAAAGCAAGGCCGGTTTATTACGATGAGGCGGGGACCGATCTTGAACGTCTAGCCATGCAATTTCATGCAAAACCCAGACCGGGTCATGCTACACACAAAGTAGATATGACCGGTGCTGTGTCTGCTTCGCATTTTGTTACGAATGGTGCTCCTGCTATTCCGGGTGCGCCTTTTAATGAGCCTTGCATTGATGATGAGGGTGAACGCTTGCGAACTGGAGGCAATGGTAGGTTTTTCGGCGGTACTTATGGCAAAAACGGCTATATTGATGTCGATTCAAAGTTATTGCCTGATGGAATTGAATTCGGTCATGATAATCCTCGTGTCTACAAAGGCGCGAACCTACAGCTGGATGTGGTGTTTAACAAAATTGGCTACCATTATCCCCAGCAACGGATTTTGACGCTGTGGGAGGACGTCGGCCCTTTGCTCGATAAAACGCACTCACCGGAACCCTTGGTGATGAGGCTCAACACATTCGATTGTGCAATGTATGCGCATACCAATCTTGTGCCAAAGGATTTCTACGCCGACGATTATCAAATCACCACGCCGACCGACGTGATTGGCCAGCATATTCACTTGCCTAAATGGGATCTGACTTCCGCGGATGGCGGCGCCAATGGGTGGAATTATGAGGACGGCACATTCTCACCGGGCATGGTGCGTGAGCGTATTTATGCTATTAACAAGTGGAATCAGGACAATCTTGCAATTGCAGTTCCTAAGCCTGATGGATCGAATACCCCTTTGGCGCCATTAGTTCATCCCTATTTTAATGCCAATGAGATACCGAATCATCAAGCAGCTAATTGCACGGAACAGTGGGAAGCGCATGTCGGAGGAGGAGAAGGAAATCTGCATGAATTCGAAGTGAAATATGGTATGCCGGGTGCTTGTGATTGGCTGGGCGCGCGCACGACTTTGCAGCGCTGGTTCTCCGATCCCCTGGTTAATAGAGGCGGGATTCACAGGGGGCTGGGAATTACTTTTACGCATGATCATTTAGGACCTTCGACTCATCAACAATTGGGGTTGTACGCAACGATGCTGACCGAGCCTCCCGGATCTGAATGGCGTCACAATGAAACGGGTGAAAAGTTTTATACGCGAGATGATGGCGGACCGACTTCCTGGCAAGCAGCGATTACCGGGAAAGATGGGAAATGTATCGATGTCGATCATGATAGCGGTGGCGATTGCACGAAGAAAGGCGATGACTCGCATCGCGAGTTCTTCCTGCAGTTCGGTGATTTTCAACATGCTTACGTGAAGGGTGCTTATTATGGTGTCAATGAAGACGGCGTAGGTTGGCCATTACATCCCGCTGAAGATGGAAAGCCTGATGAGAATAGTTTCAGAAAGGCGATCAATCCATCGGTGCGTAAGCCTGCCAACCCAGTGCTTCCCGATATTATTGCTTTTGAATCCTATTGTCCGGGAGGAGGAGAAGCGGAAAGGCTTCCGGGAGCAGTGTATAACGCGATTAGCCGTCCGCCTCGCCCCTGCCCTGAGGCTATTTCCGCTGATGACATCGGCATGATGGTAGTCAACTATCGCAATGAGCCGATTGGTGCGCGCGTTTATGATGAGAACCTTATCGCATGGGATAACAAAAAAGGCACGCAAGCCGAAGGTTTCGCCGGCGATCTCGCTTTTGCGCTGCAAACCCGGACCGACCGGGCCATTAGTGTGCTCAACGGCATTGGCGGAGAAGATCCATCTCTACCGGGCAGTAAGCCTCACTATCAAGAAGACGTAAATAAGCACCGGTTATTGGGAGATCCCTATACTCCTATCATGCGCGCTTATTCAGGGGATCTGATACGCGTGAAAGTTCAAGGTGGCGCGCATGAACATGAGCATAACGGCTCCATCAATGCGCTTTCCTGGATGCAAGGCGGATCCGGATTCGGGCAAGCGCCGCATTCGGGATGGCGGAATTCCCAGAATACAGGGTTATCCGAGCAATTCACGTTTACTGCAAATATCACAGATTATTCGAGCGATACCCATCTGAATGACCGGATGTATACGGTTGATACCAGCCAGGATGGCATGTGGAATGGCGTTTGGGGCATTTTGCGAAGTAAGAATGTGTGGGAAGACGATGATGTTCTTGTAAGATTGCCGAGCAATCCCATTCCAACAGTATTGGCGCCGGAACTGAGACCTGAAGAAAGTAAAGTGACGCTCGGAACGGATAATCTTTGCCCAGCAGATGCCAAAGTTCGTGAGTACCATGTTGCCGCGGTACTGGCAAATAAAGTACTGGAGAATTCACTGAATGTAACGATTCCGGGGAAATTGAGCCAAAACGCACCGATTGGTTCGTCGAAGCTTGATCCTGAGGGCGGTTCGCTTATTTACAATCCGCGTGCCACTACGATTAGTATCGAAATGGAAGATGAACGCAAAGGAAAAAGAATCAAAAAAGTGTTCGGAACAGGTCCGCTACATGACCCAACTGCGATTATGTTCGTTCGTTTGCAGGATCTAGATCGCAATAATAAGCTCAAAGATAATAAACCGGTAGAGCCGTTGGTGTTACGTGCAGCCGCGGGTGATTGTATTAAAATAGTACTTCATAATCATTTACCCAAAGGACGTAAAAATATGCCCGATCTGGATGGTTATACATCGGTTTCGGGCATTATTCACCGGGGAGCAGATGTAGATGGCTCTGTCACAACGTTCAATAATAACTTGATACGCCCTTCTAACCGCATTGGACTCCATCCGCAATTGGTTCATTATAATGCGCAAACCTCTGATGGCAACAATGTGGGTGTTAATAGAGTCAGTACGGCGGCACCCGGAGAACAGATCATTTATCAGTGGTACGCAGGCGTTGTAGATACGTCATCAGCGCAGGCTTGTTTAACTGATGACGAAGATGTTGAGCGGAAATATAACTTGTTAAATCGGTTTGCAGAATTGTCTCGGTTAAAAGAAGGTAAACCTACTCGATCACCAGTCAGACCATTGACTTCAGATGCTTTCAAGGAAATAGTGCGATCAACGCTGAAGCCAGGATATATCGATGTGGGAGAGCTATCTGGTGATGAGGATATAAGAATCAATAAAATTGTTGGGCGCTTGAAAAAAGTTGTCAGCAGTTCAAATCTTTCTAGAGCTTTTCCAATACTTGATGAGCAGGTGGAAATTGAAAGTGAATTCGATGCTATTCGTACCAAGGGACTGGGTAGTATCAACACTGAGACTTTGTCAAGGTTGATCGCGGTTTTGAGATCACCCGAAAATCAGTTAATTGAAAAAACAGATCAAGTACCGCTGCGTGATAAAGAGCGTTATTTTGATCTTTTTAAAATTATTCAGGAAGAACATTCTCCAGAGTTTATCGAAAGGTTTGATCCAGTAAGTCTTATTAAGGAATTAGAGAATGGTTTTGCAGAAGTCTTAAGAAGTGAAAGTGACGTAATTAAACCTCTGTATCGATTCATCAGAAAATTGAATGAGGAAAAGCAGTTAACAGTATTCTGGAAAGAAAAACTGGGTAAAGAGTTTTTCAGTGTAGATACCGGCGAGAATATTGGAAAATTATCGGATATTTCTGCTTTATTCCTCGCGAAGAGCCTTTTTTATGAGGTTATTGAACAGGATCCCGAAGCATTTAAGTGGAGGACTGAATTTTATAAGAAAGGAAAATTCAACCTAAAACTTTCTGAGAAAAATGTGCGATTGGTAAAATTGGGTGAAGTCTGTCGACATGTCCCCGTTGAATTCGGTGCTATCAATCTATCGTCGCCTGACCGGATTAAGCAAGGGCAGAAAGCGGCTGTGGGTGCTCTAATCATTGAACCGGAGAAATCCGTTTGGATTGAAAATCTGGATGATCAGGCAATTGACCGCCAAAACCCGGGCGCGAATCAATCCAACAAACGTGCAACGCGTGCAACGGCAACTGTGTTCTATCCCGCAGGTGAACGCAGACCGCCTTTCAATTCAAATTGGCGATTCTTCCGCGATCTGGTGATGGTTCATCAAAAAGGACTGAATTTGCGCTATGCCGATGGTTCAGCAGTGGCTAATTTGGCTGCCGAGAAAGAAGAAGCGAATGAAAATCCGCAGCAAACAGCACCAGAAGATGCACATGATTCCGGCCATATGGCAATTAACTACGGCGCTGAGCCAATGTGGTTCCGCTATGGCTTACCGCCGGATGCACAGTTCGGGAAAGAAGGTTTCGGCGGAGCCGCCAACGCATGGCAGGCATTCAGTAATGATTGCTGCAGCAATCGTACAGTGGGGCTTGCCGGTACGGGCGGTACGGTAATCAGCGCCGATGTGAAGGTGGGTGAGCCCTATGTGCCGGTCATGACAGCGTATGCCGGGCAGGAAATGCGCATCCGGGCGTTGATGCCAACCGGAGTGGGACGTGCATCGACGATGGAACTTCATGGACACAGCTGGCCGCGCGATCCTTATTTAGCAGAGCGTGTATTTGTGAGTTCTAGTGGTTCATTCCCGATTGGATCACGTCCGGTTGACTGGGGCGTGCCAGCGAAATGCATCGGTGAAAATGCCATGGCGATGCATCTTGGCGGTCAAGAAAGTGTTTCCCCAATGGCGCATTTCGACATGGTATTTCCGCGCGCTGGCGGTACTCATGGTGTCAAGGGGGATTATCTGTGGCGTGATCATACGGGATTTGGCATTACCAATGGTTTGTGGGCGCTAATCAGAGTCGAGTCTTTACCGTCGCTGATCCCTCTAGCACCTGATGCACTCCGGGCTAATTGCAAACCCGGATAAAAAAGTGAGACTACTTGTTTTTGTTACCGGCTTGCTGCTGACGATAACGGTGCAAGCCGGTACGCTCGAATATTTAAACCGGAGCATTGAGCATGAGGGAATTCGAGTGCATCTTCGCATGGAAGCACTTGAAGAAAATGCGCCGCCGGTACCGCAGGCTGGACAACTGGTTCGTTTATGGCTCGATGGTCTGCGTTTGGCGGATGACCAGCCATTAAATAATTGGCGTGTTGGTGCTTGGTTAGATCGCGAGACGGATATTATGTCCGGAACGCTTCCCGTTTGTAATCAGCGTATTTCTAAGTATTTGAGCGGGAATCTGATTCAGCGGCCGTTGCTGGATTTGACGGGTTATTATGTACTGAGTCTGGACGCTGAACCGAGCATCTCGGTGTTGGATCCATCGGTCAGTTTTAGCGGTCGAAGCAGTTTATATACAGCGATGCATCTGGAAGGCTCGGGATTTGATTGGGTAAAAACCAGCGATGATATGCGTCTCTATACTGCTATCCCCAATGAGAAAAAATTAGCGATCGCGGATTTGCAGACGCTGAAAGTGATTGATCATATTTCTTTGCCAGGACAACCAACCCGCCTAGCATTGCAACCTGATGAACGTCTGCTATGGGTGGGACAAATAGGAGCCACTCCGGAAGAAAGCGCGGTATCGGTAGTCGATACAGTTCACGATATAGTAGTTGCCCGTGTGGCGTTATCGCCCGGTTATCATGAGTTTGCCTTTTCTACGGATGATCGATTTACCTATGTGAGCAGTCGGCAAAGTCAAGTATTGACAATCATCGATAACAGTACCTTGCAAGTTGTTCGTGAGCTGGATCTGGGTTTCGAACCACTCGGACTTGTATATACTGGAAATCCTTCATTGCTGTGGGTGACCGATGCCAAAGCCGGAAGGATACATCGCTATGATCGAGAGGGAAATCCAGTCGATTATCTGGTGCTCAAACCCGGTATCGAATCGGCGAAGCTGAGTCCGAATGGACGGTATGTATTGATTCTCAACTCAAGTCAGAATTTGTTGCACGTATTGGATGCCGAATCCGGCAAGGAGAAACATCGCTTGACAATCTCCGGCCAGCCTTATGACATGATGTTCTCAGAGCAGTTTGCATATATCAGGACGCTGAAAAATGAGCAAGTTGGTTTGTTGTCACTGGCAAGTCTTGAGAGCCAGCAGCCAATTTTGAAGTCCGTACCGGCCGGTGCTAGTGCGCTTGCTGTAACCACGAATTTACTCAGAGCTTCCAGTATGGCGCTTACACTGGATCGCTCTGGAGCCTTTTTTGTAACCCCATCAGAACGCACTCTGCATCACTATATGGAAGGTATGAATGCTCCCAGTGCCGGCTTGCGAACGTATGGCCATACACCGATGGCAGCCATGGTAGTGCAACGAGGGTTGCGGCAAGTAAAGCCTGGACAATATTCCGCGGTGGTGAGATTGCCTTCCGCCGGGCGTATGGTGTTGGCTTTGACCAGCGAGGCCCCTGCATTGCGCGAATGTTTCGGTTTTCTGGTTGAAGTCTCCTCGAGACCCCAACCCGAAGAAAGTATCGACGTGCAGTGGATCAGTGAAGGCGTGCAGAAGGTTAAGGAAGGAACGCCGCTGGATTTCCGCCTAAGAGTTGCGCCCGGTCAACAGGGAAGTGGAAAACTAAAGCGCTTACAATTGCGTATTGTTTCATCTGCGGGTGGTATTTCAGAGGTATTGCCGTTGCAGCAAGATCCTGAAAAAAAGGATGAATGGTTTGTGAAAGGCAAGTTAATGAATAGTGGCGGTTATTACATTTATGTTGAAGGGGATAAGCCGCTTAAGTCGGTTTATTCCACGGTACTGGTCGATAGAGATTGAAAATTCTAAATAGGATGGTGTTTATTCGGTTGGTTGCTTTTGTTGCTGTATTGATGGTATGGGGAAGCACATGCGCGCAACCGCAGTCATCAGAAAAAAACGATGATCGTAAGAAACAAGCATTAGCTCATAAGACTGAGGTATTGTTGCCCGATGTTTGGTTGCGTGATCGCGAGAATCGCGAAATACGCTTTCCAACATTTTTTGAGGAGCGGATTGTCATAGTTAATTTTGTTTTCACAACTTGCTCAACGGTTTGTCCAGTCCTGAGCGCAACCTTGCAAGCATTGGAGAAACAGCTGCAAGGTCAATTGGGGAAAGAGATTGTTTTAGTATCGATATCAGTCGACCCGCTGAATGATACGCCCGAGAAGTTACAAGCATACGCGAAAAAACTAAATGCCGGGCCGCACTGGTATTGGTTGACCGGGAGAGCTGCTGACGTCAGTCAGGTACTGAGGGCATTTGGTATTTCTTCCAGAGGGCGTCCCGAGGATCATCCGCCGGTCATTCTCGCTGGTAGTCCGCATAACGGAAAGTGGTTGCGCTGGGTGGGAATCCCATCAATCCAATCGATAGTCGATGCGCTGGATGTATTATATTAAATATATTAATCAAGATTGACTGATGTTTCATATCACAATTCCGCTTTTATTATGGCTATTATCATCTTCAGTACTTGCTCAGGTACAAGATGACGTAGTCGCGAAAAATCGTTTGGAGAAGGCGCAGCAATATTTTGGTGATGAAATGTTACTGGATCAACATGGGCAATCTTATCGTTTTTTTAGCGATCTTCTGAGCCGGCATGTGGTATTGATTAATGTGATCTTTACCCATTGCCGCGATGCTTGCCCAATGCAAACGCAACGTTTGCAGATGGTTCGTAATCAGCTCGGTGACCAGTTCGGTACGAAGTTCCTTTTTCTATCGCTGTCGGTCGATCCCGAGCGCGATGATCCGCAAGCGATGAAAGCATTTGCTGAGAAGCAGCAAGCAAATGTTCCTGGGTGGTATTTTTTGACAGCTGAGAAAACTATTCTGCAACAAATTCTGAATCGTCTTGGGCAGTGGACAGATGATCCCTCAAATCACAGTACTCTGATGATTGCGGGAAATGCCCAAAATGCCCATTGGGTAAAATTACGGCCAGATTCTCCTCCCGAACGGATTGTTGCTGATTTATTGCGTCTTGCGGAACACTGATAAGCAGTGGCTGAGAAAATGGTGCGATTATTGTGTATTTTAAGCGCATTGGGTTTTCTTATGCATCACCAGGCAGTAGTTGCAGAGGAAGATAGTGCGTTAAGCTTGGGGCGTTCAATTTATGAGCACGGAATCGGACGGGACGGAAGAGAGGTAAATGCAACATTGCACGGTAATCTTATTCTTAAAGGGACTGCAATGGCTTGTATTAATTGTCATGGGGAAAATGGTCGTGGCGGTAGAGAATCATTTATCCGTGCAGCAGACATTCGCTGGGCCAATCTGAGTAAACCTTATGCAAGCCGGAATATGGGAGGAGCAGAGTTACCATATGATCAAGAAAGTTTTGCAAAAGGGGTACGTGCCGGAATTTCCGCTTCGGGTAGAAAATTCGATCCTGCTATGCCGCGCTTTGATTTAGCCGATGATGAAATTTTAAGTCTAATCGAATATCTTAGCCGGATTGATCACACGTCCCATAGTGATGGTTCGCGCTTTTCAATTTTAGGATTATTACCCGAACCTGGCAGTAATGTTTTGGCTGATGCGTTAGCGTCTGAATTGAAGAACTGTCCTGCCAGAGAAGATGGAGCACCGATTGCGGCGGTTAATATTGTTTATTTCGATTCGCCGAGCGATGCAATTCTAAAATTGGAAAAACAATTGGCAAAGAACCCAAATGCTCTTGTTCTTGCGCCATTTCTAGTAGGTTGGGAAAGGCAATATGCCGAAGCCGTTAGACGTCTCAATCTGCAAACTGTTTTGCCATTTTCTTTACTCGATGCGCCTGTGGGAAGTAATTGGAAGTTTTACTTTCCAGGTTTGCAAGCTCAGATACTTGCTTTAATCAAATTAATCAAACAAGAAGGGTATAGTTATTTACGCATTCAGTATGATTCCGGAAATAAATTGAGTACCCAGTTGAATGAATTTTCCCGGGAAATTGCTTCTTTGCATCAAATAAAAGTATTAAACGGTGTTTCACCGCCAGCAAAAACTCAGCAAGAACGAATCCGATCGGCTTGGCTTTGGTTAAAGCCTGTTGTTATGGAGAAAATTGAGAATGTTTCGGAGCTGGATGAACTGATGTTAATACCAGCTTTATATTTCCCGTCCAGAAATTTGGAAACAGGCGCTCAATTGTCCAATCGGCGAATAGCTTATCCTTACAAGCCTATCGATAATAGTGGAATTTGGCGTGTACCAGCAAGTATTTGGGGCAAAGCTGCTTGTGAGTTTCTGCTGCGAGTTGGTGAGAGGTCCATTAACCCTCAAGATTTGCCGGAAGTTTTGCGGTTGGAAGAAGGTTTTTTTCTATACAAACAACCAGCACTGGATTTGTCATCCGAACAAGTTTTTGTATACAAATCGTTAACACCAGATGCGCAGTAACTGGATTAGGGAAAACAGCAGCATAAAACAAAGGATCTTATCCTGGTGGACTTACAAAATTTGCGCAGTCAGAAAATCTTCCGGCACCGCAGTATCTTTTCCTCGCGCTGATAGTACAAACCAAGCGATGCGAACGCCGCGATTCCTAGTTGAATCCGAACTCGTCATTTCTCAAAAAGCATTACGCGTTATTGGTTTGAAAGCGTTTGCATATGCCGCCGGGTTGCTAGGTTTGATCTCTATTCACGGATGAGCGGCGGGGTCGCATTGCTAGTCGCACGAGCAAATCATCTTTTCGTGCTCACTGGGTAAGAAAACGGTTTCGGTCTGCGCATCGCAAGATCTTTCTGCGGATAGCGACTATTCTGGCTTGCTGGCCGATCAGCGTGAATTCATGATTCCCGGTATCGACTGATCGCTATTTCCGGCTTCAGACAATGCCGGTTGAAGAAATTCGAAGGATTGCTGGCTGACGGTTTTGATGAAGTCTGTGAGCGGCATCGGCTTGCCAATCAAGTATCCTTGAATCACATCGCAGCCAAGTTCGGTCAACCGCCTGAAGGTATCGATATCTTCCACGCCTTCCGCAACGACCGTTAAATTCAACTGATGTGCAAGGTTAATGATGGAATCGACAATTCTTTCGTGTTTGGGGTGCGTTGTCATTTGCCTCACGAAAATCATATCGATTTTAACCTCGTCCAACGGCAGTTCCAGCATGCGCGACATCGAGGAATAACCGGTACCGAAGTCATCCATGGAAAGTTTTAACCCCATGTCTTTCAGATGGGTAAGCGTGTCAAGAATATTCCGGTTGGTTTCCATCACAGCGGTTTCCGTAACTTCAACGGTAATGCGATCTGAAGGAATGTTCCAAATATTGAGCGCTTGCGCGGTCAAGTCGATGATGTCCGGTTCGCGCAGATCGTCAGCGGAAAAGTTGATGGACACTCCCGCATCAATCCCTGCTTTGCGGTAAGTTGAACACTCGCGTAATGCGGTATGTAAAACCCATTGCGTGAGCTTGGGCATCAGTATCGAGCCTTCCGCGACCTGAATCAGTTTATCCGGTCTAATCGGTCCATGCTGTGGATGCGTCCAACGCAACAGCGCTTCCGTCGATTCGATTTTGCCGCTGGCAACGGAGAATTGCGGTTGAAATTGTAAATGCAGGGCGCTGGTTTCGATTGCTTCGTTCAAGTCAGACCAGAGATGGAGTTGGGTCAGATAGGCATCTTCCGGGTTCTCTACAAAGAGCTTGATCAATTCTTTTTCTTGCAATGCCTGTTGCATGGCAAGGCTGGCGTTGCGCATCATGAGATCAATTGTGCTATTTTTATCGCAGCCATATGCCACCCCGATGCACGGGTTCAACAGGATATTCTGCCTTCCAAGTGGAAACGGCGCGTTTAGAATTCTGGTAATCTTATGAGCAGCCAATACGGCATGAGCATGGGCCAGTAAATTGACCAATAAGCAACTGACCTGATGACGTCCGGTAATACCGGTCAGATCTTCCGGATTAAGCGCGTCTGCAAGTTGCGTGGCGATTGTCTGTATGATTTGATCGACGGCTGCATAGCCCAGTATTCCGTCCAGTTCGGCAAGCCGACCAAGATTAATGGTCAGAACAGCATGATTTCCGCAGGCGTTGCCGGAATCCGATAACTTGCGCTCAGCCGTTTGTAAAAAATTTGGATAACTTAGAATTGGCATGATGGAAGGGGTTACAGATAGAATTTCTTCGGATCAATCCCATAAGCGCCTTGGGGTAAGTCGTTGATAATTTTATAGGGAACTCCCGCCGGACTTAGGTCGAATTTTTTTAAGTCAACCGTAGCGGGATTATCATAAGGTTTTTTCTTTGCATCGCAAATGACCATAATGCGCGGCAAGAAACGTTGAGTCCGGTTTTGCGAGAGTACAATCGCAACTTCTCCGGTGTTGAGTTCGACTAAGCAGCCAACCGGGAAAATACTGATGCAATGGGCGAATTGTTCTACCAATGCAAAGTTGAGGCCATTTTGCGCATTTCCCTTGAGTTCCTTGATCGCCTCGAATGGTCTCAAGCCAGGCATACCGGGCTGGCCCCAGATCAATTCTTCATAACTATCGACGACTGCGGCCATACGGCCATAGGGATGAATTTGATTGGCGTATAAGTTCAGCGGATAACCATTGCCATTTTCCCGTTCGTGATGCTGGGTAACGATCTTGATGACTTCATCCGAGACATTGCATAACTGAGTAACGATTTCTTGACTGTACGCGATGTGTTGTTTCATCAATTTTCGTTCCTCAGGCTTAAGATACATGCTTCTTTTGGTTTGAATTTCCTTAGGTAAGCGTTGCTTGCCGATATCCATCAGTAACCCGCCTAATCCAAGCACTGACAATTCCCGGCGTGGAAGGCCCAAGTGCCGGCCGAATGCGAGCATATGTACCGAAGTTTTGACTGCGCTGTCGTATAGTTCCTTTCCGGTTGATTTTAGCTGTGCAAGCAAAAGTGCTGCATCAGGATTCCGGATAACGCTTTCGCATAACGTATCCACGACTTCATGCGCGGCGTGTATATCAAATTTAATGCCGCGCTCAATATTGTTTGTAATGTCATCCAGCAAAGCGAGTGTGAAATCGTATGCTTTCGTGGCAGCAGGTATTTCCTGTTCGGCAGTGCGGAAATCGTCGTATGTCTTCACGCGTTGCAGTAGTGGATCCAGTTGCAACAGCTTCTCGCTATTACTGGATTTATTCTGATTTGCCGATGATGTGGCTTGGTTAAAAACCGCGAAAGGCAAATGCTTCTGTACTACGAAAGGTTCGCTGCGTTCAATATCGACAAAGACAAACTGGCAAATTTTCTTTAAGGCTTCAATATCTTTCTCTGTCCGCATTAGCACACCCTGCAGCGGGAAAGGTGTATCCAGCCAAGGGCGATCCAATTGGCTGACATACATGCCCACTTTTAAATCCAGGATAGGGATTTCTATGCTTGAATTGCTGATCATTGCAGGCCGTTGAATGATAGTTGGAATGGATAAGTTATAAACAAACCGTTGTTTTTCAGACGAGTCCAAAGGACTGTTAAAACGAAATATAGTTATAAATACGACGCGTAGAAAAGAACCTTAAAAGATTTTTATCGCACGGGGTTGATAAAGAACTCACGCATCAAAAAATCTTCCAGTGCCGCGGTATCTTTTTCTCGTGCCGAAAGCACAACCACGCGATGCAAACGGTGCGATTCCCAGTTGAAATCTTCCTTGTAATATTCCCGGATCAATTGGATCATGCGGCGGATGATGGCACGCTCGATATCGCCCTCCGGACCGGCGGTGACTTGAATCATTTGTAAGCGCGGATTGCTTTGTCCCGTTGTCCAGGCGCGGAACGAGAATTCGGCGGTGCGCGGGCCTATGCGCAGTATCTGAAAGATGCCGCTGGTACCGGAGGTTTGCAGATTCCGCCGGATATTGGCCATGCGGATTTCGTCCGCGGAAGGTTGTTTTGCGGCGCTACTAGCGGCGGCTGTTTCGGGGTTGTCGAAAATTCCTGCAGCTTGGCGGCGGGATTTAATATATTCGGATAGATCAGCCGGCGCATCGGCTGGCGCTTGTGTGGAAGGTGCGGATTTGGCAACTTCTTTTGCCGGTATGGGTGTCTTGAGTTTAGGTTGCTCGGCAGCCTTGGGTTTTGGCTGCGGTCGCGAAGATGGCGCTGGCGCGGGCTGGGGTAGCGGTTTTGTTGCTGGCTTGGGTTCTTCCACAGCTTTGGGTTTTTCCGGTTGCGGCGGTGGCGGACTGGGAGCAGCAGCCGGCATGGAACTGGAGGCATTCTCGTCTTCGTGCAAATCGATGAAACTTGCCGCGATGGGCGGCGGCGTCTCAATGTCAACTTCCGGCAGCGATAAAAAGAAACCCAAAGCCCATACGATCAGCAGCCAGATGAGCGCAGCCAGCGGCAATGGCCACCACAGGCGAATTTCTCTCGATCGTGAGCTTGCCATGTATTTCCGCTATTTGTGCCTAACGGCGATCAAGAAATGCTGCGCGCCGGCAGTACGGGCACGCAGCATGGCTTGTACCACGATTCCTTGTGGTGCTTCGGTATCCGCGGATACGATCAATTTTTGCTTGGAGTCCGCAAGCAGTGGTTTTAGCGTACTGGCGAGCGTATCGAGTGTGACGGCCGTCTGGTTGATAAAGATTTTGCTGTCTTTGGTTAATGTCAGCGTGACCGGCTTTTCCGCGCTCAGTTTTTCCGCTTGTCCTTCAGGCAGATCAACTTGCAATGAATCCAGGTTCTGCATCGATAACGAAGCCAGCATGAATGTCGCCAGCAAGAAAAACATTACGTCGATCATCGGAATGATCTCGATTTTGCCTTTCTGGACCGATCGGGTTTTACGCAGTTTCATCGAGATTATCCTGTTGATCCAGACGGATGTTGTCGATCAGCCGAGTACCTAATCGTTCCATTTCATCCATGGTCAGCGACTGCAAACGGGAAAAATAATTGAAACCGAACAATGCTACCAGCGCAATGGCCAGTCCGACGACGGTTGCAATCAATGCTTCTGCAACGCCGCCAGTAACCGCCGTCGGATTGACCAGACCTTCACTACCGATTACCTGGAATGCCCGCATCATGCCGATTACGGTTCCCACCAGACCCAACAGCGGTGCGGCAGTGACGATGGTTTCCAGCGCCCAGAGCCGGCGCGCAAGCGATTCTTCAATAATTTGCGCTTCATCGGCGGCGCGCGATTCCGTCCACCAAGCGGGTTGGTGGCGATTGGAAATGACAACTTCAAAGAACCGCTTGTAATAATGACGGCTATCTAGTCCGGAAAGAATTTTTTCCAGGTCGTTCCATTTGAAGCCATAGGTTTCCACCAGATTGAGCAAATCGCTGGAAAGCCGGGCATACCGCCAATAGATAAATGCCTTTTCAAGCATAATCGCTACTGCGATTATGCCCAATAAAACCAGCGGAATGATGATGATTCCGCCAAGCTTCAACATTATCCAGGCCTGATTTAGTTCTTCCATCATGTTCAACTCCAGATTAAGACTATCCATAATTTTTATGTAACCAGTACCTTTGAGAATTCATGAGAAGAGCACCGCAAACTCAATGTAGTGCAGTATTTTTCACAAAAATTGTTATATCAGAAATTTTAAAATTCATAACAGATCTATGACCGTGATAATTCGAGAGAATTTTTCGAATTAAGTCACTGGCCGGATCTAATCGAACGGATGATAAGAATAGTGGAAAAACGCCTGCAGTTAAAACTATTTAATGGCAAAATGGCGCACTATTATGGCATTGTTGCAGAAAGACACGAAGCGCGCCTGAATGACTTCTTACTTGAGAGTGCGGGCGGATGAAACAATTAAAACAACCAGATTATTCGTCAAAAATGAAGAATTGCTTATCAATGTTAATACTGCTATTGATTGTCAGTCCTGCGCATGCGGAATGGATCAAAGTGGATATTGCGGCAAAAAATAGCGAGACACATTATTTTGATCCGGGCACGATATTTAAGGACGGGGCGCTCCGGAAAATCTGGGTACGATCCAGTTATGAAGAAATGCAAAAGGGTGGTTTCCGTGCGGTCAAAACACAGTATGAGTTTGATTGTCAGCGCCACCAGGCCCGTTCGATCACGATGTTGCTTTATCCCGACCGGGATGCGACGGGTGATGTGATCGGTGCGCATCGCACTGATTCGGGTAATTGGTTTAGTTTCTCTGCCAGTTCAATGTTCCGGCATATCGAAGAGACCGTTTGTGATGATTGAAAGCCCTTTCCTGCGACGGGCGGGGGGCGATCATTTATTACTATGAAGATACTGATCAGTTTTAATGAACTCATTAATCAGCACTTGTATGCGCGGGTGGTGGCTTCCCTGCCAGTAAATTTGTCCGCAGTCCTGACAAGTTAAGAATTTATCGTAGTATTTTTTCGTGAGTGGCTGCAAACGGTGGTCAATTTGTTGTTTGGCGATTTTTGTTAAATGACCATTGCAACGGGTGCAGCGTGTCAGAGGTTTGATCGTCGGATACAGATCAAATTTTTTCAAAACTTCGTGTATCTGTATCTTAGGGATATCCGCTCTAACAAAATAGCCGAAAATGATGATCTTGCGTTGTAATAGCGATCGATCCCGGGTCAGCAGCATGCGCTGTTGGTCATGTGAGATTTCAGCGATCGTGTTGTCGTCAAAATCATTTCGGTAGAGACAGTCAAAACCTAGCAATCTAAGATAACGCGCCAGCTTGCCGAGATTGGTGTCGGCCACAAATGTAAGCGGATGCGGTAATTCGGGGCGAAGGCGTAACTGCGTTGAAACCGGGCACTTTTCAAGGGTTGGATAAACCTCGATATGATCGGTATCGTGCACAAGATAGTCAAAATCCACAGCCTGTCCATTAACCAGAATCAACGCAACTTCGGTATGCGGCACGTTAAAGGATTCAATCATATCCTTGATCGAAGCTTTGCGAGAAAAACGCTGATGGATTTCCTTGTCACGAAGTTCCGGAACAAGGAAGTCATTTAAAGATTGATGAAAATGTATTCCGATCTGAGTCACCGAATACTATGTCCATGAAAAAGTGGTATGGGCAATAGCGGCTGTATTTAAAGCCGAGGTTGGAGTAATTTGATTAAGATCAAAGTTTCAACCTGTCTTACCCGGTAATCTCCCTACTGTCGTAGCAGTGAATTAAATGATTAACAAAAAGAGAAGGTTTTGAAATGAAAATTACATATTTATTGGCAGTATCAGCAGTTTTGGTTTTAGTTGCTTGCGGTGGTAAGCCAACAGCGCCCGAGTCCCCTGATCCGGATGCTTATGGTAAAACTATTCAGCCGTTCCACCAAATTCCTGCGGGTGATCAGGAAGGTGGCGGAAAGGCTCGTTCGACCGAAGACAAATCTAACTACTGATCGTTAGAAGAAATAACCAGTGTTCGATAGTTTAAATTACATACAATTTTTTCTATGGAACACTGAATTTTATTACTATCCGCAGTTAAGCAGCTGATCAAAAGAAAGCAGCAACTTCAAGGCTTCTGTATTTTAGAACCCCGGTTTCCCGAATAAGCGTTATTGTGTTGTCCAGGATAATTGATAGGCTTCCGGGAAGGGGCCGGCCTTATAATCAATATTCCCTTTCGCTTCGATATTTTTCTGTAACAGTACTTGGCGAACCATTTCGGGAATCATCACCATTCCGACATAACGTCCCAAGCATTCGTGGTTTCCGAATCCAAAATGGAAATAGTTGTACCAATTGCGTTGCGGGATGAATTCATCCGGTGATTCGAATGCCCGCTCGTCGAACATTGCCGATAATGTCACCGGCAACACATAGGTTCCGGTACGCAGCACTGTCTCATAATTTGTTCCTTTAGCCGCGGTATAGTCGCTTGCGGTCGTGCGGAATAAATAAGGGGTGATCGGTGAGAACCGCAGCGCTTCCCAAATGATACCATCGAAATCCGCCGTATCTTCTTTTTGTGCCGCTGTTTTTGCGGCTTCCAGCCATTGCGGATGTTGAAACAGATACTGCAATATTTGGGCAACTGCTTGCGAAGTGGTTTCAATCGCACCGATCAGCAGACCGCCGGCATTGACACCCAAACGCTTGATGTCAAAATCCAATTCTTTGGCGAAGCTGGTCCGTAACATTCTGGTTACGATGTCGTCCCGTAACCGGATGATAGTTGAAAAAGTGAGTTTTTCCGCCTTGACTGCAAGAAAACGTTTTGCAATCAGCATGGTGATGTACTCGCCCAGTTTTTTGGAGGTTTCGTTATGGCGATCAATGATACGCTGTGACAATTCCGGAGGCACCAAATCGAACGGATGGTTGTGAAAGGTATCGTATTGGTTCCAATAGGACCACTCGATCAGATCTTCCCGGTTAGCGCCGGTTAGGCCGAAATAGTCCTGTACCAGCGTGGCTGGAACCATGCGGCAAAAGCTGTTCACGATCTCGATTTGGCCGTTGGCTTTACCGAGAATGCCACGGGCAATATCCGCAACCATGTTGCGTACTTTCGGCAGGTCATCACGATTGAGCATGAATTGCATGAGTGACTTTTCTCGCGTATGCAATGCATCGTCATCATGCGCCATTAAGTAATTATCCATTTTGGGAACATAAGGTTTGACGGTGAAAACCTTATACATTTTCAAAATTTCCCTGACATCGTCAAACCGGGTCACCAGTGTGCAATCCGGTGTTACTAGAATCGGACGTTTTTCGCGCAATTCTTTGAAGAAAGGTAACGGTTCGGTATCCATCCATCGGCGTACCAATGGAAATTTCTCTGTATCGGGGGCTGCGTCATACCGTTCAAGATAACTTGTACTCATTTTATTCCTCCCTGTTCTTTATAATTCATGACCAATCATTGCAATTAAAGAGTCTTCAGATATTCCAGCAAATCCAGCCGCTCTTCCTTGGTGAGCGGTTTCAGAATTTTTCCGTTGAGTTGCGCCGTTTTTCCGGTGGTATATTCGTGGCCTGCGTTACTGTTGCCTTTCAAACTGGTATCGAAAGTAAAGCCTTCGTATCCGCTGCTTTTAAGGCCTACTTTGCCGGGATCGAATTCTCTCGAACCCACTTCAAATTGATCCGGGCGGTATTCGCCGTCTTCCGGATCGCCTTCTTGTTTTTTGGGTAATAACAGATCATACAGAGTCGGAACAGAACCGTTATGAAGATAAGGCGCCGTTGCCCAAATGCCGTTCAATGACCGTGCTTTATAAGCATTCAGCGAAGCCAGCGGTTTTGCCGTGGTATCCGGATCGTAGTTGCCATGCTTGATCGATGACTTGATTTCATTGTGAAAGAATGCCTTTCCAATATCCACAATCCAATCCCCCCAGCGCTGGAAGAATAATTTGTCGGGGTCCGGTGTGGCGACCACATTCAACGTTGCTTTGGTCAACAACGCTGCAACCGGCGCTTTTTGATCCAATAAAATACTGCCCACACCGACATCGACATATTGGTTGCGCAAGATGCCGGAATAACCGGTACGGTTGAAACTGTTTTCGGCCATGACCGGATCCGTCCCGATATCGCTGACTCTGGACATGATGGCAATTACCCGGCGATCCGGGTCATCACGCACGATGTTGGCATGGCAGCTGGCACAGTATTCGTTGAACAACGATTGGCCGCGCGAAGCACGTTGCCGGTCTATGGCGCCGAGAATATCTTCCGGCCATTTAGGGGATTGCAGCTTTTGCAAGTGCGATTCGATCTCGCGCAGATTGTGAACGTTCACGGAAGAATCGAAACTGATCTTGGTGCGGGTATTTTGTCCGCCGATCAAAGTGGAAATCGTCATTCCCTTCTCTTCATTCCAATCCAACGTGCCGAACACACCGATTACCTCACCGGTATTCCGTCCTACCGGACCTAGTCCGGCGTTGGCTGCCAAACCGTTCCATTGTACGTAATCGTGTTGCGGAATATCCCATAAGAACGGATAGCTGACAGGCGCATCGGCTGGGTTATAGATTGCTTTCCGCAGTCTTCCCAACTGCCATTTTGTCAAATTCTGGGTCAACCGTTCCACCACCCGGTCGCGTTGATCACCGGTGGGAATTTTGTCCAGATCGGCCATGATTTGGTCGAGTTCTTCATCGCTCATGCCTTTGTCGCGCATGATTTTACGGTCGCGCAATAAATCCCTGAGTTCTCTTTCGTTGATGAGATGCTCAAGAACCCGGTTATAAATCCGTCCGAATGCATCCAGCCGGGCATAACCATAAGGGGTCGGGCTGCGATTGATGATGGTATAGTTGGTGAGACGCTGTTCATATTTCGCCAGATCACCCAGCACTTCCGTTTCGGATTTGTAATTACCGCGTGCCAGTACATTTTTGACAAACCGGGCTTTTGCTTCCTCATTTTCACGCGTGTATTTCAGCGCTTTTGAGAGACCGATCATGATTTCTTCCATATCGGCGTTGGCTGGGCCGCCATCGATCCGGATACCGACACCGTTATAGTTTACCTGACCGGTATGGCAAGCTGCGCAGGTGAGGCCTACGTATTGCTGACCCTTATAGTCGTCCTTGACCCAGCCGACCGGTAACGCATCCGGATTGTAGGATGTGGCTTTTTGCGGCAGGTAGCGATAGGCATTCATGTTCTCGTTGGAACGGAACAGCTCGGATTCTCCCGTTTTTTCCAATACCATGAAGAAATCATAAGGCATCAGGTTGGATCCTTGGGTTGTGGTATAAAACCATAGACTGTCAGAAATATCCCAACCTTGATCCAGATATTTGACAGTTGTATAACTGTCGCCGAACGGATCTTGTTGGACCGTGGTTGCGCCACGATCAGGGTCGGTTTCCGGAATCAGTGAACAGGAAGATATTCCGAATAATAGGAACAAAGCTGAAATAAAGGATAGAAACCGCTGATATGACGATACAAATGATTGTTCCACGTTGATTCCCCTTTTAACTAGAATTTGTTGAACTGGTATGGCCGGAACCTGAAATAGAGGCATGACAGTGAAGAAGTTTTGCCTGAGGCTATTTTTCAGTTCCAATCATTACTTGCTTCTGGATTATCCTTACTTGAGACCCGCCTGTAACTTATAATTTTGATGGAGTGTATTATCCTCTATAAGCAGCATCAGCCTTGGATTATATTCAGAAATCGCTATGGATGACAGCAAAACTCGCATACCCGGCGAAATGACTGGGTACCGCCATAGGGAGTGACAGTTATATAGAACGATCACTGGAATAAAATTCCGGATCATTCAATAATAGTTCAGTGATTGATAAATACTTAAAATTCAATAGGAATTGAAAATTGCCATGAGAAAAATTTTTACCGGCTGGTTATCTGTAATTCTTGTTGCTGCGTTGACAGCCTGCGTTGCGACATCTCCGGCGCATATTGATGATGGCAGGATCCATGTCACCATTTTGCATTTTAACGATATTTACGAAATTACACCGGTCAGCGGTGGCAAGGAAGGCGGTATCGCCCGGGTTGCGACACTACACAAGCAATTGCTGGCGCGGAATCCGAATACCATCACGACACTGGGTGGCGATCTGTTCAGTCCCTCGGCGATCGGTACGGCCCAGTATCAAGGCGAGCAGTTGGCTGGACGGCAGATGGTCGATGTACTGAATCACTTTGCGCTCGACTACGCCACCTTTGGCAATCATGAATTCGATCTCAAAGAACAGCAATTCTTTCAACGCTTGCAAGAAGCCCAATTTACATGGGTTTCAAGCAATGTGTTTGCTGCCGATGGCCAGCCCTATGCGGGTGTGAAACAACATCTAGTGATTCCTGTCGTCGATAAAAAAAGCGGGAAAACTTTCAGAATTGGCATGTTTGGATTGACACTGCCAGCCAATCAACCGGGGTATGTCCGTTATTCCGATTCGCTGACAGCGGCTAACGAACAGATTGTGCAACTCAGCGGTCAGGCGGATTTCATTATCGCGTTAACGCACCAAGCCATCGCTGATGATATTGAATTGCTGGAGAAATTTCCACAAATCGGGTTGCTGCTTGGCGGACATGAACACGTCAATTATCAAAACTGGCGCGGTAATTTCACGCCATTGTTGAAGGGAGACGCTAACGTTCGTTCCGTTTACGTCGTCGATCTTCACTTTGATCCACAAACCGGTAAAACCGAAGTCAAACCCACGTTCGTTCCAATCAACGACAGCCTGGCGGAAGATGTTGCTGTGAAGACTGTAGTCGATAAATGGATGGCTATCGCTTTCGATGCATTCCGGCAACAAGGTTTTGAACCCGAGGCTGTGATCACGAATACTTCGGAAGCCCTGGACGGACTGGAATCGAACGTGCGTACCCGCAAGACCAACCTGACCGAATTGATCGCAAAAAGCTTGCTGCGGCCATATCCGGAAGCCGATCTGTCACTCTATAACAGTGGTTCGATTCGCATCGATGATGTGTTGCCTCCAGGACAAATCACTGTGTACGATATCATCCGCGTGCTGCCGTTCGGCGGAAAAGTCCAACTGGCCGAGATTAAAGGTGAATTACTGCTGAAGGTACTGAATCAGGGTATTGCCAATACCGGCTCTGGCGGTTTTCTGCAGTCCGTCAACACCCGGCGGGTGGATGGCGTGTGGAAAATCAATGATACTGTACTGGATCCGAAGAAAACTTACCGGCTCGCTATTAACGATTTTCTCGCTTCCGGGAGAGAACGCGGCCTGGATTACCTGAAACCGGGAACACCGGATTTTGTAATTGTAAATGTGGGGAACAATACCGATATTCGCCAGTTGGTGATTGAGCAGCTTAAAAGTCATTGAAATTTTTCGCGATTCATTTATTCAACTGTCACCGCTTTAGCCAGATTTCTGGGTTTATCGACATCCGTGCCTTTCACGAGGGCAACATGATACGCCAGTAATTGTAACGGGATGGTATGCAGAATCGGGCTCAGCAGCCCGGCATATTCGGTCAAACGGATGACATGAAGATGATCGCTGGGTGTAATTTGCGAATCCGCATCTGCAAATACATACAATTCGCCACCGCGTGCTTGTACTTCCTGCAAGTTCGATTTTAGTTTGCCGAGCAATTGATTATTCGGCGCGATGGCGACCACCGGCATCTCATTGTCGACTAATGCGAGCGGTCCGTGTTTGAGTTCCCCGGCTGCATAAGCTTCGGCATGGATATACGAAATCTCTTTGAGCTTGAGCGCGCCTTCCATTGCGATCGGATAATGCACGCCGCGCCCCAGAAAAAGCGCGTGACGTTTCTGCGCGAAGCTCTGTGCCCAAAGCTTGACTTCCGGTTCTACTTTTAGTGCTTGCTGCAATGCATTGGGTAAATGGCGCATGGTCATGATCAATTGGTGTTCTTCGACAGCGGACAGTTTATGCCGCATTTTTGCCAGTGTAACGGTGAGCAACAATAGCGAGGCAAGTTGTGTCGTGAATGCCTTAGTCGAAGCGACGCCGATTTCCGGACCCGCCCGGGTCAGGAAACGTAAGTCGACTTGGCGGATCAATGCGCTTTCCGGTACGTTGCATATTGCCAGGCTATAAGTGTGACCGAGTTTTTTGGCATAGTCGAGGGCAGCCAATGTGTCCGCGGTTTCACCGGATTGCGAGATGGCGACGACCAGCGTTGCTGGATCCGCAACCGGATTGCGGTAGCGGTATTCGCTGGCGATTTCTACAGTGCAGGGCATCCCGGCGACTTTTTCCAGCCAGTATCGAGCGACTAGTCCGGCGTGATAACTGGTGCCGCACGCTAATATCAAAATTTGCCGGGTATTATTAAAAATTGTTTCCGCGTCGCTACCGAATAAATTCGGTGTGATAGAACGGGTGCTCGATACCATTTCCAAGGTGTTTGCAACCGCGCTAGGTTGCTCAAAAATTTCTTTTTGCATGTAGTGCGCGTATGAACCTAACCCGAATTCTTCCTTGGATAGACGCGACTCATGGACGGCGCGGTTCACCGGCTCTCCAAATTGATTGTTCAGGCAATTTACAATATGGAAACTGCGATTGCTGATTTCGGCGATATCGCCTTCTTCAAGATAAATTACATTGCGTGTTACTTGCAGCAACGCAGACACGTCCGATGCGACATAATTGCCGTTTTCTCCGATTCCAAGGATTAATGGTGCGCCATGGCGTGCAACGATGATGCGTTCCGGATGTGCTTCCTCCATAACCGCGATGGCATAAGCCCCTTGCAATTCCGCAACCGACAAGCAGACTGCTTTAAAAAAATCGTGTATTTCTATTAGCTTAAAAGCAATGAGATGTGCGATTACTTCGGAATCGGTTTCTGATGAAAAATGATAACCATGATTCTTAAGGAAAGTGCGAATGCTTTCATGATTCTCTATGATCCCATTATGCACAACGGCTATACGAGATTCACCTCCTGAAAAATGTGGGTGCGCGTTTTGCTCAGAGGGTTTTCCGTGTGTAGCCCATCGTGTGTGGGCAATACCAGAAAATCCTTGTGCTTTTTCCTGTTCCACTAGCTTACAGAGCTGATTGACCCGACCGGCGGTGCGTAATCTTTTTAAACCGTAATCGGTAAATACAAGCCCGGCGGAATCGTAGCCCCGGTATTCGAGACGTTGCAAGCCTTCCAGCAGAACCGGAACTACATTTGCTTTAGCGATTGCGCCAATAATTCCACACATATAAGAATTTTCTCCTTAGTTCGATCAATAGTCACAATAACCATTATATTTCAATACGCTGCTTAATTATCCGATCAATATTGCATGTGTCATTCAGTTTTATTGAAAAAGACTGAGGGAAATTATTGAATTGCAAGAAATCTCACATGTGCTTTGAATAGTTAGGAAATATTTTGGGTATTGAGCAGTAAACAAGATGAATTCTGGAAAAAATTGTAGAAAACAATATTGAGAAACGAATACTGAATCCTATTTTACCAAATCAATCGCAGTATATTATTCAGTATTCGTTCAGAGTTTTTTTCTTAACATTATTGCAAAGATGGCGTGGTTCTTATTGAGAGACAATTATGCGGCAACTGTAGCTGTCAATAGAAACCCGGATGATTGGGGACTACAATTTTTATACTGAGGTTGACATGAAAAAGTTCAAGTTAGCATGTTTGGCCGCTGTGCTCTGCGGGTTATTTTTGACAAACCACGCAGTGGCGGAAGGTGACGGTGGAGGTTTTGACGGCGGTGGTTTTGATGGAGGCGGTTTTGATGGCGGTGGATTCGATGCTGGAGACTTCGGCGGAGATTTTGGTGGCTATGAATCCGACTTTAACGGTGATTATGGCGATAGTTACGATGGGGGAGGGTATTCTGATTATGATTACTCTGACCAGAGTGGTTATGACCAAGGCGATGCTTTTTATCAGGATAACGATTTTGAACAACCGGATGATTTCGGAGCGGCCGATGATCCATCACAGTTTAATGAGTTCGAGCAGGTTGATGGAATTGACCAATCCAATGATCTTTCTACGGAAAGTGATCCGGTTCAGGGTGATAATTCGATATCGGGAAGTGATGAATCTGCTCAAGAGCCGCTCCAGAAAGAGCTTGCCGAGCCTACGGCAGATATTGCACCGGCAAGTGAATCGGCTGCAACTGATGAATCGACAGACGCAGGAGATACCGCATCTGCAAATACCGAACAGTCTGCTCAAGATAATAATGCCGATCAAAGCGTATCTTCAGATGGGACTGTCATAAATAATAACGTCAATGTTGATCAAAATAATGTGCAGGATAATCAGGATGGACATGGGCATCATCATGGTTGGGGACATCACCATCATGATGGATTCGGTTTAGGATTCGGCTTAGGGTTAGGTCTGGGTTTGGGATTTGGGCCATTTGGTTATTACAGTCCCTTTGCGCCTTTTGGATATTATGGATTCGGCGCACCTTTTCCTGGTTTCGGTTTTTATGGTGGTTGGCGCGGAGTAGGAATGTATAGCAACTACGTAGGTTTTGGTCCAAGTCGTTATTTCGAACCTTACTATCCGTTAGGGGGTTATCCTGCATTGCTTGCCGCTTCTCCAGTTATTTCAGGGCCACTGGTTGCTTCACCTGTAAGGGCGCCGACTTTCGTACAACGCAACGATAATTTGAGACCTGCCCCGGCCCCGGTTCAGAAACAAGCATATTGGTATTATTGCCGGAATCCGGAGGGCTATTATCCCTATGTGAAACAATGCTCGGGAGAATGGATTAAGGTACCCCCCCGGCCTTCCTGATATCGCGATTGTTTGTAACTTTATACGATGATTTGCAGTCTTAAAAAATGGGTAAGATTATTAATCGTTTTTGTGAGGGGGTAATCATGGGAACCAGACGACTGTTAATTGCAGCTACTTTTGTTGTGGTATTACCATTGCTATCGGGGTGCTGGACGATTGCGGCAGCAGGCGCAGGCGCCTACGGTGGTTATAAAATGAAAGAAGAAGGTTATACCTTGCAGAACCCGGTTACTAAGGAGAAGGAAAAGAAATCAGCCAAGTGACAGCAGTAGAAGGTGGGGCATTTTGATATAGCGGCTTTACCGTGTTTCCCCTTGATGATTCTGCCAACGACCGTAGATGGATCTTTGTCTGAGCAGAGGCTGTATTTGCTCTAATAATTGTGACGGGAAGTTCAAGACGCAGTTCGTGCCTTACCGATACAGATCACCTCGAGCGGCGGTTAGGTCACTTCGCTGATGTCGCGCTTTGCTTCGGCAATGAATGACTTGAGGCAATGATCGGTGACATCGTAGTCATATTCGAGGGTCTCGTACCAAGATCCAATGTGTTTTGTGTCTCTGCTTCGCCGTTCGTACTCTCTGATGATCTCTAGCGCTTGAGTCGAAAGGATAAAACCTCCAATATCCGCAGCGCGGCTGATCTCGTCTTTAGCTTCATTTGCTAGTTTGTGCAGTTCTTCGCTACGCTCATCGGGTAGGTCGCGCCCGCTATATTGCGCATCGAGATGTTCTGAAGAAAACTTTTTTGCCTTGTGGATGGCGTCGATCACTCGTTCATAAGCCAACGCCTTCTTTTCCCAGAGCTGTTCTTTGCGGAACTTGGAGAGAGATAGCCTTATCGTGAACCAAGAAGTTGCCACCGCAATTACGAGGCCGATTGCGGCTTGAAAAGCAACGGCTTGGAGTGATGGTTCCATGTTACGGTTCAACTAAAATTAGAAAAACAGCATTTTTATTTATTAGATTTACCGAGTCAATATACAAGGGAATCATTATCCAATTGAATGGGATTGATATAATGCTGCTTTCTTTGAGATGGGCGTGCCGGTAGCGAGGTTTTCTAACGCATTTTGCAGTCGAGCGGAATGCAATTGCGTTGGTGCAGAGACGAATAAAAGCGGTCTGGTTGTTTTTGCGATCTGCTGCGTTAGTTGGTGTTCGAAAATTAACTTATCACTTTGATGTGTCTAATTTTTTGTGCATTACTTGTCTTGCGCCTTATTTTGCTCAGCGAATGATTCAGCACTTTCTTAATTTTTAATGGGAACCGGAATGAAAAGAAAACAGATAGTAAGCGCGATTGCTTTCGTGATGATACTGCCGCTGTTATCAGGCTGCTGGACTTTGGTGGCAGTGGGTGCAGGCGCTTATGGCGGTTATAAAATGAAAGAGCATGGTTATACGTTACAAAACCCGATTACTAAGGAAAAGAAATCGAAGAAATGAAGCTCCGGATGATAATGTTCCGATTTAACAGCATTATTCAGATTTTCCTGTAACGCTTTCTGGCTCTTTTTTATTACGGAAACTTTCATAAATCATAAGGACAGCGCCGACAAAAATGGCTGAGTCGGCAATATTAAAAGCTGGCCAGTGATAACTGCCAATGTAGAAATCCAAAAAATCGACGACGTGTCCCAGTGTAATGCGATCGTATAAATTTCCAGATGCTCCTCCAAGAACTAAGCTTAATGATAAGCAAAATAACTGCTCGTGCTTGTATTTATTAAGAAAGAAAACGATTAGTAGAACAGCTGTCCCAGCAATACCGCTCAGAAACCAACGTTGCCATCCTGATTGATCGCTCAGGAAGCTGAATGCCGCACCTGGATTGTAGGTCAATACCAAGTTGAAAAAACTGGTAACCGGGATTATTTGTCCGAATTCTAATGCAGACTCAACCCAGTATTTACTGGCAAGATCCAGAGTTAGAATGAACGCTGCAATACTTAAACTAATGTATAGCTTCATAGGAAAAATTCCATTATTAATCTGTGGTTGGCGTTACGCATAATGGCGTTGTTCACCAGTGCCATAAAGATTGGTGATACAACGTGTGCACAAAGTAGGATGTTCTGCATGTTGTCCCACATCCTCGCGATAATGCCAGCAACGCTCGCATTTTTTATGGATATTGGATGTTATCGTGATGCCTTCCTGGAGTGGGTTATCAACCTGTTTCAGATTGACTTCGGAAACGATCAATACAAAGCGTAAATCCTCTTCCAGTTCGCTAAGTAAGAGAAAATCTTCACGGCTGGCGCGTATTTCAACCGTCGCAGCGAGCGATGATCCGATTTCTCCTTGTGCACGAGATTCTTCCAGTTTTTTTAGAACTTGCGAACGTAACAACCGTATTTTTGCCCAGCGTTGTTGCAATATTTCCGTTTCCGGTTGACTAGGAAAAGTATGCCACTGATGCAATAAAACGCTATCGCTGGCATCTTTAGCCAGATATTCCCAAACTTCTTCGGAAGTGAAACTCAAAATCGGCGCAAATAGCCGTACCAGGCTGTGTGCGATATGATGCAGCGCGGTTTGTGCAGAACGGCGCGGGAGGCCTTTGGTTGCTGATGTATAAAGGCGGTCTTTAAGAATATCCAAATAGAAACCGCCTAAATCCTCCGAGCAGAAATTGTGCAGCTGATGAACAACCTGATGAAACTCGTAACGTTCATAGGCTTCGATCAGTTCTTTTTGGAATGTTTCGGTAAACGATAGCATATAGCGATCGATTTCCAAACAATCAGTAACGGCGACTGGGTCAATTTTCGGATCGAAATCGGCCAAGTTAGCGAGTAAGAAGCGTAATGTATTGCGGATACGCCGGTAGCTCTCAACGACCCGCTTCAGAATTTCTTCTGAAATCGAGAGCTCGCCAGAATAGTCAGTTGAAGCTACCCATAATCGCAAAATATCGGCACCGGAAGTATCCATTATTTTCTGTGGCGCGATGACATTTCCCTTTGACTTGCTCATTTTATGGCCTTGCCCATCTACTACAAAACCGTGCGTAAGTAATGCGCGGTAGGGTGCTAGGCCGTCAATCGAACAACTGGTTAATAGTGAAGACTGGAACCAGCCGCGATGTTGATCGGAGCCTTCCAGGTAAAGATCTGCTGGAAAATCAAGCTGCTCGCTTGCCTTAACGATGGTATCGTGCGTAGTACCGGAGTCGAACCAGACATCCAAGGTATCGGTTGATTTCATGTAATTCTTGGCTTCCTCTCCGAGCAACTCTCCAGCATCCAATGAAAACCAAGCTTCTATGCCTTGTTGTTCGACTTTTTGCGCAACCAATTCCAACAATTCATAGGAACGCGGGTGGGGTGCATGGGTTTCTTTATGCACAAAAAAAGTCATTGGAACCCCCCAATTCCGCTGGCGCGAAATGCACCAATCCGGGCGGTTCTTGATCATTGCTTCCAAGCGAGATCTTCCCCAGCTGGGATAGAAATCGGTGTTATCGACTGCTTGCATTGCCAATTCGCGCAAGCTTTTTTTCCGATCGGAAGAATCGGGTAATTTGTGGAGATTCATGCCTATAAACCATTGCGGTGTCGCACGAAAAATAATGGGGGTTTTGTGACGCCAGCAATGAGGGTAGCTGTGATCGATTTTTTTATGACAAAATAAGTGAGAACTGGTAGTGAGGGCATCAATAACGACGTCGTTTGCTTTCCATACCGAGAGACCGCCTACCAAAGGTGTATCGGCAATAAATTTGCCGCTGCCGTCGACTGGGCTCTCACTCGGTAAACCATAATGTTGACCGACAAAATAGTCGTCCAAACCATGCGCGGGTGCTGTATGGACTAGACCGGTGCCGGCGTCCAGTGTCACATGTTTGCCACAGATAATTTTTACAGTACGCGCTTCAAATGGGTGCTGTAGGGGTAAATGTTCTAAGGCTTGACCTTTGCAGCTAGCCAATGCGACGCCAGCGAGGCCGTAACGTTCCAGGCAAGCCTGAAGCAGTTCGCTGGCAAGTATCAGCAGACCACGCGATGTTTGCACCAATACGTAATCGAATTCTGGATGAACACAGACTGCTTGGTTTGCTGGGAGAGTCCACGGCGTAGTGGTCCAGATGATGGCAAAAGTTTGAGTTTCGGCAGGAATGTTGATGCCAAAAGCATTGCTGAGTAATTCGTGAAATTCCGCTTGTACGGTAAAGCCAACATCAATGGCTGGTGAAGTTTTATTTTCATACTCGACTTCCGCCTCTGCCAGTGCGGAACCGCAGTCAATACACCAATTGACCGGTTTTTGTCCTTGATATAAAAAGCCGTTTTGATAAATTTTTCCAAGGGCTCGAATGATACCGGCCTCTGTTTTGAAATTCATGGTGAGATAGGGATTCTCCCAATCTCCTAGTACGCCCAACCGTATAAAGTCGGCTTTCTGGCGTTCAACTTGTTGAAGTGCGAAGGCGCGGCATAGTTCACGGACTTTGTCAGCGGGCAGATTCTTGCCGTGTTTTT
The DNA here is from genome assembly GCA_019745325.1 of Nitrosomonas sp. GTDB lineage: Bacteria > Pseudomonadota > Gammaproteobacteria > Burkholderiales > Nitrosomonadaceae > Nitrosomonas. The sequence continues at coordinate 16,999 of JAIETK010000028.1, read as the reverse complement.
TTTCAATCTGATGTTCAATCGGTAATCCATGGCAATCCCAACCAGGGATATAAGGTGCGTCGTATCCCGATAATGTTTTGCTTTTAATGATAATGTCTTTAAGGATTTTGTTAACGGCATGACCAATATGGATGTCTCCGTTAGCGTAGGGAGGTCCGTCATGCAAGATGAATTTTGGACGGGCTTTGCATGCGGTACGGATCTTTTGGTAAAGATTTTTTTCTTGCCAGGCCTTCAGCATCGCGGGTTCCCGGTTGGCGAGATTGCCTCGCATCGGAAATGGGGTGTCGAGTAAATTCAACGTATTCTTATAATCGGTCATGGAATTTTAAGATTAATGAGTTAGTGTGCAATGCAGATACTACTGGAATTGTGCGCATTAGTTTTTGTCATGAAATAATTTTTTGTTTGCACGATATCTTTCTCGATTTGTAGAATAAGCGCGTTGATATCGGAAAATTTTTGTTCATCGCGCAGTTTGTGCAAGAAATCAACTTGCAGCCGTTGTCCGTATATTTCCTGATTAAAATCAAACAAATGTACTTCCAAGACATAGCTGCCATTCTGATGGGTGGTCGGCCGTACACCGAGACTGGCAACACCGGGTAGTGGTGTCATCGGGGATGATGGAATGGCACCCCGGGCTGAAACAGCAAAGATACCCGATAATACTGGGCGGTTATGTTTTAATTGAATATTGGCAGTCGGAAAACCGATTTTCTTACCGAGTTTATCACCATCGATAACCCGTCCGCTCATGCTAAAAGGTCGGCCCAAAAAATTACCCGCTGCTGCCAAATCTCCATTTGCCAATGCTTGGCGGATAACTGTGCTGGAAACACGGGTATCATCGACAGTTATATTTGGCATTATTTCGACTGTATAACCGTTTGCAGCCGAATGAGTTTGCAGCATGGTTATATCACCGGCCCGGCGTGCGCCAAAACGAAAATCATCGCCCACAAGTAACCAGCGCACATTTAGCTCTTCGTTGAGAATCTTCGTGATGAATTGTTCCGGGGGCATTTTTGCAAACTCGTAATCGAAGCGGCAAATGTATACACGATCGACATTTGCTTGAATAAGGCATTGTAATTTTTCCCGGATACCCGTTAAGCGAGTTGGTGCTTGATCGGGGGAGAAAAACTCGCGAGGGTGGGGTTCGAAGGTCATTACGCAAGCAGGCAGTCCGAGCATTTTGGCAGTTTCTTGTAAGCGTTTGAGCATTGCTTGATGCCCCTTATGTACACCATCAAAATTACCAATTGTCAGCGCGACAGGCGTTTTAACACGTGACGACGTTTTTCGCCATATATGCATGAACAGGGATCCCAAAAATGTTGATTTTATCTTGATTAATGCGCACAGGTCTAGGTTCACGCAGGGTTATTGTGTGCTACATTAAGCTTTATAATTGATTGATGTTCTTTATTTCTTATGGTTAATAAATCGCAGCGTTCCAATCATTTACAAAAATCGTCTGATAGAAAAGATCAGATCTTGCAAACTCTGGCAGAAATGTTGGAATACCCCCATAGAATGAAAATTACAGTTGCCGCATTAGCGGAGCGGCTGGAGATATCGGAGTCTTCGGTTTATCGTTGTTTCCCGAGTAAATCGGAAATGTTCGGAGCGTTGATCGAGTTTATCGAAAAGACTCTGTTTGTATTGGTTAACAAAATCCAGCAGGAGGAAAGTTCTGGTGTTAAGCAAATTGAAAATTTATTACTGTTGTTTATGGGTTTTTCGCAGAAGAATCCAGGAATGACACGTATTTTGATCGGTGATGTATTGGTTAACGAGAATGAACATTTGCAAATACGAATTAATCAATTACATGATCGTTTGGAAGCAACGCTTAAGCAGGCATTGCGATTTGCCATCAGTGAAGGGAAAATAAGTGAGCGGATTGATGCAGCAGCCTATGCTAATTTGCTTATGTGTTTCGTGGTTGGTTGCTGGCATCAGTTTGTTAAAAGCGAATTCAATCGTAGCCCTTTAGCCGGTTGGGAAATTCAGCGTTTGGTTTTGTTACCGGCCAGTATCGAATGATATGATTTGGATCGATAGCTTATGGGAGACGGCAGTTGTTGAAGGCTACATTTGACATACCGGGCATTCTGGATCTTTGTTTACTTTTGCTTCACGCCAATTCATCGTCAGGCCGTCAAGTAACAACAGCCGTCCGTTAAGACTATCGCCGATATTCAACAAAGTTTTTATTGTTTCGGCAGCCTGAACGCAGCCGATGATGCCGGCAATGGGAGAAAATACCCCCATAATTGCACATGGCATGTCTTCTTGCTCTCCCTCCATTGGATATAAGCAATGATAACAAGGACTATCGGTTTGGCTTAAATCAAAAACGCTCACTTGACCTTCAAAACGCACAACTGCACCAGAAATCAAAGGTTTTTTATGAGCGACACATGCCTGATTAATTAGAGAGCGTGTCGCGAAGTTATCGGATGCATCAAGAACTACATCGGCTTCTGCGGTTAAATGCAGCAATTTTGTGGCATCGGCTTTTTCCTGAATAGCCGTGATATTAATTTCCGGATTAATTTTGGCGAGTGCTTTTTTCGCTGATAGCGTTTTGGTTAAGCCGATCGAATGACTATCATGAATAATTTGGCGTTGCAGATTGGTTAAATCAACTTGATCGCCATCACAAATCATTAAATTACCAATACCGCTAGCAGCTAGGTACATGAGCGCAGGGGAACCTAGCCCGCCTGCGCCAATAATCAAGACTCGTGATTGACAAAGTTTCTCCTGCCCCTCGATATCAATCTCGGGAAGCAGGATGTGACGGCTGTAGCGAAGCAGCTGATGATCATTCACAATCCAGGAAATCAGCTTTCTGTTTTGGTATTACTCGTTTTTCCAGGGGGTATCACAATGCCTTTAAAGTAATTCATGGCTTGTTTCAGCAAGAGATCATCTTCAGAGCCAAACTCGATAGGCGCTTTATTTTTCTTGTCTTTATTTTTTCTCTCTTTTTTCTCGCCAGTAGGTTTGGGTTCCGCTTTATCGGATTCCAGAGCTGATTTTTTCTCTGTTTTGTTGCCATTGGAGAGATGGCGATTCAAATCCGCTTCGCGAAGCCGTTGCTCATCGTTATTTCCCGTTTCATCGAGAATGTCGGGCGTGATGCCTTGTGCCTGAATGGATTGTCCGTTAGGTGTGTAGTATCTGGCTGTTGTAAGTTTTATTGCCGTATTGTTCCCAAGCGGCAATATGGTTTGGACGGATCCTTTTCCAAAAGTTTGCGAACCCATAACAATGGATCTTTTATGATCTTGCAACGCGCCAGCAACGATTTCTGAGGCCGATGCGGATCCGCCATTTACAAGAGTAATCATCGGGACCGTTTTTACTTCTGCCGGGAGTCCTTTTAAGTAATCTTCGTCAGGTCCTCGCAAATAGTACTCAGGGTTAGCATGCAATTTCATTTTTGCATCGGCACTGCGTCCTTCCGTATATACAACTAGCGAATTTTCCGGCAGGAAAGCCGCGGAAACAGCGACAGCGCCATTCAATAATCCTCCAGGGTCGTTACGAAGATCGAGTATTAATCCTTTCATACTGCCACTGTTCTCAGCAAAAAGCGTTTTGATGGCTGTAGCAAGATTTTCACCGGTTTGTTCTTGAAACTGTGTGATGCGGATATAAGCATACCCTGGTTCAATCATTTTTGATTTGACACTCTGTATCTTGATGATGTCCCGAACCAGATTAAAGACCAGCGGCTCTGATTCGCCTTCACGAACAATCGTAATTTTGATGGATGTTTTGGGTTTGCCTCGCATCAACTTGATCGCTTCATTGAGAGACATGCCTTTCACGACAGTATCGTCAAGCTTTACGATTAAATCTCCGGTCTTAATACCAGCCCGGAATGCTGGTGTGTCTTCAATGGGAGAGATAACCTTGACGACCCCGTCTTCCATCGTAACTTGGATGCCCAAACCACCAAACTCGCCTTGAGTGCCGATTTGCAGTTCCTTGTATTCGTCCTTATCGAGATAAGAAGAATGAGGGTCAAGTCCAACCAGCATGCCGTTAATGGCTTCGGTGATCAGTTTTTTGTCTTCGACAGTTTCTACATAGTCGCTCTTTATTCGTCCAAATACTTGAGCGAATGTTCGTAGTTCTTCGATTGGCAGCGGGTGAATTGCTTCGAAATTATCTTTCTTGGCGATAGCGGAAAAATTCAAACTTAGCATCATTCCAGCGATTACGCCGATCAGAATTAAACTAGTTTTTTTGATTATGTTACTCATTATGCTATCTCCGCACTGATCAAATTTATGTAAAAAAACATCGAACTCATTCTATTTTGATCCACGTCAATGGGTCAAACGGCTTACCTTTATGACGAAGTTCAAAATATAGACCTGAATCTGGATTACCACCGCTATTTCCAACAGTTGCTATCGTATCTCCGCCCCGAATCGTATCACCGATTCTTTTTTGGAGTGTTGCATTATTGCCATAAAGACTCATATAGCCGTTGCCATGATCCAAAATGATCAAATGACCGAAGCCTCGAAGCCAGTCCGCGAAAACAACCTTTCCTTCTGAGATCGCTTTGACATCACTGCCATCCGATGATCGGATAAATAAACCTTTCCAAGTTAATTGCTTGTTTGCGCGCTGACTGCCAAAAGTATTTTGTATCGTCCCTCGTACCGGTAAATTTAATTTACCTTTAAGAGTTGAGAAAAGCACATTATTGGTTGTGACAGCATCGGGTAATTTATTATTAATTAATTTATTTTCAGGCTGTTTCTGGACAATTAGTTTATTGATTTCTTTAACTAAACGACTAAGGCGTTTTTCATCATTACTCAGTTTATTTATTTCTTGCTGCTGTTTCGAAATTTGATCTGTTAACTGCGCAACTAAGACTTGATGCTTATTTTTTTCTTGTTCAAGCTTTTTTCTTTGACTAAAGTATTCTGTTTGAATGGCTGTAATTTCGTCTTTCTTTTGACGGCTAATATGAATCAGAGTTTCAATTTTTTCTTGATTAGTTTGAAGATTATTCAGGATTTCTGAGCGAGCTTGTGTTACCTGATTGTAATAATATAAATTTCGTGCAAATTGATTGGGATCTCGCTGGTACAGAGCCAGCTTGAGATAAGTTTGGTGTCCGCTAATATATTGTTGGTAAAGCAGTTTCTCTAACTGACGCTGTTCGGTATCGATATCGTTTTTGATAAGCTTATACTGTGATTGTAATTGTTTGTAGCTATCGGTGGCTTGCCGGTCTTCTTCAAGTAGTTTGTGTAATCTCTGTGTGATATTTCTGATAGCACGCTCGGTTTCTTGCAGAGCATTCGATGCGCCTTGCCGGATGGTTTCCTTTTTGTTTAATTCTTTTTGTAATGTTTGAATACGTTCTCGCAACAGTTTCAGGTTTTCATGATTTTCGGGAAAAATGGATGTCGGATAAGATAATATGAGCACTAAAAGAAATTGCAAGAATTGTTGCCGTTGAATGCTGAATTTGCGATCCGGATTGATTCTCGATGAGAAGTTGCTATATAGAGAAGATACAAGATTTCCATTCGTCATCGGGAATCCGATCTGCGCTTTATACGGTTGATCTTCCCTGATTGGCAACGATTTGCATTGCTTCGTTAACAGCTGTCAAATCTCCCAAATAATAGTTCCTGATTGGTTTTAAATCGTCATCCAGTTCGTAAACCAATGGGATGCCTGTAGGAATATTGCAATTAAGAATTTCTTCGTCCGAGATATTGTCCAGATATTTCACCAATGCCCTAAGTGAATTTCCATGTGCTGCAATGATAATGCTTTTTCCGGACTGAACTTGTGGCGCGATAATGGAGTTCCAGTAAGGCAAGAATCTTGCGACTGTGTCGCTGAGGCATTCCGTCAACGGAATATCCTCTGGTGCTAAACCTTTATATCGAGGATCGTTACCAGCGTAGCGCTCATCATCAACACTCAAAGCTGGTGGTCTAACATCGTAACTCCTTCGCCAGATCAGAACCTGCTCATCGCCATATTCTGCCGCGGTTTCGGCCTTGTTGAGACCTTGAAGTGCGCCGTAATGGCGTTCGTTCAATCGCCAAGTATGCTGGATCGGGGTCCACATCTGATCCATTTCATCCAATACAATCCATAAGGTGCGGATGGCGCGTTTAAGAACGGATGTATAAGCAAGGTCGAATATGAAGCCTTGCTCACGCAGAAGCCGTCCGGCTTCTTGAGCTTCTTTCATGCCTTGTGATGTTAGATCGACATCTGTCCAGCCAGTGAAACGATTTTCTTTATTCCAGGTGCTTTCTCCATGCCTCAGGAGAACGATTTTTTTCATATTGATCTTTATTAATAGGGGGTGCGTGACTGTTGCGGGATATAAAAGCAATGGTATTTTATTATATTTTCGGCTGTAAACACAGTATCCGACTGATTCTTTTGTGTGAAAATTTTTTTCGGTAAACAAGATTCGTTGCGTACCTGATCGCCGGGAATCTCAGATTGATATCAAATCTTGTATAAATAAGTATATGGAAGAGAAAAAATGTTATTCGTTTTTGCGGTGTAATTCGTAAAAAGAAGAGGGGTACGAATCGGTCCTGTTTCTGTTAAAATCGTCAATTTAATGAGTTATAGCAGGCTATATGGAATTATCAATATTTCAAGACCACTTTTTATTAAGATTGGAGAATTTGTTTTTTGTAATAGCTGCGGTTGTCAGTGCTATATTGTTACTTATTCCGATGATCACGCAGGGTGGAATTAAGGAAATTGATGCACGTGAGGCCGTGCGGCTGATCAATTATAAAGATGCCCTGATACTAGATGTTCGGGATGATAGTGAATATCTGGCAGGTCATATACCGAATGCAAAACATGTGCCATCGCAGAAAATGCCTGAGCGCTGGGTCGAATTGGAAAAGTATAAAGATAGGCCCATTGTTGTAATTTACCCTGGCGGCGTTCGGTCTAATAACCCCAGTCTTGTTCTGAAAAAGAATGGTTTTACTCAGATTGTTAATTTAATGGGCGGTATTGATGCGTGGAAGCGTGCAGGGCTACCGATGGTTAAAAGGTAAGTGGATTTATGCCTAAAATAATTATGTACACCACTGGGTTTTGCCCTTATTGCAAAATGGCAGAAAACTTGTTGCGCTCGAGAGGCGTGCAAGAAATTGAGAAAATTCGCATTGATCTTGAGCCCGATCAACGCGGTGAGATGATGAATAAAACCGGTCGCCGTACAGTTCCGCAGATCTATATCGGTGATATTCACGTGGGCGGTTATGACGATTTGACACAGCTTGACCGGAAAGGTGAATTGGCTGGGTTGCTGGCAACATGAAAATTGTTTTGCATTTATTCGTATTAGCAAATTGCGAATAACTTCTATTAATTTTTGACTTTAGGATATTTTGAAGATGAGTGAGCAACAGCAACCGGTTTTTGTTATAGAAAAGATTTATGTGAAAGATCTGTCTTTAGAGATTCCCAATGCACCAAATATATTTCTGGAAAGAGAAACGCCTGAAATTAATTTGCAGCTTGGTACCAAAAGCCAAGGTATTGATGTAGGACTCTATGAAGTGTTGTTGACAGTAACGGTGACCGCTAAAATCAAAGACAAGATCATGTTTCTGGTGGAAGCACAGCAATCCGGGATTTTCAGGATTCGCAATATTCCAAATGATGAGATAGATCCTGTGTTGGGAATTGGATGTCCGAATATTCTTTTTCCATATTTACGTGAAGTGGTATCGGACATCGTGACTCGCGCCGGATTTCCTCCCGTGATTTTAAATCCGGTCAATTTTGAAGCAATCTATCAGCAAAAGAAAACCGAAGCGAAAGCAAGTTCAAATTAGTGCGGAATTGCAATAGTTAAATGTCAATTAAATCAGTAAAGATTATTGCTAGATGAGAGATAAAGTAGCAGCATTGTTGTTTTGTGGTTTGTTATTTTTGCCAATTGCAGCCGAAGCTGAAATGGCATTTTTCTCAATCGCGGAGAAATCTGCCGTAATGTATGATGCTCCTTCACTAAAAGCCGACAAACTCTATGTAGCAGACCGATATCTACCGGTCGAGGTGGTTGTTGATGTTGAAGACTGGGCGAAAGTCCGTGACAGTAGCGGAAGTCTTGCGTGGATTGAAAAGAAGTTTTTAAATCAACAGCGTTATGTGATTGTTACGGTTCCTCTTGCAAATGTTCATCGCTTAGCTGATGCAAATTCTGAGTTGCTATTCCAGGCGGAGGAAAACATGGTCATGGAATGGTTGGAATCTGATGCGCCGGGGTGGGTAAAAGTGCGTCATATCGATGGTCAAACTGGTTATGTGAAAGTTACTCAGGTTTGGGGTTCATGAGAATAGCGGTATTGGGTGCGGGTGCGTGGGGATCTGCACTTGCCATCTGTCTGTCAAACCGCCATTCCATTTGTGTGTGGACTAAAGATCCGACTCATGCGTTTGAGATGAAAACGCAACGCATTAATCAAAGATTCTTTCCTGGTTATTCATTTCCCGAAACAATAGAAATAACATCAGTACTCAGTGAAGCACTGGATTGCGCGCACCTTACTATAATTGTTGTGCCAGTTGCAGGCTTACGCGAGACTTTACGAGCTATTGCGGCTAATAATGTCAGTATGCCGGTTGTTTGGGGGTGTAAAGGATTTGAGTCAAAAACTTGTTACTTGCCTCATCAAATAGCAAAGGAAGAAACCACATTGTGGCCTAATTGCGGTGTTTTATCAGGACCAAGTTTCGCTGAAGAAGTGGCACAAGGTCTTCCTACTGCTTTGACTCTGGCTTCCAATGATAGTGATTTTTCCAGCAGGGTTGCTGCTGAACTGCACAGCTCGAGATTGCGCATCTATACAAGTCAAGATGTAGTTGGCGTTGAAACAGGGGGGGCGGTCAAGAATGTAATTACAATTGCTGTCGGGATTTCTGATGGCATAGGATTTGGGCATAATGCGCGCGCTGCATTGATTACGCGCGGATTGATGGAAATGACTCGATTGGGATTGAGTCTGGGAGGGAAGACCGAAACCTTCATGGGATTGGCCGGTGTTGGCGATTTGATACTCACAAGTACGGGTGATTTGTCTCGGAATCGGCAAGTAGGGTTGTTGCTTGCATCAGGAAAAACGCTGCAGGATATTCTGAATGAATTGGGGCATGTTGCTGAAGGGGTGCATACGGCACAGTCGGTATTGGAGCTTGGTAATCGATTGGGTATTGAGATGCCGATCACCGATGCGGTGTGCGGCATATTGCAAGGCCGTCTCTCAGCTCGCGCTGCGGTTGAAGTATTGCTAAATCGAGAACAAAAATCAGAAGTTTATTAACTCTGATAAAATTTTAAGGCTCTTATTCAGGTATTTCTTATAATTATATGTTCTAGCAGGACTTTAATGTTTTTTTGGAAAGATGACTGCATTTTGGTTTGTTGTATGAACTGGCAAAACACTTACGGAAAACCTCAATTTGCTTGACCAGGCGCTAACAGCTTGATATAAGAGCGACTGCAGTACTTGCTTGTGAATTAATTACCATTAACTTAGAAGGGGAATTATATGAACAAATCCGAACTCATTGAAGCTATCGCAAAATCGGCTAAAATCTCCAAAGCCTCGGCAGGCAGCGCATTGGATGGGGCATTAACTGCAATAAAGGGCGCGCTCAAAAAGAACGAAAGTGTCACATTGGTCGGATTTGGGACTTTTAAAGTAGGTACTAGGGCCGCTCGTACAGGCCGTAATCCACGCACAGGCGCTGCTATAAAAATTAAAGCTGCAAAAGTTCCTAAATTCAGTGCTGGCAAAGCACTCAAAGATGCAGTAAACTAGCGGACTTTCTGATCGGGTGCTTAGCTCAGCTGGTAGAGCGTCGCCCTTACAAGGCGAATGTCGGCGGTTCGATCCCGTCAGCACCCACCAGCCCATTTACTGGTTTGAGGAGTGGTAGTTCAGTTGGTTAGAATACCGGCCTGTCACGCCGGGGGTCGCGGGTTCGAGCCCCGTCCACTCCGCCAAATCTTTTTCCGGGTGTTTGATATCTTCTTCTTTTACACTCTCACAGGTTTTAATTGTGTTTGACTTAGTTAACCGTAAAAAGCGGGTTGTGCAAGTTATTTTAGGCTTGGCAGTGTTGCCCTTTTTGTTTTGGGGAGTGGAATCTTACCGGGACGGAAGTGAAGGTTTTGTCGCAACAGTAGAAGGAGAAGAGATTTCTCGGCGTGAATATGAGCAAGCATTGCGCGATCATCATGAAAGAATGAGAGCTATGCTTGGCGCGAATTTTGATAGCGCGATGCTCGATACTTTTGAAGTTAAGAACTCAGTGTTGGAGAGACTGATTCAACAGCGCCTACTTCAATATGAAGCAATGAATAATGGTTTTACCGTTCTTGATTCTCAGCTTGTCAAAACAATTCGCGAAGTACCTGCTTTTCAACGGGATAATAAATTTTCGAAGCAACAATATGAAGATCTGTTGCGTGCTCAAGGACTAACGCCGGTAATATTCGAATCGCGTGTACGTCAAGAATTGTTGTTGCAACAATTGTTGGATGGTTATAGCGAAATTGTATTTGCACCCAAAACAGTGGTTGAGAAAGTGCGCTATTTAAGCGAAGTGCAACGGGAAATCAGCCAATCAAGAATTGCACCAGAACAGTTTTTACCGGCTATGACCCCGGAAGATGCGGAAGTAGATAATTACTATGAGCAGCATCAAACTGATTTCACTTTGCCCGAGCGCGCAAAGATTGAATACTTGGTATTGTCGTTGGACGCAGTGGCAAAAAACGAAACTGTGAGTGAAGATGCGATTCACAATTTCTTTCAGGAGCATCAGGAAGAATTCATTCAGCCAGAAGAACGGAGAGCAAGTCACATTTTGATCAGTGTCGCTGCAGATGCGTCTGATGATGAAAGGCAAGCGGTAATTGCGAAAGCCGAAAAAGTTCTAGAACAAGTGAAACAGGATCCTGATCAATTTGCAGAAATCGCAAAGGAACATTCGGATGACCCTGGCTCCGCAACACAAGGCGGGGATCTTGGATATTTTGGTCGCGGCGTGATGGTGAAATCTTTCGAAGACAAGATTTTTTCGATGCAACCGAATGAAATCAGCGATCTGGTGGAAACCGATTTTGGTTTTCACATAATTAAGCTGACCGATATCAAGCAAGAAATTCGTCCCAGTCTCGCGGATGTGCGAGAACAGATTGAAAAGAAACTGAAGCTCGAAGCGGTCAGTAATGTGTTTGGAGAGATCGCGGAAGATTTCAGCAATATGGTGTATGAGCAAGGCGAAAGTCTGCAACTTGCAGCAGAGAAATTTGAATTAACTATTCAGCAAAGCGATTGGATCACAAGAAATTCGGCTCAGCCGTCAATTCTCTCGAATGAGAGATTACTATCAGCCGTGTTCTCTGAAGATAGTGTTGCCAATCATCGTAATACCGAAGCGATTGAAGTTCAACCGGATACTTTTGTGGCTGCTCGGATAGTTGAATATAAGCCTGCAACGAAACAATCGCTGGAGTTAGTTAAAGACCAGATCGCTGAGAAACTCAAGAAACAAATGGCGGAAAAAAAAGCGATTGAAGAAGGTCAGGCCATGCTTGCGCGTTTACAACGCGGGGAAGGTCAGGGCGATGTAACTTGGACCGAGCCACAGTTAATTTCTTATATGCAATCACGCGGATTGGATGTTGAAACGATGCGGGTAATTTTTCGGACGGAGACCAGAGATTTTCCTGCATATACCGGAGCAATTGATCCAAAAGGCGGTTTTAATTTAATACGAATTAGCAAAGTCGTGGCACCCGATCTAGAAGAAAAAGATAAAGATAAGTCCGAGATTTTCACAAAACAGCTACAGCAAATGATTGCGCAAGAAGAAATGGCGTCTTATCTAACAGCAATCAGGAAGCGATACGATGTGAAAATCAAGCAAGATAGCTTTTAGTCATTTTTTATGGTTTTTTTTGCGCAGACTCTACTCGTCGAACAGATTGAAGGCGACTGTGTTAAAACCAGCATCAACGTAAGTTATCTCACCCGTAATACCACTCGCTAAATCACTGCATAAGAAAGCGGCTACATTTCCGACTTCATCAGTGGTTACGTTGCGGCGGAGCGGCGAAACCTTTTCCGTGTAACCCAACAGCTTACCGAAGTTTCCGATACCGGCTGCCGCCAGGGTTTTGATCGGTCCGGCAGAAATTGCATTGACTCGTATTCCTTTGGGACCCAAGCTCGAAGCCATAAAGCGCACATTGGCTTCCAGACTCGCTTTGGCTAAACCCATTACGTTATAGTTCGGCATAACCCGGACAGCGCCCAGGTAACTCAATGTCAAAAGCGCGCCATTCCGCCCTTGCATTAAAGGCAAGGCGGCTTTGGCAAGCGCGGAAAAGCTGTAGGCGCTGATATCATGAGCAATCTGAAAAGCTTCCCGGTTAATGCTCTCGAGAAAGTCTCCGGTTAAAGCTTCGCGCGGTGCAAAGGCGATCGAGTGGATAATGCAATCCAGACTGTCCCAGTGTTTATTAAGGGTTTTAAAACAATCAGTGATTTCCGCATCACTGGCGACATTACAAGGAAATAATAAATCGCTGTCAAATTCACCGGCTAATTTCTCGACTCTGTCACGAATCTCTTCGCCTTGGTACGTGAAAGCAAGCGCCGCACCCTCGCGCTTCATGGCTTTTGCAATGCCGTAGGCGATCGATCGGTTACTGAGAAGTCCGGTGATGAGGACACGTTTATTCGTGAGAAATCCCATGAGTTTTCCTTGTAAAATGGATTAAGTTGATCAATTATAGCGTAAGGGTAGTTATGGGGGAATTCCGCCGGGTAGGAGAGTCATAGATCTTGAATGCGATGCTATTGAAAAGTTTTTACAATTTGAGGCATTTAACAATGACAAAGGCACTTATTCCGATCTGCTGGTTGGTTGTGTTGTCATCTCTTTTAACTGCTTGCGGTGAACAAAATTGGAATAACCCTTATGCAGCAGAGGATGCTGGTAAAAACATACTTTATACTGTTTTTACCGAACGCCCTAAACATCTGGATCCGGTGCAATCCTACAGTTCTAATGAAATTCAATTTACTGCGCAGATTTACGAACCGCCTTTACAGTATCATTATTTGAAGAGGCCTTTCGAGCTGATCACTGCAACAGCTGCTGAAATGCCGATCGTAACATTCTATGATGAAACAGGGCAGCTTTTATCGGCAGATGTATCCGCTGATAAAATTGCTTACAGTATCTATGAGATATCGATCAAGCCGGGAATTTATTATCAACCACATCCTGCTTTTGCAAGAAGCTCGAGTGGAGATTTTTTATATCACAGATTGAATCAGAAAGAGTTGGCTTCGATATTCAAGCTATCCGATTTTCCGCAGACCAGCACACGGGAATTGATAGCAGAAGATTATGTTTATCAGATCAAGCGGTTGGCCCACCCGAAATTGCACTCACCCATCTATGAGTTGATGGCGGATTACATCGCAGAATTGAGAAATTATGCTGAAGAATTAAAGCAAGTGGTTCAAAATCACCCATCAAAGGATACATTTCTGGATCTTAAAGAATATCCATTGGGGGGTGTGCAGATAGTTGACAAGTATACTTATCGAGTAAAAATTAAAGGCCAATATCCGCAATTTATCTATTGGTTGGCGATGCCATTTTTTGCACCAATTCCTTGGGAAGCCGATCGGTTTTTTTCGCAAAGCGGCCTGATTCAGAAAAACATTACACTGGATTGGTATCCGATCGGAACCGGGCCTTATATGCTCACCGAAAACAATCCTAATCTGAGAATGGTGCTGGAAAGGAATCCAAATTTTCGAGATGAATACTATCCAACGGAAGGAATGCCCGAAGATGAGGAACAAGGATTGTTAGCGGACGCGGGTAAGAAATTGCCTTTTATCGACAAAATTGTTTTCACCCGAGAAAGAGAAAATATTCCCCGATGGAATAAATTCTTACAAGGATATTATGATGCGAGCGGGATCGGCTCTGATAGTTTCGATCAAGCTGTTCAATTGGTTAGCCAGGGTGAAGCGACCGTTACGGACGCAATGGCGGAACAAGGGATCCGGTTGGAAACGACAGTTGCAGTATCGACCTACTATATGGGGTTTAATATGCTTGACCCGATAGTGGGAGGTAAAGGTAAAGGAGGAAGTGAAAACGCGAGGAAGCTTCGGCAAGCGATTTCGATCGCGGTTGATTATGAAGAATTTATTTCAATTTTTGCGAATGGTCGCGGTATCCCTGCGCACAGTCCGATATCACCTGGCATTGCTGGGTATCGCGAAGGAGAAGAAGGGATAAATACGATCGTTTATGATTGGATGAGAGATCAGCCGCGGCGTAAATCAATAGAAGTCGCGAAAAAATTGCTTGCTGAAGCCGGCTATCCGAACGGAATCGATCAAAAAACTGGCGCACCGCTAATTCTGTATTTTGATGTAACCGCGAGGAGTTCTGAAGACCGATCAAAGCTCGATTGGATGCGTAAGCAATTCCAGAAATTAAACATTCAATTGGTTATTAGAAGTACTGACTACAATCGTTTCCAAGACAAAATCCGCAAGGGGAATGCGCAGATTTTTGAATGGGGATGGAATGCCGATTATCCGGATCCCGAGAATTTTTTGTTTTTGTTATACGGCCCCCAAAGCAAAGTGGCGAATAGCGGAGAGAACGCTGCCAACTATAGTAATTCTGAGTATGATTTTTTATTTGAGCGGATGAAAAATTTAGAGAATGGGATTCATCGGCAGCAAATAATTGATCGAATGGTTGAGATATTACGTTATGATGCGCCTTGGCTATGGGGCTATCATCCTAAAGATTATGGCTTGTATCATTCTTGGTATCAGAATGTTAAGCCCAACAGATTATCTAATAATAATTATAAGTATTTTAAAATTGATGCAAAACAAAGAGTACAGAAGCAAAGTGAATGGAATGATCCTGTATTGTGGCCAATAATGCTTGTTTTTGCGGTAATTGTTA
Organism: Nitrosomonas sp.; assembly: GCA_019745325.1. Taxonomy (GTDB): domain Bacteria; phylum Pseudomonadota; class Gammaproteobacteria; order Burkholderiales; family Nitrosomonadaceae; genus Nitrosomonas. Next base: position 1,927 of record JAIETK010000028.1, on the reverse strand, counting down.
TTGGTCTTTTTCCGGCGGTGACAGCATTCCGGCGCCGGGAGCGTAGTATTGGTGTTCGTTCGCTATCATCTTAGTTGTTAATGATTAACTCTCTTTAACAATGTTTAATTACATCATCCGTCGCATCATCTATGCTGTTCCGATTCTCATTGGCGTCAATCTGATTACCTTTTCCCTTTTTTTTGTAGTCAATACGCCTGATGATATGGCACGCATGCAATTGGGTATTAAATATGTTACACCCGAAGCAATTGAAAAATGGAAAAAAGAGCGGGGTTATGACAAGCCTTTGCTGCTGAATAGTGACGAAGCGGGATTGCAGAAATTTACACAGACAATTTTTTTCGAGAAATCACTTGCAATGTTTGTTTTTGATTTTGGAAGAGCCGATGATGGAAGGGATATCGCGCGCGAGATCCAGTCACGGATGATTCCTAGTCTTGCTATTGCGTTACCCGTATTTATTCTTGGATTATTTGTTTACATCTCTACTGCGCTAATCATGGTCTTTTTTCGTACAACGAATATCGATTTCTGGGGAGTAATACTGTGTGTAGCATTGATGTCTATTTCCAGTCTTTTTTACATCATCGTTGGACAGTTTCTAGTGAGCAAGGTCTGGCACTGGGTGCCGATATCAGGCTTCGGAAGTGGACTTGATGCAATTAAGTTTTTGTTGCTTCCGGTCATCATCGGGATCATTAGCAGTGCGGGATCGCATATTCGTTGGTATCGGACAGTTTTTCTTGAAGAAATGAATAAGGAATATGTTCGTACTGCAAGAGCCAAAGGTTTGTCAGAACGCCTTGTTTTATTCAGGCATGTCTTGAGAAATGCATTAATTCCAATTTTAACAGGTGCGGTAGTAGTGATCCCTTTGCTATTTTTGGGCAGCTTGCTGGTCGAATCTTTCTTTGGCATTCCAGGTCTCGGGAGTTATACCATTGATGCAATTAATTCCCAAGATTTCGCGATAGTCAGGGCAATGGTTTTTTTAGGATCGATTTTATACATCACTGGTTTGGTATTGACCGACATTTCATACACGCTTGTTGATCCGAGAATCCGTTTAGCATAGGAAATGCTATAAGTTCAAGAAATTTATTGTTCATGTTACTAGAGTGCTGCTCTAAAGCTATATGATAAAATACCCCCTGTTTTTTATTGGCAGGTTGCTGAAAAACTATCCGTATTGTCGCTGCAATGTTAAGAAAAGTTAGGAATGCCTATATTATTGGGTATAAATTGGGTCCTGTGTCTTTTTTGCTTGGATCTGCTGTCTCGAAACATTTTTCAGCGGCTTGTTTAAAGCAATTGTAAGATCTGCGCAGAACTTAATTGACTTATGGCCTCAATCTATTCATAATTGCCGATTTCTTTTGGAGGGGTTCCCGAGCGGTCAAAGGGATCAGACTGTAAATCTGACGGCTCTGCCTTCGAAGGTTCGAATCCTTCCCCCTCCACCAAGTTATGAAAGCATTTTGAGGATGATCTGGACTTGCATCTGTGCGGTCTTTTGGGATAAACCTCAAAGAGTAAATAGTTGTAGTATGCGGGTGTAGCTCAATGGTAGAGCAGAAGCCTTCCAAGCTTACGACGAGGGTTCGATTCCCTTCACCCGCTCCAGTTGATGTTGTGGGTTAGATGGTTGTGATTGTGTAAATGCTTGCCCATGTAGCTCAGTGGTAGAGCACTCCCTTGGTAAGGGAGAGGTCGCCAGTTCAATTCTGGCCATGGGCTCCATAGGTCGTATTATGGATTGATATGGTTTAAGCACGCAAAGGGGAAACATAATGGCAAAGAGTAAATTTGAGCGGTCGAAGCCACATGTGAATGTGGGGACGATAGGGCATGTGGATCATGGTAAGACGACGCTGACGGCGGCAATAACGACGATATTGACGAAGAAATTTGGTGGAGAAGCGAA
>JAIETK010000024.1 GCA_019745325.1 Nitrosomonas sp. | reverse complement strand
AATCATAAATAATGCTAATAACAATGATAATGATTCCTATTAACATTATCAAATAAATTTTTTTATATCGTCTAAAAATTAGCAATCAAACTTGCACGTACTGCGATTGGAGAACCCGGGGTGATATTAAAATCATTATGCGCTGCGGCGAAATATTTCGTATCAAACAAATTCTCAATATTTACCTGGCCCCGGAAACTCTTGGAAAACTGTGCAAAAAGCGCAGCATCAACACGGGTAAAATCCGGCAAACTGACACGATTGGTCAGGGAAGCATACATATTGTCACGATGAATCACGCCAAAGGCGGCGCCGATACGGGGCGTAATATCGTAACGGCTCCAAACTGAAAAGGTGTGTTTAGGTAACTCCGCTACGGTAGCCCCTTTTCTCGCAATTCCTAAAATGTCACTGGTAATTTCACCGACTTGATAAGCATAGCCGCCCATCACACTCCAGTTGGTTGTGAGTTGACCTGCCAAACTGATCTCAACACCTTCGGTGCGCTGCCCCTTGGTCAAGAATGTTTGCCCTCCGACCACGGAATTGATGACGTTGGTGCGATCCAGTTGATAGACTGCGGCGGTGAATGCCAAGTCCGGACGGATATCCCATTTCACACCGGTTTCCAGCGTTGTAAATTTTTCCGGTTTCAACGTTTCCACCGTCACGTTCAATGCGGTCAGCTGATCGCCCGCACGAGGCACGAAGGCCTGGCTGTAGCTGCCATAAAATGAAAGCGGTTCGATCGGTTTATAAATCACCCCAAAACGAGGCGCAATCAAATCGTCTCGCGTCTTCAGATGATCCCGCGGGCCGTTCTTCTGCTGAAAATCGACCTCGAACATATCATAGCGGACCCCTGCAATCACCTGAAGCTGCGGCAATATTTCGATCTGATCCTGAATATACAGCGAGGTTACATTCACAATGCTGCGATTCAACGCATCGAGATCGCCGCCTCCGTCCCGGTTGCGGAAAGTAATCGGTAGATTGGTGACCGGATTACTGATCGGCACAAAAATGTTGGTGCTGGAAACACTATTATTGAACAACCCGGTTTCACGCCGGTTATGCGTTTCCTGCCGCCCAACCTCGACCCCGGCCAAAAGGGTATGCGCTATCGGACCGGTATTGAGCGAATAAAGTAAATTGGTTTGATTGAAAACATTATCGCGTGTCGTCGTATTGTTATAAGCACCGATCGGCAACAAACCGGTCAACGAATTGAGACCACCGCTCGCAAATACATTTTGATAGAACTTATCGTAGGTTGTATAAAGGGTACGGTTCTGCAGTGTAAAACCCGAATCGAATTTATGTTCTATGAAGGATCCGAACGATAATACGTCGATATTCGCATTACTACGCCGCGGATCTCCGAAAAACTGCGAACGGCCGACATCGACCGGACCGGTGACTTGACCGGTTCTTCCCACGACAGATGTAATCCCGCGATCGGCGGTACGGTCGTCGTGAAAACGCTCCATATTCAAAACCACTTTCGTGCGGTTGGTCGGCTTGATAGTCACGGTAGGAGAGATCCCCAGCCGCTCCATGTTGACGCCATCACGAAAACTGCCGGCGTCTTCATATAAAGCATTCAAACGAACGGCGGCGACATCGTTAATGACATACCCGACATCCCCGGTCATTCTTTTCTGATTGAACGAGCCGCCCTGGAATGAAAATTCCCTGACTGGATTCCAGTTGGCTTCTTTGGTGACGCGATTGACCACGCCTCCCGAACCGCCTCTTCCAAAGATCATGCCGTTAGCGCCCTTGAGCACTTCCACACGTTCAATGTTATAAAGATCGCGATAAAACTCGGCATCGTCACGGATGCCATCAATAAAAAAATCTCCTGTGGAGCGATTGCCACGAAATACTAAGGCATCGCGATTGCCCTCGCCTTGTGAAACACCGACGCCGGGAACATACCGGACCGCGTCAGCAAGACTCCGGATTGATTGATCCTTGATTAAATCACCGGTGATCACCGTGATGGATTGCGGTACATCGCGCAGCAGCGTGTTGGTTTTGGTCGCGGTGCTGGTACTGGTTGCAGCATAACGATTGGTATTGGTGGCCGAAATTTGTATCGAAGGCAGCGTCACCACCTGCTCCGCACCGTTCGCAGCGGGAATCGGAGTTATTGCAAAGCTTTCGCCTAACTGAGCCACTTGTAAACCGGAGTTCTCAAGCAAACGATCAAGTGCTTGTTTCATTTCAAAGTCACCTTCCAGTCCGAAGGTCACTTTTCCCTGTAACAAGGCCGGATCGAAAGCAAGCTTAATTCCTGCTTGTTCGGCGAATTGCTTAAGCGCATCTTCTAAAAGACCCGCTTGGATATTATAAGAACGTACTGGAGATACCGCTGCAGCCGAAGATTCCGCCAAGCTGCGATGGTGGGGAAAAAGAAAGGTACTGGCTAAGCTGGTTAAGATTACTAAACAAATCCTCCCGATCGGGATTTGGATTTTATTAAAGCGCTGAAACATTTTTTATAATTCTTAACCAGGCTTGAAGAAGAATATTTTATTATGAGCTATCGGATAGGAAAATAATCGCTAATAGTTAGATCGAAATAAAATTTGGCGTATGTTACAGCAAAGAACCCAGAACTTCACTCATTATGCTGGCGTTTCGCACATGCATGCAGATGCGGAAAGAAAATTATTCATTTGCGACGGACGCTCCCGCAAGGTCTCATCAAGAATTTGTTTTGCGTGACACGCGCAGATCCCGCATTGCTCAGTAACGCCGAGACACTCTTTCAAATCCCTCATCCGGTCAGCGCCTTGATAGACCGCTTCCCGGATAGCCTTTTCCGTTACTCCTTTGCATATACACACGTACATATCGACACCTCAAAACGAATAGTGATGAACTCTTCGCAATAAATCAGTTATTACTAATGAGAATGATTCGTAATTATACTTGGATATCCGAAAAATGCAACAAGATTATAAAAACTCAGTTCTCAGCTGAGGGGTCGGTAATAAAGCCGATTTTAGTCATGCCGGCTTTCGCGGCGATGCTCATCACACGCGCAACATGCTCATAATGCGCCAGCTTGTCGGCTCGAATATGTAATTCTGTTGCAGGTTCCTCGGCTACTTTAGCGGAAAAGCGCAACGCGAGCTGCTCCAATATCACCGGTTCGCCATTCCAAAACAATTCACCGCTGGCACGGATCGCCAATTCGACATGCTCTGGCTGGGTGATATTCGGTGTATTTTCCGCCTTTGGCAGATCAATTTTGACGGAATGCGTCAGAAGCGGCGCGGTAATGATAAAAATAATCAGCAAAACCAGCATCACATCGACTAATGGCACGACGTTGATTTCCGCCATCGGCGCCTGACGCCCGTTATCTTGCATGCTTCCGAATGCCATTATTGCACCTTCTCGGCAATGTTACCGGTACCGGCGGAGTATGATTGCATCGCTTCCGGCGCCGGAGTAGAGCCTTGATGATTCTCATCACCCACGGTAACCAATGTAAACAAGTCATGAGCAAAAGCTTCCAAGCGGGCAAGCCATATGCGGTTGCGGCGGACAAAAGCGTTGTATGCAAGCACCGCCGGGATAGCGACTGCAAGGCCGAGCGCTGTCATGATCAGCGCCTCACCGACCGGACCGGCAACTTTATCCAGAGTGCCTTGACCGGATAAACCAATTTGGATCAGCGCATGATAAATACCCCACACCGTACCGAACAAGCCGATATAAGGCGCGGCCGATCCGGCCGATGCGATCAATGTCAGTCCATTTTCTATGCGATTTGCTTCTTGATCGATACCGTTTCGCAAAGTCCGTGTCAGAAACTCGCTGGTACCCCCCGCGGCTGCCAATTTATGAGAACTGTGAATCTTAGCATCCGCTGCAGCGTCGATTGCCAATTTTGCAAGCTCGGCAAAAGCATTGTTGGGCGGCACGCTTTTTAACTCATTGCTAACAACTTGCAAAGAATCGACATTCCAGAAATGCCTTAAAAAAGCCTCGGCGCGGCGCGTAGCGATAAGATTCGCAATGCTTTTAGTGATGATCAGATACCAGCTTGCCACCGACAACGACAGCAACAGCACCAGCACACTGATACCGACACTGTCGATCTGATCGAGAAAATGCGAAAAACCGAGACCTTGTTCCATGAATTAATTTCCTTGCAATACAAAATTAAAAGGCTGTAAAGCGACTGCCCGCACCGGCTGGCCGTTACGTAACGAAGGATTGCATTGCCAGTCCTTGACCGCAGTCAACGCAGCAGCATCCAGCCGTTCGTAGCCGCTGCTGTTGATAACTTTCGCATCATCGATGCGCCCTCTTTCATCCAGTTCCACACGCAACACCAGTTTGCCTTCTTCACCCATCCGCCTGGAAATAGCCGGATACGTCGGCGGGGTAAGCTTCGGACAGGAAACCGATAATTCCGAAGTTAACGTAACCGGGCTGGCCGATACCGGAGCCGGCGGCGCTTCCGCCATCGCCGGTGATTCGTTAACCGGTTCGGTCACCGGAGCGGGGACCGGTTGCGGTGCAGGCTCGACATATTCTTGTTTGGGAGTCACGGGAGATTTTGCAACCAGCCGTTCCTGTTGGGGTTTGACGACAGGTTTTTTCGCCGGCTGCAATTTAACCGGCGCTGGTTCGGGTGGCGCTGGAGGAGCTACTGCCGGTACTGGCGGTGTGATCAATTCAGCGAACAATGTAAGCGCTTGATCTGGATTCGGAATAAGCCGCTGATTCCATAGAAAATAAAATAATGCGGCATGAACAATCAATACAAAAATCAAACCGGGTAATGAGATAAAATGCCGCCGCTGCTCCAAATACTCAATATTTTTCCGGGATAATGATTGCATTTCAGAATAGCGAATCCAAACAAACTTTTAACTGATTTGATTTAAAAAAACCGGAGACCCGTCATTTTCTTTCCAGAGACAAGCTGCAAACATTGCGTTTTGATATAGAATTCACAACTGATAAGATCATTTTCCGGGTTTTTATAATAATAACGCAAACGATAATAATTATCAATCGCCGAAGACATCAAAAACACCTCGGAACTCAACCTATTCGCGATTATTTTCTGCTCTATCAATCAAAAAAATTTCAATCAATTTACTTAATGCATTCATTGATCTAATTTAATTATGACATACCCCACACCCGGTTTCTGGCGGCGGGCAGTTTGCTTAATTTATGAGCTGCTGCTGTTACTGGCAGTTTTGTTTATGGCCAGCTTTCTTTTCCATTTTATTTTCAGAGATACGCAAGCTGTTTATTTTAAACCTCTATTTCAATTCTACTTGCTCACGATAATGGGGTACTACTTCACCTGGTTCTGGACCCATGGCGGTCAAACATTGGCCATGCAGACTTGGAAAATGCGCGTGGTGACAGCGGACGGCAAAATCTTGAATCACAAACAAGCAATCACGCGCTTCTTACTGGCCGTTGTAGGTATTTTCTTATTCGGCATCGGAATTATCTGGGCATTGTTCGATCGCGACCATCAATACTTGCACGATCGCATCGCTGGAACCCGTATCATCAAAGTTGAGCACTGACCCCGGAAAGCGCTCACGATTCCGGATGAAAGCTAAAGAAATTTAGTACTGTTATCAAAGATATGTAATAATATCCCGGTTCTGGGTTTGATGTTGCTGTTCACGTTTTAACGCTTAAAATAGAACCCATGATCCGTACAGATGAATGGGGATTGGTTTTACTTATTAGGTAGGACACACTAACGATGCGTGATCATTTTTTTGCTACAACAGCCGCAACCAAAGTCTTGTTCCGGGAATGGGCCAGCCATGCGAACAGTCTGATTATTGTGGCCGCTACGTTTTTTATATTTATCATTGATCTGCATTTACCGCTCGGCGTTGCCGCCGGCGCACCTTATGTATTAGTCATTTTCGCCAGCCTATGGGTCAGCAGCATCGGATTCTCCTACCTCATCGCCGCTCTCAGCCTCATCTTTACAATAACCGGCTTCTACCTTTCTCCAGGCATCGAATCACCGGTGCATATCGTATTGATCAATCGCGGACTCACCGTGTTACTGATTATCGCTACGATCATCATGGTCACTCGGATCAAACGGGCCAACATCGACATGTCGTCGTTAGTCAACCAAGCGCCGACAGACCCGGTCACCGGGTATCGAAACCGCAACGCTTTTGAATCGGAATTGGAAACCGAGATACTGCGATGCAAGCGATATCGCCATCAGCTATCGGTTGCCATCATCGACCTCGATCTGTTCAAGTTATTCAGCGATAACTACAACTACCGCAACAACAATGATTATATTCAACGGATCTCCAACGATATCCGCACCAACATCCGGGCCACGGATTTTTTCTATCGCATTGATATCAATGTTTTTGCAATTCTGTTTCCCGAGACCGAATTGATTGAAGCCAAGAAAGTTTGCGAATCGGTGCGAAAAAAAATAACCGCGCAAATGGGCAAAGACGCCGGAAACAAGATTCTGTTGAGTATCGGCATCGCCACCCTGGAAGAAACCGATGATCAGATACACCTATGCAAGCGCGCGGAAGATGCGTTATTTGTTTCGAAACGCAACGGCGGCAACCAGGTTTCAACGCTGCCGCCCGTTTCCGGCAAGGACAAACCCGCCGTTGCCGCCATTCTGTCGCGATCGCGAATTGATTAAGGAAGCGCAGATACATTCAGAGCACGTGCAAACCGCTGCGTTGCGCAAAGCCCGTTCTTCTCCCTCTATCCGATCGCTATGTTCCGGTTGTTGCGAACGATGCGCGTTGCCGTCGAATTAATCTATCGCCGAATCACCCGCATTTGTCATTTCGAATGCGGTGAGGAATCTCTAAGGAAATACTGATTAATTCGGCGAACGAGATGAAGCGCGAGGCGCACGGAACGTAGCAACCGAAACCTATCAACAAGATAGGCGAGGATGCGAGTACCGCGCATTGATACGATTCGCTCGCGCAGTCAATTAATCAGTGTTTCCCTAATAATCAATACAATAGATTTCTCGCTTTTGCTCGAAACAACACTTATTCAGGGTTTCTTCAAATTCTCTTATATAATCCGGTGTATCAATCAGACACCGCATTGCTGCTGAGCTACTCATGAGTTTATTGAACAAACCAATGGCCAAGAAATCAACCGGCCGCAATTTTTCACCCAGAGTCGTCCGGTTACTGCGCGAATCCGGCTTGCTGATATTAATGGGCGCAGCGCTCTATCTGGTCATGATATTCATCAGCTACGACCGGGGTGATGCCGGCTGGTCGCATAGCGGCGAAACCGACCAAATACAAAATGCCGGCGGCTATGCCGGCGCCTGGCTGGCGGATTTATTATTGTTTTTATTCGGCGCATCGGCCTGGTGGTGGGTCGCTTTCTTTTTATCGGCGATCGCCTGGAGCTATCGCCGCATCGATACCGCCGGAATTTTTGATCGCCATTCGATGCTGCTGTCGGTCGGCGGTTTTTTTCTGCTGCTGACCGCCAGCAGCGGACTGGAATCGTTACGATTTTATTCGCTCAATCTGTCATTACCACTCCTGCCCGGCGGCATGCTGGGCAACACCATCAGCCATTATCTGTCGCAAATTCTGGGTTTTACCGGTGCAACGCTGACGTTATTGATTCTGATTGCCGTCGGCTTCAGCCAATTTACCGGTTTATCCTGGGTGCGTTTCGTGGAAAAAATCGGTGAAAGCGTTGAGGATTTGCTCATTCTGCTCAAACACACTTGGGAAACCCGGCAAGACAAATTCATCGGTGTCATCGCCGCGCATGTGCGCGAGAAAGCCGTGGAAACTGAAAAAAAACGCATTGAAAACATCCCGCATCTGCATATCGAACCGCCAGCCGCCACCATCGTCAAGTCGCAACGCATCGTCAAGGAGAAGCAACCGTCTCTGTTCTCCGATCTACCTGATTCACCGTTGCCGCCGTTGCATCTGCTGGATGAACCGGAAAAAAACTTTGAAGTGTTATCCAAGGAAACACTGGAATTCACCTCACGCCTGATCGAACGCAAACTCAAGGAGTTCGGTGTCGATGTCAAAGTCGTCGCGGCCTTCCCAGGGCCGGTCATTACCCGCTATGAAATCGAACCGGCAGTCGGCGTCAAAGGCAATCAAGTCATCAATCTGGTGAAGGATCTGGCGCGCGCATTATCCGTCGCCAGCATTCGCGTGGTTGAAACCATTCCCGGCAAAACCAGCATGGGTCTAGAAATTCCCAATCCCAAGCGCGAAATCGTGCGGCTGCAGGAAATTTTGGGCTCGCAAGTGTATGCCGATTCGGCATCGCCCTTAACCATCGCGCTGGGTAAAGACATCAGCGGCCGCCCGATCGTCTCCGATCTAGCGAAAATGCCGCACGCGCTAGTCGCGGGCACCACCGGCTCCGGCAAATCGGTCGCCATCAATGCGGTGATCCTGAGTCTCGTTTACAAAGCCACGCCGGAACAAACCCGCTTGATCCTGATCGATCCGAAAATGCTGGAATTATCCGTCTACGAAGGCATTCCGCATTTGCTGACACCGGTCGTCACCGACATGCGCGAAGCCGCCAACGCCTTGCGTTGGTGCGTCAACGAAATGGAACGCCGCTACAAACTGATGTCGGCCTTAGGCGTGCGTAATCTCGCGGGTTACAACCAGAAAATCCGCGACGCCGCCAAAACCGAGGAACCGGTGGTCAATCCGCTGCTGCCGCCGGAACAAGAACCGGAATACTTGCAAGAATTGCCGCTGATCGTGGTAGTCATCGACGAATTGGCCGATCTGATGATGGTCGCCGGCAAAAAAGTCGAGCAACTGATCGCCCGTCTGGCGCAGAAAGCCCGCGCCTCCGGCATTCACCTGCTGCTTGCCACGCAACGGCCTTCGGTCGATGTCATCACCGGTTTGATCAAAGCCAATATCCCGACGCGGGTTGCGTTCCAGGTGTCGAGCAAAATCGATTCACGCACCATTCTCGATCAAATGGGCGCGGAAGCGCTGCTCGGTCAAGGCGACATGTTGTACCTGCCGCCCGGTAGCGGTTATCCGCAACGCGTGCACGGCGCGTTTGTCGCCGATCACGAAGTGCATAAAGTGGTCGAATATCTGAAAGAACACGGCGAACCGGATTACATCGAAGAAATCCTTCAATCCAGTGACGAAGAAAGCGACGCCAATGGCGCAACCGACCTGAAAAAACCGCCCAACGGTGAATCCGATCCGTTGTATGACGAAGCCGTCGCCATCGTCGTCAAAACCCGCCGCGCTTCGATCTCGCTGGTGCAAAGGAACCTGCGCATCGGCTATAATCGCGCGGCGCGCTTGATCGAAGACATGGAACGCGCCGGGCTGGTTTCCGCGATGCAAAGCAACGGCAATCGCGAAGTTCTGGCGCCGTCGCGCAAGGAATAATCATGCGCATTCCGATGCCAGTCTTTTTACCATCATTTCATATTAGGAACATTATGGCCCGTTCACGTTGTTCCGTTTTACTGCTTCTGCTGGGCTGCTTGTTGCCTGTTTTTGCGGAAGCAACCGCAATCGAAAGCTTGAAAACATTCATCCGGGAAACCCGCACTGTCCGCGCCGATTTTTCCCAAACACTCTATGATCAAAGCGCCCGCGCCATCCAGGAATCCAAGGGTACGATGCAATTCGAACGCCCGGAAAAATTCCGTTGGGTCTATGAAAAACCCTACGAGCAAATGATCGTCGGCGACGGCACGCAAGTCTGGTTTTACGATCCCGATCTCAATCAAGTCACCATAAGGCAATTTAATATCGCGATCGGCAGCAGTCCGGCGGCGCTGCTGGCCGGCAGCAGCACCATCGAGGAAAATTTTGAGCTGGTCGAGCTGGGTGTGCAGAACGATCTGGAATGGCTCGAAGCGACTCCGAAGAGCAAAGAAAGCGCGTTTGAATTCATACAAATGGCATTCTCCCGGGATGGCGAGTTAAAAATCATGGCATTGCGGGATAATTTCGGCCAAACCACCTTGCTGTCGTTTTCCGGTTGGAACAAGAATCCTACACTATCCGCCGACTTGTTCAAATTCGTCCCGCCCGACAATGCCGATGTCATCAGCGAGTGATCCGGATCTGTTTGCCAGTCACGCACCCCAGGCACCGCTCGCGGAGCAATTGCGTCCTAAACATTTAAGCGATGTCATCGGCCAGGAACACTTGTTAAGCGCGGGAAAACCGTTGCGGCTGGCGTTCGAGGCCGGCAAACCGCATTCGATGATCTTGTGGGGACCGCCGGGAACCGGCAAAACCACGCTGGCGCGGCTGATGTCGACCGAATTCCAATGCGAATTCATCGCACTTTCCGCAGTGCTGTCCGGCACCAAGGATATCCGCAACGCCGTCGAGCAAGCGCAGTTCACGCTGCAGCAAAGCGGCCGCCATACCATTTTGTTCGTCGACGAAGTGCACCGCTTCAACAAATCGCAACAGGACGCTTTCTTACCCTATGTCGAGCAAGGATTGATCACCTTTGTCGGCGCCACTACCGAAAACCCGTCGTTCGAAGTCAATCATGCGCTGCTGTCGCGCGCGCAGGTGTACATTTTGACCGCGTTGTCCGGGCAGGAACTGGCGCAACTGTTCGATCGTGCGCACAAGCTTGCGATGCCGCAGTTGCAATTTTCAGCGGATGCCCGGCGGCTATTGATCGAATTTGCCGACGGCGACGCCCGGCGTTTGCTCAATCTGCTGGAACAGATTCAAACCGCGGCAACCACCGAAGCAGTCACGCAGATCAGCGAGGATTTAGTCATCAATGCGTTATCGCGCAATACTCGCGCGTTCGACAAAGGCGGCGACGCGCTTTACGATCAGATTTCCGCATTGCACAAATCGGTGCGCGGCTCGTCACCGGATGCCGCATTATACTGGTTGTGCCGCATGCTCGACGGCGGCGCCGATCCGCTCTATATCGGACGCCGCTTGATCCGCATGGCGGTCGAGGACATCGGCCTAGCCGATCCGCGCGCGTTGCGCCTGGCGCTCGACGCCTGCGAAACCTTCGAACGGCTCGGCAGCCCCGAAGGCGAGTTGGCTTTGGCGCAAGCGGCGCTGTATCTGGCCAGCGCGCCGAAAAGCAACGCCGCTTACCTGGCATACAATCAGGCACGCGCTTTCATCGCCCGCGACAAATCGCGCAACGTGCCGCTGCATTTACGCAATGCACCGACCAAGCTGATGAAAGACATCGGCTACGGCAAAGCCTACCGCTATGCACACGACTGTCCGGGTGCCTACGCCGCCGGCGAAAATTATTTTCCGGACGATATGCCCGAAGTCAGCTTTTACCAACCCACCGCTTACGGTCTGGAGCAAAAAATCCGGGAAAAACTGGCTTATTTGCACAGCCTGGATGAGCAAGCCAAGCATAAAATATAACTTTTCAACGATACCGGCTATTTTGGAGTTCGCATGCTAGAGATTCAGCAACTACGCACCGATTTGGACAACGTCACCCGCCAGCTCGCCAAACGCGGCTTCGCTTTCCCCATGGAAGCATTCAACGCCCTGGAAGCGGAGCGCAAAATCATTCAAACTCAGACGCAAGAGCTGCAAGCGCAGCGTAATGCGGCATCGAAAAAAATCGGCCAGGCCAAAAGCAAAGGCGAAGATGCCTCGGCGATCATGGCGGAAGTCGCCAACCTGGGTGATGCGCTGAAACAGGCGGAAGAGCACCTGGAACGGATTCAGCAACAACTGCAGAAAATCTTGCTGGAAGTGCCGAATCTGCCGCACGCCAGCGTACCGGAAGGCAAGGACGAAACCGGCAACGTGCAAATCCGCCGCTGGGGCGAGCCGCGCCCATTCGATTTCGATATCCAGGATCACGTCAGCATCGGCGAAGGCCTAGAATTACTCGACTTTGAAACCGCCGCCAAACTGAGCGGCGCGCGCTTCAGTCTGATGAAAGGCGGCCTCGCCCGCCTGCACCGCGCGCTGGCGCAATTCATGCTGGATACGCACACGCAGGAACATGGCTATGTCGAAACCTACGTGCCTTATTTGGTCAGCCGCGACAGCCTGCGCGGCACCGGCCAACTGCCGAAATTCGAACAGGATTTGTTCGCCGTCAAAGCCGGCGGCGCAGATCCGGCCAGCGGCCCGGAATACCATCTCATCCCGACCGCCGAAGTTCCGATCACCAACATGGTGCGCGACGAAATCGTGCCGCTGCAAGCCTTGCCGCTGAAATACGTGTCGCACACGCCGTGTTTCCGCTCCGAAGCGGGCAGCTACGGCCGCGACACCCGTGGCTTGATCCGCCAGCATCAATTCGACAAAGTCGAGCTGGTGCATATCGTGCATCCCGATCAGTCGTACGATGCGCTGGAGCAACTGGTCGGTCATGCCGAGAAAATCCTGCAAAAACTTAAATTACCGTATCGCGTGATGGCGCTGTGCACCGGCGATATGGGATTTTCGGCGGCGAAAACCTACGACATCGAAGTTTGGCTGCCGGCGCAAAACACCTATCGCGAAATTTCCTCGTGCAGCAACTGCGAAGCATTCCAGGCACGGCGCATGCAAGCACGGTTCCGCAACGAAAACGGCAAACCGGTGCTGCTGCACACACTGAACGGTTCCGGCCTGGCGGTCGGCCGCACGCTGGTGGCGGTGCTGGAGAATTATCAAAACGCCGACGGCAGCGTCACCATTCCCGAAGTGCTGCGTCCGTATATGAACGGTCTTGACCGGCTGGTAAGCAACGGGGGAAAATGAGCCTCATACCCATTTTTCACCGTAAGAGGACCTATCACGATGCACCATGACTCTACTACCGATATCGAAACGCTGGCCGCCGATGTCCGCGAAGCGCTCGCCAGCGGTGAACATGTTCAGGAAACTGTACATCGTTTGACTCTGAAAGCGATGCATGCCCGCCACGTTGATCCTGACTCACTGCGGCGCATTATCACGGCGGTGATGCAAGGCGTGCACGACGGCGCCACGCAGCATTTGCTGCACACTGCCAATCAAGCGCAAGCGGCAAAAACTCAAATCACCGCCGCCATCGCCGGACTCGACACCGCATTGGCCGGTTTTGCGCAAGCGTCCAAACTGGCAATCGAAGAAGCCGCCGGGCAAGCACGCAAATATTCGGACACCGAGCTGACGCGCACGCGCTCGGATCTGGAAGGGTTGGAAAATCTGTTTCTCGATACCCTGCACCACACCGCATCGACGGCGCAAGGCTTGATCGCCGACATCCTGCACGATCTCGGCCAGCACGCGCGCAATAACGGCACGGCAGTCGGTTTCCAGTTAAAAGAAACCTTGGCGACTCTGGCGCAGCAGGTTGCCGCCGTCGGCCACGCGCAACTGGAAACTGGCGTCACTCTGGCGCAAAAAACCGCAGAATTCGTCGGCAAGTTTGCCAGCGGCGTGTTGTCCGGCATCAAGGATCGCAATCATCGTTGATTAGGACGGCAAGCGAATTTCGAGCACCAGCTAGCGCAGCAGATCGCTTGGCTTGTGCAAGCAATGACGCATTACTCTTCCTTAATCGCGATCCTCGCCGCCCAACGCCTCAACCAGCTCATTGATCAGTTGACTCAATTCGCCGGTCATGATGGCGAAATCGCTGATGAACAGCTCCTCCGAGCTTTCGGCGGATTCCTTCAGAATATCCTGCGGCGCGATCCGCCGCAGTTGCAGATTGTCGTGCAGCACAAACGAAATTTTGCTGTCCCACGTCATCGCCAGCTTGATCACTTTCTTGCCCGCGCGGATATGCCGCCCGGTCTCTTCCGCGTCCAGGCTATGATGCGAATACTTGATGATCTCCTTCTCATCGGTCATGCCCTGCAGCTCGCAATCGCGATCGATAGTGAACGCCGTCGACAAATCGTCGCCGGACAACCAGCGCGTCATCATCGTCGACGGTGAAATTTTCGTCTCCAGCGGCGCCAGCGTCAGCCCGTGCACCGATTTGATCAAGCATTCGACGAATTCTTCCGCCTTGTTGGCGCTGCCGGTATCGATGATCAACCGGTTTTGAACCGCGTCGATCCACGCATAAGTCTTTTGCCGTTGCGAAAACGCGCGCGGCAGCAACTCGATCAACGTCGCTTCCTTGATGTCGCGGACTTGCTTCTTACCCGGCTTGTAGCCTTGCATCTCGGCGATTTTCGCCAGCCGTTCCTGGGCATGCTGATTGACCACCGACGCCGGCAGCAATTTTTTATCGGCCGCAAACGCGATCAGCCACTGTTGACCGAATGCGTGCACGAAATTATCCTGCTCGTCGCGCGGCGGCAGCCAGCCGCGGCTTTGCTGCTCCATTTGCGTGCAAGGCTGCAACGCATGTTTCGCCAATGCCTCTTCCAGGCTATTCAATGTTATATTGCCGCTGGTGATACGATAAGCTTGTAAGTTTCTGAACCACATAATTTTGCTCGACTAACCGTTTGATGTTTTTTTAATTCGCTTCGGCATGAAAAAAATCTACTCCGCCAGCAATTTGATGGAAGCGCAGATAGTACTGGATCTGCTCGAACACGCCTATATCCCGGCGAAAATATTTAACCAGCACGCCCAAGGCGTCGCCGGCGAAATCCCGTTCACCCACGCCTACCCGGAAATCTGGATTATCCGAGAAGACGATTTCGAGCGCGCCAAACGCATCATCGATACCTACGAAAACACCCCGGTCGCCACCGGCAACGTGCAATGTCCATCCTGCGGCGAAGACAACCCGGCGAATTTTCAACTGTGCTGGAAGTGCGGAGGCGGGTTGGAGATGGTTGAGCATCGTAACCTGAACCAGTCCTAGTATTTTGTCTCCGGTCACGTCATCCGGTTTGCCGCTGCCACCCTTTCGGGGTTAATCGGTTAACGTTGCATGGAACTGCGCGGCGAATCAGGCTGCGTGCGCTCGATTCAATCACCTGCCAATGCCGGGCCCAGATAATTCCCCCGGAAAGCCGGACGATTTTCAGTAATGCCAGCAATCGGATCGATTCGATT
The DNA here is from genome assembly GCA_019745325.1 of Nitrosomonas sp. GTDB lineage: Bacteria > Pseudomonadota > Gammaproteobacteria > Burkholderiales > Nitrosomonadaceae > Nitrosomonas. Next base: position 36,963 of record JAIETK010000024.1, on the reverse strand, counting down.
TTGAGTGTATCGGCTGTCATAACATCACGCCGGTTTGGCGTGCAATTTGGTGAATCGGCTGTTCCGGCGTTGCCGGATCGACAATGATGACATCGATCTTCCGATCGCCGAGCTGCATTTGCAGTTGGCTGGTCAATCGGCATGCGGCCGAAACGCGATCGGTCAGTATCTGTTCTGTTTCGATCAAAATATCAATATCCCCGCCCCTTTCATCCATCTTTGCCCGGGAACCGAAGATACGAATCCGCGCCTCATCGCCGAGCAAACGATGCACCGTCGCACGAATGATTTCGATTTCCTTGGCCGATAACCGGATATTAGGCATGGAAGTGTGGCGGTAGGATTTATCAAGATTGAGCGTCATCATTCGTTTAATCTAGTGTTGATGTTAATATTTTTTCAATTCATTGTTGATCTGGCATTCGCGGATTTTCATTGAAATTACTCTGTTGGACAGACTCCAGGTCTTCAAGATACTTAATCAGACTTGAGTAGAATTGAAGCAAAATACTTTTAATTTGCTGTAATCCATAGTAATCCCCTTTAAATTCAACATACATATCTGGCGCTGTCGATGTAAAAAAATATTGATACCAATCACTAACCTGAGGCTCTTCTTCAATTCTAGTAATACTACTCCTATCGTTCCAATGAAAATGCTTACTGGCATTGGCTATATGCGAGCAGATCGACAATGCATTCTCGATGTGATAGCGAATATCTAAATAGCGGTTAGGAAGGCAGCTCGTATCACTTATCCAATGCACAGACTCACTGGGTATCAACCAACTGCATCGATCTTTCGAAGGAGCTGCAAAAGGATCCATGATAGCGTTTGACGAATAATACCGCTGAATCCATTCCGCGAGTACAGCCGCAGTCACAATGAAATTAAACACATCGTAAGCATGAGGCGATTCACCGAGCTTATCTGCTTCCCACTTCAATTTCTCTAGCAAATCTCGTGGTTGTTCCAAGCCGTACGACAACTGCTCCATTGTTCGTTTCACCTGGCTCATTTTAGTTTTCCTCAACGAATCTTATGATTCTAAGACAGTCATTAATCACCATGCTCTTGGTTTTTCTTAATAATACTTGTATACCCCACCGTCTGCGACAGCAATACCTGCTGATCATGCGTCAACCCCAGCGCTTCGGCAATTGCCGTGCGGTCGATCCAAGCGCGCAGCACGGTTGCCAGGTTGTTACTCGCAGCGAACAGATAAACGTTTTGCGCGATGGCGCCGGCGGCTACCGAAGCATACGATTCACGCTGGTTGAACGGTACCCGGCTCAAGCGCATGTAATCGGCGACATAAACCAAATCGAGCGGCGCTTCGTCGACGAAATCCTGATAACCGGTGGTGCTCCTTATGTCGCTGGCAGCAACGAGTATGAGTGTGTGAGTCGCTGCATCGTAGCGGTAAGCGCCGGATGGGAGCGCCACAAAAATATCGATTTCCTGCGCATTGAGCGCGGATGGCGCGGTACGTCCGCCGTCCTCGCGGTTAATGCCGTACGCCGCCCACAGTAAATTCGACAGCAACGGTAACGGCAGCGGTTCGGGTGAAAATTCGCGCGACGAGTGGCGCATAGCCAAGGCTTCCATCAGTGGCAGCCCACCCTGCTTTTCGGGAAGCGGCAAGGAAACTGACATAGCTGAATCGCCGGCAGCCGGTTTAGCGCGCAATTGCCCCATTAAACCGAGCACGAATTTACCAACGGTATGCATGATTGATCTCCTTCTCTACGCAACTACCGTCAGCATACCTGCTTTTATCCATCGCTAAAACTGGTGCTTATTCAATAGCTAATGGCGCACTCATCTGTTTATCAAGTTCGGATCGTTGCGCGGCTCAGCGGCTATGTGCTTCTCCCTGTGTTTTTTATCACAGCCTAAACCGGCGAAAAGCCCTATCTTTGCGTGGCAGTTTCGATTTGCCGGAATTATTGAAACCCGGCGCAACAATGTAGTAATCCACCACGTAAGAGGAGATATATGATGAAAGTAAAAACATTAGCCGCAGCAATTTTGACTTTGGGTCTGGCGATTGCCATCCCGCAAACCTACGCATCGCATGCGGACGGTACCAATACTTCGGATCTGGTGCACAAGGCCGATCTGATTTTTGAAGGCAAGGTCGTCGAGGTCGACTATCGCACATCGGACGTTCTGCAAGCGGGCGATGTCGCCATGCCGCATACCTATGTGACCTACGAGATCACCCGGAACTTTAAAGGCCGCTCGAGCCAGGACAAGCTGATCACCCTGCGTTTCCGCGGCGGGCCTGACGATGCCGGCAATACCCTGATCATTCCGGGTGTGCCGCTGTTCCAGGTAGGCGATCAGGATATCGTGTTCGTGCGCGGTAACGGCGTGGAAATTTCACCGGTGGTCGGCGGTAACTTCGGACGCTTCCGCATCAGCAAGGACGCCGTGCATTCCGATGCGTGGCAAGAAATCTGGTTACGCAGCAACGGCCAGCTCGATCAAGGCAATTTTAACGAAGACAAGAAAAGCGTAACGCTTCGCATCGGCATCAAAGAATTTACTTTTGAAACCGAGACCAAAGCCGAATGGACGCCGCCAGCCGACGCGACCAAGCTGACATCGGTGCAATTCCGTAAATTCCTCAGCGACAGCGTCAACCAGCACTACACCCCGCAAGCGCTCAGTTCGCTCAAGCCCGTCCAAAGCGTGCAAATCCATGAACAATTTGCGGTAGGAAAAGCAAAACCAGTTGCCGCACCGGCGGTACTACCGGTTCTCAAAAAACTCGACCTGGAAGCGCCGAATCACGTGGAGATGACCATCCACAGGGATTAAAGCGCGCTTTCACCCTGAATTTGCAACCGTCATTCAAGTTATGAACAATTTTTAGGAGACTTACAATGAAATTCTCGCGATTAAATCAATTGCTCGCCACGATGTTTCTGGCAACCGTCACGCAACATGCATTCGCCTACACCACCATCAAATGCGGCGGCAACGCAACCAAATGGAGCGGCAACAACTACACCATCCGCGCCTCATCGGTCGGCTTTCCTGTAGGTCCGTGGCGCGATGCATTATCTTCCGTGGTCACGCATTGGAACGGCAATCCCAGCAATCTGAGCTTCGGCGTCGTTTGGAACGAGCCTGGCGTCGCTGCCAATAACAACGAAAACGAAGCCTGGTGGGAGGCCAATAACGGCCCGAACATCGGCACCTATCCGGCTGTCACTTATGTATGGTTCAAAGGCGATTGCACGCTGAAAGAAGCGGATATTATTTTCAATAACAGCGTGGCGTATCACTACACCACCAACAAAGCCAGCCTGTGGTCTTATGGCGGCGCTTACCGGCCGTTCCAGACCACTGCCATGCACGAATTCGGCCATGCCGCCGGACTGGCGCATACCGCCAATGTCTATAACATCATGGGATCCGATTGGACACACATCCATGCCAACGGCGCAACCGCGACCGCCTACAGCGGCGAGGATTCTAATAATGGGTTGGTGGCGGTGTACGGCTTGTGGGCCGGTGGCCCCAATGATCTGGCCGTTTCGCACTGGCGGCATACCGGCAGCAGCGGCGAATACAGCACGCATGGCCGCACCCGCATATTCAACACCTCGAATGTCGAACTGACCAAAGTAGCCGGTACCGCCGAACCGGTATACCGCGTCAACAAAGGACAAACCATCAAGCTCGAAATGACCTATGAAAACCTCGGCAAAACCAGTCCGCTGACGGCAAAAGTCGGTTATTACTTATCGACCAATGACACCATCACGACCGGCGACCGTTTCCTCGGCGAAGGCACGGTGACGTTGTATCGCGGCTTCCCGGATACCACCAACAACACCTTCCTGGTGATTCCTTCCGACCTGGTCAGCGGCCAGAATTACTGGATCGGCGCGATCATCGACTACAACGGTGCGTTTACCGAGCGTAGCGAAGCCAACAATGCTACTTATATCGGTATCCGCGTGAATTAAGTCTGTCGACTCACCACGCCGTCAGCAAACTTCTCCATCCGCACAAGTTAAAGCGGACGGAGAAGTTTTTGCTTGGAAAACGATTATTTTTCTGATACGCAATACTGATCAAAAAATAACCATCACGAAACTTGAGATTTGTTTTGCCAAGTAATATCGATTTTCCGATGCTGGGAAACGCAATCCCTTAAATACAAATTGATCAGGCTCTGATAAGGCACTCCCGTCTCTTCAGCCATTTTCTTGAAATAACCGATGACATCCTCGCTCAACCGCATCGTCACGGATTTCTTAAGCTTGGCAGCATAAGGATTCTTGCGGGATTTCATTTTTGACAAATCGTATTCAGCTTTCATAACATTTCACCACAATAAAATTGACGTTCCGATTTAGTTGCTTTTCGAGCGATATAATCCGGATGATATTTCCTGAATTCCGCTCGCAGTAACAGACTATTAATATTCGCGCTTCATTACTCATTCCGAGCATCAAGAATCGATCCTCTGAGACAGAATCTTCATCAAAAAACTGCACGGCAAAATCGTCATAAAACACGGACTGCGCTTCTTCGAAAGATACTCCGTGTTTCTTCCGGTTTGAAACCGCTTTACCGGTATCCCATTCGAAATCAATCATGCATACATTGTATGCACGCGATTCTTGAAGTCAAGAAAACCCCAACAAAAAACCCAGCCGAAGCTGGGTTGTTAGCTCTAACAACAAGTTTAAAAATCAGGCAGCTTTTTGCAGTTTTCTCCGGTATGTCATAAAGCCCATCAGCCCTAAACCGGCCAACAGCATCACATAAGTTTCCGGTTCGGGAACTGCGGTGATCACCGATAAAGAAATTTTGCCGCCTTCATTGTTAAGATCGATACCCAATCCATCGCCTAAACCGGCAAACGTGAAATTCACGCTTCCAAGGCCATTCAAGCTATCGGCAACCAGGAAATCCCAATGATCACCGACCGATGGAAGGAAACCATCGATGAAATCGAACTTAAAATTGCCGCCGGTGAAGAAAGCGTCGCCATCAATATCCAACACATCGTATTGACCACTATTCAATCCTGCGATTTCAAAAACAAGTTCCCATTGCTATGCAGATCACCATCAATATGTAATGTTCCCGGTGAGCTTCCTGGCATTACGGTTGCACTCGAACCGATGTTCACATCACCCACAAGCGTACCCCTTCCGCTCAAACTACCACCCAAAATTTCTATTGATGAGAACACAATTTGACCGTAATTACTAGTCTGTCCATCAGTCTGAATGTATTTTAATCCGGGATTATCCTCAAAATTTGTATATCCGGCATTTTCAAAAAACCCAGTATTGGTAAAAGTTCCACTGTTAATAAGTATCCCGGATGAACCGATAGTGCCAGAATTATCAATTGTTCCGAAATTCATACGACCTTCAACATGAATTTCAGCGACACCGAAATTATTAAGATATCTATCCCCAATTGATCCGGTGGCATAGATCATGCCAAAATTATTTAAACTTCCGTTTCCTGAATAATCACTATTATGGTAACTGGCACCGATCACGCCGTAGTTATTGATCGCACCATAATTAGATAGTTGACCTCCTTCACCAATTACTATTAGTCCATAATTCTCAAAAGGATCCAAATAATTTTCTGCGGTACCGCAGCTTGAATCGGGATCCCATGGACACCAGGTTAGGTAAATGTCGCCATAATTTGGATTCGGAGAAATTTGAGCAGCATTAGCAAACGGAACTACACTGACAAACACGATACTTGTTACGCCAATAAGAGTTGCGATTCTTAACATACATTCCCCTGTCTTTGTTATTACTGCAAGTTTAAATGTCACATTTTCAATTTCCAACTACCGGTTGTTTTTTCAGATCTTAGAATCATAACAACTCAAGAAACTTGAACTTCATATTTTCTTCACAAAGGTAAAACAAGTCAATCTCACAGTCTTACGATCCACCGCTCTGCTTCTCCAAATGCGCCTCCACATCCTTGCGGCTGAAACCAATTGCGCTGGCGACGCGGTCGGCGTGGCTGACTTTGGAAATACCGGCGATCAGGCGGTGGGTCGGGCCTTGCAGGAATTCGACTTGCAGGTAGCGGCCAATGCCGTCTTGTTGCAGCAATTCGCACAATTCATGGTTGTGCGTGACCAGCAACGTGCTCGCGCCGAGTTTATGAAAGCCTTTGAGGATATATTCCGAGATCGTCATTTTTTCCTCAAAAGTGGTGCCTTCGGATAATTCGTCGAGCACTACCAAACTACGCGGTGTGGAATTGAAGAAGATTTCGCGCGTGCGTTGCAGTTCATGGCCGAAGCGCCCCATCGCCGCGCTGAGCTGGCCGGGATCGGGCACTTGGTAATAAATATGCTCCGCCGGGACCAATTGTCCTCGCGCCGCCGGAATATAGCAGCCGATTTGCCCGAGCAACTGAATTTGCACCACGGTTTTGCAGTACGCGGTTTTACCGCCGCTATTCGGCCCGGTAATGATCAGCACCCGGCCCGCCGCGTCGAGTTCGATATCGTTCGGCACGTAACCCGGAATTGTCCGGATTAATAACGGATTCCGCGCCTGGCTGACGAGCAGCCGGTGCTGCTTGTCATCGACAATCTCCGGCAGCGTTTTATCGCCGGGCAACGCCTGACCGTAGCGGTAAAGCGACAACAGTTCATCGATCATGCCGAACGCTTCAAACGCTTTGGCCAGTTCCGGGCTTTCGCGGAATTGCTTGCGCAACGGATAAATGATCGAATCGCGGTCGGATACGCCCATCGCCAGCAGAATGATCGGAAACACCGGCGCGGTCAGCGCCAGAATGCCGTAGCCGATGTACGACGCGCTGAATTGCGGCATGAAATTTTCAAAGAAAAACAACACACCGTACGATGCGGCAAAAAACAAGACCGTTGGCATGATTTTAAACAGCGACGGCCGGAAGCGCGCGAACAGATCGAACGGTTTTTTTTCTTTTTTGGTTTTGAATTTGCCGCTCGACGAATACACCGGCCCTTTCATCAAGGCATAGATACGGGATTCGCCAAAATCGCGGATAGTGTCGAGCAAAGCGCGCAAATACGCCGATTGCGGCTGACGGATTTGCGCGGCGCTTTCGACCAGTTCGACTGCGAATTGCGTGCCGTCCTGAAATTGCCGGTAGCCGTAACCGCCGAACTCCAGCTTATCGGTGCGGCTGCTGGGTTCCTCGGTCGTTAAACCGCCGGTGAACTCACCGTACAGCAAGTATTTTAGCGATTTCTCCAATGGCGCCGCTTTGCCGGCATATTTCGTCAACGCCTCAAACAACACCGGGTTGTCCGCGATCTCCCGCAGCGCAATTTGCTTTTGCTGCAATACAGCCGCATCATGCACCGGCCGCGCCAGCGAACGGTACAATACCAACTGCCCGGCTTCGGTCTGCGTGCGATCAATCGCATCAAACAAGGCTTGCGCTTCGATGGCATCGAAGGTTTTCGGATCGAGCGCTTCGTAATCTGCCTCGGAGGGCCGGATGTCTTCCAGGGTTGCAGGCCGGTCGGAATCGGACAAGATGAATTTTTTTCGCCAAATATCAATCATAGCAATCGTTTGTCAGGGTTTATCGTGATACGCCGGCAAGCCGTGTAAATGAACGTGTAAAATACGCATATTTGCCAGGAAACACAACTCGATGCCCGTGCATTTTTATCTGACATACCGTTTCTCATCATGCCATTCACAAAAAAACCGCTCCGCGCTATCGGCTTGATCGCACTTGCCGGCGGACTTGCCGCCGCCGCATGGTATTACACCCGCCCCAAGCCGCTGGAAGTGGATGTCGCCGTCATTACCACCGGCAGCGTCGAAGCGACGGTTGTCAACACCCGCGCAGGTACGATCAAATCCTGTCAGCGCTCCAATCTGGCGCCGATCACCGGTGGCCAGATCGCCAAAATCCGGGTGAAAGAAGGCGACCATGTGCAACAAGGCCAAGTACTGCTGGAGCTTTGGAATCAGGATCTTGTTGCGCAACGTGAGCTGGCGCAGCGGCAATTGGCGATGGCGCAGGAACGCCGCCGCGAAACCTGCATTCTGGCCGAGAATGCCCGGCGCGAATCGATCCGTACGCAACAATTGGTTGCGCAGGGTTTCGTCAGTTCGCAACGCGCCGACGATGTCAACGCCAATGCCCGTTCGCGCCAGGCCAGTTGCGAAGCAGCCATTTCCGATATCCAGCGCGCCGAAGCGCAAATCCGCGTCTCGCAAGCCGGAATCGAGCGCACCATCATCACCGCGCCGTTTTCCGGCGTGATCGGAAAAATTTCCGGCGAGCTGGGCGAATTCACCACACCGTCGCCACCGGGTATCCCGACACCGCCGACGATCGATTTGATCGACGACCGTTGCTTGTATGTCACCGCGCCGATGGACGAAGTGGACGCGCCGAAAATCAGAATCGGCCAGGAAGCGCGCATCACGCTCGATGCCATGCCCAATAAAATCTTTCCCGGCACAATCCGCCGCATTGCACCGTATGTAACCGAGATTGAAAAACAAGCACGCACGGTCGACATTGAAGTGAACTTTCAACACATCCCGGCGGATATTCCGCTGTTGGTCGGCTACAGCGCCGACGTGGAAGTCATTCTGGAACGCAGGGACGAGGTATTACGTATTCCGACACAGGCCATCCGCCAGGAAAACAAAGTCTGGCTGGTGGATGCGCAAAACCGGCTGGTTGAACAGCCTGTGGAAGCCGGTCTCAGCAACTGGAGTTTCACCGAGATCCGCAGCGGTTTGAAAGCGGGCGATCAAGTGTTGATCTCGTTCGACCGGGAAGGCATCGGAACCGGCGTCGCCGTGCAACGCAAGCAACCATGATCCGCCTGACCGGTATTAACCGGACTTTCCAGATGGGCGATCAAGCAGTGCATGCTTTAAACCATATCGATTTGAGTATCGCTTCCGGTGAATACGTTTCAGTGATGGGACCTTCCGGTTCCGGAAAGTCGACCTTGCTCAATATCATCGGGTTGCTGGACAGACCCGACAGCGGCCGTTACGAGCTGGATAACCGTTTAATTACCGATTTGTCCGAAAACGAACTGGCGCAAATCCGCCGCGAGAAAATCGGTTTCGTATTTCAATCGTTTCATCTGATTCCGCGCTTAACCGCCGCGGAAAATATCGAACTGCCGCTGATTCTCGGCGGTGTGCCGCCGGAGCAACGGCAAACACGCGTCAACGATGCCTTGCAAGCATTTGAATTGCAACAACGCGCCCGCCACCGTCCCGCCGAGCTTTCCGGCGGCCAGCGGCAACGCGTGGCGATTGCGCGCGCAACCATCATGCAACCCAGCGTCATCCTGGCTGACGAGCCGACCGGCAACTTGGATCATCAAACTGGCGCGGAAGTCATGCTGCTTCTGGAAGCGCTGCATCACCGCGGAACCACGCTGATCGTCGTCACGCATGACCGCGAACTGGGTGCCCGCGCGCATCGTCAGATCGGCATGCGCGACGGCCGGATAATGGCGGACCAGGGCGATGACACTCACTGATACGCTGCAAACTTCGTTGAAAACCGTGGTGAGCTATCGCGTACGCTCGTTGCTGATCATTCTGGCAATGGCGCTCGGCGTTGCCGCCGTGGTGGTATTGACAGCAATCGGGGACGGCGCGCGGAATTATGTAATCAATCAATTTTCTTCGATCGGCACTAACTTGCTGGTGGTATTGCCGGGACGCGCCGAAACATCCGGTTCGTTCCTCGGCGCGGTACTCGGTCAAACACCGCGTGATCTGACATTGAAAGACGCGCAATTGATCGGCCGCCTGCCGCAAGTGCGGCGTTACGCGCCGCTCAATGTCGGCGAAGCGGAGCTGTCCGCAGCCAACCGCCTGCGCGAGGTGACGGTACTCGGCAGCAATGCCAACCTGATCCCAATCCGCCATATGAAGCTGGCGCAAGGCAGTTTCATGGCATCCGGCACCGAAAACAGCGCTCAGATTGTTTTAGGCGCTAAAATCGCACGGGAATTCTTTCCCCGCACGCAAGCAATCGGACAGCGCGTACGCCTCGGCGACAGCCGCTTTCTGGTTTCCGGCGTCCTGGCGGCGCAAGGGGAAACGATGGGTTTTAATACCGATGAGATTGTCATCATCCCGATCGATTTCGCACAAACCATGTTTAACACCACCTCGCTATTCCGGATTCTGATCGAAGCCAAAAGTCACAGCGAGATCGAACCCGCTAAACGGGCAGTGCTGGCGACCCTTAAGCAGAATCACGATGGCGAGGAAGACACCACCGTGATTACGCAGGACGCCATCCTGGCAACCTTCGATAAAATTCTGCAAGCATTGACCTTGGCAGTCGCCGGCATCGCTGCGATCAGTCTGATCGTCGCCGGGATTCTGATCATGAACGTGATGCTGGTTGCAGTCAGCCAGCGCACTGCGGAAATCGGCCTTCTGAAAGCCATCGGCGCGACTTCCGGCGACATCCGCCGGTTGTTCTTCGCCGAAGCGGTCTGGTTATCGCTGACGGGTGCTGTGTTGGGATTCCTGCTCGGTCAATCCGGCAGTCTGCTGCTGCGGTTAACATTTCCTCAACTGCCTGCGTGGGCGCCCGCTTGGGCTTCGATTGCAGGCATCTTGGTCGCACTGGCAACCGGTGTTCTAGCCAGCCTTTTCCCCGCCAACCGCGCAGCACGGCTCGATGCGGTGAAAGCGCTGGGAAAAAAATAAACACGATGAGTACTTGCTACCGCCGACTCATGCAGGAATACATGAATGCCCTGCCTGCTAACGCGCATTTGTCTCTTTGTGACGATTGATAAGAATAATCATCCGTCGCGCATCCGGTCAGCCCCAAAATAATCAACAATACGATCGCAAATTTTTTTACGAGCATTTCTCATCCCCATCAGATAGATCAATATCGCTTCTTAAAATAGTCAACCACTGTTTCTCAAAGCGGATACAAGCATCCTAGCTTAGTTAAAACACTGAGGTATATTGGGGAATCACTTGTTTTTCAGTAAGTAAAACCATTAGTGAATGGCGGGGGCGTTCAATACAACATCATAGGATGTGTAGCTTGGATTACACGAGAGGCAACCGTAAAGAAGAAAGAATGGATTCGAAGCGGCGATTCTCCGGCAACTTCCGGGAGCAGTAATTCCATTTTTAAACAAAACAAAAAAATGCTCTTTCCAGATTGTTGCCAGATACTTTTTAGACAGTGTCATTAATGAACATGTGCATGACAATTTGAAATCAAGCACATACCATTCAACCCCTCCATAGCGGGTCGTAATTCATTTAGCATTTTCTGCGCTTGATCTTCCTTGCAGGCAAGGATTATTACCGCATTCTCATCGGAAACCAGGAGATCGTTCGGATTCCGTTCGCCTCGTGAGCCGAGGCCCCCTGCTTTTTTGATGACGGTATATCCGCGTACTTCGGATCTCTCTAACAATTCTATCAATTGATTGAGGTGTTCAATCCCGACAACGATTTCAAATCTTTTCATTAGTATCATTTACTTATTCCTCTCTCTAAAAACCCAATAACCATCGAATAGAAATATAAGATGCTTTTTTCATAGTTACTCGCATTCCCTCGAATTCCTGCGACTCCTTGTACGTTCCCGGTAATTCTTTTCAGACACAAGAAAACAAAGCCATCTTAGTTGAATTAATAGAAGGGGGTATATTAAGGAAACCATGGTTTCTTCCTACAGGAAACTATTAGGCGGCCCTACTTCAGCGAGTAAACCTGATCTGTAAAAATTCCCATCTAATCTATGGTATCAAACCGATACCTTCCCAATTGATTCCATAAATTCCTTGAGGATGACAGCATGGTTAATTTCAACATTTTTAGCCGAATACACCAAAGTCACAATTCTGTGTTTGGCTAATAAGTCTGAAACATTTGCTACAGCAGGATTTCTTGCAAGCTCTTCAACATACTGGGTACGAAACTCAAGAAATCTTTCCGGATCATGCCCAAACCACTTGCGTAATCCCGGCGAAGGCGCGATTTCTTTGAGCCACAAATCAATGGCTGCCCGCTCTTTAGTCAAGCCTCGCGGCCACAATCGATCCACCAGAATTCTGTATCCATCATTTGCTTCAGCCTTCTCATAGGCTCGTTTAATTTTGATAACGCTCACGGTATTTTCTGAATTTAACAGGCAGCTATCGCCGACTTAATTCGCCTAGTTGCCCTATGTTTTGTCGAAATAGCATCTCATTTTTCCCCTCGCGTTTATAGTTACTCCTGACTGCATTTTTTCGGGCGCCCCCCGGTGATGTTTCCGCTGTCTGACATAATTAGCTTAATCACACACATGAGGGGCACGAACCATATAAGCTTTAACTCGGACTATTGTCCCGTTCCGCTTGAGAATGGCTAGGACTGTTTGTTTCCAGCTCAGTAACCTGAATTATGCCTTGCAGACCCCATACAGCATTATCAGTGGATGGCGCCACAACCGCCGCTAAAGAGAACACAACTGTATAGAGGATGGCAATCGCATAAACCACAAACAACTGAGGTGCTTTTATTAACTCTTTGGTTTCCATAATTTATTCTCCTTATGATGCATTTATTGATCATTGATGCAAGTCGCGATGAATTTCTGACTTGTAAAAATAACCGCACTGACAATACGCTCTATATGGTTGACAATAAAATCATCAACTAATCAACCAAAAACTCATAATTTCAAGTGATTCAGAGCGAATCAATTAAGGTTGTATAAACATTAACCATTATATTAAAATAACAATAATCATTACTTTTTATAATATAATATTAATTCCCAACCTTGAGAAACATGATATAGATAGAAAACACCCGAGAGAAGTACCGAGAAATGAAACATTTTGTTTCCTAAAAATATACAATAGCAATATGCAAGATCTTAATCTTTTCATCGTTTTTGCGCGCGTCGTGGAAGCTGGTAGTTTTGCGGAAGCAGCGCGGCGTATGGATATTTCGCGTGCAGCAGTCAGTAAAGCCGTCGCCAAGCTCGAAAAGGACTTGAGTACACGATTACTTCTCCGAAGCACTCGACATCTCAGTTTGACAGAAACAGGCATCGCCCTGTCTGAGCATGCTGCACGCATCCTGGCAGAAGCTGAACATGCCGAACAAGTCGTGAGTAGTCTTCATGCAGAGCCGCTCGGAACGCTAAAAGTGAGTGTGCCGAGTTCCTTCGGAATGCGCCATATCGCCCCCTCGCTCCCTTGCTTTCTAGCTCGTTACCCGAAAATAAAGGTTGATTTGATCATTACCGATCGCCCAGGTGATTTGATAGAAGAAGGATACGATGTACAAATTCGTGTCACAAACGAGCCTGACCCCAATCTGGTTGCTCGCAAGATTGCGCCTGTGCGCCGCATATTGTGCGCAACGCCTCAGTACTTTCAACAATGGGGCATGCCACAAACGCCAGCAGATCTTGAAAAACATAACTGTCTCGATTGCGCGCTGTCAACCGAACAAAGTTACTGGCACTTTACCGGACCGGAGGGAAAGATCAAGATTCCAATATCGGGAACCTTACGCATCAATAATAATGATGCGCTTGCTCAGGCAGCTCTCCATGGGCTGGGGATCGCTTTGTTACCCACCTACACCATCGGCATGGAATTACAAAAAGGACGGCTCCAGGCGGCGCTTCCGGAATACCTATCGGTAGAGCGTCATATTTACGCTTGCTATCTTCCAAGCAGACATTTGCCGAAAAAGATAAGCGCTTTTGTTAATTTCTTGTCGGAGCACGTCGGGGAGATGCCGTACTGGGATCAATCTTTAAAATAGTATGGCTTCAACCAATATTCTGCATTAGGCCAATGATTATGAAACGTAATCAGCTGTTCCTTGACCGGCACCTTTATCCATTTCGCAATACCGTTTATCTCATTGAACAATTAAGCCATCTCTCTTGACGGATTACCGGGCAAGATGTGACTTAATAGTTTTCCTTAGTAAAGAACAATAGTTTCCCCAATATTCATCGTTGTATCGTCTCAAGTAATATGCCTCCCTATCGTTTTACCTGGAGTCACTATCATGAGCAAGAATCTACGAAAATACCTTGCAGTTCTACCGTTGTTTTCTATGCTGGTTGCCTGTGCACAACTGGGGCCGCTTGAAGTGCAGGATACCGAGATGAATAAGCTTGCACAGCACGCAAGAACGCATAGCGATCATGAAAAATTGGCGAGTTACTATGACGACGTGGCCAACGAAATGAGAAAAAAAGTTGTAGAAAAAAGAAAAGCCTTACAGCACTATGAAGACAAAAGTCACTACTATGGAAGAGGCGGACAAGATTTTCACTCACATACAACAGCCAATTTACGTTATTACGAACAAGCGGCGCAAGAAGCACAAAAACAGGCATATTTTCATCGCAAGATAGCAGCAGAATTGCTGCAACGAGAAAATGCCAAACCGGTTGCAGCACCAGGCCAGTTCAGTGATCGTGCGAATAAAGCAGAGTTAGATTCCGATCCTAACAAGTTATAAGCACCCCAAAACTCAAGGCAAAGAACCGCAGCAGGAATAGCCGATTCGAAACAGAGCATGTTCAGAACGCCCAGGGTAATAAGAGAACTCTGGGCGTTTAGTTTTCTTGAATCGCTCAAATCTGATCATTTATCTCTATGCTGACTCAATATCCGACCGAACCAGAGGTTAGGTATCTAATTTATTTCATGATGTAACTGCTTTCAATTGCAATCGGCCCGGCATTCTCATCGACTTTTTCTCACGTTTAGCCATCGGACAGTATCGGATATTGATCAGGATAACGTCATGGCATTGTTCATCTCAAGCCAATTCAGACAATTTATAACAACCCCGATTTAGGAAATATGACCCAAAAACCCAAAATTATAATTTCATCGCTAGATGCGATAAGGCTGGAAAAGCTCATAGAATCGTTGCCCGATTCAGCATTCCCAGACAAAGGCCATTTGGAATCCGAACTCGCTCGCGCGGAAATAGTGGATCCTACGAAAATTCCATTCACTGTAGTAACAATGAATTCGACCGTAAAATTCAGAATCGAATCCACTGGCCGGGATTTCTATCTAACTCTAGTATATCCCAAAGATGTTGATGCACAAGGCGGCACAATCTCTATACTTGCGCCTGTGGGCATTGCGCTGCTTGGCCTTTCCCAAGGAGATGAAATCGAGTGGCCGAAGCCAGGCGCAGGAATGTTGCAAGTGCGTATTGAAGAAATCACATATCAACCCGAGCGCTCCGGTGAGTATCTTCGTTAGCTTGGATGACATTCCAGATTTCGTGTAAACGGTAGTTAATATTGCCGGGGTGCTTTCCCTGAATCACATTGGATTCTCCGGAGATTCGTTGCGCTGAACCAACTTCAATAAAATCCTGCAAGTATTGACCTTGGCAGTCGCCGGCGTTGCCGCGGTCAGCCAGCGCACTGCGGAAATCGGCCTTCTGAAAGCCATCGGCGCGACTTCCGGCGACATCCGCCGGTTATTCTTCGCTGAAGTGGTCTGGTTGTCGCTGACAGGCGCTGTGTTTGGATTTCTGCTCGGTCAATCCGGCAGTTTGCTGCTGCGGTTAACATTTCCTCAACTGCCTGCGTGGGTGCCCGCTTGGGCTTCGATTGCAGGCATCCTGGTCACGCTGGCAACCGGTGTTCTAGCCAGCCTTTTCCCCGCCAACCGCGCAGCACGGCTCGATGCGATGAAAGCGCTGGGCTCATCCCCATCAGATAGATCAATATCGCCTCTTAAAATAGTCAGCGACTGTTTCTCAAAGCGGATACAAGCATCCTAGCTTAGTTAAAACACTGAGGTATATTGGGGAATCACTTGTTTTTCAGTAAGTAAAACCATTGTGAATGGCGGGGGCGTTCAATACAACATCATAGGATGTGTAGCTTGGATTACACGGGAGGCAACCGTAAAGAAGAAGGAATGGATTCGAAGCGGCGATTCTCCGGCAATTTCCGGGAGCAGTGCCAATTAAGCACTCAGACAAAATTACTTTTCAGCAGCGTCACCCGGCTCAAGTCTGTCCCATAAACATTTTCTACCGCATTCAAGCGAGATTTGAGCTAGAACCGCTTGATGTTGGGTCATTTCCTCATGGGTTGCGGTAATGATCTTAAGGTT
This sequence comes from Nitrosomonas sp., assembly GCA_019745325.1. Classification (GTDB taxonomy): domain Bacteria; phylum Pseudomonadota; class Gammaproteobacteria; order Burkholderiales; family Nitrosomonadaceae; genus Nitrosomonas. Next base: position 20,812 of record JAIETK010000024.1, on the reverse strand, counting down.
TTGACCATCAAGACTGGTTATTGAAAATTGATCCAACTCAGCGGGTTCCATCTCAATGAGCAAACTTTCTTGCCCGCGTGTCATCGCAAGATAGACTTCCGCCAGCAATTCAGCGTCTAACAATGCGCCGTGGAGTGTGCGTCTGGAATTATCCACATTATAACGTTCACACAACGCATCCAAGTTGTTCCGTTTACCGGGATGGAGTTCCTTGGCCAATCTCAATGTATCCGTTATTGATGCGCAATAATCATCCAGCACCCCTAATTTAACCAAGCCTAATTCATAATTAAGAAATCCGACATCGAAGGACGCGTTATGAATAATAAGCTCCGCTTCACTGATAAAATTCAGAAATTCAGTCGATATCTCAATGAACTTGGGTTTATCGCGAAGAAATCCGGAGGTAAGACCATGCACTTGCAAAGCGCCTTCATCACTCTCACGTTCAGGATTCAGGTAATAATGAAAATGTTTACCCGTAAACTGCCGGTGACAAAGTTCTATTGCTGCAATTTCTATAATGCGATGACCCAGTTTATGTTCCAAACCGGTCGTTTCCGTATCCAATACGACTTGACGCATTTTAAGATCCTTGAGAATTCTTGATATCAGTAGAAATCATCATTTCAACCCCGCGATTTGCTAACTGATCGGCACGCTCGTTATCAATATGCCCGGAATGGCCACGAACCCAGCACCATTCAATCTCGTATTGTTGCGACAATTGATCGAGCAGCTTCCAGAGATCTTCATTTTTAACCGGTTTCTTATTCGAGGTGCGCCAACTCCGCGCTTTCCATGCTTCGAGCCATTCGCTGATACCTTTTTGAAGGTATTGCGAGTCGGTATGTAACCGCACCTTGCAGCGGTATTTTAGCGCTTCTAACGCCCGTATCGCCGCCAGCAACTCCATGCGATTATTCGTCGTGTGCTCTTCACCGCCAAATATTTCTCGCTCATGTCCTTGATATTTCAATAATGCGCCCCACCCCCCCACACCGGGATTACCTTTACATGCACCATCAGTAAAAATTTCAACGACCCTGCTTCGTTCTCGATTCATAGTCCGGTCTCTCAGCAACCTAGTCACATTTTCTCGTAGATTGCTCTTCCGCCGGAAATTTCTTTATCTTTTGAGCGACAGGCACCATTTTCCTTTTCCCGTCCAAGCAATTTTTCCAATCCGGTTTAATCACACGCATTCCATGTATATATTTGATCGCGTGTAAAAAATAAACGCCCCCTGAGATCGGCCACCAGCGATCACCTGCGGCTTCCATGAAATGAAAGCGCCGGCGCCATTTTTCTTGCTTGAAAGGCGGAACATAGCATCCAAGCCGGCCACCCGCCATTTCGAAATCCAGTAACTTTAACCAGTCCTTTAATCTCGCCAAAGAAATAAAATGACCATTCCAGGGGAATTCGCGTCGGGTTGATTTTAAATAATGGCAAATACCCCACAAACTCATAGGATTAAATCCTGAAATGACAATATGCCCCCCTGGAATCAGGATGCGATGTACTTCTCGTAAAATTTGATGAGGATTTGGGTTAAATTCGAGCGTATGTGGCAAAATGACCAGATCCATACTGTTACTTTGGAGCGGCAAAAATCCAGCGCCGGCACGAATCGAAGTACCGTCTTCTAATCCCACAGTAAAATGGAATGGCACCCGGTTCAGGCGAAGAAAATTAAACTGCGACCAACCGATTTGGACAGCATTGTAACCAAAAATATTAGCAACCACTTGATCAAAGTAGCAATATTCATGCTCGATCAAATACTGACCAAGAGAAGATTGAAACCATGGTTGATCATTTTGTATATTCATTTTCACTGATCATTTTTCCCGCATGAATAGATTAACGCCAATTTTCCTGGAAACGCTATGCTGACAGTTCATCCGGTAGCTGCATTTAAAGATAATTATATCTGGGTTATTCACGATCGTAACGCAGCGATTGTGATTGATCCAGGAGCAGCGTTACCCGTCATCGAGTATCTTAGATCAAAACAATTACAGTTAATTGCAATTCTCATTACTCATCACCATCATGATCATACCGGCGGCGTTACCGGCCTGCTGCAATTTTCCGGGGTGCCGGTATACGGTCCGCACTCCAAAAACATTTCCGCCATTACTCATTCAGTCTTGGAAAACGATGAAGTCGCTTTTCCTGAATTGTCATTAACATTGACTGTCATTGAAGTCCCCGGACACACGCTCGATCATATCGCCTACTATGCACATCAACCGTTCGATATGCTATTTTGCGGCGATACACTTTTTGCTTGCGGATGCGGGCGGATCTTTGAAGGTACTGCAGAACAAATGTACCGGTCACTGCAGGAGCTTTCCCAATTACCGGATGACACGCTTATTTACTGCGCGCATGAATACACGCTTAGCAATATTAAATTTGCCCGCGTTGTCGATCCTGAAAATGATACGTTAGAGGCTTTTGAAATAACCGCGCAGAATCAACGCGATCAAAATATTCCTACAGTACCCACAAAACTTGGCAATGAGAAGTCAACGAATCCGTTTCTGCGATGTGAAAATCGGGAGATCATCGCTAGCGTGCAAAGTCATTGCGGATGTTTACAACCGGATCCGCTCAGCATTTTTACAGCTTTGCGGAATTGGAAAAATAATTTCTAACACAATGCCACTAAACGATTAGGGAAACGCTGAAGAAGTCAGCGAGCTAGATAAAAGCTGCAAAACCTTATGCTGAAAACAAATTTGGCATATTCCGTTGAAACTGAATATGCCAAATTAACTAAAGAAAACAGCTAAAATTAATTACTTATTATTTACCAGGTTTAGCAGCACGCAACACTGGGTAATATTGAATAAAGACCATATCCTGTGCGGCATTTTCTTTGTGACAAGCAGCACAAGCCTCATCGGCCTGAATCGCACCATTTTTGGCTTCATAGGATTCAAAACCGAAGAATGCCCAATTGCCAGGTCTATCCGGATAACGCTTCGAATCTTTCACCATGGCGGCAATTCCATTATATTCGCCAGGGAAATAACCATGTCCGCTTGGAGCTTCTTTGGTTCCTACACCCACCAATTCTTTAACGATAACAGTTCCATCACGGAATTGACCCGTTTTCTTCCAATGATTCCAGCTGGTTGGATCGATATAAACATTGTGAAATTCCGGGAATGCAGCTTTTCCTTCATTCATATCATTCGGTGTAACCGGCGCGCCGACAAAGATCCATTCGCGATAATCTTTTGGAGTCAACAACAAATTATCCTTAGTGAATCTCCCAAAATTATGGTCTTTACCGTGCGCATGGTGTGCATCGGAAGCGATCACTGGGCTTGCCAGCGCAATGGATAACAATACTGGTGCAATACCACCTAATAACGTTTTTTTTAACTGTAACATAATAAGCCCTTAAAATAGTTAAAGAATCACAAAGAAAGCAGCAAATTCTTAAACTGCCATCGGCCTTAATAGTATTCAGACAACCTACCTTCGTCAAGAGAAACGTATTAGTAGCAAGCACATCGACTGACTCATTGAATTCTTACTTTTTAAACACCTTATAACGCATTCTAAATTTGCAGAATATTCCTAGTTAACTGAAAAATAAATATTTTTTAAATACCTGAATAAGATAAGCGCACTACCCGATTAAACTGCTCGGCAACTTTGATCGGGTTACACGGCGGTCATGACATTGAACTCGCATGGAGCATCGTCGCCATCCGCCAGATCTCGCGCACTCATTCCATTGTTTCTTCAATTTTGGTACAACTTATCTGTTAACCTGTATCAATCAAAACGGTAATTTTTTCGGGCATAAATAAACAATGACTGTAATTCCACCACTGAAGCCGCATCAACTATACCGCTCATGCAATCCGGATCAGTTCACTTTTCAAACAACATCGGAATTAGCGGATCTGACCGAAATCATCGGACAAAAGCGTGCGCTGGAAGCCATACGCTTCGGTTCCGGCATCCGTCAGGAAGGCTATAACCTCTTTGTGCTGGGTCCGCCCGGTATGGGCAAGCACAGCTTAGTGCACCAATTTCTTGAAAGCAAAGCCAGTGCCGAATCAAAGCCGTATGACTGGTGCTATTTGCATAATTTTTCCCAGCCACACAAACCAAAAATGTTAAAACTCCCTTCCGGGAAAGGGGAAGAATTGCGATTGCACATGGAGCAGCTGGTGGATTATTTGCGTACTGCGATCCCCGCCCAGTTCGAGAGTGAAGACTACCGCAATCAACTCAATGCGATTCATCAGGAATTTAATGAGCAACAGGAACGCGAAATCGGTGAACTCGGTGTTGAAGCCCAGAAAAAGGAAATTATCCTGCTACGTACTCCGGAAGGTTTTGCACTTGCCCCTAGCCGTAACCACGAAGTAATTCCGCCAGAACAGTACGACAAACTGCCACAAACTGAAAAAGACCGGATTGAAACCGCAATCGCGGAGCTACAAACCAATCTGGAAAGAATTCTCAGCCATCTGCCAATGCGTCGCCGCGAGCGTAACGAGCGCATCAAGCAACTGAATCGCGACACGATGTTGTCAACCGTTGCGCATATGTTCAACGAATTACGCTCGATCTACAATGATTTACCCGATGTACTCGAGTATTTTGATGCCGTTCAACAAGACATGGTTATCCATGTTGATGATTTCCGCAAACCCGATGAATCCATCAATATTTCCGGAATGACAATCGTCACGCATCAGACGTTCAATAATTATCAGATCAATGTCTTGACCTCTAACGCACAGACTCAGGGTGCGCCGATCGTTTTTGAAGACAACCCCACTTACAGCAATTTGATTGGCCGCGTCGAATACCTTTCCCAGTTTGGCGCATTGGTTACCAATTTTACATTGATCAAAGCAGGTGCATTGCACCGGGCGAACGGCGGCTATCTGCTCCTGGATGCGCGCAAGATTCTGATGCAGCCGTTTGCTTGGGAAGGATTGAAACGCGCGCTGCAAGCGCGAAAAATCCACATTGAATCACTCGGGCAAGTTTACAGCCTTATCAACACAGTTTCGCTTGAGCCCGAGCCAATTCCACTCGATGTCAAAGTCATATTATTCGGCGATCGCATTTATTACTATCTCTTGCAGGAATATGATCCGGAATTTAGTGAGCTATTTAAGGTAGCCGCTGATTTCGAAGAAACCATCGAATGGAATGCCGGCAATCATCTCCTTTATGCACAACTGATCGCCACACTAATCCGCAAAGAAGGATTAGTGCCCTTTGATTGTCATGCTGTAGCGCGTGTAATCGAGTATAGCGGGCGCTTGGCGGGTGATTCGGAAAAACTATCTATGCATATGCGCAATATCGCTGACCTGCTCGTGGAAGCCGATTTCTGGGCGCGCGAAGCGCATCACAATATTGTCCTTGCAAGCGACATTCAACAAGCGATCGATGCCCGGGTCCGCCGTCAAGACCGTGTCAGGGATCGTCTTTATGAAGCAATCCAGCGCAATATTCTGATGATCGACACGCAAGGGTCTGTGATAGGGCAAGTTAACGGACTCTCGGTGATCGAGTTGGGCGGATTCGCTTTTGCACAACCGACCCGGATTACGGCTACAACCCGCTTCGGCAAGGGCGACATGATTAATATCGAGCGCGAAGTCAAACTTTCCGGTGCCATTCACTCCAAAGGCGTATTGATACTCTCCGCATTCCTTGCAGCACGTTATGCAAAGAATCAACCCTTGGCTTTGTCCGCCAGTCTGGTATTTGAGCAATCTTATGGCATGATCGAAGGTGACAGCGCTTCACTTGCAGAGTTATGCGCACTGCTTTCTCATCTCGCAGATGCGCCCATTGACCAATCATTGGCTATCACAGGCTCAGTCAATCAATTCGGCCAGGTCCAAGCAATTGGCGCGGTCAACGAAAAAATAGAAGGGTTCTTTGATATCTGCGCGGCGCGCAAACTAACCGGAAATCAAGGCGTGCTAATCCCAGCCAGCAATGTTCAGCACCTGATGCTGCGTAAAAATGTCGTCGACGCGGTTGCTGGCGGTGCGTTTCACATTTATGCCGTGGAAAACGTCGATCAAGCCATCATGCTGCTCACCGGAAAACAACCAGGTGAAATGGATCAAGACGGTAAATATCCCGAAGACAGCATCAATTTCGAAATTTCCAAACGATTGACGGAATTAGCAAGACTTAATCAATCATTTGCACAGACGAGTGGAAAATCGCTTTAAGGAAGTTCTGAAAAACTGCTACGCTCGGTCACGCTGTCCAGCGGGTTTTCCGTCAATAAGCGGCAAATCTTTCGGGCGCATACCGGACCATATCCTGTTCCAACAGCTTCAGCTTCTCTCGCATGGAATCACCGATAAATAATTGAGGCTCGGAAGGCGTCAAATTTTCAGACAGCTCGCGCTGCCGTATTTTCTCGATAGCTTCACTGAAATTTTCAATAAATTGATAAGGCCTGTCATCCAAGCTTCTAAATAAGGCTTCGCCAAAATACGTATACTCGTTCTCATGAGTACACCCAAAAGATGCTTTATCAGCGGCCGCCGCAGTGAGAATCAGGCTATGATCATCCTGTAAAACATCAATAAACCCGCCGGAGTAACACGCTGAAATCAGAATAATGCGCCAGCGGATACCGGCGTCATCCAGATAAGCTTTGATATCTTCAGGGCGCACATCGTTGAGTTCGAGCGGCCACATATTGACTGAAAGCTCGTGATCGCTCGACCCATGACTGGTAAGGTACAAAAACACCACGTCTTCTTCACGGTTCATCTTACCGCCCACATGACTCAAAGCGATTCTTAAATTGGAAGCGGACGCGAGCGGGGTGGTATCGATGGTTTTCAGGTTATTGATTAATACCACCGACCGTCCCGACGCCCCCAGGTTTTTATTCATGGCGCGCTGCACATGACCGACTTCTCTCATGAAGACATCCTGTGCGGCATCGGAACCAAATCCTACAAAAAACAAATCCGTCACGCCTTCCTTGCCGGGTTCGACAGCGCTGAGCGCATTATTCAGAAGCCTATACTGGCTGTAATAAACATCTTCCTGATTAATGTAGCTCAAATCGGCATTGCTATACGCATCCATGACACTTGAATAGTCAAAATCCTCGTACCAGAAACTGAATGGCATATTGACTAAAGGATACGTTGCACTCATCCAAAAAACCGCTAACAAAAACGCCCGGATTTTGCGGGAATCCAGCAGTTGCAATGCAAGAAAAAAACAAACGAGAAAACTCCAAACGGCATAGATCGTGTAACCCATTTCCAGATAATCGTCCGGCAACTGCGGCAAAGCAACAAAAGATATCAAATACAGGAATGGTAAGACGCTGTAAGCCAACACTAAAAACAGCAATAAATGATCCCGGTTATGCGTGACCTTTGTCACCACAAAGCCGACCATCAGCACAATCAGTAATTCAACTCCAAGATAACTTAAGCCAAATAAATCGAAGGTCGGCTCGGATGTCAGCGAATAAGAAATGGCCAGCGCGGTTAAACTGTAAAAAGCCACGAGCAAAGCCAATTGATTATGCGTCGCAATCGCTTGCGCGATCGCATTCCGGCGAAAGCCAAGCAATCGTATGCCGCAAAAAAGATTTTGAATGAGACTCTGAGACTCTCTAACTAACGTCGATTGTTTTGATTCTTTGGCGATACCTGCATATAAATCCATTTCAAACTCCGGTTCCCGATCTGCGAATATAGCTTGCTGTTAACGGCAAAAGAACCGATTGTTAAAGTCAATAAAGACAGGGATATGGTCGGTTTTTTATTGAATAACTTCGCCGGCAAAAATCTAAGCCAAAAATTAGACCATCATACAAATCCAAAGTTAACCCGGAATAAAAAATAAAGCGGACTTGCTCCGGACGGCATCATCGGGTCAATGGCCAACCGATTAAAAGTACCGTAATTGTGACAATGCCGGCAACGATATTCATGGGGATTCCAACCTTCAGGAAATCCGTGAAGCGGTACTCACCGGGACCATACACCATCATGTTGGTTTGATAACCCAGCGGCGTGGCAAAACTGGCGGAAGCTGCCATCATGATGGCCAATACAAAGGGAATATTGTTCAAATCGGCTTCAGCGGTAATCTCCAGCACGATCGGCAACATCAGCAGCGCCGCCGCATTATTGGTGATCACTTCGGTTAACAGCGAAACCGCGAGATACGTGAGAATCAATAACAGCCAAGGCGTTCCGCCGCTGATATCGACGATATTGCCGGCCAGGTATTTGGCGACGCCGGTTTTTTCCAGCGCCATGCCAAGCGCGAACGACGCCGCGATTGTCAGGATAACTGTCAGATCCAGGCTCTTCTCCGCCTGGCCGGGTGAGCAACAGCCAGTAATGATCATCAAACAAGCGCCGATTAAAGCGCCATTGAGCATGGTAATCACCTCGAAGCTCGCCAACGTGACAATCCCGAGCAGAATGGCCCAAGCGATGACGGCCCGGTCATGCCGCGGCGCCTCGGTGTTGAGATCGTTAATCAGTAGAAAATCCTTGTTGTAACGCTGCCGCGTAACGAATGCCGGCCTGGCTTCCAGCAATAGCGTATCACCCGGCTGCAAAATGATGCTGCCGAGATTTCCTTTAATGCGCTCGCCATTTCGCGCGACAGCCAGCACCGCCGCGCCGTAGCGGGCGCGGAAACGAGCCTCGCGGATGGCGTACCCGATCGCCGAGCAATGCGGGGATACCACCGCCTCGACCAATCGTCTTTCCGGATGCCGCTGCGCGAAGGCATGCAGTTGCCCGTCATCACTCGACGGAATAATGCCATTAATACGCAACAAATCGGAAATCGCATCGGTATCCCCTGCAAACACCAACCGGTCGCCACCTTGCAGCACTTCTTCCGAAGAAACCACCGCCAGCGCGGTACCGTTCCTCTCGATTTCTACCAGATACACCCGTTGCAAATGCCGGAGTCCGGCTTGCTCGACCGTTTTACCGACCAGCGGACCGTTCGGATCGATGGAAACCTCCAGCGTAAATTCGCGCAAATTCGAAAAGACTTCGCCTTGCTTGCGGTCGGGCAGCAATTTCGGAAAAAACAACCACATGAACAGAAACCCGGCGATCGCCACCGGCAAGCCGACCGCGGTAATCGAAAACAAGGAAAAACCGGCCTCGCCGGTCAAGGTTTGATACTGGCCGTTCACGATCAGGTTGGTGCTGGTTCCGATCAGCGTCACGGTACCGCCGAGAATTGCCGTGTAACTCAACGGAATCATCAGCTTGGATGGCGAAATCCCGATTTTGCGCGACCAACTGTAAATCGCCGGAATCATGGTCGCGACAACCGGCGTGTTATTCAGAAAACTGCTCAAAAACGCCACCGGCCAGAACATCCGGTTCAATGCCGCGCGCGAGGTTTTAGGACGGCCCAGCAGCTTATTGACCAGCAAATCAATGGCGCCGGAAGCGTGCATGCCCGCGGCAACCACGAACATCCCTGCCACCGTAATCAAACCCGAGTTGCTGAAGCCGCTCAGCACATCGCCGCTCTTTAAAATGCCGGTTACGCTGAGGATCGTCAACGCCCCGATCATGATCAAATGCGGACCGATCTTGGTAAAAATCAATGACGCCAGTACCGTGCCGCACAACCCCAGGGTAAACCAGCCTTGCCATTCCATAGTCTTACATTCCGCGCAAAGGAACGGAATATACAACAAACGTCATATAACCAGAAATAATAATTGATTATAATGATATACAAATGAATTATAGAAAAGAGACACCGATCATGCGAAAAACGCTTGCCGCCCTGTTATTAAGCCTAGTGATGACGCCCGTGCTGGCGCACCAACACATCCGCCCCGGATTATGGGAAGTCACCACCCGCTCCGACCTGCTGGCGCTGGTGCCGCACATTCCTGCGGAACATATGCAGCAGCTCAGCGGCCTCGCGCAGCGCTATGGATTGAAGCTGCCTAAAATCGAGAACGGCGCTGCCACCTCGCATGTCTGCATCACCGAAGCGATGGCCAGCGAGGATGTTCCGTCCTATTTTTACGAACACCGCTCCGGCTGCACCGTGCAAAACGCCACCCGCACCGGCAACCGCTATCAACTCGAAATGACGTGCAGCAATGCGCATTTTCAGGGCAACGGCACCGCCGAAGGCACTTTCATCAGCCCGGAAAGCTTCACCGGCCGCACCGAATTCGACAGCACCATCAGCGGCACGCCGGTACACGCATCGGCGCAAACCCGCGCTCGCTGGATCGGCGAACGCTGCACCACAGCCAATCCGCTGCCATGACCTTCGATCTGCAAGCGCGCCAGTCAATGAGAATCTTTTTGCCCCGCCGCGTCGATCCAGGATTGAACCAGAGCTACTCTGTCGTTAGCGCCCAGCTGTTGAAATAACGCCAAGGATTGCTTCCAGTAGCCGACGGCGCGATCCAGATCACCGCGAATTTCGTAGACATTACCAAGGTTGCCGTAGTCATTTGCCATGCCTTCCTTGCGCCCCAGTTCGCGTTCGATCGCCAGCGACTTCTCGTAGTATTCGACCGCGCGATCCAGATCGCCGCGGATTTGGTAGACATTGCCGAGGTTGCCGTAGTCATTTGCCATGCCTTCCTTGCGCCCTAGATCGCGATTCAATGCCAGTGACTTTTCATGAAATTCGATCGCATGGTCCAGATCGCCTCGGATTTCGTAGACGATGCCGAGGTTGCCATAGTCACCAGCCATGCCTTCCTTACGCCCTAGATCGCGATTCAATGCTAGCGACTTTTCATGAAATTCGACCGCCCGGTCCAGATCACCGCGGATTTGATAGACGATACCCAGGTTGCCGTATTGATTTGCCATGCCTTCCTTACGCCCCAGCTCGCGATTCAATGCCAGCGACTTTTCATGAAATTCGACCGTCCGGTCCAGATCGCCGCGAATTTGATAGACGATACCCAGATTACCGTATTGATTCGCCATACCTTCCTTGCGTCCCAGATCGCGTTCGATTGCCAGCGACTGCTCGTAGTATTCGACCGCCCGATCCAGATCGCCGCGGATTTGATAGACGACACCCAGGTTGCCGTATTGATTCGCCATGCCTTCCTTGCGCCCCAGCTCGCGATTCAATGCCAGCGACTTCTCATGAAATTCGACTGCCTGGTCCAGATTGCCGCGGATTTGATAGACGATGCCGAGATTACCGTATTGATTCGCCATGCCTTCCTTGCGTCCCAGCTCGCGTTCGATGGCCAGCGACTGCTCGTAGTATTCGACCGCCCGGTCCAGATCGCCGCGGATTTGATAGACATTGCCAAGGTTGCCGCGGGCGGCTGCTTGCCATTCTTTGTTGTTTTCTGCATGTTTTAAAACGGCTATATAGGCATTTTCCGCATTCTCAAACTCACCGATTCTTCGATAAAGATGACCAAGTCGATCCCAGCCATTCAAACTTTTCGGATCGAGTTCGGTGCTGCGTTTGTAAGCAGCGAAGGCTTTTTGCGTGTCGTGCAGGAAAGCCAGCGAGCCTAAATGACGCAATGCTTCGGCTTGCCGGTTGTTTGCTGCCTGACCGTCTTGTTGAGCTTCCGCAGCCACAGCGGCAAAGATGGCTTCCACCTGAGTGGTATCGCCTTGGTCTAACAGCTCTAATGCTTGCTTAATATCGTATTTTTGGGCGTTAACCCGGGTCAGCGCTTGAATCATTTCCTGCAGCGATTGGATGACCTGCGCATCTTTCTCGCCTTTCTCGGCAGCCAGCTTTTCGGCCAGTTTCATCGCATCGCCGACGCTCAACCCATGATGATGGGTATCCCTAAAATGCTGATTAACTTCGGCTTGATCGTTTGCAGCAATCGATGCAAAAATTTGATCGCCCTGAGCAGAATAAGTGACAGCTTGCTTGTCTGGCGGATTAGAATCCGCTTTCCCGGATTCGAAAAGCTTTAAGAAATTTTCAGGGCTTAAAACAAAAGCAGAGGTGACACAAGTTATGGCGACAACCGCGATAACTGTTTTATTGTTTGACCCCACATCCTTCAACCATTCCGATACCTTGCTCAAATCCATTGATCAAACCCCGTTGAGTTGTTTTGCAGGGTGGATAAGCACAAGCGCCATCCACCAAAAACCATTTACAATGAAACCGTTACAACAGTTACAGCAATCACGGGGACGGTTCACCGCCCCACCCCGCTTCCCTTAACCATCACCGACGTGCTCGAATCCGACGCTTTCAGCAGCACCGAATGATTGGCATCGACGGTCAGCATCATGCCGTGGTTGATCATGACGCTGGCGGGTTGCGGCGGTGCGCATTTTCGTTCGCTTTGCAAATCTTCGGAAACATTGCACACGGCGTCGTACAGTTGCCGCACCATCGCGATTTCGCTATCGGGAATCGCTGCGTCGCGCGACGGCGGGCTTTTGTTGCGCCCGCCGGTCAGGCTGCGGGAATAACTCAATTCACGCGAACCGGCGGTATCGTCGACTTCGACGCGGTAAACCGTGCTGCGGCCGTTCGGCGCGGCTTCGCTTTTGGTATACAGCGACGAATTGACCTGGGTATAGTCTTGCGCTTGCAAGATTCCGGCAATTTTATCCGCCGGAGTATCGAGCGAAATGCCGGCAATTTCGACCTCCGCCAGCGGATGCCCCGGTGGGCCGGCAGCGGCCGTCATCGGCAGCGCGATCAGCCAAACCGCGATAACACGCCAGCGTTTGATCCGGCCCTGCCAGGTTGCATCCCGGTCATTTTGCAGCAATCCGTTCATGGTCGACTCCTTATCATCGTTAATGCGCATGTTCGCCCGGCGGCGGCATGATTTCACCTTCCCCGTTCAGTTGCGTGACTTGGGACACCAGCGCGCCGACATTCTGCCAGCCGAATCCTTCGAATTGCGCCACCCATCGCGCGCGCAGATAGCCGAAACGGTCCGTCAAAAATTCCATGTGTTGCGGGAACATGCCTTTGCCCGATAAATCCGGCACCATGCGGATACGCCGGAACCACCAATAGGCATCCTTGATTTCTTCCCAGCCTTCGGTAACGACCGGGAACGGCGCGATTGCGGTAATCTGCTGCAATTGCTCGTCGTTCAGCGGATGAATCGGCACCGCCAAAATTTCCGTGTTCAAATCGCGGATCCGCTCATACGACGCCGCCAACTGAAAAAAACGGTCTTTCGCTTGCGGCCAGGCGAACATCACCATCAGCACATTCTTTTGCAGGCGGAAATCCTTCAGATTGCCGCTGGTGCCGTCGCTGGCGGAGTAATTAAACACCGGCGAGCCGATCACCGGCGTTTCCGGCACGATCATGGTGCCCAGCAGGCGCGCATCGAAACCGCGCGACATCGCGTGCAGGAAATTGATCAAATCCCAGCGCTCTTCCTCCGACAATTTATCGGCGAATCCGGGCATCTCGGTTCCTGGAATGCCGTGCGAGAGCACATGATAAACGTTGCCGACAGTGTATTTCGCGGTATGTTGCTGCGTCAGCAAATCGGTCGGATCGCGCAGGTCGGGATCGAGCACCGGTTTGGTGCCCTTACCTTGGGGACCGTGACAAGCGGTGCAGTGCTCCGCGAACAACTGCGAGCCGGCGACGATGGAAATCGCGTCGATCGGCACCGTCGGTTTTTTGTACGTTTCCGGATACGCTTGGATCGCCAGCGGCGGCAATGCCAACGCCAAAGAACTGATGCCGAACGCGCCCGGCAGCAAAAATTTCAGCGTCTTGCCGCCGGTATTCTCGCGAATCGCAAACCACGCGGTTGCAATCCCAAGAATCAGCAACGCCAGCCCGAACCATACCTGGCCTTCGACATTGGGATCGTCCCAGGTGGCGCTGATCGAAAAGCGGAACGGAAACGGCCAGTTGTCGATCATCGTGTGCTTGGCAGGCAGCGTATTCGCCAGAATCGTCGCGACCAGCACCAGCACCAATGCCAATGCGAATTCGATGCGCACCCATTGATTCAAATGCGCCACACTGTCGCTACGTTCCTGGTTTTGCATTCCGGTCAGCTTGGGCAGCCAATGGTTGCGCGCTTGGTAAGCAATGAACAGAATGACCGTCAAAATTACCAGCTTGCTGTCCAGCAGCCAGCCGTAAGGACTCGATACCAGCGTATGGTATTTTTCATCGACCAGGCGGCTGGTAACGATCACGCCGGTTACCATGATCAGAATCATCGCGGGCAGCGCCACTGCGGAAAATTTCTGCAAATACCCGGTTGCGGCCAGCGTGGCGGATCTACCGATATCCTTGTTCAAATTCAGCAGGATCAGCAGGAACGCCGGCAGCGCGCCGAACCAAATACCCGCCAGCAAAATATGAATGGCATACGGCGCGATCGCCTCGAACGACATTTCATCGGCGCTGGAATGGCTCATCAAGGTACCGGCCACCAGCGGCAAAGCCGCGAGCAACGCGCACAGCACGTAGTGCCAGCGGGCGCGTTCAATTCCTTGCATTTTAATCACCGCGCATAACAACACGATCGCGAGAAACTCCCTGGCCGCCCAGATATGGCCGATCTGCGTGCGCTTTACGACATCGATCCAGGCAGCGGGATTCCAGGCATCGCTGACATCACCGGTTGCATCGCCGGTAGTCGTCGCCAGAATGCCGATCAGCCCGATCACGGTAATCCCCGCCAGCCACGGGAAAAGCTTTTCCAATCGCGCCATCCACGGCGTTTCCTGAATGTTGCTCGCTTGCCAGATGATGGCAAGAAACACGCAACTGCCAAAAACGATCAAATTAGCGGTTAATTGTGACCAGCGGGCCACTGCTGCAATGATTTCAATCATGGTTATCCGTTAAAAACTGTTATAGGTAATGTTTGCAAAACAAATCACAAAAGCCATAAAACCATCCGATCGGTTGATAATTCAGAAGCTTTGCGGTATCGCAGATTGTTAAACATTTTACGCCGAGCTAACGGATATTCAAGGCATTCATTGTGGTTACTCAAACCATTTCATTCAGAATTCGGCGCTGGCTAGTATTTAAAGAATGTGGATGAAATGCAAACGAAACGTCACCGGATTTATGAGCCACAGTACAATGACGCCCATGAGTCATTGCTAAAAGGAGCGATTATGAAAACAGTATTGATCACCGGCAGCAACCGCGGCATCGGGCTTGAATTCGCGCACCAATACGCCAGCGGCGGCTGGCGGGTTTTCGCGTGTTGCCGCAAACCGGCGGCAGCGGATGCGCTCAACCGCTTAGCTAACCAATATCCCGAGCGTATCCAAGTGCATGCACTGGATGTCGCCGATCACCGGCAAATCGAGCAATTGTCGCAAACCCTGGCCGATCAACCGGTCGACTTGCTGATTAACAATGCCGGCGTTTATCCGCCGGAGCGCGGCGATGCGTTCGGCAGTACCGATTACGCCGCATGGCAGCAAGCTTTTGAAGTCAACACCATGGCGCCGCTGAAAATGACCGAAGCGTTTATCCGGCAAGTGTCGCGCAGCGAGCTCAAAACCATCGTCACCATCACCAGCAAAATGGGCAGCATCGCCGACAACCGCGGCGGCGGCAGTTACATTTACCGATCCAGCAAAGCGGGTGTCAACATTGTCGTGAAGAGCCTGTCGATCGACCTCAGCCCGCAAAAAATCATCGCCGTCGTGCTGCACCCCGGCTGGGTCAAAACCGACATGGGCGGCCCCGGCGCGCTGATCACCGCCGAACAAAGCGTCACCAGCATGCGCCGCGTGATCGGCAACCTCACACTGCAAGATTCCGGGAAGTTTTATGCGTTCGATGGAAAGGAAGTGCCGTGGTAATCTGATCTTAAGGAACAATATGAGAAACTCAAAAAGCTCGTCGTGATTTTCTGATCGATATGACCCCAAACTTGATACATCCATGCATTGACTAGAATTCATGACATTAAGCGCAATAGATCAGAAAAATCAAAATGATTTAAAGAGCGAGCTGCAGAATGATCCGAAGCACTCCAAACTAGAAAAATTAGCAGCAGCTCTAATAGGCCGGCTTCTCGGTGTACCGATTGCGGTCGCAAAATCAGGTTTTCAGCATGGTGGAGATGCAGGTCCAGCAGGTCGGCAGGGGCGTCGTTTTAGGTTGGAATGCAAGAAATACAGCGACGCCACTAGCCTCAGTGATCGAGAATTACTGGGTGAAATAGACCAAGCGCTCGCTCGAGACACTGCATTAGAAGCATGGTTTCTTATTGCAACTCGCAATGTTCCTGAACAACTCCGGCAAGAACTTACGCAAAAAGGTGAGAGAGAAGGTGTGCCGGTAGAAATCATTGATTGGGAAGATCGCGAACTAGCCCCTCTTGCAGCACTATGTGCTTTTGCGCCTGATATTGTAAAAGCTGAATTCTCGGAAGAGGCTGAAAAATCGGCATATGCACTTCAACCAGTTTCAACCGATACGATTGAAATGTTGCGACGCAACCTGCAGTCCTGGTGCTTAGGTTTCAAGATCTTACAAAACCGCTCTCACGAAAAACTGAGAAAAATCTGGAATTCACCTAAAGAATCAAATGCCAACCTTGGGCAAGACGCAGCAGGTGGAGCTCACACAAAGCGAATAAGGCGTAGTGCAGTGCATCAAGCTCTCACTTATTGGTGTCTTGCACTGGCAGAGACAGACTCTCCTGCGGCAGTTATTGGTTTGGATGGCGTCGGAAAAACTTGGGTAACACTTGATTGGCTAATCGAGACAATCGACGAGCAGCCAATCATCCTGGTTGTTCCATCCTCTTCTGCCGCCACTCTTTCCAGTATTTCCGAAACTACTGTAAAGCAATTCCTAGCTAATCAGCTATATGAGCTTAGTGGCGTTAGAGATACAGTTCATTGGTTGCGGCGGCTTGATTACCTGTTTATGCGACCAACGGACGAAGGCCCTGTTTTCACTATTTTCTTTGATGGTTTGAATCAAGAACCTTCTATCCAATGGCTTCAGCTACTCAGGATTCTGCAAAGTGAAATTTTCTCAACAAAAGTACGAGTGATCATCAGTACACGAAAACATCACTTTGAAAACAAATTGGGAAAACTTCACAGCCTGATTTCTACTGCAAAATCTATTCAAGTCGATAATTACGATACAACACCAGGAGGTGAACTTGACCAAATGCTTGTATTCGAAGGTTTAACTCAAGCTGATTTGCACCCAGATCTAATTGAGCTAGCCCGCACGCCTCGCTTATTCGCACTTGTAGTCCGATTCCGCGATAGATTGATCGAAGCAGGCCAAATCACTGTTCATAGATTACTCTGGGAATATGGCCGGGATACCTTGGGTGTACGCGCTGAAAGATCATTTAGTGAAGAAGAATGGCAAGCTTGGTTAAAAGAAATTGCCCAGAAATACCGCGATGGTTTCAAGAAGTACACGAGACCAAATCTCTCAGTGAATCAGTAAGTCTCCCTTATTTAAATGAATCGGAGAATTATGCACGCCTCAGTGACATCATCGATGGCCGGTTTGTGGAACCTGACCCATCAGGTAATTTACATTTCACGTCGACAGTTATCGAACATGCCCTTGGCGTTGCACTGCTAGCCCACCTTGACTCTGTTGCAGATGCAAGTTTTACGTCACTTCATACCGCACTCACGCAATGGCTTGACCCCATTGCAGGATTGGACGAGCGTTCGGAAATCCTGCGAGCGGCTGTTTCTATTCTGGTAGAGCAAGATTCTAAGCCGCTTATTCAAGCCGAAGTGCTTGTCACTGCTTGGTTGCAGACTCAAAATATAACCGACGATCATCGCTTGGAGCTGGCCGCACTTGCACCCAATCTGATTGATGCGTTACTTGCTGCGATAGAACACTCTGACAATGATGCGCAGGCATCCGCGCGTCATTGGGCAGTTAACGCATTGAAAGCCATACCGAGAGAAAATCAACAGGCTGCTACGATGATATTCGATAGGATTTCACAGTGGTTCAAGGTTATTTCACGAGATGTTTATCCCCATCAGGGTGCAGATTACGAAAAGAACCGATCTGAAGGTTTCATACGCCGGATTGGTATGGATCAATCGAAAGCAATTACGGTTGCGGGTATTACATTTGTACTCGTTGATCAATACGATGGCACACTACAGCTAACTGCACCTTCGATTATGGAAGGATTTCCGCTTGCTGATGCGCTACTAATTTTTGAAGCGGCAGCAATCACAGTAGCAATTCGAAATTGTTGCGAAGGCTGGGATGCTCTCAAATGGCTCTGTTTACTGAATGAAGTCGATCCGGATGAAACATCTTTCGCTTTACGCGAACTCGCAGAAAGAGTCCGGCAGCGGCAACCAGAACCGGGTATAAATCCAGGCATCCCTGATCGTATCGCTGCACTTCTATTTGTGCTAACTGGCCAGGAATCAGATGAAACAAATGCCGCAATGATCGATCCCCGTATTGATCGCTGTTATACCTATGAAAAAGATTACTTACCAAACCCAGGTCATAGCTTTTTCGCGCTTGAAAGACGGCATGCCAATCTTGCTTTCAACGATACTGAGTCTTCTTTATTTTGGCGCGTACAAAGGACTAATGAATTTTGGCTTGACCCAGCTTTCCACCCACCAGCTCACTTTATTACTGAACTTGAACAACATTTAGCGTCTATCGACGTTAATAAACTTAATAGGCATGGCCATTACACCAGCGAGGATCATGATTTCGAGCGATTAGAACATTCTTTTGCTCGATGCTCACCTAATTTGTTAGCTGATATGATGCGCCGCAAAATTCAAAGCCTCGCTTCATGTCCTGCAGAATCTCGCTATTGGAGCGCAATCCATGTGACCGATCATTTGCTTTTGGCAGATGAAAGTGAAGCTGAGGCAGCAAAAACTTTGCGATTAAGTGGTACTGCTCCCGATGGTAAAAATGAATATTTTGTTGCCAACCAGCTTTTAATGGTGGAAATACTGAAACTTGATGTAAAAGCTCAATTTGATGCACTAATTAGTGCGAACTTAGACTTCATTATTGATGATATCGGTCAAGTTTTACAGCCACCCAGCTCAGAAGATGTCGATGCATTAATTACCCGTTATGCTAATGAGTCATCTAAACAAAAAAACGATCTTCTCCTTCTTTTATCAATCCATCCAATCGAGTTCAGTGACAGTGCTTGGTCATGGCTAACTGGTTTCGCACACCAAGCTGATCATGAGCTCTGTCACGTCGCCTTCCAAACTCTTGCTCTTTCCAATACAGCTCGCTTTGGACAGATATTGATGAAAGAGAATTGGCATTGGAGCGCAAACAAACATTTCTGGATCAATCACTACGGCACCGGCGCTCTGATCGAAGCGACACGAGCACTCCCTTTTAATCAAATAGCACCACGATTGGCGCCATGGCGATTATTGGAAGCTGCTCGTCGGCGTGATGCAGATCCCAACGAGATACAGTTTGCGGCCGAAATAATAGGATATATCCTCTTGACCGAAAGAATCAGTAACCCCGATCCTGGATCAGTCTTATCGTTCGACCGGAATGCCGCGAAGATTTCTCCCTACTCATTCTCAATCAAGTCCAACCCAGATCAGACAAATACTAATAACTTTTTTGATTCAATCAAGACATCCGAGGAATTATCTATGGATCTTGATACACACATACAAACACTTAAACTCGCCGCCGAAACAGCCGTCTCGCGTATCAATGAAGCAAGAACATCTGGTGCAGATTTATATCTCACAATTCCTGATGCAGCTGACTTCGTACCAGTTTTGCAATATGCCTCGAATATGGTTGAACGTTGGCTTGAAGGTTATCAGGAGCTTACGCCGGATTTCAGACGCCGCATTCACTTGGCAGAAGGAACTTATCTTGCATTGTGTGAAGCGATTCTTTGTTATGATCCCTCACGAGGCGTGAAATTGTGGCACGCTCTCCGCGCAACGATATCCACACGCTATCTTGGCAAAGCGGGTATCGAGGATTCTTTGCACATGATCTTTCGTATACCCGACTCTCCCGAAGTCATCGCATTGCGTATGGAGTTGCTCGAGCTCGATTACTGTAATACCGATCAAGATTTGCTAAATCTGGCGATTGCCGCTTCGTACAATGGTAAAGCAGCCTGGTTAAATGAAATGATTGAATCAGACCGAAAATCTCCGTTTGCCTGGAAACGAAAACGCGGTATCGTTCTCTCAGGATTCACAGCAAACAACATTCTTCCTATTCCAGATGCTTGGCCCGAGGGTGAAATTAAGACCCGCCACGAATCTTTAGAAAAGAAATCTGCTCGTTTCCGCTGGATCGAAGCTTGCGCGCATCATTGGTGGAAAGCCTATTTGAAGGCAAACAAGCCTGAAGAGGCCTATGCTGCTTGGATACTTTTCCTCAAATCAGCAGATCCTCGTGCTTGGATATGGATAGAACAGGATATCAAAGCGGCGAATGATTCCAGTGATTTCTTTAAACTTAAGTTAAGTCATTTCAATCTTAATCGCGCAAGACTTAAGCGTGCAATGGAAAAACGAGTCGAAAAACTCGATAAAAAATTGTTTGATCGAGATACTTGTTACAGTATAGGGCCTTGGAAATAGGGTAGTTTTACACTTCCTCAGTTGGATCTATTATTGCCGCCTTTTTTTATTTTACCAGGACAAATGTACTAGTAAAATAAGGAGCGATTGACCATTAATTTACTCGTTGGCAATCCATACAATCGGCGTGTAAAAATTATTATAAAGGGTCTTAGGAAGTTAAAGCGGGTTAGAACGTAATAATTTGAGAATTGCATAGTAGAGATTATCACGGCGATGAT
>JAIETK010000027.1 GCA_019745325.1 Nitrosomonas sp. | reverse complement strand
TAATCATCGCCGTGATAATCTCTACTATGCAATTCTCAAATTATTACGTTCTAACCCGCTTTAACTTCCTAAGACCCTTGAGATATAGGGGTATATTTCCTCTCTGTTTTCATCTTCAAAATATTCAGTAGGTATTAAACTTAGAATCAATTAATCGCAATCGATGTAAGCATCGAAGCGGAATGTAAAAAACGTGGCGATACCTTGACTGATGAAGATGTTTTACATTCGACCGCTGATTGTGATGAACGATTTTATGACGAGGCCCTTTAATCCCTATTGCTTGCAATAGGGATTTTTTTTTGCCGCGGTTAATCGGCTACTACGATCGGCGTGACCGCCAGATGACGGCTGATCGAATTGGCCGCTAATTTGGCGACTGCTTGATCGGGATAAGGTCCCGCATGAATTTTGTACAGTCCATTATTTTTAGAAATGTTGACCGAATCCTTCAAAGAAGGAATTCTTTTCCGCACTTGCGCCAGAAAATTCCGGGCATTATCGGGTGAACCAAAAGCCCCCAGTTGCAAATAAACCAGAGCCATTTCTGCATTACTATCTGCTACCGGTAATGATTTTGATGGTTTGGAAAGAGCCAATGCCATTGAATCACCCTCGGGTATAATACTTTCGATCTCAACACGGCCGCTACCGGCCGCCAGTATGCCGAGCTTGTAAGCCGCCGTGTAGGACAAATCAATTACACGATCCGCAAGAAACGGACCACGGTCGTTGAGCCGCACGATCACCGTTTTACCGTTGTCCAGATTGGTTACCCGGGCATAGCTGGGTAATGGTAGTGTCGGGTGCGCTGCGGTCATCGCGTACATATCGTAGACTTCACCCGACGCGGTATTATTCCCATGATACCGGCGCCCATACCAAGAAGCGACTCCTCGCTTTTTATAAGGTGTCAATTCAGTCATCGGCTTAAAGGTTTTACCCAAAGCAACATACGGTTGCATATTTGCCGATCGGAGCGGCTCGGTTTTGGGAACGGCGTCCGGAACCAGATGCAAATTTGGTGGAGGGTTGTCTTCGGGGCCATCATCAAGGTAATAGCCGCCGCCACGTTTGCTACCGGTTGCTAAGCGATATTTCGAATCGGATAAGACTGCAGTGACTGCATCCGGTTTTTTTTGAATGGAAGATTGCTGGTTGTATTGCGGTGTGCTGCTGCAAGCGGACAATATCACTATTAGCAGCGCCAGCAACAATCTATTTATATTTGCGAACGGTTTGAATATAAACAATTACTAACTACCTCCTGCAAAACTGAGTTCGTGTTTGTTATGTTTTGACAAGCTTGGGGTGTGTCTGAATACTCATCAAAATACCAAAACCCAGTAACATCGTCACCATGGAAGTGCCACCGTAACTGATCAGCGGCAGCGGTACTCCCACAATCGGCAGAATGCCGCTCACCATGCCCATGTTTACAAAAATATACGTAAAGAACGTGAGTGTAATGGAACCGGCAATCAATCTTGTAAATTGTGTTGAAGCGTTTGCGGTGATAATCAAACAGCGCCCGATCACCAGAGAATAAAGCAATAATAACATGGTATTACCGACAAGGCCAAATTCTTCGGAAAAGACCGCGAAAATAAAATCCGTGCTTTGCTCGGGTAAGAAATCCAGTTGCGTTTGTGTACCGTTTAACCAGCCTTTGCCGCTGATACCGCCGGAACCGATCGCAATTGACGATTGGATCGTATGATAACCGGCCCCTAGCGGATCTTGCGTCGGATCCAGCAATGTCATAACGCGGCGGCGCTGATAGTCATGCATGAATGTCCAAAGAACCGGCAGACTGGCCGATACCGTCAACAATAACCCCGCTATGATACGCCAAGACAAGCCCGCCAAAAACAGCACGAAAAAGCCGCTGGCAGCGATCAATAAAGCCGTTCCCAAATCTGGCTGCCGCAAAATCAAAAGCACCGGCAGCAGCAGCAAAATCGTGGCACCGAGATAGTCACGCAAGCGTAAGGTAATTTCATGCTTATCAAAATACCACGCCATCATCAGCGGGATGGCGATTTTCATCAATTCTGACGGTTGAATCCGGGTTATTCCAATATTCAGCCAGCGCCGGGCGCCATTATTGATCTCTCCAAACAGCGCCACGCCGACAAGTAATGCAAGTCCGAACAGATAAAGCGGTAATGCCAAGCGCATAATTTGCTGCAAAGGAATATTCGCAACCAGCCACATGATCACCAGTGCTATCAGCATATTGACAAATTGATTGCTGAC
The DNA here is from genome assembly GCA_019745325.1 of Nitrosomonas sp. Classification (GTDB taxonomy): domain Bacteria; phylum Pseudomonadota; class Gammaproteobacteria; order Burkholderiales; family Nitrosomonadaceae; genus Nitrosomonas. The sequence goes on along the minus strand of JAIETK010000027.1, from coordinate 51,634 downwards.
CCGCGCCATATTGGCACCGGTAGCGCTATAGAGCACAAACAGTCCGACGGACATCAGCGCCACCAATCCGATCAGCAAAAAACTATCGACATAGCGCGTCAGGTAATGCCAAATGGTCTTAACTTCTATCATGCAATAATGAATTGATTGTCGATATTGGACGATCGTTTAAGACTCAACGACCGTTTTCTCACAAGTGATCATGACCACGATCACCAGCCGGACCGGCCGCTTGCGCTAGCGCTGTTTCCGGCATTTTTCCTAATAGATAATAATCGAATACTTGCCTGGCAATCGGCGCCGCCGTCGAACCGCCGGTTCCGGTATTTTCTACCAACACCGCTAAAGCGATTTGGGGATTTTCTGCGGGAGCGTACGCGATAAACATCGCATGATCGCGGTGCCGCTCATTGATACGTTTCTCATCGTAACGCTCTCCCTGTTTGATGCCAATGACTTGCGACGTTCCGGTCTTTCCCGCGAAGGTATAAGTCGCATTGGCGCCGGCTTTCGCCGCTGTTCCACCCGGTTTGGTAACATCCACCAATGCTTGTTTGACAACTTCCAGATGCCTTGGCTTTAAATTCAGGGTATACATTAATTGCGCCGGAATTTCCTCAATTTCGCCGGTTTGACTGTCCTGAATCTGTTTAACAAAATGCGGCCGGTAAGCCTTGCCTTCATTGGCAATCAGCATCGTTGCAAAAGCCAGTTGCAAAGGGGTCGTCAAATTGTACCCTTGACCGATTGAAACCGAGATAGTATCCCCGGCATACCACTTTTGTTTGTATTGACTCATTTTCCAGGCTGCCGACGGCAATAGCCCGGATACTTCGCCTTCAACATCAATACCCGTTTTGCGGCCCAGTCCGAATTGGCTGATAAAACTATAAATATTATCGATGCCAAGATCGTTTGCGAGACTGTAATAATAGGTATCGCACGATACAACGATGGATTTATGCAGATCGACCCTGCCGTGGCCGCCCGGCTTCCAATCGCGATAACGCCGGTCGACTCCCGGCAACGAAAAAAAACCGGGATCATTCATACTGTATTCCGGTGTTCGCTTTCCCAATTCCAATGCAGCAAGCGCCATGAATGGCTTGAATGTCGATCCTGGCGGATAGACACCGCGCAATGCCCGGTTATTGAGCGGCCGGTCAATCGATCCATTCAGCAACTTCCAGTTCTCATGATCAATACCGCCGATAAAAAGATTATTGTCATATCCGGGCTTACTGACAAATGCCAGCACTTCACCGTTATTCGGATCCAGGGCGACCAATGCGCCGCGGCGGTCGCCAAAAGCCTGTTCCGCAGCTTGCTGTAGCCCTAAATCCAAAGAAAGAATCAGATTGCTACCAGGAATCGGCGGCGTCCGGGACAAAACGCGAATCGAGCGTCCCGCCGCATCGGTTTCCACTTCCTCGAAACCCGTAATACCGTGCAATTGTTTCTCATAGCTCTGCTCAATGCCGATTTTCCCGATATGCTGCGAACCGCGATAATTGCGGAGTTCTCCGCTACGCTCCAGATATTCGAGATCCTGGTCATTGATGCGGCTGATGTAGCCGATCACATGAGACACAATTTCTTTCTCCGGGTACTGACGAAATACCCGTGCTTTGATTTCAATCCCCGGAAAACGATAACGGTTTGCGGCAAAGGTCGCAATCTCCACATCCGTCAAGCGGCTCCTGATGGGAAGACTTTTGAAGCGCTTGCTTTCTTTCAATAATTTCTTAAAACGTTGCCGGTCCGTTGAAGTAATTTCGATCAATGCCGCCAATTCGTCCAAAGTGGCATCGAGATTACCGATTCTGCTGGGCACCACTTCCAAGGTGTAAGCCGAGTAGTTTTGCGCCAGCGCCCGGCCATTCCGGTCAAGAATCAACCCTCTGTTGGGCACTACCGGAAGAATGGAAATACGATTCGCTTCCGCCAGGGTATGATAGTGCTCTTGTTGCGTAACCTGCAGATAATAAAATCGTGCATAGAGGACTAGAAATAACATCAGCATAAAACCCGCGCTGATGGCAAGCCGGATCCGGAATTTGTTTAATTCGACAGGAAGGTTGCGTAACTCAACGTGTTGCTTCATAACGCATCGGGATCGGGTTTGGGCTGCAGCAACCATGTCAGCAGCCAAGACATCGGCACCCAGATAATACTGCCGGACACCGCAGCGATAAAAAATTGCCAATCGGCGATTGATGCGCCGGTGGATGTGGCAACCAGCATGATAACGATTTGCATAATGAACAACACCAGGCCCACTTGCGGCGCTTGCTGCAACAAACCAAACAACCTTAAACGACGCCCGAAGATTGTCGTGAGATAAACAACCATGCAATAGGCCAACGCATGCTGCCCCAGTATGCTGACATTGCCGACATCCATCATGAGACCCATGCCAAAAGCCACACCCATGCCCATTCTGTTCGGATGATTGATATTCCAGAAAGCGAGTAAGAGTGCCACGAAATCAGGCCGCAGAAACGAAATTTCTTCAGGTAGCGGCAAGAAATTCAGAATCAGGGCTGCCACCAAACTCATAGCGACAAACCAGCTACTCGCAGGCAAATACATATCCTGCTCTAAAAAGTTTTCCTGAATAGCGTTGTTTTCTTTATTCCTCTCCCGGTTCAATTGCCGGTACCTCACCAGACTCGTTAAGCTCCGATTGTACTAAGGATAAAACCAATACCTGTCGGTTTCGTTCCACGCCTGCCACCGGTATGCTGATAATCAGCGCAAAATCACCGACTGGATCGTGCCCGATCCTTTCAACAATGGCAACCGGAATACCCGGCGGATAAACACCCCCGATTCCGGAAGTAACCAACAGATCGCCGCGCTGAATATCGGTATTAACCGACAAGTAACGCAATTCCAGTTCATTATTTTTGCCGCTGCCGGAAATGATTGAACGTAACCCGTTACGGGTGACTTGCACTGGTACGGCATGATCTTTATCGGTCAGCAGCGTCACTTCGGCAGACCATGGATAAAGCTGCGTCACCTGTCCAATGATCCCTTTATCATCAATAACCGCTTGTCCTAGCTGAATCCCGTGAAAGCTGCCTTTATTGATCGTAATTTTATGGTTAAAGGGATCGCGCGGTGTAGACAGGATCTCCGCCAAAACAGTTCTGGTTTTGATATTGGCTTGAATTTGCTGAATGGCTCCCAATAGCTTGCGCAAATGCAGATTCTCGGCTTCCAGCGCTTCCAGTTTCAACAATTGTTCGCGCCGGTCCCAGTACAGTTGACGTAGTTTGGCATTTTCTTCCAGCAAGTAAAAACTGCCAACAAACTTTTCCAACTGGTCATAAACGGTCGCAGGAAAATAAGCAATTTTCTGCAAAGGATGAATAAGCATACCTATTGTCTGCCGCAACTGCGGGAAAAACTTAAAACGGACATCTTCGGCAATCAACACGCATGAAAGTAATGCAAATACCAATAATCGTGCAAACGGACCGGGGCCATTTCTGAAAAACTGAGGCGTTTTTTCCATTACGTCTCGTACTCAATCATTGAATCTTTTCCAGATCGGCACGCAAGAAAAACCTGAAAACTAAAGCACTAATTAGTCGCGAGCAAAAATACCGATTGATCGATCCATATTTTCCAGCGCGATGCCAGCGCCACGCACCACGCAAGTCAACGGATCATCGGCAACAATCACCGATAAACCGGTTTCTTCCATCAACAACCGGTCAATATCCCGTAATAACGCACCGCCACCGGTCATGACCATTCCCTTCTCGGCAATATCCGCTCCCAGTTCGGGCGGCGTATGCTCCAGCGCCGATTTAACCGCGCTCACGATGCTATTGAGCGGCTCCGCCAATGCTTCCAGTATCTCATTACTTGAAATGGTAAAGCTGCGTGGGATGCCTTCCGCCAGATTACGACCTTTCACTTCGATTTCGCGGACTTCGGAGCCGGGGAAAGCCGAACCGATTTCCTTCTTAATGATTTCAGCGGTCACTTCACCAATCAACATGCCATAATTGCGGCGGATATAATTGATAATCGCTTCGTCGAATTTATCCCCGCCGACACGAACCGAATTGGAAAATACGATTCCGCCTAACGAAATCACGCCCACTTCCGTGGTGCCGCCGCCGATATCCACCACCATAGAGCCGGTCGGCGATTCCACCGGCAGATCGGCACCCAATGCGGCAGCCATCGGTTCTTCGATCAATTCGACTTTACGCGCGCCGGCACCATACGCTGCTTCCCGGATTGCCCGCCGTTCCACTTGCGTGGAACCGTAAGGCACACAAATGACGATACGTGGATTGGCGGAAAATAAACGCGGCGGATTCACCTTACGGATGAACATCTTGAGCATTTGCTCGGTCACGGTAAAATCCGCAATCACACCATCCTTCATCGGCCGGATTGCCGTGATATTGCCCGGTGTACGGCCGAGCATTTGCTTGGCAGCAAGGCCGACTTGCTGAATCATTTTTTTCCCATTGGCGCCGCTTTCTTCGCGAATAGCCACCACAGAAGGCTCATCCAGCACGATACCTTGGCCGTGAACATAAATCAGCGTATTGGCTGTGCCCAAATCAATCGCCATGTCTGTTGAGAAATAACTTCCAAGAATGCTGTTGCTCAAGAAATTAAACATAGTGGCAGAATCCGATATTAGTAATTATGATGAGAGCGAATGATAAATAAAACCTGCAAAAAATAATACGCCGGTTAAACTGCGGCATGATACCCTAATACTTCTTTGAATATAAGGCTACCGATATAAAATGACTTTGTCTGTAAACGATGTAAAACGGATCGCTGAACTGGCTTATATTGAGATTAATGATCAAGAGGCAGAAGAAACTTTGGAGCAGTTATCCGGTATTTTCAATTTGATTGAATCCATGCAAGCGGTTGATACGGAAACCGTGGAACCGATGTCTCATGCGCAAAATGTTTTTCAGCGGTTACGAGAAGACGAAATCACGGAAACTGATCAGCATCAATTATATCAATCAATCGCGCCGCAAGTCGAAGCGGATCTCTACCTGGTTCCACAAGTCATAGAATAAAAAGCATTAACCATAAGTGACATAGAGAAGCATACCAACTTAACGAAAAATTTTTATCACGATTCCGTATCGCCATGTTTAACGACAGCCTTAAACAGCTCGCAAACCAGCTCACTGCAAAAAAGATTTCCAGCACAGAACTGACGACCGAATTTCTGCAACGCATCAAGCAACTCAATTCCGAATACAACGCATTTATCACGATTAATGAAGATATGAGTCTGGCGCAAGCGCGGACAGCAGACAAAATGATTGCTGCCGGGGAAGCAGGACCGTTAACCGGTATTCCAATCGCTCAGAAAGACATTTTCTGCGCCAGAGGCTGGCTAACCACCTGCGGCTCAAAAATGCTGGCAAATTTCGTATCACCTTACGATGCCGGTGTCATCGAACGCTTCAATCAAGCCGGTGCCGTCAATATCGGCAAAACCAACATGGACGAATTTGCCATGGGGTCGAGTAATGAAACATCTTATTTCGGTCCGGTGAAAAACCCTTGGGATCCGGCCGCGGTACCCGGCGGCAGCTCCGGCGGCGCCGCCTGCGCGGTTGCAGCCAGACTGGCGCCTGCCGCGACCGGCACCGATACCGGCGGCTCGATCCGCCAGCCCGCCGCCCTGTGCGGTATTTCCGGCATCAAACCAACTTATGGATTAGTATCCCGTTACGGCATGATCGCATTTGCTTCCAGTCTCGATCAAGGCGGCCCAATGGCCAAATCAGCCGAAGACCTGGCATTGCTATTAAATGTCATGACCGGTTTTGATGCCCGCGATTCCACCAGCCTGCAGCGCGAAGCCGAAGACTATTCCCGCGATCTGCAAAAACCGCTGTCCGGTTTGCGAATTGGCTTGCCGAAGGAATATTTTGCCGCTGGCATGAGCGGCGATGTCGCCAGCGCTGTCGACAATGCACTGAATGAATACCGCAAACTGGGTGCCCAGACCGTCGAAATCTCGTTACCGAATGCACCGTTATCGATTCCGGTTTACTATGTGCTGGCACCTGCCGAAGCTTCGAGCAATTTGTCGCGGTTCGACGGTGTGCGCTATGGCTATCGTGCCGAATCATACAGCGATCTCGCCGATATGTACCGCAAATCGCGCGCGCAAGGCTTCGGCCCCGAAGTGAAACGGCGCATTCTGATCGGCACTTACGTGTTGTCGCATGGTTATTACGATGCCTATTACATTAAAGCGCAAAAGCTGCGCCGCCTGATCGCGCAGGATTTCACCGAAGCCTACAAACAATGCGACATTATCATGGGTCCGACAACACCGACTGTGGCATTCAATCTGGGTGAAAAAAGCGGCGATCCGATTCAGATGTATTTATCGGATATCTACACCAGTGCCGCCAATCTGACCGGTATGCCGGCGATGTCGATTCCGATCGGTTTCGGCGATAGGAACCGTCCAATCGGTTTGCATATCATCGGTAATTATTTTAAGGAAGCGCAAATGCTCAACGTTGCACACCAGTACCAATTGGTCACGGATTGGCATAACCGGTCGCCCGTTTAAAATCAACCTTCATTTGTGAAATACATATTTAGCTGGAAAATTCATTATGCAGTGGGAAATTGTCATCGGTCTTGAAGTACATGCGCAACTTTCAACGCACTCCAAAATTTTCTCGGGCGCTTCCACCGCCTACGGCGCACCGCCGAACACACAAGCATGTGTCATCGATCTGGCGCTGCCGGGGGTGCTGCCGGTATTGAACAAAGGCACGGTTGAGCGAGCCGTTAAATTCGGCCTGGCAGTCGGCGCCAAAATCAACTCACCATCGATTTTCGCGCGCAAGAATTATTTCTACCCCGACTTGCCGAAAGGCTATCAGATCAGCCAATACGAACTGCCGGTGGTGCAAGGCGGAACCATCACCATTCAAATTGAAGGTGAGGAAAAGACGATCCGTCTGACGCGTGCGCACCTGGAGGAAGATGCCGGCAAGTCCTTGCATGAGGATTTTCATGGTATGACCGGTATCGATTTGAACCGGGCCGGAACGCCGTTACTGGAAATCGTCTCCGAACCGGATCTACGCAGCAGCGTTGAAGCGGTGGCTTATGCTAAAACCCTGCACGCTTTGGTGCGCTGGATTGGAATCTGCGATGGCAACATGCAGGAAGGCTCGTTTCGCTGCGACGCCAATGTCTCGGTTCGTCCGCGCGGCACTGAAAAGTTGGGTACGCGCTGCGAAATCAAAAATCTGAATTCATTCCGTTTTTTGGAAAAAGCCATCGACTATGAGGCGCAACGGCAAATTGAAATTCTTGAAGACGGCGGCACAATCCGCCAGGAAACAAGACTATACGATCCTGGTAAAGATGAAACACGAACCATGCGCAGCAAGGAAGACGCCAACGATTACCGCTACTTCCCCGATCCGGATTTATTGCCATTGGAGATTTCGCCAAGCTGGATTGCTCAAATCCAATCAACCTTGCCGGAATTGCCGCAAGCACGCCGCAATCGCTATATCTCGGAATTCGGCTTGTCCGCCTACGATGCGGCCGTGTTGACCAGTTCGCGCGAGACTGCGGATTATTTTGAATCAACAGTCAAGTACTTACCGTCACAAGCCAAACTATGCGCCAATTGGATAATGGGCGACATCAATGGGCAATTGAACAAAGACGGTATTGAAATCAACGACTGCCCGGTCAACCCTGAGCGACTTGCCGCGCTCTTAACACGCATCAATGACGGCACCATTTCCGGCAAAGGCGCAAAAGCCGTATTTGAAAGCATGTGGAACGGTGAATTTGATCAAGATCCGGATGCGATCATTGCCGCAAAAGGCTTAAAACAGATTTCGGATGACGGTGCTATCGAAAAATTGGTGGATGAAATATTAGCCGCCAACGCGCAACTCGTTGCCGATTATCGCAGCGGCAAGGAAAAAGCATTTAATGCACTGATCGGTCAGATCATGAAGGCAACGCAAGGAAAAGCCAATCCAACGCAGGTCAACACTATATTGAAAAGAAAACTGAACGAATGACTTGGTTTTACTGCGAAACGGTTATCCTAGACATGCGCTACTTTAACCGATCTGCATAATGAATCGCCGATATGGTGCTATACTCGAACCGGTATTTTAATCGCTTAATGCCTCAGATTCGAGTATTCTGGAACCGCATACACGATAAAATAAAAATAACGATGGCTTTTTCTGTTATTCCGAACATTACGATCTTTTTTTCTCACATATAATGCTGGCAGCCGTTGCAATTAATCCCGTCAACCATGTACTACGTTGCGAAGCTTGGGCAGGCAAGCGATTACAAAAGCACTCAGGCAAAACGATCTGTATCAAGATACCTCCCTTGATTACGCTTGGGATGTTGATTGATGCCGCAGGGGAAATGCAAGCGGCGGAAAATGAAAGCAACGCCGACACCACATTGGTACTGGCGCATCCGGTATTGTTCAGATTACTTGCAGGCGATGCTAAAGTTGTCGATCAAATAACAACGATGGGTGATCAAGCGCTGGCGGAAGAATTGCTCGATATCGGCAGGCAAATTGATTTAAGCGTAATCTTTGAAAATGATTTGAGCAATGTAGTCGGCGACATCCCGGCACACCGCATCTCACAAACCGGCAAGAATTTGGTTCAGTGGCAAATTGACAATGTTGATCGTTTAACCCGGTCGCTGAAAGATTATCTGACTGAAGAGACTAGTATCTTAACCAAATCCGTTGCTGCCCGGCAGCTGGCCGAGGAAATAGCGAATTTGCAGATGGAAGCAGAAGCGCTGGAGCAGCGATTAAACCGGCTGACACAGCGAATTTTTCCATTGAGCGAATGATACAAACGGCAATGAACACCGAAAATTATGTAATTATGAATAATAGTTCGCGATGCACAAATTGACTCGCTGGATTCAAAGCTCGCCCCCGATTTCTAATCATTCATGCGCTTATTCCGCCTCCTAAAAATTTTATACGTTGCGTTTCAATCCGGATTGGACGAATTCGTTCTAAGCCATAGCCGGTTGCAATTTTTGCGTGTCATTGTCAGAACCGTGACTTTTTGGCGCAAACTGGATAAACCACGCGGAGAACGTTTACGTTTGGCTTTAACGGCACTGGGTCCGATCTTTGTTAAATTCGGACAGATGCTATCCACCCGGCGCGATTTGCTGCCACAGGATATCGCCGATGAACTGGCCAAACTGCAAGACCAGGTACCTCCGTTTTCTTCCGATTTGGTAGTGACCACGCTAGAAGCGGAATATGGCCAAAAGGTTAATGAGGTTTTTTTCAAGTTTGATCTGACACCGCTCGCCAGCGCGTCCGTAGCGCAAGTTCATTTGGCGGTATTACACAATGGCACCGAAGTGGCAGTCAAGATTTTGCGCCCCAATCTGTCAACCATTATTGCACATGATGTTGCCTTGATGGATACCGGCGCTTGGTTGGCCGAGATGCTGTGGTCGGATGGTAAACGCCTGAAATTGCGTCAAGTTGTCTCGGAATTTGCCAGGCATTTGGACGATGAGCTTGATTTAATGCGCGAAGCCGCTAATTGCAGCCAGTTACGCCGCAATTTCCTGGATTCTCCGCTCCTGCTGGTTCCGGAGGTCTATTGGGATTTCTGCCGCAACAATGTGATGGTCATGGAGCGTGTCAAGGGGATTCCGATCAGCCATGTCGATGAGCTGAAAGCACAAGGTATCGATATCCCTCAGTTGGCACGAGTTGGCGTGGAAATATTTTTTACGCAGGTATTTCGTGACGGCTATTTCCATGCGGATATGCATCCCGGCAATATCTTTGTCGGCAATGACGGCCGCTACATTGCGGTTGATTTCGGTATCATGGGTACATTGAGCGATCAGGATAAAAATTATCTCGCGCAAAACTTCCTGGCTTTTTTCCGGCGCGACTACGCACGAGTAGCGCAAGCGCATGTCGAAGCCGGCTGGGCTCCCAAAGATACTCGAGTGGATGATTTTGAAGCCGCCATTCGAGCCGTCTGCGAACCTATTTTCGACAAACCACTGAAAGAAATTTCATTTGGGCGCGTTTTACTGCAGTTATTTCAAGCTTCCCGCCAATTCAATGTCGAGATCCAACCACAACTGGTTTTATTGCAAAAAACATTACTTAATATCGAAGGCCTGGGACGTGATCTGGATCCCGATTTGGATTTGTGGAAAACAGCCAAACCCTTTCTGGAAAACTGGATGTCCGAACAAATCGGCTGGCGCGGATTCACTAGCCGTGCTCAAAAAGAAGCGCCTAACTGGGCCGTTATCATGCCGGAGTTCCCTCGCCTCATCCATCAGGCATTGGCGGAAAATCGCAACCATGAATTGGAAAAAAGAATGGCCGATTTAATTATTGAAGAAAAACGCCAAAACCGGTTACTTGCTCTTATTGCGATCCTGCTCGCCGGACTGCTTGCCTGGCAAATATTTCAGTAACCTCGCGGATTCATTTTTTTTAAGATTCATGTGTAAAAATAATGCGCAGTTTTCACCCGATGCATCACGTGGTTCAACCGGATATCTGCAATCCCAATGACAGTAAAATGTTACTTTTGACAAAATCTTTCAAACAACTATTTTATTATGGGATGATTGGCATCATCACCAATTTAAGCTGGTATGCGGTCTATCTGCTAATTACATCATTTGGTGCCGAACCCAAGCTGGTAATGTCTCTCATATATCTATGCGGCGCCACCACCACTTATTTAGCCAATCGTAAATGGACGTTTCAACATTCAGGGCATTGGCTCAATTCGACGATCCGTTATGTCATTGCGCATATGATGGGTTACACTCTTAATTTATTGCTACTTTTGGTATTTGTTGATTACTATCATTATCCGCACCAATGGGTGCAAGGTATCGCTATTTTTATAGTTGCTGGTTTTTTATTCATTACATTCAAATTTTTTGTTTTCCGTGAGGATTCAAATAATGATAAACGCAATCGATGAAAAACCAACTCATTCATCTCAATAGGAAATGTCATGATTCCCTTTAACAAGCCCTATATGTCCGGCAAAGAGCTCTACTACATCGCTGACGCGCATTTCCATAATATCCTTGCCGGTGATGGTCCTTATACGAAGCGATGTCATCAATGGCTAGAGTCTCACACCGGCAGCGCAAAAGTACTGTTGACACATTCCTGTACTGCCGCTTTGGAAATGTCGTCCTTGTTATTAAACATTCAGCCGGGCTGATGAGATTATTATGCCTTCCTATACCTTTGTCTCGACAGCTAATGCATTTGTACTTCGAGGCGGAGTTCCGGTTTTTGTCGATATTAGATCCGATACATTGAATATTGATGAGAATCTGATAGCCGATGCAATTACTGAACGTACCAAAGCCATTGTTCCCATCCACTATGCCGGCATATCGTGCGAGATGGACACCATCTTGCCAATTGCCAAGCAACACAATATCAAAATAGTGGAAGATGCCGCACAAGGCGTGATGTCGACTTATAAAGGTCGCGCGCTTGGTAGCATCGGCGATCTTGGCGCTTATAGCTTTCATGAAACCAAAAATGTAATTTCCGGAGAAGGTGGATGCATCCTCATTAATGATCCGTCATTATCGTTGCAAGCCGAGATTATTCGAGAAAAAGGCACCAATCGCACACAATTTTTTCGTGGCCATGTAGACAAATACACGTGGCAGGATGTGGGTTCCTCATTCTTACCAGGAGAGTTGATTTCGGCATTTTTATGGGCGCAGCTCGAAGTCGCCGAACAAATTACCAAGCAGCGCATTGATATCTGGAATGAATACCATCGGCTACTCGAACCACTGGAGAACCGCGGTTTGTTACGCAGACCGATTATCCCTGACCATTGCCAACATAATGCGCATATGTATTATGTACTATTATCGGAAAATCTACCGCGCGACGAAATTTTGCAAAAAATGAAATCCCGAGGAATCGGTGCGATTTTTCACTATATTCCGCTGCATTCATCGCCAGCCGGTAAAAAATTCGGACGGACATCCGGCGAGCTGATTAACACCGACTCCTGCGCTGAACGGGTCATTCGACTACCACTTTGGATAGGTCTCAACTTCAATCAGCAACAAGAAATTGTGATTGCATTAGAAGATGCGATTCTAAACTCTTAATAACGTCGCGGTTATTTCCATTCATACCAATAACCGCCCACATTCTCTTAGTATGATACTTCCGGCAATATCTTGATCGTTGATGCTCATGCGTTTGAATCATCACTTATCTCGCGACATTACTGTCGAAGTTCTGCAGCACGTTTTGCCGCGCACGACGCGGGATCGTCTTTATCTCCAAGTTCGATTTCATATAACCACCAAGAACCGCTATGCGTTACATATTTGACTGTGCATTCCGCCGTTTCAATGATTTTTGAATCGATGCCATCCTCAGATCGAACAAGAAAATAATCATAGAGCCAGCCTTTATGAGTTTCCCAGTCAAAAGTCCCGGGTCGCCATGCAAATTGCGGAGGTACTGCAACCGCGGCATCGGGTTTGTATCTGAGCAGTAAGCCGCTAAACTGAGCAAAACTGAAGTCCACTGCTCCGGAATGTTCCGCCTGATACCAGGATGCGAAATGCAAATACATGGGTAATTTGAAAATTTTACTTTGGTTGTCGTAGATGAGACCTAATACGCGTTTTTGCGGTTGCATCTCTGTTTCAATATCCCGGTAACCTTGAAATTCTTTATCGAAACTTGCAAACCGGAAGCAAAGTAACACGATGAGCATCACAGGGACGACAACCAGCAAGCCACGAAGTAAAGTTTCATATTTTACAGAACGCGCCGCAGATGCCGGTTTTGTCATAATTACAAACAACATTGGGACAGCGTACAATGAAAAACGATTGTACGTAAAAAAATTCCCTAAAATAAAATTGGGTCCAACCATCATCCACAGCAGGTAAGCTAAAAATACCATTTGCCTTGGTCTATCGTTGGTAATACGAGCACCGAGCAGAAACGGCACAGTAAGAATCAACAAAGCAATTGCGGCATTTATTCTGCCGGGGATCAGTCCTACCGAGGTCGCCAGTATTTCAATCGGTCTATAAATACTGAGTCCCCAAGGGCCGTCGCTGTAAACTTGTTCACCTGCACTCACCCACACTAACAAATAAGCGATAATAACCAGCCATGGACTAACAAAAGGTAAAGCTGCCAGTAATTTCTGTTTCCATTGTAATGGACCGGCAATGACATATAAAAATGCCAGTCCGCAACCAAAAGCAGCTACAAGTAAATGAATTGGCAGCAAGGCAAATGAAAATAAAGCTAACCACAGCCCCGATTTTAGTTTTGGTGCTTCCGCATATTTGAATGCAAACAACAAAAACAACAAAACAAATGGTGCGCCAATGATGAAATTAAAAAACCCCCATTGAAATGCAAAACCGTAACCGATTGGGAGCAGCAACCAATCCCACCTGGGATCGCCACCGAAGTGAGCGCGAATTAGCGATGCAGCGAGCGGTGTGGTGATCACAGCCAAGGCAATCAATAGCTTAATTGACACCAATATAGGCAAGAATTGGCTCACTCCCCAAAGAATTAAGTACCCGCCCAAATAAGGGCGCCCCCAATCAACATAGTAAAGATCATGATAAGGAAAATCCGGCAGCGAGAGATTATTGAGCGTAGCAATTACCGCGGCATGCTGCGGCACATCAATCATTGGCGGATAATGTGAAAATAACAAAGGCGACGCCGCCAAAATACAGAATGTAAAAAACAGGATACGTTCGGTTGATAATTTCATTTAATTCCAGTAAAGAATTGTCCTTGAAGAACTGTGTTTAACATCGTCAGATAGTGAAGAAATTATGATCTCTAGCATTGTACTGTTAGCTTGGCAATATTTGCAGTCGGTTTGACAAATTTCATGAATGATCCTGCTGAATTTCCGGTATTAAATATAAGATCGAGGATGGATACTCCATGTTCGAAAAGGCTATCCATCTGCGTATATTCCGGGTAACCCGAGTAATCCATCCATTCAACTTTGATGTTTTCCTTTTCAAACAACGATTCATCCAGGTACGATCTGGCTGCCGGCCCGCTCAAGTAACAATCAGCACCGGCTGCCTTACATAGCGCTAACAGCTTTTCCGATTTATCACCACCATAGCTATAGTCGGATGATCGGGTGATTCTGGTGCCAATTCCAAGAAAATCACTAATTGCCCGGATAAACTCAGTATTGATTTCACTTAAATAAGCTGATCGTGCCGATTGGTACATTTCTCCGACAAACTCCGCTGTATCCCGGAATGCCGATGCACGGCCGTAACTCATTTGCAGTGTCTTCCAATGTTTAATATTCCAATCACCAAAGGATACCTTTACATCGCAAATTCTGTCAGAACGGCTGTGATTTACTGGAATAGTTAACCACTGTAATTGACCATTTACTTTGATCTTATTTCTGTTGCGCCAATCACGCGTCGTAAATTGCACGTCGTCGTATAGGATAAATTCATCTACCGCAGCTATGATGTCGAAGTAACCCTTCCATGGAATATAATTCGACTGTAATATCGCAACCTTTTTCAATTGATCTCCTCTCTAAATAAATTCATGAATACATTGTGCAGCGCTACACAAGATTGCGACAAACTTAACTATTAACTTTAACTTCTTCGGCATCCCAACATATCCTGCTTAAGATTCGAATCAATTCAGCGGACGAAGATGAATAATCTTCGCAACCGGATGCGCAAAGCTCGCGGCCTGGATTTTAAACCAAAGCCCACAAACATTTTTGAATTCTCCAGTTTAGAAAACAATCCATCCGTTATCGGTTTGATCAACGGTTGATATCAACAATCGTTGTGATAGGGAATAAACAGAGTTGATTAGATAAATCCTGTATTACTAACCCGATAACCGGCATGATGGGGTTGATTCGGATTTTTTGGATACTTGAATGCTTTTAAGTCTGATGGCTCGAAAAGATTTTTGTTCTTTTAAAACCGAATGGCGATTGATCGCTCGGATTGAGCATGGCTTTCGAGGCGAGCGACAATGAAATTATTTTATTTCTCAGATGATTATTACAACCACAATCATGTTGCAGACACTATGCCGGTTACACTACTGCTGACAATGAATGCATTGCAGCACCTCTGACTCTCTCTTCTTTGAGGAGAACAAACTCAGAAAAATAATATTCGGATTCAATTCGACGTGAAGCTTGGATGACTTCTTTTGTTGAATGAAAACTTGCCAATGGAAATACGGATAGGAGCCGGATGCAGTAGAAACAACGGCTTGAATGATGCTGCGCAGACACCCCAGATTCCTGTCTCAGCACAAGTCCGATAAAGCGGGATCGCTTGAATATCGAAATTATTTGAAACGGTTTCTCAGGGTCAGCTCTAACTGCCAGACTGTTGGTCTTCGGATATGTTGATCGTTTGACGCACCAGAAACAGAGGTCTGTTCTTTACTTCGGTGTAAATATTGGATATGTATCGTGCAATCAATCCCAATGAAATGAGATTAATGCTTCCAAAAAACAGGACTGATAAGATAATGGTGGTAAAACCAGGCAGGATATTCTCAAACAGGTACAAATAAAGATAATGCAGTGACAAAATACCGGTCAGGCCCAGGATAATCAGTCCGCTGTAAAATAAAATATTCAGCGGATTATTTGAAAGATCCAGCAGCACATCAATCGCCAGATTGACCCGTTTTATCGTATTGTAGTTACTTTTACCCCAAGCGCGCTTGTTATTTGGCACTTCGATCACCTTATGTTTCATGCCGATATCGTTGATGATAGCAACGATCGTCCGGACCTTCTCGGGATAGCGCTTAAAATATTCCGCTACCCTCCGGGTAAATATCCTCATCATCAACTGGCTTCTGATGATATCCACCTTCATTACCATGCGCATGAATTTCCAGAACAACCATGATGTCGCTTCATCAACCCAATTGTTCCGGCTAACCGATGTCGTATAAATAATGTCGTACCCCTGCTGCACGGTTTGGTACAGCAAGGGAATTGCTTCAGGTGGATTTTGCAAATCGCCATCCATAATCAATACATAGTCGCCGCGCGCATAATGAATACCGGCGCTCATGGCAACCTGTTGCCCGAAATTCCGGCTCAGTGCAATGGATTTAATGTGAGGATCTTCTTCAGAAAGCGTTTGCATGACATACAGCGAATCATCTTTGCTGCAATCATCCACCAGAACTATTTCATACGTAATGCCCATTCCTTCCAGCACTATTCTCAGCCTGTCGACCAGTTCCCGCACCATAGGTGCAGCATTATAGATTGTTGCGACCACCGATAATTGCGGTGAACTGGCTTGTTGCGCTGTCATGATGCCGTTCCGCGCGCAATCTCTGAGAGAGTATAAGTTTTTATTTGGTTATCGAAGTTTGCATGAATTTTTTTCTGAATGACATCACCGAACGTTAAGCTCATGATCAACATATGCGTAACCGGTTTTTTCTGCAAATCGGCAAAATTCTCAATTGTTATCGGTACACCGTCGAACTCCCGATAGTGCCAGTGATTAGTGTCATCGAAAAAACGAAAACCAGAAAAACGGCCAGTCATGGCAATATAAGGCAACGTGCGCAATGGCACATAAAATCCAAGACTCGCAGATTTGTCCGCCAGAATATCCGTTACTAACTGATCAAAGGTTGAAAGCGCACGCTTCGCCAGCTCCGGGAAACGGTCATGTGATGAAAAATCAACAACAGCTTCCGGCTGCTCAGTTGCCGCAGCTTTTGAACGTCGCGCTGCGGCGTACAGCGATCCGCCATAGCCGGCCTTGACAACGCTCAGCACATCAAAACCGGCGCTGCGTAACATCGCCGATAGCGAATCTTCCGTAAAATAATTAAGATGTTGATGCATCGCCATCGAAATATCTCCGATTTCGATGCTTTCGGTTGCATCCGGTACATTGACGATGACGATTCCATCCGGATTCAAGTTTTCCCGGATTTGCTGGAGAAATTCCAGCGGCTTGTGAATATGCTCAAGCACGTCTACATGAAATGCCAGGTCGAACTTTTCTGTTACCAGCGGCGTCGGGAAGAAAGCCGTTACCACTTTCACGCCTTTCTTTGCACCTTCTTTTGCGGCAAACGGGCTTGAATCAACGCCAACCACATCGTAACCCCGTTTCATCAGTCCTTCGAGAATAACACAGCCGCCGCAACCGATTTCCAGCACCTTGTGAATTCCGGGATTATCAGCGAGCACTTTGTCAAGAAACCGAATGAAATCGACGCCATATTGCCTGGCAATCTCATAGGTATCCTGCAAATAGCCAATGTTATATTCCTGTTGATAGATTTTTTCCAGCGCTTCCAGCACCGCTTCGTTGCGCTCCTGAATCACCAGTCCATATTCCGGCCGCTGGGAAAAGACAAACGGGTAGAAATCCTTGACGATGTTACTGCGAGGTTCTCCGGACGGGCTTAATCGCCAATAAAAGGGTAATTTTTCAATGGTAACGCTATTCATAGTTTGTTTTCACCTGTAAAAGTTTTTTCAATGACTGAGAAAGCATGATTCAAGATATCCGGAATAAAAAACAAATCATCGCTTGCCATGATCCCTGTCACTGCTATATTTCTCATTTTCTTGCTAAGCACCCGCTTTTTAATTTCCTCGATAGCGGTTACGTTGGCGACTGACGGCAGTGGAAATTCCCCACCTTTGTTTTCAATCGCCGAGAATTTAAGTGTATGCTTTTCCGTAATCACACCAAAGCGGCGCAATTCATCCAATGCCAAGGCAAGACATTGTTCATCTGATAAATTTTTAGCATCCAGCCCCAAGCGGGAAGGCCAAAGCTCGACGCAGACCGGAAAGCCATCGGCCGCCGCAGCCGGACAATAATTCACATAATTCGTAACGCGGAATGCCGCAAAACCCGGGTCGTAACAATAAAAATAGTAAAGCCGATCCATCAGCGGCATCTGATCGAACACGAAATTAGCGAAAATGACTCTCGTTCCAGCTGGCTTGCCAATACCGGACATATCAGTACCTAGCGCATGCCCCAAACTCGGCCAGCCTATCGACCAGAACAATGTTTGAACCGGAATCTTCCGGGAATCGCCTTTCTTATCGTTAATTGTAATCGAATCCACTTGATCATCAGAACAATGCAATGACATTCCGGCGATATTCGTCAAAATCTCCACGCCACGCTGTTGCAAGGTATCCACCAATCGGTCGACATAGTGCTTCATACCAAACTGCTTGGGATATAACGCTTTCTGATGATTGGTACGGTATGGCGGCAGATTCAGTTGATCCGGAAATGCTAAGCGCGACCGGATCCTGTCGGATTTCATCAGGTCGAGCATCGTGTCCGGATCAAACAAAACAACCCGTTCCAGCGCTGTTGCCTTAATCGCGAACCGGTCAATCTCTTCAATATTAACGCCATACAACGATTGGATAAGCGGCCGATGCACCGACTCAACGATTTCGTTTCCAAACTGATTCAACAAGAACTGCCACCCCGAGCGCCCGCAATCTTTAGCGCCTTCCCCCAGATTCAGCATGAAGTCACCAAGAAATCGCTTCTTTTCAACATCGCCGGATGCTCTTAAGTCGACGTAATGAGAATAATTCTGCAATCGTCCCCGGAAATACAACCCGGCAATATCTTTCTCGTTATTTTCATGAATGTGCCAGTCCCGTTCATCCATCACTTCACGGTAGAGATTATCCACATCAGGATTGCAGGACTCATAGATAAGATGCATTCCATAATCAAATAACCTGCCGTCAGGGTATTCGATACTTTGATACATACCACCCGGCCGGTCGGCTCTGTCGAAGATAACCACCCCGATATCCGGATCAAGCTGTTTAATCCGAAGCGCCATCATCAGACCGGTCATCCCCGCGCCTGCAATAACAACTTTACCTTTCGTCACGCTTTCGATCATAAAACAACTCCCCCATTAACTGTGTGCTATCGGTTTGACAAACTTCATAAATGACCCGGCTGAACTTCCGGTATTAAAAATCAGATCGAGGATGGATACGCCATGCTCAAACGGCCCCTCCATCTGCGGATATTCCGGATAACCCGAGTAATCCATCCATTCAACAGTGATTTTTTCCTTCTCAAATAATGATACATCCAGGTAAGACTTCGCTGCTGGCCCACTCAAGTAACAGTCAGCGCCAGCCGCCTTGCATAGCGCAACCAGCCGCTCCGACCTTTCCCCGCTGCAGTGATAATCGGACGATTGAGTCATCATCGTATCAATACCAAGAAAGCGATTGATCGAGCGGATAAAATCCACGTTGATTTCGCTTAAATAAAGCGACCGTGGCGACCGGTACAGTTCTTCAACAAATTCCGCTGTTTCCCGGAATGCCGCTGCACGGCCATAATTGATTTGCAGCGTCTTCCAATGCTTGACGTGCCAGTTGTCAAAAGATACCTTCACATCGCAAATTTTGTCTGAGACGCTGTGGCGCACCGGGATCGTTAACCACTGCACTTGACCATTCACCTTGATCTTATTTCTGTTGCGCCAGTCGTTCTTCGTATATTGCACGTCATCATAGACGATAAACTCATCGACTGCGGCAATGATGTCAAAGTAGCCTTTCCAAGGAATATAGTTCGACTGCAATATCGCAACCTTCTTCATGTTATATCCTGGTTATGCCGGTTTCACTCTTGCATGCAACAAATCCACGGCTCCGCAAAATGCGCTCGCAGCATTGGAAATGCTATCATCATACGGAATTCTGGAAAATGCTGCTTTTCAACTGATTATGTTCAACCGGTTCGCTGACAAACGTTATCGCTAACATTTGCAAGTTTTGAAAAAAGGACACACGCTATAAATTCCCTGCGAAAGTACTGGAATTCAACGGGTTTGTCAAATCAGCAAATCAGCTCTCCGAAGTAGACAATATTGTTTCCAATCAACGACAAATCCCGCATCCATGATAGAACACCTGCCTGTTCAGGAATCCGTCAAATTGCGTTAAACTAACCGTGTTCGTTTCCATCACTGACATACCCATGAGCTATTACCAATATCATGTCTTTTTCTGCACCAATCAGCGTGAAGGCGGCGCAGCATGTTGTAATAATTTTTGTGCTCAAGAGCTGCGCGATTATGCCAAGCAACGTATTAAATCGTTAAAACTGGATGGCAAAAAGAAGATTCGCGTCAATACTGCCGGTTGTCTGGATCGCTGTGACGAGGGACCGGTCATTGTCGTTTACCCGGAAGAAACTTGGTATACCTATATTGATAAAGATGACATTGATGAAATCATCGATGAGCATCTAATCAAAGGTAACATCGTCGAACGGCTCAAGATTTGATAACCAGCCGTCTCTACTGCTAACCGGGTAAATAACTTGTCAATTGCCCATCGAAAGTTTTCTATTAGCGGACCTGCCGGGAAACTCGAAGCCGTTCTGGGCGAACCGTCCTCGAATCCAAGAGGCATCGGCATCATTGCGCACCCTCACCCGCTTCATGGCGGAACGATGGACAATAAAGTTGTGCAAACTGTATTCACAACTCTGCTGGAACTGGATTTTATAACCGTCAAATTTAATTTCCGCGGTGTTGGTCAAAGCGAAGGTACTTTCGCACATGGAGCCGGCGAAATAGAAGATGCCGTGGCAGTCACGCAAGCAATCCGCGAACAATTCGGCAATCATTTTGCCGATCTGCCGCTACTCTTGGCGGGATTTTCGTTTGGGGGCGCCGTACAATTATTTGCCGCAAAAGAACTGGCGCCGGAATTTCTCATCTTGATTGCGCCTTCGGTCGCGAAACTGAATGCGCCGATGATCCCCGGCACCACGCAATGTGCTTTAATTATTCAGGGCGATAAAGATGACATCGTTTTGCCCCAGGAAGTGCTGGCATGGGCTGAACCTGCATCACAACCCGTTGTCGTTATTCCGGGTGCCGGACATTTCTTTCACGGGAAATTAATGACACTCAGAAGGCTGATTTGGAAGTACTTTTCAGAAAGAACACAATAACCACTCCACCACTGCTCAATCTATTATTCCACCAGCTTGTGTTGGATCGCATAGCGGACCAGCTGCGCATTATTCTTCATATTCATCTTTTCCAGTATGCGGGAACGGTAAGTACTGACCGTTTTCACACTTAACGACAGCTTGCTGGCAATTGATGTTAAAGATTCACCGGCAACAATCAATTTAAATACATGAAATTCGCGGTCAGAGAAGGTCGTATGAAGTAACTCCGCAGAATCCATGGATGGATTAAACAATAGTTTTTCCGCCAACTCCGGATTCACATATTTTCCGCCCTTCGAGAGCCTCCTAATGACATGAATCAGTTGATCGGTCGGACTGTCTTTTGTTAAATACCCCGATGCACCAGAGCGAATAGCCCGTATGGCGTATTCTTCTTCCGGATACATGCTCAGCACCAAAACACAGGATGACGCATTCGTGGAAATTATCCGCTTCAGGATATCCAAGCCGTTCATATCGGGTAGATTGATATCCAGCAACGCCACGTCCCACTTGAACTCCCTTGCTTTCTTGATGATATCCTTGCCATCCACCGCCTCGGCAATCACTTCGATATCATCCGTTTCGCTGAAAATTCTTTTTAAGCCGTCTCGAAATAAAGCATGGTCATCAGCAATCAAAACATTAATCATTTTTGCATTCCCCGTCACTGGTCGCCACCACCGCAAGCGGCAATCTCAATGTTACAACACTTCCTTCCGACGGACTTCCCATAATGTTTATTTTTCCACCCAGCTGCTGCGCTCTCTCATTCATGCCTATGATTCCAAAGGATTCAGGATTCAATATTTGAAATTCCGTAATTCCGACACCATTATCCCTGATCGTTATCACCGCTTCACCGCTTTCTTCCGCCAGTTCAATGTCGACCCTGCTGGCTTGCGCATGCCGCGTAATGTTAATAAATATTTCTTGAATAATCCGGAAAATACTGGTCTCGTAACTCTTATTAAAACATGACAAATTAGCAACCATGGATTCCAAGTTACATTGGATATTGGTTCGCTGCTCAAATTCCCTGATCAACCATTCAATGGCGCCATATAACCCCAAGTTATCGAGTACATTGGGACGCAAATTGACCGATACCCGCCGCGCGGTTTCAATTGCTTCCCCGGTTAATTGATAAAGTGATTCGATCCGCTCATGCATGGGGTCTGCCGTAATTTTCTTGGAAAGCCAGTCCAAATCCATTTTCAGAACGGTTAACGTTCCTCCCAGCACATCGTGAATTTCACGGCCAATCCGGGTTCTTTCCTCTTCCCTGACATCCTGCAAATGCGCTGTCAAATGCCGCAAATTCTCGATCATGCGTTTACGTTCCGTAATATCCTCTATCATACATAAGTAAGATATTTCATTGTTGGCTATGATTTCAAAAGGAACAATCGACATTTCGATCCAGATGACAGCCTTATCCGGGCGCAAAATTCGTTTCTCAATCTTGCAATCCTGTGACCGCTGATTGATGAAAAGTTCAATATCCTTATGATAAGACGGCACATCCTCCGGGTATAAAATATCGGACTGGTTACCCTTAAGCAAGTCATTCACACTTCTGCCAGTGATCGCTGCATACCTGGGATTGACATCATAATAATTGCCGGTTTGCAAGTTAATCAATGCAATGCCAAGCGGTGCTTTTTCAAAGATGGTCTGAAAACGCTGCTGGGCTTTCCGGACACCTTCTTCGATACGCTTTCGTTCAATCGAATAACGGATTACGCGAGCAAGAACGCCTTCTGTCAGACTGCCTTTAACGAGATAATCCTGTGCACCCGCTTTAATCGACTTGATCGCAAGTTTTTCATCATCACGAAAAGATAATACGGCAATTGGAATACTGGTTGCCTGTTTGCGCAAACGGTTAATGGTTTCAATCCCATCACTGTCAGGCAAAGTAAGGTCGGATAAAATCAAATCAAACGATTGTTCCTGAATGAACTGCAGTGCGGAACTTAATCGTTCGGCGTGAACAACGGAAACCTGATCGCCCATTGCTTGCTGCAAATCGCTCTGCACAAGAATGGCATCCGTTTCATTGTCCTCAATCAGCAGAATATGAATTTGGGAATTGGTCATACCCGGTCAAGATCTGCAAAGAATCGACGTGGAAAACCAGAACTCTTTGATGGATTTCGCAACTTCAATACATTCGTCGAAATTAACCGATTTTTTGATATAACCATTCGCATAATTTTGAAAGGCAGCTTTAATATCCTGATCCGTAACGGAGGAAGTATAAACAATAACCGGGATGATTCTTAAATCAATATCGGCTTTCATTTCCGCCAAAAACTCGATGCCGTTTTTTCTGGGCATATTGAGATCCAGCAAAATAATATCGGGACGGGGCGCTTGAAGATATGGGTCTTGCTTTCTTAAAAACTCCAGCGCACAGACACCATCTTCGGCAACAAAAACCTCCGTATTTCCATCAGTGCATGCGAAAGCTTCTCGAACCAACATAGCATCTGTGGGATTATCATCAACAATCAGGATCACGTTGGAGCAGTTCATTTTTTGATCGTTCATAACTATCTGTTTTATTGCTATTTTGGAATTGAGAAATAAAATGACGATCCAACATTGGATTCAGACTCCACCCATATCCTGCCGCCATGGTGCTCGACCACTTTCTTACAAATCGCCAAGCCGATACCGGTACCTGAATAATCCTTGCGGCTGTGCAGCCGCTGGAACACCCGGAAAATTCGATCTAAATACTGCTCCTCTATGCCGATGCCGTTGTCGGTTATCGCAAAAACCCATTCATCCAGGTTTTCTTTAACCCCGACATGAACTTTAGGCGGATACACCCTTTTAAACTTGAGCGCATTATTGATTAAGTTAGTAAATAACTGAATTAATTGAAAAGGAATCCCCTTAACCACGGGAAGCTTATCATGGGTAACGGTAGCTTCACACTCATCGATAACAATTGACAAATCAATCAGAACGTTACTTAACAGTTGACCGCAATCGACTTCGACCATCGCTTGACTGGAATTTACCTGTGCATAGGTTAACAAATCGTCTATCAGCATCTGCATGCGATTTGCTCCGGCGACTGCGTGAGCTATCAAATCGTTGGCTCGCTCATCCAGCCGGTCGTTACAATATTTTTTCAACAACTGCACAAAACTGGTGATGGCGCGCAACGGTTCCTGCAGATCGTGGGTAACGACATAGGCGAATTGCTCAAGCTCGTCATTGGAACGCGCCAATTCCGCAACTTGATCTTCCATTTTGGCTTCCAACTTTTTATGCGCGGTCACTTCGGTACGGATTGCAACATATCGATAAGGGGAACCGTTCTCATCAAGAAAGGGAATGATGGTGGTATCAACCCAGTAAAAACTGCCGTCTTTTGCGCGATTCCTGATTTCCCCCTTCCAGATCTTTCCTTTGGATATTGTCGACCACAAGTTACGAAAAAAATCCCCGGTGTGATAACCGGAATTGATGATCCGGTGATCTTGTCCGATCAATTCATCGGCTGAATACTTCGACACTGCGCAAAACTTCTGATTGACATATTGGATTTTTCCGCATGAGTCTGTAATCGCAACAATTGCATGCTCATTGATGGCTCGCTCGGTCATCCGGATATCATTCAGGCAAGCGAATTCCATGTCACGAAACTTCTTTCTCTGCAACCAAGCGCCAATATCCTGAGCAACGCTATTAAGAAAATCCGGCACATTAAAATCCGCTTTATTTGGATACTCAATGTGCTGATAAAAAATTCCCAATTGTCCGACAGTCTCGCCATCCACTTTAACCGGAACGGATAGCTTATTTCCTAAGCTTCCCTTCGCTTCATCCTGAATAAAGAATCGATCATCAATTTCCAAGTAAGGAAAAACTTCATCGCTTGGCTGCCACACCATGGATACATGCATAATCAGCTTGCGAAATAGATCATCCGTGGAACAAGCAGCTTGCATATCGCAAGAAACATTGTACAAGCAACCCAGAATTTGTAATCTTAAGTGGAATTCCGTGTCGATGCAGTTTAATGCGCCACTCTTTGGCTGCATAAGTCCGGAAACAAACTGAATTCTGGAAAAATTACTTCCACAATCCGGTTCACCAGTTTCAGCTTCTGGCAGGGGTAAATCTGCAGAATCTAGCCCGCTAAAAGGAATGAAATCATTAATCCTGCCGGATTCGTTTCGTAAATTCATTATGATCGACTTTGCTTAAAAATGAAGCTTAGGTTTATCTCTAAAAATATACAGTTATTGTCAACAGGCCGGATTGCAAGTTTTGAGAATCATTCGTAATAGTATCTACCTGATAATCTAAAAAATATAGGAATTTTCTGATTGACTGCATTTACTCTTTGATTCCGCCAGTTATATAAACCTACAACCAATAAGAATTTTTCTAACGAATTCTGAATAACCAGTTCCGCACACAACTTGCCGGGGCAAGTCGCGTTGAGCGGCATTTGTAAACCCGTCATCGCTATGATATATCCCACTTCCGGGTTCCATCCGCCTCGCATTTCATCTTGTTCGCCGAATTATTCAGCGTTCCCCTACACATCCAAGCCGATTTTGATTCAAATCAGACAAGTTTTCACTGATTACAATCAAGAAAAGAATATTTCAAGTTAATAGTAATTCAAATAATTTTCTGACCATCACCCGAAAACAAGGCAAGTTTCCGGGTTATTCTTAGAAATAACAGAACTCCTTCCAAAGTCTGGGTTCGATATCAGCGAATAACCTATTGATGATATAAATTCGATCGACAAGCATTTACTCATAGCGGTATCGCCAATTACAAACACTGAGGCACCAGAATAAGATTATTCCTACTATAACTTCTTGATGTCTGTAATAAAAATAGAAACAACTGACAAAATATTTCTGATTCTCAAACCGTAAAACACAGCGTTAGTTAAATTCAGAATATTATTACAAGAGGTTAAACATGAGACTCAATCTTCCAGTTACAAACATTGAATACCCTATTACCGATGACACGCTGATTGTTTCCACCACCGATACCAAAGGCAGAATCACGTATATCAATCCGACTTTTATCGAAGTCAGCGGATTTTCTGAAGAAGAATTAATTGGCAAAGCACACAATATCGTTCGTCACCCCGATGTACCGCCAGAAGCTTTCGAAGACTTATGGAACACACTCAAGCAAGGTCAGCCATGGACAGGTCTCGTCAAGAACCGGCGTAAAAATGGAGATTTTTATTGGATTACTGCAAATGCAACACCCATCACAAAAAATGGCGTGGTGACGGGTTATCTTTCAGTGCGCACCAAGGCATCCCAGGAAGCGATCAATCAAGCCATACCGGTTTACCGCCAAATTCTGGAAGGTAAAGCCAAGCATTTAAAAATCGAAAAGGGCCAAGTCATTCGCACCGACTGGATCGGTAAATTATCAAGTCTTTTTAAAATGACCATCAGCAAACGAATCTGCCTTTTTATGGCGATCTCCGCGCTATTTCTGATGACAGTTGGCGGATTGGGCTGGTGGGGTCTTACGCAGTCTTCGATCTCAACCTTCAGCAATTCGATTGCTGGTGTCACTTTGGCTGGCTTATGCCTGATGTTCTATTTTGCTATCGATTTGACAAAGAACACCGTGTCACCGCTAAAACAAGCAATCAATGTCGCCAATACGATGGCCGCCGGTGATCTGACTCATAAGTTCACGATAAATCGTACGGATGAATTTGGTGAACTATCAAGAGCGCTATTGCAGATGAGTGTCAATTTACGCGCAACCGTCCTGGATGTGAAACAAAGCGCCGAATCCGTCCGTCAGGCAACCCAGGAAATTGCCGCCGGCAACTTCGATTTATCGCAGCGCACTGAAGAACAAGCTTCTTCCTTGGAAGAAACGGCGGCCAGCATGGAAGAATTAACCACCACAGTCCGTCAGAATACCGATAATTCCATTAGCGCCAATCAGCTTGCAAAAACCGCCAGCGATATTACCGCCAAGGGCGGCAGCATGATGAAAGAAGTTGTCACCACGATGTCGATGATCAGCGAAAGCTCCAGCAAAATTGCCGACATTATCTCGGTCATCGACGGTATTGCTTTCCAAACCAATATTTTGGCGCTGAACGCCGCTGTTGAGGCAGCACGGGCTGGTGAACAAGGACGCGGCTTCGCGGTGGTGGCTACCGAAGTTCGTAACCTGGCGCAACGCAGCGCCACCGCAGCGAAAGAAATCAAAGCGTTGATCGACGATTCCGTGAATAAAGTTACCGAAGGCACCGGATTGGTCGATCGGACCGGCAAGACCATGGATGAAATCGTCAGCGCGATCCAACAAGTCACCGGAATAATGACCGAGATCACTTCAGCATCCAAAGAACAAAGCACCGGTATCGACCAAATGCATCAAGCGATCTCGCAAATGGATGAAGTCACCCAGCAGAATGCCGCGCTCGTTGAACAAGCAGCCGCCGCTGCCGCTTCCTTGGAAAGACAAGCCGGTGAATTGGTCGGAGCCACTTCCATCTTCAATGTTGCAAATAATAATCCTCCGCAACAATCGGCCTCGGTTGTTCATCTGGCAAAAAAGAAAGCCACAAACCGCAGCAACATTGCCGGAAATCGATTCGAGAGAGATTCTAACCCGGCCTCTAATGAAAGAAATTTGATTGCGATGGGAGATTAAAAAATAATCTAAGGAAATGCTGATTGATTCAACGAATAAGATAAAGCACAGCGCACAGAACGCAGCAACCGGGATATGTCAACAAGATAAACGAAGATACGAGTACCGCGCAACGAAGCAATTCGCTCATGCAGTCAATTAATCAGCATTTCCCTAACAAACGATTTCTAAAAACCAGCCTCTATCTCGTGACCAGTCAAAACTGGTCACGATCATTTTTGAATCCGCAGCAATTTTAGGTATAGTTGCGAAAATTTTGTATCAATCCAACTTGCGCGAAGTATCTATGCCTGAAATTGCTATCCCTCTATACACCGAACCGTATGCGGCGCCGTCTTGGTTGCCAGGCGGAAATCCGCAAACGCTCTATCCCTACTTCAATAAACCTTCGCCGCTTTACCGGTACCGGCGCGAACGTTGGGAACTCGATGATGGCGATTTTATTGATGTCGATTGGGTCGATGGTTCCCGCGCCGCGCCACTCGTTATTTTTTTTCACGGCCTCGAAGGTGATTCGTCGAGCCATTACATTTTGAGTATGATCAATGCGCTGCAGCCCTACGGCTGGCGCAGTGCCGTGATTCACTTCCGCGGCTGTTCCGGCACTCCCAACCGGTTGGCGCGTGCTTACCATTCCGGAGATTCACTCGAAATCGATTGGATGCTGCGCCGCATGCATCGCGAACATGCTGCCTCACAACCCATTTATGTCATTGGGGTATCGCTTGGCGGCAACGTGCTATTGAAATGGGCTGGAGAAAACGGTGAACACGCCAATCAGATGATCGCCGGCATCGCCACGATTTCCGTTCCGCTGGATTTGGCCGCCGCCGGTGCAGCGCTGGATGTCGGATTCAACCAGGTTTATGCACGGCATTTTCTGATTTCGCTGAAAGCCAAAGGACTGCAAAAAGCCGCGCAATTTCCGGGCTTACTGAACGCAACTGCGCTAAAAAAATGCAACACGATTTATGACTTCGACAATCTCGTCACCGCACCGCTGCATGGATTCCGCGACACCGACGAATATTGGCGAATTTCGAGCAGCAAACAATGGTTGCCGCATATCCGCGTGCCGACTTTGGTCATCAATGCCCGCAACGATCCTTTCGTGCCCGCAGCGTCATTGCCCTCAGCGCGCGAGGTTTCGTCGACGGTACTACTCGAATTCCCGCAACAAGGCGGTCATGCCGGATTCATGCGCGGCCCATTCCCGGGCAAATTGGATTGGCTGCCGCAGAA
Organism: Nitrosomonas sp.; assembly: GCA_019745325.1. Taxonomy (GTDB): domain Bacteria; phylum Pseudomonadota; class Gammaproteobacteria; order Burkholderiales; family Nitrosomonadaceae; genus Nitrosomonas. Next base: position 22,588 of record JAIETK010000027.1, on the reverse strand, counting down.
AATACTCAGTTTCTTTCAGTACCAATGTCAAGGAAACGCTGATTAATTCGCCGAGTAAGATGAGATGCAAGGCGGATGGAGCACAGGAAATGAGACATATCATGAAGATAGGCAAGTTTCTGAGCACCACCCAACGCAGCAGATCGCTTGTGTAGGCAATTAATCAGTGTTGCCTTAAAAAAACCGGGCAACAAACGCATTCTTCAGATTTCCGGCAAGCGGTATCTTGACGCGATGACCGCTGCCGGGCGCAACCTGTACCGGCCGCCCTGCGGTATCGAGCATTTCCGCTAACTCAACCACTTGATTGCCGGACGGATGAATGATCTCCAGGCGGTCACCGACTTGAAAACGGTTCTTCACCAGAATTTCCGCCATGCCGCTCGCCGCATCGAAACCGGTGACATCGCCGACATACTGGCTGCGGTTGGATTCGGAATGGCCGCGCAGATAGTTTTGCGTTTCGTGCGTGCTGTGACGCTGGTAAAAACCGCTGGTATAACCGCGGTTAGCCAACCCTTCCAGCTCACCGAGCAACGCCGGATCGAACGGTTTATTGGCGACGGCGTCGTCGATCGCTTTACGGTAAACTTGGGCGGTGCGCGCGACATAATACAAAGACTTGGTGCGTCCTTCGATTTTCAGCGAATCCACACCGATCCTGACCAGCCGTTCGACATGCTCGACGGCGCGCAAATCCTTGGAATTCATGATGTACGTGCCATGCTCGTCTTCCATGATCGGCATCAACTGGCCGGGCCGTTCCTTTTCTTCGATCAGATACACCTGATCGGCCGCAGGGTGGCGCTCGACCGGTCCGCACCCGCCGGATAGCGCGGATTGCTCCGATTGTTGCATCACCTGGCCGAAATCGAAATCGATTTTCCCGATCTCCTGAATATCGCCGCTTGGATTTTCTTCCGCTGCTTTCACCTTGTAATCCCAGCGGCAGGAATTGGTGCACGTGCCTTGATTCGGATCGCGGTGATTGAAATAACCCGACAGCAAGCAACGGCCGGAATAGGCGATACACAGCGCGCCGTGCACGAACACCTCGATTTCCATATCCGGGCAAAGATCGCGAATCTGCGCCACTTCGTCCAGCGACAGCTCACGCGACAATATTACCCGCGTCAAACCGATTTTCTGCCAGAACTTAACGCCCATATAATTCACGGTGTTGGCTTGCACCGACAAATGAACCGGCACTTCCGGCCATTTTTCGCGCACCATCATGATCAACCCCGGATCCGCCATGATCAGCGCATCCGGTTTCATGGCAATGACCGGCGCCATATCATCCATATACGTCTTGACTTTGGCGTTATGCGGCATGATATTGCTGGCGACAAAAAACTTCTTTCCGGCCGCATGCGCTTCGGTAATGCCGGTCTTGATCTGTTCCAAGGCGAATTCATTGTTGCGCGCGCGCATTGAATAACGCGGCTGCCCGGCATACACCGCATCGGCGCCAAAGGCATAGGCGATGCGCATTTTTTCCAAAGTACCGGCCGGAAGTAATAGCTCTGGTGATTTCAACATAAGGTAAAATATCGTTCGATTAATCTATGACAGCGTCAGTTGATCCAGATTGTAACACCATGCCAACCACCCCTGCTTTTATTCATTTGCGGCTGCACAGCGAATTCTCCATTCTGGATAGCACAATCCGCATTCCCGATGCGGTGGCGAAAGCAGTGGCGGATAAAATGCCGGCTCTGGCATTGACTGATCTTGCCAATCTGTTCGGATTGGTCAAATTTTACCAAGGCGCCATCAAAAATGGTGTTAAACCGGTGCTTGGCTGCGATGTCTGGATCACCAACGAAACCGATCGCAACAAACCGCTCCGCTTGCTCCTGTTGTGTCAATCACATGCCGGTTATTTACTATTGTCGCGGCTGCTATCGCGTGCTTACCGCGAGAACCAGTACCATGGCCGGGCTGAAATCAAGGAAGCATGGCTGTATCCGGATGAATATGGCACGGCGGGACTCATTGCATTATCGGGCGGACGCTTCGGCGACATCGGCCTCGCCATTCTGCAAAACAATCCGCAGCAAGCCGAGATACAAACCCGCAAGTGGGCGGATTTGTTTTCCGGCCGCTTTTATCTCGAACTCCAGCGCGATGGTCATGCGCAAGAAGCCATGCTGGTGCAGCAAACGCTGATGCTGGCGCAAACACTCGATCTTCCTGTGGTCGCCACACATCCCGTGCAATTTCTGAATGCCGACGATTACCGCGCGCACGAAGCGCGCGTCTGCATTGCCGGAGGCTATACCCTGGATGATAAACGCCGTCCGAAGCATTACACCGGACAGCAATATTTCAAAACCCAGGATGAGATGGCGCAATTGTTCGCCGACATACCCAGCGCGCTGGCCAATACCGTTGAAATCGCCAAGCGTTGTAATCTGGTGTTGGAATTGGGGATCAATCGCTTGCCGTTGTTTCCGACTCCCAACAATGAAAGCCTCGATCAGTACCTGCGGGACCAAGCGGCGGCTGGGCTGCACAAACGCATGGCACACCTGTTTCCGGACGATCAGACACGCGCCGGCAAACTGCCGCAGTACCTGGCACGCCTGGAATTTGAGGTCAACACCATCATCCAGATGGGATTTGCCGGGTATTTTCTGATCGTCGCCGACTTTATTAACTGGGCCAAGCAAAACAACGTACCCGTCGGTCCCGGACGCGGCTCCGGCGCCGGCTCGCTGGTTGCCTATTCGCTCGGCATCACCGATCTCGATCCGTTGCGTTACGATTTGCTGTTCGAGCGTTTTTTGAATCCGGAGCGGGTTTCGATGCCGGATTTCGATATCGATTTCTGCCAAGACCGGCGCGAGCTGGTGATCGACTATGTCAAGCAGCGCTACGGCACCGGCAAGGTATCGCAAATCGCCACCTTCGGTTCGATGGCGGCAAAAGCGGTGATCCGCGACATTGGCCGGGTGATGGATTTGCCGTATAACTTTGTCGATCAGCTCGCCAAGCTGGTGCCGTTCGAAATCGGCATGACTTTGAAGAAAGCCCGTCAGCTCGAACCGCAGCTCAACCTGCGCGCCGAGGCTGAGGAAGACGTGCGCAACCTGCTGGAACTGGCGGAAAGTCTCGAAGGCTTGACACGCAACGTCGGCATGCATGCCGGCGGTGTCTTGATCGCATCGAGCGAAATCACCGACTTCTGTCCGATTTACTGCACCGAATCGGCGGATTCGGTCGTCAGTCAACTCGACAAGGACGATGTCGAAAAAATCGGCTTGGTGAAATTCGACTTTCTCGGCTTACGCACGCTGACGATTCTCGACCGCGCCGTGGGCTATATCCGGCAATTGCACCCCAGCGATGATCCTTCGGCAAAACCCTTTTCGTTGGAAACATTGCCGCTCGACGACGAAGCAACTTATGCATTGATGCGCAAAGGCAATGCGGTCGGGATCTTCCAGTTTGAATCGCGCGGCATGATCGACCTGCTGCAAAAAGCCAAACCGGACCGCTTCGAAGACATCATCGCGCTGGTCGCATTGTACCGGCCCGGCCCGATGGATCTGATCCCGGAATTCATCGACCGCAAGCATGGCCGGAAAAGCATTGAGTATCTCGACCCACGCCTTGAGCCGATTCTCGGCCCGACCTACGGCATCATGATTTATCAGGAACAAGTCATGCAAATCGCGCAGGTGATCGGTGGCTACAGCCTCGGCAGCGCGGACTTACTGCGCCGCGCGATGGGTAAGAAAAAAGTCGAGGAAATGGCGCAGCAGCGCGACATTTTTGTGACTGGCGCAGTCGCCAACGGCTTGAGTGAGGACAAAGCCGCCGAATTGTTCGGTTTAATGGAAAAATTCGCCGGCTACGGCTTCAACAAATCGCACGCTGCGGCGTATGCGTTGATCGCCTTCCAGACCGCTTACCTGAAAGCGCATTATCCGGCAGCATTCATGGCAGCGTGCTTGTCCGCCGATATGGACGACACCGACAAAGTGCAAATCTTCATTGAAGACAGCATCGCCAACGGTCTGAAAATTCTGCCGCCGGATATCAACCAGTCCGCTTACCGCTTTATCCCGGTCGACAACCAAGCCATCCGCTTCGGCCTTGGCGCCGTCAAGGGCACCGGCGAATCGGCGATCAACTCGATTGTCGCAGTGCGCGAGCAAGACGGTTCTTTCGCGGATCTATTTGATTTTTGTAATCGCGCCGACCGGCGTATCGCTAACCGCCGGGTCATGGAGTCGCTGATTCGCGTCGGCGCATTTGATACCCTCAACCCCAACCGTGCCAGCCTGATCGCCTCCGTCGGCGTGGCGATCGAGGCCGCCGAACAGCAGAGCCAGGCCAGCAACCAAGCCAATTTATTCGGAGATTTCGACAGTCAATCGCATTTGCAGACGCAACTGATACAGACCGAACCTTGGAGCGAACGCGAACAGCTGCGCCAGGAAAAAATCGGATTGGGATATTACTTCAGCGGTCATCCGTTTGACACCTACGCGCCGGAACTCAAGCGCTTCATCCGCACCCGCCTTGATCGCTTGAATCCTAATCGCGAGCCGCAATTGCTGGCCGGCATCATCCACTCGCTACGCGTGCAAATGACGCGCCGCGGCCGCATGGGTGTCATCAATCTCGATGACGGCAAAGCGCGCGTCGAAGTGGTGGTTTTCAGCGAGCTGTTCGATGCCAACCGTGCCTGGCTCAAGGAAGACCAATTGCTAATCGTCGAAGCAAAGGTCAGCAACCGTGCTTACAATGGTGAAGAAGACAGCGAACTGCGCATCACCGCCGAGCAACTGCACGACCTCGCCGGAATCCGCACGCGCTTCGCCAAACAACTGCTCATCCGCTGCGACGCCGCCGCGCCCGATCTAATCGCCAGCCTCAAAACGCTGCTGACCCCCTTCTCCCCGCAAGCGCAAAAACCGTACCCCCATTACTGCCCCGTCACACTGATTTACCGCAATGTTTCCGCCATAACCGAATTGGAATTGGGGAACGACTGGCGGGTGTATTTGCACGACGATTTGCTGGAATCCCTGGATGGGCATTTCAAGAACGGGAATGTTGAAGTTGGTTATTAAAAAATCGGCTTTAGACTAGGGAAACTGATTAATTGACTGCATGAGCGAATCACTTCGTTACGCGGTACTCGCATCCTCGCCTATCTTGTTGATATGTCCCGGTTGCTGCGTTCCGTGCGCCTCGTGCTTCATCTCATTCGTTGAATTAATCAGCATTTCCCTAACAAAAGCAATCTGCCGCAACGAGACGGAATATTTTGGATCGTTCCCCGGTAATCGTCCTTTTGTCTACACATCAATACCTTAGAGTTTTATCACCAGAGGACAATAACCCAAAGAGATAGCAACGATTTGGTGCCGGCGGTTGCAACCACCCCGGCCAATCGCAATGGCAGCAAGCCGCTACCGGATCTGCTCGACAAAGCTAATTTGCGACGCAGCAGCCAGGCGTGTTAGCTCAATGCAAAAGGAGCCTGGTACCTGCTAAAGACGGTGATACCGTTTTGATTCAGCATCACCGGTGATTCAAATTCTAATCGTTGTTGTAGTTTTATATTGGATGCAGGCGGTTGCGACTTTCACACCCATCACAACCGCCCATTTGATCCATTCCTTAGCAAGGAATGTTTACCGCTATTTTTATTTTTATGTTCTTGCAACTGGTTAATGCTGTGCATTTTTTGCTGATCGTTTCATACGCTTGCTTGTGACGAACAATTCACCAAACCTTTACCAGTTAACAAAACCGCATAGTGCCAGATAAATTTTAGAGCCCTAGCCAGTGGTTAATTACCGGCTGATTACCACCGGTGCGTTTGAATCGGCATAGTTGTCATTTTTAGTTTTTTGCGATGCCGTTCTTGGAACAATGTATCCGCCTGGTTTACCCGTTGCCGGATCGATCCAGTAGACATTGCTTTTACCGACTTTAATGTTGCTCTGACCTTGAGGTGCTTCAGGCAGCGATGAACATGCCGATAACAAAGCCGATGCAGCTAACAGTGTAATAAGTTTCAATTTCATTTTTCACTCCTCTATCTAATAATTAAACCATCAGACAGCAATTCGATAATTCTATGATGCTACTGCTGTGATTTTTTCTTTTATGAAGTTCCGTTCAATTCCAAACTATGCCGCCGCCGGAAATGACTTGGTACCGTATTACAAAATGATGATTACCGAAAAACCGCTTTCTTCCTGTGGCAATTCGAATCATTTGTGCGAACTATAGCGGGATTAAACCATAAGAACAAATCAATTATTCTGATATTTATGATAGATTTTTACTTATAGATCATCAATGCACTGAAATCTGCTCGATGCAATATTGGCAGAAGCATCAAAGAAGTGCCGGTTACCATTGCTTTCGGCGTGCTATTGCTTTGCATCGGCCTTTCCGGGAGCGTTTCTGACGACTTTAAGCAAATGCTGAAAATTCGATAAGCAAGATGAGATGCGAGGCGCGGATGGAACGCGAAAAACGAGACATACCAGAGCGGCAGATGAATTTCCGAGCACTACCCAATCGGCTTACACCGCGAATTACTCTGTACGCTGCATTTCCTTAAGTCAATTTGCCGTTCAGAAACTCCACCACACCACCTTCAGCAGCATGGCGAATGCGGGTTACGCCGCCGTTGCTGATTTTGACGCGGTAGAGTCCGCTCGGCGCGGCGTGGAGGGTTTTTGCGATGATCGCGCGCATCACGCCGGCATGCACGACAATCAAGATACGGCCGTAAGGGTGTTGTTTGATGATTTCATCGTAAGCGGCGCTGACGCGTTCGATAAAATCATCGAGCGGCTCGGCACCCGGTGGACGGCAATTGACCGGATCCCGCAGAAACGCTTGATAGTCGTCCACGCGGCCGATCTTGATTTCGTCGTGGCTGAGGCCTTCCCATACGCCGAATCCGACTTCCTTAAAGCGCGATTCGATCGTGACCGGAATACCGTGACGTTCGCCCAGTGCCGTTGCGAATGCTTCGCATCGCAATAGCGGTGAAGTTACGATATGGCTCCATTGGCAGTAATCGCCAACCGCATTCCACATTTGCGACCACCCCTTCTCGGTTAGAGGATCGTCGACACCATGACCGCGATAGCGGCGCCCGCCCGCCGGCTCACCGTGGCGGATTAAATCAATGACCGTTTCTGCCATAACACTCAACCAATGAAAAAATCGGAATATTGGCAGTTTATCCGATTTGAACGATATGAAGCGTGAGATAAGTCAAAAAAGACTGCTTGCGGCGGGGTGTATTCACATCCGGTGATTGATAGCCATTCTGGTAAAGCTCTAGGGGAAATACTGATTAATTGCTTGCTCAAGCGATTGGCTGCGTTGGGTGGTACTCAGAAGCTCGCTATCATTTTTCGATATGTCTCGCTCCATCCGCCTTGCCTATTATCTTGCTCGGCGAATTGATCAGCGTTTCCCTGGTAATTCCCCAAACGGATATTGGATCCGCCGGTCTTCTTGACGACTCCGAGCGCGATATCGACATACTCCGCGAATTCCAGCGCATCTTCTTCGGCAATCGGTGTCGCTAGCACGAAATCCGCATGCTTGCGTGCTTCATCTTTTCTGCCGGTGTCGTACAGCAATTCGGCGTAAAACGCACGGGTAATGACGTCTTCGGGGAAAAGCTCGTGAGCGCGTTTGAGGTGTGCCAATGCTTTCTGGTTACTGCCAAAACTGATTGGGAAGCCCGGCAGTTTGTGGTACATACGGCCCAACGCCCGGTGCGCGCCGGCATTTTCGTATTTTTCATCCAGCTCGACCACCTTCAGCAGCAATTCTTCCATCGGCCGCAGCATCCTCAGCGCGTTCAGAATACCGCTGTCTTCCGCCATTTTCCCCATGGCGGCGGCTTTCCAGAAAAGACCGCGGACATCATTGGGATTAATCGTCAATGCCCGGTTTGCCGTTGTGATGCAGCGCTCAAACAATTGCACCCGGTGATCCTTATCGAGCTCCAATTGCGCACGCATGAATTTCAGGCGCGAAAGCTCGGCGATCGCAGCCGATTCACGGGTATTCCTCGTCAAATCGCGGAACCAGTCGATGGTTTGCACCAGCAAGGGCGTATCGACAGCGTATCGCCACACTGCCCATTCAATTTTTTGCTGATTCTCCTCGGTTAATACCGCAGCAGCCGCAAAATTTTGTGCAAAAGCAGCCATCATCATACAAACAACCGCAATCATCTTGTATGAAGAGAGCATCATCTTTTGTTCCAATTGCGATAGGTTCATATCCATAAAAGCGCTCACGTCAATTTAGCCAGCACTGCCGTTTACATATTCTAAGTCAAATACAAGGATTTAAGCTACATGTGATAAGAATAGCGCTATTTCGGGCAGTTTAAAACCATAAATAACACGGAAATTTACGCATTGTTCATAGCGAGTCCGCAGTCATCAAACAGTGCTTACAAGCAATAAGACGGCTTAGAACTCGCATATAATAGGCGGATTTTGATGATTACCCCGTCTACCCGGCTATGACTTTTAGCACAACAAAACGACAATTTTATTAAATGCAACAAAAACCGATTTTACCCGCGCCGGGAGCTGTCCTCCGCTATGCTGATTTTGACGGTTCCAGTGACGCTTTGTTTCTGGCACAACTGGCGCAACCAGCTAAACCCATGACGATCATCACCGCCAATGCGCTCGATGCGCAGCGGCTGCTGGAAGAAATTCCTTTCTTCGCGCCCGGCTTACGGACGCACTTGCTGCCGGACTGGGAAACGCTGCCGTACGACACCTTTTCGCCGCATCATGATCTGGTGTCCGAACGGCTGGCAACGTTGTATCAAGTAATGACCGGCGCTTGCGATATATTGATCGCGCCGCTCACCACCGCGTTGTATCGCATGCTGCCGCGAGAATACCTGGCCGCGCATACGTTTTTCCTCAAGCAAGGCGAAACGCTGGACGTCGCCGCCCTGCGCAGCCAATTAACCCTGGCCGGTTATTCGCATGTCACACAAGTGTTCTCGCCGGGCGAATACAGCGTGCGCGGCGGTTTGATCGATCTGTTTCCGATGGGCAGTCCGCTGCCGTACCGCATCGACCTGATGGATAACGACATCGACACCATCCGCACCTTCGATGTCGACACGCAACGCAGCATTTATCCGGTCAAGGAAATCCGCTTGCTGCCGGCGCGCGAATTCCCGCTCGACGAAGCTGGGCGCACGTTTTTCCGCGGCAAGTTCCGCGAGCAATTCGAAGGCGATCCGTCGAAAAAACAGATTTACAAGGACATCAGCAAAGGCGGCACGCCCGCTGGGATCGAATATTATCTGCCGCTGTTTTTCGAGCAAACCGCGACGCTGTTCGATTATCTGCCGGACGATACATTGCTTTGTTTACACCACGATGTCCGCCCGGTGATCGACGAATTCTGGCGCGACACGCAGTCGCGTTACCAATTACTGCGCGGCGATAGTGACCGCCCGCTATTGCCGCCAACCGAGCTGTTTCTGACCAGTGATCATTTCTTCGGTTCGATCAAGCCGTACGCACGTGTCGAGCTGTTGGTCAAGCCGCAGGATGTCAAAGTTACCGGCGAACAAACCAGCCAGCCGCTGCCATTGGTGCAAGTCAACCGGCACGCGGAAAATCCGCTTGAAAAACTGACGGTATTTGCCGCGCAATTCAAAATTAGCGGCGGGCGCGTGTTGCTATTGGCGGAAAGCCTGGGACGGCGCGAACTGGTCGCCGAATATTTGCAGCAATACGACCTGCACCCGGTAGTTTGCCAGGATTTCGCCGCGTTTCTGGACAGCCAGGAACCGTTCATGCTCGGCGTCGCGCCGCTGCATACCGGTTTTATCGATGGCTCCGCGAAAATCGCCTTCATCACCGAAAGCGAATTGTACGCCACGCACCTGCACGGCCGCCGCGAGCGCGAATCGCGCAAAACCACGTCAACCGACAACATCCTGCGCGATCTGTCGGAAATCAAACCCGGCGACCCGGTGGTACATGAACAGCACGGCATCGGCCGCTATCTCGGCCTGGTCAGCATGGACGTCGGTGAAGGCGAACCGGGCGAGCTGAGTGAATTTCTGGCGCTGGAATACGACGGTGGTGACAAACTGTACGTACCGGTATCGCAACTGTATTTGATCGGCCGCTACAGCGGCGGCGCGCCGGAATCCGCGCCGTTGCACAAGCTCGGCAGCAGCCAGTGGGACAAAGCCAAGCGCAAAGCCATGCAGCAAGTGCGCGACACCGCCGCGGAATTGCTGAATCTGTACGCGCAACGCGCGGCGCGCGAAGGTCACAAGTTCTCGCTGCAGCAACATGACTACGACGCCTTTGCCGAAGGTTTTGGTTTCGAGGAAACGCCCGATCAAGCCGCCGCAATCAAGGCTGTGATCGAGGATCTAACCTCCGGCAAACCGATGGACCGGTTGATATGCGGTGACGTCGGTTTCGGCAAAACCGAAGTGGCACTGCGCGCCGCGTTTATCGCCGTGGCCGACGGCAAACAAGTCGCCGTGCTGGTACCGACCACGCTGCTTGCCGAGCAGCATTTCCAGAATTTCTCTGATCGTTTCGGTTTGATCGCCGATCAGTGGCCGGTGCGGATCGCAGAACTGTCGCGCTTCCGTTCCGCGAAGGAACAAACGCAAGCGCTCGCCGGGCTGGCCAAAGGCGAAATCGACATCATCATCGGCACGCACAAACTGATTCAGAAAGACGTGCATTTCAAAAATCTGGGCTTGGTCATCATCGACGAAGAACACCGCTTCGGTGTGCGGCAAAAGGAACAACTCAAAAAACTGCGCGCCGAAGTCGACGTGCTGACACTGACCGCCACGCCGATCCCGCGTACCCTGGCGATGTCGCTGGAAGGGCTGCGCGATTTCTCCATCATCGCCACCGCGCCGCAACGCCGCTTGGCCATCCGCACTTTTGTCAGCAGCTTTTCGATGGGCATCATCCGCGAAGCGTGCCTGCGCGAACTGAAACGCGGCGGGCAGATTTATTTCCTGCACAACGAAGTCAGCAGCATCCAACTGATGTACGAGAAACTGTCCGGCCTGCTGCCGGAAGCGCGTATCAACATCGCCCACGGGCAAATGCCGGAACGCGAACTGGAACACGTCATGCGCGACTTTTACCAGCAGCGCTTCAACATTCTGCTCTGCACCACGATTATCGAAACCGGTATCGACATCCCGAGCGCCAACACCATCATCATGAACAACGCGCACAAATTCGGCCTGGCGCAACTGCATCAATTGCGTGGCCGGGTCGGGCGCTCGCACCATCAGGCTTACGCGTATTTGCTCACGCCGCCGGAAGAAGCGCTCGGCGGACAAGCCAAAAAACGCTTGGAAGCGATTCAAGCGATGGAAGAACTTGGCTCCGGCTTTTATCTGGCGATGCACGACCTGGAAATCCGCGGCGCGGGCGCGGTGCTCTCCGAATCGCAAAGCGGGGAAATGCAGGAAATCGGTTTTAGCTTGTACAGCTCGATGCTGGATACCGCAATCCAGTCGCTCAAGCAAGGCAAGGAACCCGACATGCAGCACCCGCTCGGCGTCGCCACCGAAATCAACCTGCACGTGCCCGCGCTGCTGCCGGACGACTACTGCCATGACATCCACGAACGCCTGGTGCTGTACAAGCGCATGGCCAACTGCACCGACAACGACCAACTCGACGACATGCAACGCGAACTAATCGATCGCTTCGGCCTGCTACCGAACCCAGCCCGCGCCCTGCTCGACTGCCATCGCCTGCGCATCGCCGCTAAACCGCTCGGCATCACCCGCATCGACGCCAGCGCCGACAGCATCCAAGTGCAATTCATCCCGAATCCGCCGATCGACCCGCTCAAAATCATTCAACTGATCCAAAGCAGCCGCGAATACTCGCTCTCCGGCCAGGATCGGTTGAAAATTCTGGTGCAGATTGAGGATGTAAATAAGCGGGTGATGCGGATTAAGGAGTTGGTGCAGAAGTTGGGGTGAATGGTTGAGAAATGCTTTTTCCGCCGACTTATTATTTTAAGTAGTGTGCTATATTGAAAATCGAATTGATGCATTAGTACTGCGTCATTTCGGATATCTAATTTTAGTTAGGGTTCTTTCATGATATTTAAGAATTTTGACTTCGGTGTTTTAAACGACCCAGAATTCAAAGAGGACTCTGTTCGAGAAGAACTTTTGTTACCAATCGTTAAAGCGTTGGGATATCAAGTTTCAGGTGATTCACGAGTGGTAAGAAGTAGAAGTCTTGTCCATCCGTATGTTGCTCTTGGGTCGCAACAACGTAAAGTTTCAATAGTCCCAGATTATCTCTTTCTTTCCGACGGTAGACCGTATTGGGTATTAGATGCGAAATCACCCACGGAGGAAATTACGAAGAGCAAGCATGTGGAGCAAGCATATAGCTATGCAATACACCCGGAAGTCCAGGCTGAATTATATGCGCTGTGTAATGGAAAAGAATTCGCTCTTTATAGCGTGAAACAATTTGATCCAATTCTTAGGTTCAAATTGGAATTAATTGAAACATATTGGGAATCAACTTATCGTATTCTTAATCCTGACATTAAAGCTCATCCAGATTTGATTAATTTTCACCCTGATTATGGTCTCCACTTGCGAATGCTTGGTGCAAAGGAAGGGTTTTCATGTATTGTCTCAGCAGTAAATACAAATCATATGATAAAGGTTGAGGATGGTTTATATACCACCAACACGATTATTGCTGCTGAAGGCAAATATCTGATGTCATTGGATTTTGGTGAGAAGGAATTTTCTCAGTTACTCAAGGTTCTTCCCGAATATCAAGCTTTACTATTATCTACCGGGTTGAAACGACAGCCCTATCGAGTACATCTTGATAACGGAGAAGAGTTTAGTTTTGGTGTAGCAACAGAGCTAACCAACGATATTTATCATAATCCTCAAGAGTCATATTTGCCGTTTAAAGTTGTTGAGATTTTTCCTTATAGTGACTTCACAAATGAACAAAAGTAACCCTAACAACGCCACACCACAACGAGGTCAGGTCTATAACCAAAAATAATGGTTCTTGTGGCATAAGAGGCCGCGATAATTGAGAAATGCCCGCACTCTTCAAAAAACATTCCGTTCAGCTATCTTAACTCAAACGACAGTCTTAATCATTTATGCATAATTTCCTGCACTTGCATTTATTACATGAGGAGATATCATGAGAACAACAGCGCGGTAGGATGTGCCGACTCCATGGAGGCACATCAATCAGAAAAATGGTGCAATGCCCTGCGGTTATTGCACCTTACGCATTGGCAACAGCCGGCGCGTTACCGTCATTTCCGGTCGCGTTAGTGTGAATTGACTTCCGGTGACCGGTACGGATTGCGGCAATCACGCAATTTACAGGTTACCAGGCAAATGGCTGAGTCATTCGCTTGCGTAATGGAACCCTTCGGCTGCTATCAATCTCAATACCATAAATCCATTTGTAAAACAGCGGCAGGTTTTCTCATCACCGGGAAATCATCGCTCTAATTCTCAATTGCTGACTAATTTTCTGAAATACCGGTTTCATTGGATTGCGCTGCTAATGCTGGCCAGCGTTTTTCCCCTCCCGGCGATGGCCCAGGAAACATCGGGATCATCCGGCAATCCGGCGATCGTCACGTTGTCGGCGCCGGCTGCGGTCAAGGAAATGCTGCAAAAATACATTCAACTCCCCAAGGAACCGTTTGCCAGCGACTACGATGAGTTATTTTTTCTGCACCGCGTGCAAAAGGAAATTCGTGACATCCTGGCGACCGAAGGTTACTTCGATCCTGTAGTGTCCATCGCGCAGCCCGCAACACAAACCTTAACCAAGACCGCTGAAATCACCGTCGATCCCGGAGAATTGACGCGCGTCGGTTCGGTCACGATTGAATTTTCCGGTGACATTGCCAATGGCGACGAAAACCACCGCAAGCGCATCGAACGGCTGCGCGCCGCCTGGTTTCTTACCGCCGGGCAACCGTTCCGCTCCGCCATCTGGGAGCAGGCAAAATCGGCGTTGATCGATGACCTGACACAACGGGCATTCGCCGCAGCAACGATCACCGCCAGCCAGGCCAGCGTCGACCCCGGCGAGGCGCTCGCGGATCTGATGATTACCGTCGATTCCGGGCCGGTGTTCTACTTCGGCGATATCCGGATCACCGGCTTGCAACGCTACGATGCAACACTGGTCACCCGGCTTGCGCCGTTCAAAGCGGGTGATGAGTATCAGCGCGATTTGCTGCATCAATATCAAATCCTGCTGCAAAAAGCGCCGCAATTCAGTACTGTATCGGTCAGCATCTCGCCGGACATCGCTTTGCATCAAGCAGCGCCGGTTCAAGTCGTGCTGACGGAAGCGCAAGCGCAGCGTTTCGCCTTCGGAGCCGGTTACAGCTCGAACAATGGCGCGCGCGGCGAAGTCAATTACCGCCATCATAATTTTCTCGATCACGCCTGGAATCTCACCAGTCTGCTGCGCCTCGAGCAAAAGCGGCAAACGTTTCTAGCGGGAATCGACACTTTGCCCGATCAGAACCACGTCAATCATTCGCTCGGCGCCAGCCTGCAAATGACTGATATCGAGGGCCTGAAAACCGTCGAACAGAAAATCGGTGTTTCGCGCAATTACCAGACACCGTCGCTATTCATGCAACTCGGTTTGAATTGGCAGCGCGAGCATAAAAAACCCGACGGCGCAATCAATCAAATCAACGAAGCGTTGGTGCTGGATTGGCGCTGGCGGCGGCAAGTGGTCGACGATCCGGTCAATATCCGGCGCGGCGATATCACCGAGGTGCGCATCGGCGGCGGCAGCCGGCAATTACTATCGGATCAGGATTTTATCCGCACCTATGCCCGGCATCAAAGCTGGTGGCCGGTGGGATCGCGCGATACGTTTTTCCTGCGGGCTGAAGCCGGTTATACATTGGCCTCGTCGCGCTTCGGCATTCCGCAAGAATATCTGTTTCGCGCCGGTGGTATTCAATCACTGCGCGGTTATGATTTCAAAGGCATCGGTGTCCACGAAGGCAATGCCGTCGTCGGTGGCCGGGTGATGGCGACCGGCACCGCCGAGTATACCCATTGGTTGACCCAGCAATGGGGAGC
Source organism: Nitrosomonas sp. (assembly GCA_019745325.1). Lineage (GTDB taxonomy): Bacteria > Pseudomonadota > Gammaproteobacteria > Burkholderiales > Nitrosomonadaceae > Nitrosomonas. The sequence continues at coordinate 7,425 of JAIETK010000027.1, read as the reverse complement.
AGCGGCATTTGCCGACATCGGCAGCGCGGCCGACCGCTGGCAAGACATGCAAATGTTTCTCGCCTACGGCGCGGGAGTACGCTGGCGGAGCCCGGCAGGACCGCTTGCGCTCGATCTGGCGCGCGGGCACGAAACCGGCTCACTGCGCGTGCATTTCTCAATGGCTGTTGCTTTTTGATAAGGTAAAGCCGTTCATGATCGATCAACACACTAAAAACCCGCTTCCCCCTAAAACCGCGCGGCGCTATCGCAAGCTGGCGATCGGCTTATTGCTTTTGCTGGCACTGCCGGCCGCCGCCAGTTATTGGTTGCTGTACAGCACATCCGGATTGCAATCGGCCGCCGCCGTTGCTAACCGTTGGAGCGGCGGCATGATCCGGTTGACCGGCGTACACGGCACGCTGCAAGACTTACAGGTTGAAACTATTCATTTCAGCAACGCTGAACTGGCATTGACGCTACAGAATCTCCACATGCGCTGGAATCCAGCGCAATTGTTTCACCGGCGGATCAACATCCAGCGGCTGACACTGGCGGCGATCCGCATCGATCAGCACGCGGCTGACACCGCGCCTTCCGCTCCGCAATCGCCGGATAGCTTACTGCTGCCATTCGGATTATCGATTGCAATCATGACTGCCGATGCCATTCATCTCAATGCGGCATCCCAGGAAAATGCCACGCCAGTGATAACCGATTTGGCGCTGGCACTGGAAAGCGACGGCCAGCATCACCGGCTCAAGCAACTGAATTTCACCACACCGTGGGCAACCGTCGAATCGCAAGCGGAACTTGACGGCAATGCGCCGTTTGCATTGAATGCGCGTATTGGCGCCATCGCCACTGGTTCATGGGGCGGCATCGACACCACCGTCACCGGCAATTTGGAGCAGCTCACGATTCAATCCGCCAGCCGCGCGCCCGCAGCCAATATGACACTGCAAGCGCAGTTACAACCGTTTGCCGCGAATCCGGTTACGCAACTGCACGCCATCCTGCAACAGTGGAATCCGGGTGATTTTGCGGCAAACGCGCCGCAAGCGAAGCTGTCGGTGTCGGCACAGTTGACGCAAAATGAGGCCGGGCAATTGACAGGTAATATCGACATCGAAAATCATGCGCCCGCACCGCTCGATCAAGGCGGCATTCCGCTGTCGGCCATCCATGCCCGCGTACTGATCTCCTCACAATTGCTGGCGCTGCCGGAGATTCGCGTGTTATCCGGAAAGAGTGGCGTTGTGCGCGGACCGTTGGCTTGGGACTGGAACAAGCACATCCTCGCAGCGGACTTGGAAGTCGAGCGGATCGATCCGCAGCAATTGGACACTCGACTGCAAAGCGCCGCCATCTCAGGCAAGATCGAACTCACCGGCGATGCGGACAAGCAATCCGCCCGCGCCGATCTGCGCGGTCAGTCGCTGCGCTTGACTGCCGGAATTACCCGTGACACCGATGAACTCATACTCGAACAATTCAATTTGCAACGCAACCGCTCGCGTTTGACCGGTCAAGGCAAACTGCAACTGACCGGAGAACAAATGTTTGACGTGTCGGGAGAATTGATCGATTTCAACAGCGCGGATTTTATTCAAACCGCCGATTCCAGCCTGAATGCCACCCTGCAGGCATCCGGTCGATTGCTGCCGGCGGCTGCCGGCACATTAACCTACGTCATCCGCAAAAGCCGCCTGGGGAAATCGCCGGTCAGCGGCTCGGGTGAAATCGCGTTCACCGGCACCGGCCGCTTCAGCGGCAAGGCCGAATTGCTGGCAGGTTCAAACCGTTTGCTCGCGCACGGCCGCATGGACGGCGACCGGCACGATGTCCAACTGACAGTGAATGCTCCGGCATTGGCGCAGCTGGGTTTGGGTATATCGGGCGACTTGCAGACACAGCTTACTTTCCGCGGCACGATGCAAGCGCCCGATTTCGATTGGAAACTGACCAGCAAACAACTGGAACTACCCGGCCAGCAAAAACTCTCGGGCATTTCCGCCAGCGCGCGATGGCATCAAAAAGACACCATTGCGCTGAGCCTTGCCGTGGAGACTTACCGCGCGCACGAACAAGCAACGATCAGGCAGTTATCCGCCATCCTCGGCGGTAAAACCGCCGGTCACCATCTGGCGATCAACGCCAACATCAATAAAGATACCGCCTTTCAATTGGCGGCAAGCGGCAGCTTGAGTCCTGCGAAACCGGGGTTGCCGCTGCGCTGGCAGGGTCAGTTGACCGAGCTTTACGCCACCGGGGACATGCCGGTTCGCCTGCTGGCACCGGCGGCGCTCGCGGCCAGCACCACTTTGTTTTCGCTGAGCGATGCGGCGCTGTCGATTTCCAGCGGATCGGTCCGTATCGAGCAATTGCACTGGACGCCCAGCAGCTGGAAAACCCGCGGCGATTTCACCGGCATTGCACTGCTACCCGGTACACCGGCGCACGCAAAAGACGCTCCGTTGCAATTGGGCGGCCGCTGGCAGTTCGACACCGCCGCGCAGCTGACCGGCGAATTGCTCATTCAACGCGAACGCGGCGACTGGTATTTGCCCGGCGATGTGCCGCAACCGTTGGGATTGCAGCAACTGCAACTGCAAGCAACCGCACGGCAGGGAAGCCTGTCCGGACAATTCGCGCTGAACAGCGGAGCGCTAGGGAGCGTTCAGGCAGAGGTAGCGCTGCCGCTGCCACCAGCGAAAACGCCGTGGCCCATTGCCAAGGAATCGCCGCTGCAGGGTAATATCCACGCCACCCTCACCAGCTTGAAATGGCTCAACGCGTCCGGCAGCAACCTGCGCGCCGATGGCGAATTACGGATTCAGGCCGGTATCCACGGTACCTTGCAGCAGCCCGATATCCGCGGCACGGTTTCCGGCACGAATTTAAGCCTGGCTTTACTGGAACAAGGAATCCGCTTACAGCAAGGTACTTTGGCCGCGCATTTTCAGCAAGCGGATTTGCACATCGACCGGTTGCATTTTGCCAGCCCCCATGCAGCGCCGCCGGACAACCGCCTGTTCCGCGACCTGTCGCTGGAGGGCACAGCCGGTTCGCTGACTGTCAGCGGCAAGATCGGATTAACCGGCGCTTCTGGCCAGCTCGATTTCTCCCTCGACCGGCTGCCGCTCGCCCACAAAACCGATTACTGGATCGTCGCTTCCGGCCAAGGCGCTACCCGTTTGCAAGACAACCGCCTCAGCGTCACCGGCGGCTTACAAACCGATGCCGGATTGATCATGCAACCGCCGGAAAACCGCCCGGCGTTACCGGACGATATCGTGCTGGTAAATGCCCCGTCATCGCAACAGCCGCAAAAACTGGCGCTGGACCTGGACATGAACCTGAACTTAGGCGAGAAGTTTTATATCCGTGCTTCCGGCTTGGAAGGCCGTTTGACCGGACAACTGCAAGCCCGCAGCAGCGGCAATCAGCCGCTCAAGCTCACCGGCACCATCGCCGCCCAGGATGCCGCATTCAAGGCATACGGCCAAGACTTGAAAGTCAGACGCGGCATCGTCAGTTTCCAAGGTTCGCTCGACGATCCGAACCTGAATGTGCTGGCGGTGCGGGAGGGTCTGGCAGTCGAAGCCGGTGTCGAAATCGCCGGATCGGTGCGTCATCCGCGCGTGAAACTGGTGTCGGCGCCGGAGGTTCCCGATGCCGAAAAGCTGTCCTGGATCGTGCTGGGTAGAAAACCCGACGCCAGCGGACTCGATACGTCGGTATTACTGTCGGCTGCCGGCTCGATACTCGGCGGCCAATCCGGCAGCGGTCTCACCGACCGGATTACCCAAGCGCTCGGTGTCGACGAGATCACCTTCAAGCAAGCCGGTGTTGGCAGCTCTTTGAGCGGACAGATCGGCGTGATCGGTAAACGCATTTCATCGCGCGCGTACTTGAGTTACGAACGCGGCCTGACCGCCACGACGATGGGTATTACCAAATTGACTTACAATCTGACGCCCAAAGTCACCGTTGTCACCCAAGCAGGTGAAGACAGCGCGGTGGATCTTTTCTATACGATTCAGTTTGATTGACAATACAGAATACCCATCGATGGGCAGGATGTAGCAGTGCGATTTCTCCCAGTTGCTCAACGCAACAACTATTGGATTATCATCGAACAAAGCGGTATGAAGTAACGCAACCGGGATCGAAATCGCACAATCCGGCTCAATAGTAAGATATTGCGACCCCACCGCCTCTTGGTTTACCATCCCTACCCACTTCAACGACCGAAACACAACCCCATGCTGCCATCCATCGAACACCGCCTCGCCACCGAGCTTTCAGTAAAACCGTCGCAAATCCAAGCCACTGTGCAATTACTCGACGACGGGGCGACCGTGCCGTTCATTGCGCGCTACCGCAAGGAGGCAACTGGCGGGTTGGACGATGCGCAGTTGCGGTTGCTGGCGGAGCGTTTGCATGCATTGCGCGAGTTGGAAAAGCGGCGCGCGGCGATCATCGCGGCGATTGAAAAACTCGGCAAGATGACACCACCATTGCTCGATGCGTTGACACACGCAACGGATAAAGCGCATCTGGAGGATTTGTATCTGCCGTACCGCAAGAAACGCCGCACCAAGGCGCAGATCGCGCATGAAGCCGGGTTGCAGCCATTGGCGGATAGCCTGTTGAACGATCCGCGGCTCGATCCGCAGGCGGAGGCGGCGAAATACCTGAAAGCGCCGTTCACCACCGAAGAAGGCGACAACCCCGGCGTGGCGGATGCGGCGGCTGCGCTGGAAGGCGCGCAGCATATCCTGATCGAGCGTTTCGCCGAGCACGCGCCGTTGTTGCAAACGTTGCGCGACTACCTGCGCGCACACGGCGTGCTGACGGCGAAAGTGGCCAAGGACAAAAAAGACGACGATACCAAATACACCGATTACCACGAGTACAGCGAAGCGATCGGCAAAATCCCGTCGCATCGAGCGTTGGCATTGCTGCGTGGCGAGCGCGAAGGCGTTTTAAAACTGAAGCTGCTGCTGGATACCGAATTGGAAGACAAATCCCGCAACTTGGCGCTGAATCCGTGCGAATTGATGATCGGACGGACATTCAACATCCGCGACCAGAAACGCGCAGCGGATGCTTGGTTGATCGACACCGTGCGGCAAGCGTGGCGCACGAAAATCTTCTCGCATCTGGAAACCGAATTGATGAGCAACTTGCAGGAGCATGCGGAAACCGAAGCGATCCGCGTGTTCGCGCAGAATCTCAAAGCCCTGCTGCTCGCCCCGCCCGCCGGTGCACGCGTGACCATCGGACTCGATCCGGGCTTACGCACTGGTGTGAAAGTGGCGGTGGTCGACGCCACCGGCAAAGTGCTTGATACCGCGACGATTTATCCACATGCGCCGAAGAACGATTGGGATGGCGCATTACACACGCTGAAACAACTGGCGGAACGCTATTCCGCGACGCTGATCGCCATCGGCAACGGCACCGCATCGCGCGAAACCGATCAATTGGCGAAAGAACTAATCAAGCGTTATCCACAGCTGAAATTGACGTCGATCATGGTGTCGGAAGCCGGTGCTTCGGTGTACTCCGCGTCCGAGCTCGCATCGGAGGAATTGCCGGATCTGGATGTGTCGCTGCGCGGCGCGGTGTCGATTGCGCGCCGCTTGCAAGACCCGCTCGCCGAATTGGTCAAGATCGACCCGAAATCGATCGGCGTCGGCCAGTACCAGCATGACGTCAATCAAGGCCAGCTGGCGCAATCGCTCGACGCGGTGGTGGAAGACAGCGTCAACGCCGTCGGCGTGGATGTCAACACCGCCTCCCCGGCGTTGTTACGCTACGTGGCCGGGCTAAGCGGCAAAATCGCGCACAATATCGTCGCTTACCGCGACGGCAAAGGCCGGTTTGCCAAGCGCGCCGAGTTGCTGAAAGTACCGGGGCTAGGCGAGAAAACTTTCGAGCAGGCCGCCGGATTCCTACGCATCCCGAACGGCGCCAACCCGCTCGACGCCTCGGCCGTGCACCCGGAATCGTACCCACTGGTCGAACAAATTCTCAATGATATTAAACTCAATGTCACGGCATTGATCGGTAATTCATCCGCGTTAAAATCGATCCGCCCGGAAAAGTACGTCACCGCGCAATTCGGTCTGCCGACCGTGAAAGACATCCTGCACGAGCTGGAAAAACCCGGCCGCGACCCGCGCTCCACGTTTAAAACCGCGACGTTCAAGGAAGGGGTCGAATCGATCAAGGACTTGCACCCCGGCATGGTGCTCGAAGGCGTGATCACCAACGTCGCCGCATTCGGCGCGTTTGTCGACATCGGCGTGCATCAGGACGGCCTGGTGCACATTTCGGCGCTGGCGGACAAATTCGTCAAGGACCCGCATAGCGTCGTCAAGGTGGGGCAAGTCGTCACCGTCAAGGTGGTGGAAGTCGATGAGAAGCGCAAAAGGATTGCGCTGACGATGCGGTTGAGCGATAGCACAGCGGCAAAACGCTAAGGAAACGCTGATTAATCCGGCGAACGAGATGAAGCACGAGGCGCACGGAACACAGCAACCGAGACATATCTTACTAGATAGGCAAGGGAGCGAGTACCGCGCAACGAAGTGATTCGCTCGTGTAGTCAATTAATCAGCGTTTCCTTAACCGCTCGGTTTGATTGCGATACCATTGCCGCCGGCAAGCAGCCATCGTCAACCGTCTTCATCCGGCTCGCTGGATTCAAATAACCCAGCAAGATAAGCAGGAACCTGAACACTTTCGTCTCGCACGCGGCGCTTGATTTGGCTCAACCTCGCCCTAATGTCCATTAACTGTTTGGCTTCCTCAGCAGTCAGCACCGCACTCTCCGTCAAACAGATCGACCAGTTATTGAGGCTCATCGCCAGATCCGGCCCATACGCGGCAAAATTGGCTTGCGCCAATTGCTCGCGAATCGCCACCGCGCGAGCGATCACTGCCAGCGCTTTTGCACGTTGCCCGTCCTCCACCAGACAATTCGACCAGTTGTTGAGGCTACTCGCCAAATCCGGCCCGTGCGCGGCAAAGTTTTCTTGCGCCAGCTGCTCGCAGATCGCCACCGCGCGCCCGATCGCTGCCAGCGCCTGCGCGCGCTGCCCGTCTTCCGCCAGACAGAACGACCAGTTGTTGAGGCTACTCGCCAGAACCGCGCCGTACACGGCAAAGTTTTCTTGCGCCAGCTGCTCGTAAATACTCACCGTGCGCCCGATCACTGCCAGCGCTTTTGCGCGCTGCCCGTCTTCCGCCAGACAGAACGACCAGTTGTTGAGGCTACTCGCCAAATCCGCGCCGTACGCGGCAAAGTTTTCTTGCGCCAATTGCTCGCGGATCGCAACCGCGCGGCCGATCGCATCCAGCGCTTTTGCGCGCTGCCCGTCTTCCGCCAGATCAACCGACCAGTTGTTGAGGCTACTCGCCAGAACCGCGCCG
>JAIETK010000007.1 GCA_019745325.1 Nitrosomonas sp. | reverse complement strand
TTCGGTACACTCGGTATGTTCCCCGCTTGCAATCCCCCTGCTATCACGAGCCCTAACATCAGCGCCCCTCTCTTCAGCCATCTCTTGGCATTCATCTCTCTCTCCTTTGGTTTTCCATTAATTTCTTCATTTGCTCTTAAATATCTTCTTCTGGATATCTTGATTATATGGTTAGCGTAATCAATGAATCATTGAAGATTATATTTTAACCAATTAATTCATCAACTTAATCGCTGAAGACAATCGGCTTTTGTAACGTGATGCTTTATTTTTATGAATAATACCTTTACCGGCTATTGAATCGATCGTTCCCACTGAATCAATAAACACACTTTTAGCCGCTTCTTTATCGCCACCCGCAATTGCTTTTCTTACCGACTTAATGGCGGTACGCAGTTGCGATCGCAAATGAACATTATGCGCTCTTCTTTTGATAGCTTGTCTAGCACGTTTTCTCGCTTGTGCACTATTAGCCATTAATAACCCCCAAACCCTTATCTTTGGAAAAGCACGAATGTTACTTTCTTTTCTTTTCTAGCGCAACTTGTAAGTAAGCGGTGTATCGCTGCTTTTTACATTACATCGCGTTTGATCAGTGCCAATAACCGCCGCGTTTCTTTTTCATCCAGCTCCAACCATTGCCCGCGTTTAAGACGCGACGGTAAATTGATTGGTCCAAAGCGCACGCGCATCAAGCGGCTGACGGTGATGCCAATCGCTTCAAACATGCGTCGCACTTCACGGTTTTTGCCTTCCTTTAAAATGACACGATACCAGTGATTAGCGCCCTCGCCTCCCTCATCGGCCAAATAAGTGAAAGCCGCTTGCCCATCGTCGAGCGTTACGCCGGTGGTTAATTGTTTCATTTGTTCTTCAGTCAATTCACCGAGTATCCGTACCGCGTATTCGCGTTCCATCTCAAACCGGGGGTGCATCAAGCGGTTAGCCAGCACGCCATCGCTGGTGAAAATCAGCAAACCGCTGGTGTTGAAATCGAGGCGTCCGACTGCAATCCACTTCGATGACCGCAAATGCGGTAATTTATCGAACACCGACGGGCGGCCTTGCGGATCGTCCCGGCTGACAATTTCTCCTTCAGGTTTGTGGTACAACAGCACTTTGGGTAATTCTTCATTGAAATGAACACGGATGGTTCGCCTGCCGATACGAATCACATCGTCCGGTCCGGCACGGTCACCGAGTTGCGCAACCTGGCCATTCAAAGTAACTTGCCCGGCGGCAATCAACTCTTCCATCTCCCGCCGAGAACCCAATCCTTTTTGCGCCAATACCTTTTGCAGCTTAAAACTTGCCGCTGGCTGCTTGGCGAGTGATTTGGGCGTTACCGGAGGTTGCTTATCTGGCGGCGTTGCGATCGCCTTAGCGGGAACACGCGAGGTTGCCGGTGTTTTTTTCCTCGGGGGGCGGAATGGTTTATTGACTTTCATGGATAACTAATTGGCGATGAATGCTGTTGAAGCAATCAAAAATGGCTAATTCTAAACTATTACGTAGATTAACTGTTGCTGCCATTGCCGCGAATCGCGGCATGAAGCGTACAAGGGACTAAAATGTCAGATTGCCAGCCGCCAAACCGGTGCCGTCATTGTGCGTGACAATACCCAAGACTTGGATATCCGCTGCCGCGATGGTGTCGCCGCCTCCCGTGCCAGCCGTATACTCCACCACAGCCGATTGGGTAGCGGAAAAATTGATGATGAACAGGTGCTCTTCGCCGGTTGCGATACTGCTGAAATCGATTTCCTCGCCCAGTTCGGCCACAACATTAGCCAATCCGGGTGTGGTAAATGCCGATAATGCAATTTCGATTTCGGCATCCGCCAGCACGGTCGCTTCCTGATCGGTTCCCCCCGTGATGGCTTGATTGCCGCCATCGGCACCATCCGCCGTTGAATAATCGAGACTATTGTCGCTATCGTCATCAAGCAGTGTTTTCAATGTTGCAGTTATTTGAATTAAATCATCGGTGGCGTCGTTGGCATTCGCATCGAATTGGATAACCGAATCGGCGCCACTGCTTGCACCGGAGGCCGCGCCATCCGCTGCCGCGCTGTAAATAATTGTCTGCCGGGTATTATCATTGGCGCTGCTGCCCAGCGTTATGCTGTCAGCACCGCCATTCCCGGTAATACTGTCACTGCCGGCGCCGCTGGTGATCGTGTCATTCCCGCCCCCGCCCACCAGGGTATCGCTGCCGGTGCTGCCGCTCAGCGTATCACTACCGGCACCGCCGGTAATAACATCGTTCCCGGTGCCGCCGCTAACGGTGAACGTACCGTCGGTTTCCGCGCTGCCGTTAAAAGCCAAAACCCCGGAATTGGCAGCATTCGTTAAGGTTAATGCAGCACTTGCGGAAACCAATGTATCCTTAGTAGTAATGGATACGTCGGTATTGGTATTCGATAACGTGATGGCTTCGATATTTTTGACAGCATCAAAATCAGAGGCAGCAGTGAATGCCGCATTACCAGTCAGTGCCACGGTATCCGTGCCCGAACCGCCATCAACGCTGTCGGCGCTGGTTAAGCCGGTAACCGCCGCGAACGAAAAAATATCGTTGCCGGAACCGCTGATAACCGTATCATTACCCAAACCCGGCGTGATATTGTTACTGCCCGCGCCGCCGTCGAGTGTGTCGTTGCCCGACCCGCCTTTGATGGTATCTCCAGCACTTCCACCGGTAATAGCGAATGTGCCATCGGTTTCTGCGCTGCCGTCAAAAGTCAGCACCCCGCTGGTCAGAGTGATTGCTTGCAATGTGAGCGCAGCACCCGCGGCAACCAGTGTATCTTTCGTGGTAATCGCCACTGCTGTCGTGGTATTCGCCACCGTGATCACTTCGATATTGCTGACATTGTCGAAATTGGTCGCTGCAACTGCCGTGGTTCCGGTCAGCGCAACCGTATCGATGCCGCTGCCGCCGTCCACGGTATCCGCGGTGGTTAAACCGGTGCCGGCAGCAAACGTAATGGCATCGTCACCGCCGCCACCCGCGATGGAATCCGTGCCAGTACCGCAAGTGATGCTGTCGGCGTCGCTGCCGCCGGTAATCGTGTCATTGGATGCACCGCTGCTGGTGATGCTAAAAGCGCCGTCGGTTTCCGCCGCGCCGTTAAAAGTTAATCCACCGGTGGTAGAGGTAGAAAGCGTCAATGTTGCCCCGGCAGCCACCAGGGTATCTTTGGTCGTAATGGAAACAGCGGTACTGGTATTGGCCAATGTAATGGTTTCGATATTGCTGACATTGTCAAAATCATTGCTGGCGGTAAATGCCGTGTTGCCGGTCAATGCCACCGTGTCACTGCCCGCCCCGCCGTCGATGACATCCGCTTGCGTCAATCCGCTGACCGCTGCCAGCGTAAACGTATCGTTACCCAATTCCCCGGAAAGCGTATCGCTGCCGGTACCGGCGGTGATGCTATCGCTACCGCTGCCGCCAGTAAGAGTGTCGTTACCGGAACCGCCGGTAATCGTATCATTGCCGGAGCCACCGGTTATTTTAAAATGCCCGTCGGTTTCGGCGGCGCCGTTAAACGTCAAGACACCCGCATTGGCCGCATTCGATAGCGTCAATGTGGCCCCGGAAGCAACCAACGCGCTGACGGTGGTAATAGCCACCGAGGTATTCACCATATCCGGCAGCGTAATCGCTTCGATATTGCTGACATTATTGAATTGTGTCGCCGTTACGGCGGTGGTGCCGGTCAGCGTCACCGTGTCGGTCCCTGTGCCGCCGTTGACCGTATCCGTGGTTAGACCGGTTCCGGCAACAAATTTGAAAGTATCGTCGCCAGCACCGCCGGTAATGTTATCGACGCCGGTACCGCCGGTGATATTAAACTGACCGTTGGTTTCGGCGCTGCCGTTGAAGGTCAGAATGCCGGAATTAGCCGCGTTTGAAAGAGTCAGCATCGCACCGGCCGCCACCAGCGTATCCTGGGTGGTAATCGCCACGGCCGTATTGGTGTTGGCAACCGTGATGACCTCGATATTCTTGACGTTGTTGAAGTTGGTAGCGGCAACCGCGGTATTGCTGGTCAGCGCCACCGTGTCCGTGCCGGTACCGCCATCGACGGTATCCGCGCTGGTGAGTCCGGTGCCGGCGGCAAACGTAAAGGTATCATCACCGGCAGCGGTAGAAATGCTGCTGGTGCCGGTACCGGCGGTAATGTTGAATTTTCCGGTGGAGCCGCCGATCGCGCCGGTCAAGATCGAACCGGTAAACCCCGTCACCGTCACGGTATCGCCATCAGCGACGCCGGTAATCGCCAGATTGGCTGCCGCTGCTGTGATCGCAATGCCGTCGTCGACAGTGTTATCAGCTACCGCAACACCGATCGTGCCGCTGGTAGGATTCGATACCGTCAGATTGCCGCTCAAGCCGGTAATATTCACGGTACCCGCAGCCGCACCGCCGGAAGTAACGGTCAGGCTGGTATTGTTAGCCAATGCGGTTGCATCGATGCTGACGGTATCGGATGCCGCACCGGCGGCAACATTGATCGACGCCGCCGCCGAACCGGTGGTGATGCTGATGCCGTTATCGGCGGCATTTGCAGTGGTGACGGTCAGTACACCGGTCAGTTTGGTAGCGGCCAGATCGCCCACCAAGCTACTGACTGTCAACGCCGAAGCGCTGGTATCGGAAACCGTCAATGCCGTGTTCTGCGCCAGCGATGACGCATTGACGGTCACGGTATCGCTGGCTTGATTGGCAATCAGATTCAACGCAGCCGACCCGGTGGTTACAGACCGTGCATTGGTGCTGTCGTCGCCCAGCTCATAGGTTTCAATACCGGATAGCGCCGTTACCGCGCCGTCGCCGGTCACGATGATTTTCTCCCCGCTCGAACCGCTGCCGGGTGCGGTGACGGTACCGGTGAATGCCTGATTTTGACTGGCCTTCATCGTTACTGCAGCGCCCGATGCCAGCGTTAAAGCTTCGATTTGGGTAATCGTGGCGCCGCTGATGTCCGCGCCGTTACTCAAACTCAACACGTCGTCAACGGTTGAATCGCCGGTCAGCGTGCCGGTGATCGCTAACGCACCGGCGTTGAACGTCACGGCATCTGTCGAAGCATCGGCGGTAACGCTGGCGCCCACTTGGCTAACGGTGATTGTTCGCGCATTGGTGGAATCATCGCCGATGCTGTATTGCTCCACGCCGGATAAAGTAGTTACCGCGCCGTCGCCGGTAATGATGATTCTTTCGCTGTTGGCGCCGCTGCCAGCGGCTGTGATCGTGCCGGTGAACATCTGGTTTTGCGATGCCGACAGGGTGACGTCATGCGTGCCGGTCACGCCGGTGGCATCGAAACTCAAATTGGAAAAATTCACGACTAGCGCCGCGGCAATGCTCGAACCGTCCTGAACGCTCAAGGTATTGCTGCCGCCACCGCCGTCCAATAGCACTGCCGTCATTACCAGCGGTGTCCACGCCGCCGACGTTGAAATCGATAAGGTATCGTCCGCCGCAGTCCCGCTGAACGCCGTTGCATCGGTTGCCAAGTACCCCGAGGAACCAGTGGATGGCGCAGAGGGCGCCGAACCGCCGCTTGAAGGGATCGACGAGGGCGGCAGCGGATCAGCCTTGCCGTCGCCGGTGACATCGCCAACCAGCGCGCCTGCCGCCTCAATCGCGCTGGTCAGCGCCGTGCCTTCGGTCAAGGCTGTCGCGCTGCGGATATTCCCTTGCTCTGCGCCCGTTTGCAACAAATTCTCGATGTTCTCGGATACCATCTGTACCGCTGCAATACTGGCCAGGCTGTGCGTTATCGTGTCGTCATTGTTTACAATCGTAGCGTCAACTGCTCGGTTCAGATACGCGACCGCGGTCGCAACCTCATCCAACATCGCGCCGACTTTAAACAGCATCGCATTGTCAGCGCCTGCCAGCACCGTAGTGTCTTGAATCAGTTGCGCAATAAAGCTGCTGGCAGTTAAATCGACGGATTCGGCGGCACTGGCGATGTTCGCGGCCAATGCCTCATAAGCCCAATTGATGATGACTGCTTCGTCCGCCGGTACGCCGGCGCCGCTCAGGAAAGCGGCTGTTTGACTGACCGCAATTTGGATCTGGGCGATCATTGCCTGAATCGCCACCGCTTCTGCGGTCTCAGCAGCTGAGGTATCGGTACGGTTAGCTTCGAAAATGGGATCGTAATGCAGGAATGAAAAAGTGGATGGCAATCCCAGCGCTGCCGTAAGTTTGCCCGCCGCATCCCCGGCAACCTTGGCATCAGCCTGCTCCAGCTTAATGAACAGCGTCGTCAGCGGATTGATGACGGTAGCGCCGGGCGGCGCCAGCATGCGCCCTTCAAACACTTTCCCGGTCGCAATATCAATCCCGCCCGCCACGATCAATTGACCAAACGCGTTGACTCCGGGCAACGTAAAACCACCCGATGCATCGGTCGTAGCGGAAAGCTCTCCGGGGCTGAGGCTGCCATTGCCGTCCAGATCCGCAAACACTACGGCATCCTTGATATAGCCATCGATGGCTTTTCCGGTAATACCCGATTCAACAAGCGCCTTAGCCGGGCCGACCGTTGCCGGGTCGTCAGTCACCTCAGCGAGAATCGCTTGCAAAACTGCCAGGCTAGCCGCCGCTCCCTTGAGATCGACGGAGTAATGAGCCGCCACCTCGATTTTGTTATTCAATTGCCGGGCAGCCGCTCCCCACGCAGCATTATCCGGATCGACCGCCGCCAGCGCCGCAGCCGCCCAATGCATCACGCCACCGCGCGATTCACCGGCATTCAACAGCTTCTCGATTTCTGATATTGCCCAGGATTTATGCTCCCTGGCCGCCAGCGAGCCGGTCGTATTTTCGACAAACTGCCGGGCGAATGAATTGTTGGATAACGTATCGGAATAAAAGGAATTTTGAAAAACGCCGGTTTGCGCAAGCGCAGCGGCAAGCGCTTTTACGGTCCCGGCGTTATTAACGAATGCTTCGAATTCCCTTAAATACGGCGCGCCGGGCGCCGCATCGAACATTGCCACCACAGTCCGGATAATTTCGAGTTGCCTGTCATTCATGAGTAATTCTGCTCTTAACCTAGAAGATGCTTAAAAAGACGCCAATCTTCCGATTCTACCCAACAGCCAGGTAAACGAATTACTCGAATAGGGTAAAAAAATTACGCTATATTAATTATTTGATTAAACTAAGAAAGACTGTCAAAACGAATGATCAATCCTCGCTGGGCCGATGAATCTGCATGTCCTGGATCATACGCCGATAAAAAGCGATGTCATCTGCGGAAGGCAACCGGCCAAAAGCATCCTGATGCGCGCTCAACGTTTTCTGCAAATCTGGCCACTGCGTTTCAAAATCCGATGCAGATATCGTGTCAGAACCAACTATCCGGGCAGTCAACTTATCAAACACCTTCGGATACACATAAAACAGCGTCGCCAGCGCCACTAGATGGGCTTCTCGGCTGTTTTCAGGCGTTTGATTGTCGCGGCTGACGAGATAGCGCAGATGGTTCTTGAACGCCTTGATATTGCGCGGCGTCGGGTCTTTGCGGGCGATCAGCTCGTACCAGATATCCAGCGCATCGGTAAAATCTTTCGTGTCCTGCGTCACTTCCGGGCCGAACAGCGTCACTTTGAGCCGCTTCAGCAGCGGTTTCAGCCATAACCAGCGCTGATCGTTCAATGCATCCTGTTTACGTATCAACCAATACACCGCTGAAACCAGCAGCATGACAAACGCAACCGCCAAGATCCCCGTCCACAGCGGCCAGGTCACAAAACTTTCCGATCTGCTAGGTGCCGGAATGACGATTTCTCGTTCCGTATTTCCGGTGTCATCGGTGCGTTCCGGAACATCTCGTGTGGGTTGATCCGTTTGCCCGGTTTTATCAGGTGCTTTGGAGGGGATGGCAGCCGGGCTTGGCGCTGACTCAGGCGCTGGCGGCGTAACCGGTTTGGCATCAAACCCCCATCCGGCCAGATAAATCGCGTAACCGGTCACACCCAACAACAGTGCAATGCGGAATAGCTTGCCGAGCAGCTTCAGCGCATCGTCGATGCGCTTTTCCGATTTTTCCAGCCGTTCGAGCTTGCGGTCTTCTTCTTGTGCCTGGCTTTGCGCCTCGTTCTTCAACAGCGCTTTGACTTGCCCGGCATCGGGTTTCGGTACCGGCACTTCGATATTGATCAGTTTTTGCAAATAATGCTGCGCGAACCAGCTTTGTCCCGCGTTCGGATCGTGCCCCGGCGGAGTTTTGCCGTTGCGCATATCGGCTTCGTGCACCGCCTTGGCGGTGTCCTGAAAACTCAGCGTGACATTCGCCAGCACATAGCGCGGCGCCATGCCGATGACGATGAACAGTGCGCCGGAACTCGACAGAAAATTGGTCACTTCCAACACTTGCCGCGTGTAGTCGCGGTCGCAGCGGTCGAGATCGTCGATGAACAGCACCAGGCTGCGTTTACCCAACAGCACCGTGATATCTTGAAAATACTTTTCAAACAACAACCGGGTGCCGACTTTCTCGGCCGGTTGTTGCGCGCCGCGCAAGCGGCTCGCGACGGTCTGAAAAAATTGCATCGAGGTCAGGCCGAGCAGCGCCATGCTTTTACCGGCGATGAACAGCAACGCCGCAAACGCTGCGGCGATCCAGCCGGTCAATGCAGCGGGCACCGGTGAATCCGGTTGCAAGAAATCCAGCGCATCTCTGATCAACGACTCGTCTTTTGGCAAAAGCTCCCCTTCCCATTGCCGTTCGATGTTATCGAGCAAGATCGCCGGCGTGGCAAAACAAGCCTGCTGGGCAGCGCCGGTGACATCGGTGATGCAATTCAGCGCATCGATCTTACGCCGCTGCATGCTGAAACCGTGCAATGTCTGGCACTGCACCGAATCGAAATGGTGATTGACACGAACCGGACGGTTTTCGCCGGTATCTTGCGACGCGGAAGCTGGTTGCGGTTTTTTTCCCGGAACCAGCGTCAACCCGGCTGCTGCCGGAGCAATGGCGTCATCGCCCGGTCGCGGTGATTCGGTCCAGCCCGGGCAAAGCGTTTCAAAACCGCGCATGCTCAATATCACCGGTTGATCGACTTTAAGCCAGTAGCGAGCATACTGCAGGGTGTCGTGCCATTTTTCTTTGGGCAACAGGATTAACCACGTCATGGCAAAGAAAAAACAAAACAATGTGATCAGCATCAATGTCTTCCACAACAGATGCCGCCGCCACCACAACCGCCCGCGAAACCAGAACCCCGCCGGATGCCACCAGGGCTTGATCGCCTGTTGCTGCACCTTAGCGAGAATCGACGCCAACACGTTCTGCTCCTCGCGATGGTGCCAAGCGTTGAACCATACCGGGCGCAATCCCTCACGTTTCAAGCTGGCGAACAAATAATTCATCAACGAGCTTTTGCCGCTGCCCCAATCACCAGTAATCGCCAGCGTCAGCGGCGGCTCGGTTTTGGCGTTGGTCAGAAACCGCGTCAATCCCGCCGCAATGCAGCGCGCACCGAGAAAATCGGGATCGCCGAGACTCACCGGCCTGTCGGTCGCGGCATGGTCGGAAACCGACCGGAAAGGTTCCTGCTTGCCGACCTGACGGATTTGCCGTGCACGCCAACCGAAAGCCAAGGCGTACAGCAGCAATACTAAAAGTAGCATCAGATAAAACCACGGTGCAGGAAACATGCGATAAGCAGCTATCTGTTGCCAATTCTTACCTCCGTCCATTGTGTGCAGAATCGGGCCGCTACCTCCCACTACCCAGCCTCGCTGACCGTCGGCCATAAAGGTGATGCTATTGAGCGATGCGCGAGTCAAGCTGTCTTGCAGCTGCCAGCTTTCTCCACCGTCCAGCGTGTGCAGCATTGTGCCGCCACTTCCCGCCGCCCAGCCGCGCTGACCATCGGCGGCAAAGGTGATGCTACTAAGCGATGCGCGAATCCCGCGACTCTGCACCTGCGAGTTTTTCCCGCTATCTGTCGTATGCAGTATCGTGCCACTACCTCCCACAGCCCAACCACGCTCCCCGTCCGCCGCAAAGGTAACACTACTTAACAATGCAAGACTCCCTCTGGCTTGCTCTTGCCAGCTTTTTCCGCCGTCTTCTGTATGCAGAATCGCGCTAGATCCTACCGCCCAACCGCGCTCGCCGTCGGCCGTAAAGGTGATGCTATTGAGCAATGCGCGAGTCCAGCTGGCTTGCTCCTGCCAGCTTTTCCCGCCGTCCGCCGTGTGCAGAATCGTGCCATATCCCACCGCCCAGCCTCGCTGACCGTCGGCCGTAAAGGTGATGCTATTGAGCGATGCGCGAGTCCCGCTGGCTTGATCCTGCCAGCTTGTCCCACCATCGCGGGTATGCACGATCGTACCGTCATATCCCACCGCCCAGCCACGCTGCCCGTCGGTATGCATATGAATTGCAGTCAAACCTGATCTGATTTCCGGCAGGCATTTGAACGCATTGATTTCAAACGGATACCACCAGAAATCTTTACTCAACCAATCCGGCGCGGCGCGGAAGGCATCGGGATGAGGTTCTTGCTCCCAGGCGACCCAGCTTGAAACCAGCAGCAGCACGGTTGCCAACACGATCAGCAACCAGAAACCTTGCCGCTTGGCTTTCGAAAGCAAGCCGCTGGGGGCTGGATGGGATGGAGGTTCGGCTTTTTGTACGAGTTGACTGTAACCGGCTAAACGCCGGTCACCGGATCTGTGGAAAAATGGAGGATGACCGCTGAGTCAGCGGTTGAGATGTTGTCGATCACCATGTGTTGAAAAACTCATCGCGATTCACTTCGTTGCAGAGGGGGTGATGCGCTTTCCCGTTTAGGCGCCGGGAAAGCGCCGGTTCATTGTTTGCGTGGACTTATGGCAGTTTCCGATGGTGTGCAAAGCCAACCGCCGGTATCCATTTCCGGTTTGCCGCGTCAGAAAGGCAATTTGAACCCCGGTGGCAGCCCCATACCGCTGGTCAATGCCGACATTTTTTCCTGCGTGGTCGCTTCGACTTTGCGCACGGCGTCGTTGAAAGCTGCGGCGACCAGGTCTTCGAGCATTTCCTTGTCGTCGCCGATCAAGCTGCTGTCGATATCGACGCGTTTGACGTCATGGCGGCAGGTCATGATGACTTTCACCATGCCCGCGCCAGATTGGCCTTCGACTTCGATGCTGGCAAGATTTTCCTGCATTTTGCGCATGTTTTCCTGCATCATCTGAGCCTGCTTCATCATGTTACCCAGATTTCCTCTCATTGCTGATTTCTCCTTTATTGTTCGATTGGTTTTATGGTGGAAACGATTAATTTCGCGTCGAATTGTTCGATCAGTTCTTGCACCACCGGATCTTGTTCGATCGCGGCGATGGCATCGGCTTGTTTTTGCTGTTCTTCGCGTTGCTGCAACGCGGCGGGGGTTAGCCCGGACAACGCGCCGACGGTGAAACTCAGTCTAACAGGTTTGCCGAAATAAGTATCCAATGCCGCCTGGATTTTATCCTGATACTTCTTATCCAACAGGTGCTTATGCACTTCCGGCACATGCAGTTCAACATTGTCCGCCGACAATACCTTGGCTTCGCTGTGCTGCGCCAGCATTTTCGCCATGCCGGTCAGTTTCAGTTGCTGGCTCAGTTGCGGCCAATCCAGGTCCGATGGGTTGACACACTGCGGCGGAGCTTGCGCTGCCGGCGCGGGTTGGGCTTGCTGAGTTTTCGGTAGCGGTTTTTGCGGTTGCACGCTGGCTCTTGGCGGCTGCGCAGCGGTTTGCGCTTGACGCTCGCCCGCCATGCCGTCCGGCATGAACGTCAGCATGCGCAGCAGCGTCATGGTGAAACCGGCGTATTCGTCGGGCGCCAGGCTCAAATCGCTGCGGCCGTGCAACGCGATTTGGTAAAACAATTGAATGTCGTCCGGCGGCAGTTGCCGCGCCAGTTCGAAAATGCGCGCATGGTCCGGCGTATCCTCGGCGATCGCTTGCGGCACGGTCTGCGCCAGCGCGATGCGATGCAACAACGCGGCCAGATCCTGCAATGCGAGATCGAACGACAGGCATTGCGCTTCCATTTCGTCGGCCAGCGTCAATAATTGCGCGCCGTTCTTTTGCGCCAACGCTTCCAGCAAATCGAACAAATAGCCTTGATCGATGATGCCGAGCATGTCGCGCACGCCGGTTTCGGCGATTTTACCTTCGCCGAAGGCAATCGCCTGATCCAGCAAGCTGAGGGCATCGCGCATGCTGCCTTGCGCGGCGCGGGCGATTAATTGCAACGAAACATCATCCGCCGGAACGCTTTCCTGCTGCAGGATGTTTTTGAGATGCCCGGCGATTTGCGCTTGCGGAATTTGTTTCAGGTTGAATTGCAAGCAGCGGGACAACACCGTCACCGGGATTTTCTGCGGATCGGTCGTGGCCAGCACAAATTTGACATGCGCGGGCGGTTCTTCCAGGGTTTTCAGCATGGCATTGAACGCCGACTTCGACAGCATGTGCACTTCGTCGATGATGTAAATTTTGTATCGCCCGCCGGTCGGCGCATACAAAGCATTTTCCAGCAGCTCGCGCATGTTATCGACTTGCGTGTTGGAGGCCGCGTCGAGTTCGATCAAGTCGATGAAACTGCCGCTGTCGATTTGACGGCAAGCCGAGCAGATGCCGCACGGCGATGCGGTGACGCCGGTTTCACAGTTAAGCGATTTGGCTAGAATGCGGGCGATGGTGGTTTTGCCGACACCGCGGGTGCCGGTGAACAAATACGCGTGATGCAAACGGTTTTGCTCCAGCGCGTTGGTCAGGGCTCTGACAACATGTTCCTGCCCTGTCAATTCGGAAAACTTTTTGGGGCGCCACTTACGCGCAAGGACTTGTGTTTGCGACACGTTATCGTATGGAAAAAGCGAAAGATCCTGTAAAACCAGCAAAAACCGGAATAATTGATCTCTGTTAGCGTTGGGTGGCGAGCCAGATCCCCGGCACTCGCGATAAATAGCTGTGGCTGCTTCCTTCCGGACCTGACCAGGTTCACTACCTCACGATGCGGGGTGGCCCGCCATAAAACTAAAAAGTTGCGGAAGTATACCAGTAGATGAGGGATTACTCCATTCTCAGTCGATGCGGCATTTACTGCGCATCAAAAAATAATTCAAATCCAAATCCGCTGGAACCGTTAAGCTAATTTTATCCGGATTTACAGCTATGTTTCATCACCACGATTTACTCACCGATCTTGATAAGGCGTTGCCGGTCAAAGATAAAATCATTAGTGCGCATCGTTCCATCCAGCAACGGTTTGCATTTATTTCCCGCATCGCGATTGCGTTGTACGATCCGGAAACACGCATTCTCAAAACCTATCTCGACAGCAGCGGCGACCACAAACCGCTGGCGAATTATCAAGCGGCGCTCGATGACGCGCCCTCGCTGAAAGAAATTCTGGCCCGGGGACTGCCGCGCGTTGTCAATAATCTGGTTACCTTTGAGAAAGGAACGCACGAACATACCCGCAGAATCGGCCGTCACGGCTATGCCGCCAGCTATACGATGCCGATTTTTCATGCCGGGGAATTCGTCGGTTTCTTATTCTTTAATTCACATGAAAGCGATGTATTCACCGAGAATGTCTTGAGCATCCTCGATATTTACGGGCATTTGATTGCGCTCATGATCATCAATGAACTGACCACGCTCAAAGTCATGGGCGCCGCGTTAAAAACCACCAGCGGCATTACCCATGTCCGCGATCCGGAAACCGGCAGCCACCTGGATCGCATGTCGCGTTACAGCCGCCTGATAGCCGCCGAGCTTGCCGGGCAATATGATCTGGACGATGCCTACATCGAGCATATTTTCATGTTCTCTCCGTTGCACGATATCGGGAAAATTTCGATACCCGACAGCATTTTGCTGAAACCGGGCCAGCTCGATGCCAATGAACGATCGATCATGAATACGCATGCGCAAAAAGGCAGGCGGATGATTGACGATATCGTGATGAACTTCGGTTTCGAAAGTATCGATCACATCGACATATTGAGAAATATCGCGGAATTTCACCATGAAGCGGTAAACGGCAGTGGCTACCCCTCGGGAAAAGCAGGCAATGAAATTCCGCTGGAAGCCAGAATCGTCGCTGTCGCCGATGTTTTCGACGCGCTCACTTCACAACGCCCCTACAAGGAAGCCTGGAGTAATCAACGAGCATTCGACATGCTGAAGCAAATGGCCGGGACAAAACTCGATTCGGATTGCGTTAATGCATTGATTAAAAATGAAGAATCAATCATATTGATTCAACAGCAATTTAAAGAAAATATTTACGGCTGATAGCACAATTCCGGGCGCTCCCGCATCGCCATTCTTCCTCTGATGCCGCCCGGCCACTTCTTCACTTCAAAACGCTGTTTCTCTATATAATCGGCGAGCATTCCGGCTTGTTGAATCGATATCCCGATGCCATTCGATAAGACGCGCCGAGCCGGTTGAAGCAAATAACCCAGATAAAGGAGATACCGATGACATCCATGTTGCTGGCAGGTCCAATCGTTCGCCGGGTCACTAAAAATCGCGTGTGCGTGTGGCTGGCGACAAGCCATCCGGTTAATCTCAAATTGGAAATTTTGAATGAAGACCGGCAAATTCTTGCTTCAAGCAATCCTGCAGACTTGAAATCGCAACGCATAACCGCCGGAAAGAATCTGCATATCTACCTTCTGCAAGTACGCCCGGCTGAAAATAGCTTCCCGGTTGATCGTTTACTGAGTTACCGGATCGTCGAATTGGAAAACGATACCGAGCAGAACTGGGATCTTCGCGCATCGGGATTGACTTACGGCGATCAAGAATATCCCACTTTTTTTATCCCCGATCAATTATCTCAAGTGCTTTATGGCAGTTGCCGGAAACCGCATCATTACCGTAAACCCCGAGATGCGGAGCACCCGGATGCACTGGGTTTCGCAGACGATTTATTGCGCACGCATCATCGCGATTTGCGTCAACGTCCGGGTATTTTGCTGTTGGGCGGCGATCAGATTTATGCCGACGACGTCGGCATTTCACTATTTGCCATGCTGCGCCAGGAAGCAATGCGGTTAACCGGTCATCCGGAACTGTTGCCTTTGCCCGGCGGCACCACGCTTGATCCAACCAAAATCTCCATCGGAAACCGCAAGTCGATTCTAAAGGAACACAACACCGGCTTTACTTCCGATTTATCCCATAACCATCTCTTGAGTTTCGGCGAATTTGCCGCGATGTATCTCTATGTTTTCGGCAATCGTGATGACTGGCAGCCGGTTTTTGACTGGGAGAACCTTAAGTCCTTGGGACTTGAGAATGCAGACAAAGCGCGCGATGTTTTTACGCATGAGCATAAGTCCTTATGCCTGTTTCACGAAAACCTGAAGAAAGTTAGGCGAATAATGGCAAATGTTTCAACTTACATGATCTTTGACGATCATGAAGTTACCGATGATTGGAATATTACCGGCGCTTGGCACGAAAAAGTACGGAATTCCGTATTGGGACGGCGAATCGTCAGCAATGCGCTGGCGGCGTATTGGCTATTCCAGGGATGGGGCAACGATCCGGACAATTTCGACAAGGATTTTATTTACTCCATTTCGAAGCATCTCAGCAACGAACAAATTCGGGCCGATGACGCCGACCGTTTCGATCTTTTCACCTGGAAACATCGCCTCTGGGGTTTTTCCATACCGACCAATCCACCAGTTATCGCCATTGATTGCCGCACCCAGCGGCAACCGGATCACGGCTACCATGACCATCATCCGCCGCGATTGATGGATCGGTACGCGTTGGACTGGTTACGCGTTGAGTGGGTCAAGCTTAAAAGCGATCTCGATCTCGCAACGGACGTTTGCCCTATTATCATGACAGCGATACCGGTAATGGGATTCACTGCGGTTGCAACCGCAAAGCAACTGGCGGTTTGGTTAGCCGGCAAGCTGGAAGGATGGCAGCCGATCTATTTTATTGAGAAACTGTTGAAGCAAGAAGGTGCTATCACCGGATGGGCTGTCGAAAAACTGGATGTTGAAGCCACCAATAAAGATGGTTACGCCGCTTTTCTCAGCACATTAACCGATGCGATGAGCATCCGGCGCTGTGTATTTTTGTCTGGCGATGTGCATCACTCATTCGCGGCTACCGGCTGGTTCAAACTGTCTGGCAAACGTCTGGATTGCTACCAATTCACCAGTTCCGCGCTATGCAACAAATTACATGACCAAGGCGAAAAGCTGCTGGAGATCGGCAACAAGCAAACCAAGCCTTTCAGCCGGCGCGGTTTTATCAATTGGTCTTACTGGCGCTCTGGAATGGAGTTGCTGATCGCGCAAAACCGGGCATGCCGCGTGACTGCGCAATGTAATCTCGGATTGGTCAGATTCGATCGTGGCGCTCCGGAAAAAAATATACTGCTTACCGGCGAAGACAGTACCGCATGGCCCGTTTATGAGCTGCCGAAATTTCCGCCTTCCGATTAATTAATTTCCGGCAGGCGTCTGTTCCGCGCTTAACGGCACCCAAAATCAGCGAAAGAAAAACAATAGTCCGCATGACCTTCAGTATTTCTCAATGACGAGTAAAGGCAAGCAAACATTATCCACTTGGATCCGGCCAAGCGATGCCTCGGCATGGGTAGCTTGCGCCAGGCGGGTGTGGTTTGATCAACATCAACCAACCGCACACGAACCCGATGATTTCAATCGAATGCTCAGCACCCTGGGTCTCGAACACGAAGCGGCAATTCTCGCAAAACTGGAAAGCCAATACCCGGTGACTACGGCAACTTCCTTTGAACACACCCAAGCTTTAATTCAGCAAGGCGTACCGGTCATTTACCAGGGACAGTTGAAAAACGAACAATTAGGCCTGGCCGGTTATCCTGATTTTCTGATCCGGCATGAAAGCGGTCATTATCAACCTGCCGATGCCAAGCTTTCATCCAGCGAAAACAAGAAAGCCATCCAAATTCAACTCGGCATTTACCGGCGGTTATTAGCAAATGAGTTGCCGGCGATAGTTTTTCTGGGTGACGGCCGTACCGCAATGCTTGGCGATGAGGTTGACGCTGTGGTCGATGAATTCATTGCCAGCATGCGGGCAATCCTTGATTTGCCGCAGCCGCCATCGGTTCGATACAGTCATAGCAAGTGCCGCATCTGCCCGTATATTGACAACTGTCTCCCGGAATTTGAATCATCAGAAGACATTTCATTATTGTATGGTATCCATGGCAAGGCAGCCGATCATTTGGCCGAATCAGGGATCAGTACCATTTCTCAGCTCGCGGCCAGCTCAGCCGAATTGCTTCCCGACGCGCCTTATCTCAAGGGTTACAAACGAAAACATCGCGCTATCCTACAGGCCAAATCCCATCTGACCGGAGAAGTGTTTCAGCTTGCTCGAACCGCGCTTCCTGAAGGCGCCTGGATTCATTTCGACATCGAAGATAATCCGTTAACGCCCAACCGTGAACGTCATGTGTATCTTTGGGGTTTTCTACTGCCGGATTACGATACCGGGAGTTTTGATTATGTGTGGACGGATGATGAATCCCGTGATTTTGACGGCTGGCTGGGTTTCCTGAAAAAGATTGAAGCGTATCGGTCCAAATTTCCATCCATGATACTGACGCACTATTCCAATCATGAAAAAGCCACGATCCGCAAATATGCCGAACGCTATGCGATGGAAACGCATGCCACGGTTGCCTGGTTACTCGGCCAGGATAGCCCGTTATTCGATATACAGAATCCGGTGCTGGATTGTTTGGTGTTGCCGCTGCAAGGATATGGACTTAAAGATATTTGCAAGCATCCGGCGTTGGTTAACTTCCAATGGCAGAATCAGGAGTCAGGATCTCAATGGTCGGTGGTGCAGTTCCACCGCTTCCGCGCAGAAAAAAATGAAACTGAGCGGGAGCGGCTAAAAACAGAAATTTTGAGCTATAACCGGGATGACGTGATTGCAACCAGAAAACTGGAAATGTGGCTTAGAAACTTGTTTCGTTGATTGGCGACGGGAAATCGAACCACAAACTGCCGCCACCCACCGCACTGGCGTTTGAAAAATCAATCGACTTAAGTAGTAGCTTGTCATTGAATTTCAATACCATTACCTAAAAGAAACCATTTCCAAGCTATCATTCGGTAATAATTTTTTCAAATGAGGAAAAGCTTTTTCATGAATTTCTTGCAAGGTATAAATCTCTTGCAGCACATCCAATGGAAACCCCTGTCTGCTCTGATCTCTTTCGACCACGAGCAGCTTGTTGATATACGAATAGAATTCCTTATACCCCCAATGCAATTCAATCATCCCAGCCACTCTTTGATATTGGGTATCGAGTAACGATTCTTTATCGCCTAAATGAATCTTGAATTCCTTAATTGAATTTTTCAAAGACATTTTAATCTTCCTTTCTATAAATCAACGTAATATACCAATCCTTCAAAGCCAGAAAAGTCTGACGGCTTTATTTGTTTTCCTATTACGGACGGATTGCAATAAAATTCAGCTATTCTCGTATAACCGCAACAATTTCCGGCACAACCTCAAATAACTCTTTATATTAAAAATTGCTATGTCCAATGATACTTTAACCCTCGCCCAAGCACTGATTGCACGAAAATCTTTGACACCATCCGATGACGGTTGCCAGGATATCTTAATCAATCGGCTCGAAAAGCTTGGTTTTCAGATTGAAACAATGCGTTTTGGCCAAGTTGACAATTTATGGGCACGGCGCGGCAACAGTTCACCGGTGTTGTGTTTTGCCGGGCACACGGATGTCGTCCCAACAGGTCCGTTGGAAGAATGGGACAGCGATCCATTCACGCCGGCAATTAGAGACAATCGCCTTTATGGCCGCGGCGCGGCGGATATGAAATCTTCGCTGGCGGCATTCATAACAGCCATTGAAGCATTTCTACAGCAGCATGCGGATCATGATGGATCGATTGCACTATTAATCACCTCAGATGAAGAAGGCGTTGCAGTCGATGGAACGGTCAAGGTCGTTGAAACCTTAAAGGCGCGCGAAGAATTGATTGATTATTGTATCGTGGGTGAACCGACTTGCACCGATAAGCTGGGCGATACCATTAAAAACGGCCGCCGCGGATCCTTGTCCGGCAATCTGACAGTAATGGGTATCCAAGGTCATATCGCATACCCGCATTTAGCAAAAAATCCCATCCATCTTGTTGCCCCGGCGATTGCGGAATTAGCGCAGACGGAATGGGATCAAGGCAACGAATATTTTCCGCCGACCACCTGGCACATTTCCAACATCCATGCCGGTACCGGCGCTACCAATGTTATCCCCGGCACACTGAATTTGTTATTTAATTTTCGATTCTCGACCGCCAGCACCGTTGAATCATTAAAAACCAAGGTGCATCAAATTCTTGATAAGCATGGCTTAAATTATGAATTGCAATGGGAATTGTCGGGAAAACCTTTTTTGACAGAGAAAGCCGAGCTTGCGAATGCAATGCATGCAGCCATCTCGTCAGTTACCACTCTCGAACCACAACTCTCTACATCCGGCGGCACCTCAGACGGACGGTTCATTGCCGACATTTGTAAACAAGTCATCGAATTCGGCCCCTGCAATGCCACGATTCATAAACTGAATGAACATGTTAATATCGATGATCTGGATAAATTATCAAGGATTTATCAATTAACCATGGAAAATTTGCTAGTGAATAAGAATCCTAAATCACATACCAGTGAAGCAAACGGTTTCTGGGATAGATTAAGAAAAACTTTCTTTGATTAGGGAAAGTGCACGACCGAAATGCAAGTTAAAGGTGGATATTAATCTCATCCAGCATGGTTCGGAAATTTCGATAATCGATCGCGATCGAATATATCGCTTCACTCCGCATCAATCGTAAGGATGGATACGAATCGACGCCCATGCTTCGCGATAATTGGATTTGCCGCTGCAATTCGTTCTCGACATCCGTGCTGACCAAATCCGCTTTGAAAGTGTCGGCATCGAGACCGATCACTTCGGCGCACTCCGCTAATATTTCCAGTAATGCGGGATTTTTTGCCTTTTGGTAATAAGCATCTTGAATCGCACGGATCATTTTCAGATCCGCACCTGCACTTTGTCTTTTTGCTGCAATAACTGCCCGGCAAGCCGGATAGGTTGAGCGGATCGGCCTATTGCGCGACCAGAATTCCCAGTTAAACCTGATGCCGGGTATCGTTTGTTCGATTCTTTGCCAAGCTTGTTGAATACTCTGCTGAACTGTGAGCGGCATCGGTGCTGTTGTGTCGGGAGCCAAACCGCCCAGCAAATAAACAACCTCAACTTCACCTGATAGATTGTTCTGTAACAACGACCATGCTTCAATAAATGCATAGCACCAACTACACATCGGGTCATGAATATAATATAAACGAGTCATTGCGCTTTTACGTAACAGTTTTTACCATTTTGAATTACCGGTTCTTTCCACCATGATTCGCAAGAATAACTAATCCATACAGTTTATACACGCTCGTTAGCGCTTTACTGTAAGCCGTCTGCAAAGCAACAACTGGTTTTCTATAAGAGAAATGTGTAAAATTATGCGCTTTTTCCATTCTAATGGATTTTTAATTTCGTGGCTTTTTACGTACAAAAATATGGCGGCACTTCGGTCGGAAGTACCGAAAGAATAAAAAATGTAGCTCGTCGGGTTGCGAAGTTCCATTCACAGGGACATCGACTCGTTGTTGTCGTCTCGGCAATGAGTGGTGAAACCAACCGGTTAATTGCTCTAGCGCATGAAGTACAGGAAAATCCCAGTCCGCGTGAGCTGGATGTCATGATCTCGACAGGCGAGCAGGTTTCAATTGCACTCTTGGCAATGGCACTCATGGAATTGAATGTAAAAGCCAAAAGCTACACCGGCTCTCAAGTCAGGATATTAACCGATAGCACATTCACCAAAGCGCGCATTTTGAGTATAGACGAAGACAAGATTCGAGCGGATTTAGACGCTGGATATGTCGTAGTTGTTGCCGGATTCCAGGGCGTCGATGAAAAAGGCAGTATTACTACTTTAGGGCGCGGTGGTTCGGATACAACCGGCGTTGCGCTTGCCGCCGCACTTAAAGCCGACGAATGCCAGATTTATACCGATGTCGACGGAATTTATACTACCGACCCCCGTGTAGTCGCAGAGGCCAGAAGATTAAATACCATAACTTTTGAAGAAATGCTGGAAATGGCCAGCCTCGGCTCGAAAGTATTACAGCTCAGATCAGTTGAGTTTGCTGGAAAATATAAAGTCAAGCTCAGAGTTCTATCGAGTTTTGAAGAAGATGGTCAAGGCACGCTGATCACATTTGAGGAAGATGAAAATATGGAACAAGCGGTTATTTCAGGTATTGCATTCAATCGTGATGAGGCAAAAATTACAGTTTTGGGCGTGCCGGACCATCCTGGCATTGCATATCAGATCCTTGGGCCTGTCGCTGATGCCAATATTGATGTCGACATGATTATTCAGAATGTCGGGCACGATGGTCTGACGGATTTCTCTTTCACCGTTCACCGCAATGAGTTTAAAAACACGATGAATATCCTGAAAGAGCAGATTCAACCTCATATTGGTGCCCGTGACGTGCTTGGAGGTGATAGAATTGCCAAGGTTTCAGTGGTTGGCGTTGGTATGCGCTCACATGCGGGAATTGCCAGTAAAATGTTCCGCGTATTAGCGGAAGAAGGCATTAACATCCAGATGATTGCAACTTCCGAAATTAAAATATCAGTTATCGTAGACGAAAAATATATGGAATTGGCTGTGCGGGTTCTGCATAAGGCATTCGACCTTGAACAAGCACTCTAAATATCTGTTATTAAATACGAAGCAAAAGAATCGTTAATCGGAGAGATGGCCGAGTGGTCGAAGGCGCTCCCCTGCTAAGGGAGTATAGGCTCAAAAAGCTTATCGAGGGTTCGAATCCCTCTCTCTCCGCCAAAGATCCAGTATCCACGCGATTTTTCGTGGATGCCAACTGGTAATCCCATCAATAATCCCATCAAAAAAATCGTGAATAATTTCACTAATTTTGATACATCATTCCGAAGCTATTAATTTTTAGCGATACAGTTCTTTGCTTGTGATCACATAAACTCCTTCAGGCTCGATAGCCTTAAAATTTAGGAAGCGTTGGGCCTTACCACCTAATTAATCACGAAATTCAGTTCTTGCTCATCGAAGTCTCTATAACTATCTGTCGATAAGAGAACTTTGGCCTTACACACATAAATGAAGCCAACCGTTGATTCATTTTCACTGTACCATTCACCTAGTTTTTCGTTGTAAATCACAGTCGAAGAGCCACAGAGTGAGCGAATACTTTTGGGATGGTTTGGTTGCCATCCAGCGAACCAAAATTCAGAAAAACCTATATTGGATCCATCAGCATAATAATAGAAAGCGCCATCAACAGTTTTGCCAACAATTCTTTTGTCTTTAATGTCGCTCTTTGGAACGTATAGACCGCGCGCTTCCATATCAGAATGCCAGTGTCCATATCTGTTGAATGGGTATGGTGTATTTGCCATTAATCCACCAGGATTTTGATCATCATAATGAAACTTGTAGGTAAGCTCTGGATCAAGTAGATTTCCTATGGAAATACATCCAGAACGCTCTTCTAATTCCAACCCCTCTTCGGATTGTTCGGTAACAGAAGCTTTAACAACCGTCACTTCAATCCATGTGTTTTCGTCAATTTTGATTGGTAGTGAAAAAGCCAATAAGCATTGCGAGCCTTTGATTGAATCGAAATTGGCTAAAGCAAGCTTAACAAACTGAGCTATGCCATCCGCATCAGGATTCCAGCTGCTGTTCCATTTAGGCAACCAAGCGGGTTTATAAGGTTTTATCCCCGTGTATGCAGGTTCTATTGGCAGCGCAAGTATCGATAGGTATTCAGCATAAGCATCCGGCATGCCATAGAATTGCTTTGCCACCTCAATAGTTCGTAGATAAGCAGAGCGCCCCCGATGGCTAGCTTGTGTGTAAAACTGTCCAGTAGAGCGCTGCCGGTCGCTACCAAGAAAATAATCAATCTGGGTTTCAGCCAGTGATAAATATTCGAAAGTATTACTCCACTCTAACTCATAATACTTTGTGAAAGGAATTCCTGTTCGGTGCTCTTCTTTCTTTAGCCATGAAAAATATAGGTGCGGAACATGGCTGCCTTGAAAGTAATTGAATCTGTGGTTATTAACCCCGAGACAAATGTCGGGCGTAAATGGGTATGCATTCTCACCGAATTCACTTGGGGTTTGAATTAAATTTTTTATTAGCAAGTCAGACAGTGTTGATCTAGCCTTGATATGTCGTCCAAGATCTTGCGGACATTCATATCCTTTTGAATGCGCGACATAAAAAACACAAAGTACCTCTACACATTCAGACTCTTGTTTGCGACCAGCCAAATCTTGCACTAGCAAAGACTCAATTTTTGGATGTTGGCTGTTCAGCAGAAGAGAAATCTGTTCGATTGCCCACAGCTTAACTGACGGGATAGGGCATTTTAGCCTTGAAATTAACAGCTTGCTCAAGGCATCATCGAGGGTGTCTGTAGCTCCCCAATCCCAATTAGGCGTGGTCAAATTAAGATTTCGGACACTATCTTCTAATCCTTCTACCATGGCGATGGTAAGCTGTATCGCTTCATCTATCCTTCCGGCTTGTGAAAGCAGAAATACGAGCTTGTCATTAGGTATTATTAAACTGCCAAATTTATCTTTCCAGGTGTCTGGTTGTGCTGTTGTCAACCTAATAAATTCGTCAATTTTTTTGGTGTATTGAGATGCGACAATTTCAAGTCTTTCAATGCTTTTCTCAGAGCTCTCAAACCAGTTGGACCAGCCATTCATCGCGCCGTGAGCCAATACCAATAAATCAAAAGCCTTCGTTTTGCCTGACAATTTTCTCTGACTTTGAAATAGCAAATCCAAAAGACATCGCTTGTCGTCATGGCGTTCTGTGAATGACATGACGTGCGGCATCAAGTGTTGGATGAGCTCAGATTCATTATTTCGATCTTGCCAGTATTCGTACCAACGCTTCCAAAATTTTCTAGTGCTGATTTTTCCTTTTAAATCATCTGATAATTGTTCGAAAGAATCGGGAGGGTAGTCTTCCGGACGTAACGTGATTTTTTCGTCAAAATCATCTGACTTTGTTTTGTTTTCGATGGGTTTATCGAGAATATCGATATCAAGCATGCCTTTAATACTTGAAGCGATATCTGTCGCGTTGGCATCTCCAGACTCATGCTGCTGTCTGATTATCTCGTAGCATGAAGAAGGTAATCCGGTTAAAAATAGCTGTCCAGTAATCGGTGCGGATAAATTGCATCGATCAACCAGTCTTTGAATGGTTCCTTCTGCATAGTACCATTCGCCATCGCTGAGTTCTTGATCATATATTGAAGCGGCGGTTTGAGGATTCAGCTTTGCCGCTAATGATGATATCGAGTGTTTGGAATGCCTGGTTTCATCTCCATCAGTAAACTTGGAAATGTTAAACACGATAGGTGAAATTCTTTCCAATATCTGGAGTGAAGATTTCGGGTCTTTTTTTGACAGGTACTCAATTGCATTAAGAACATCAAAGATAGTTGGATCTTTGTGGTGCCCGTATCCGAGAACGAAGTCCCACGCCGTTCTCAAGCATTTCTCGAAGTATTCTTGAATTTCGTGCTGAAAGGCTATTGCTGCAAGCTCAAGGTACGCATTTGAGTTTTCAATTGTTTCCTCTAGCACGCTTTCTTGGCGAATTATTTCTCTGTCAATCAACAGCCTTGCCGCGTCTTCAGATAACAGTTCAAGTTTTAGCTCTTTGTACCAGAGTCTCAGCCAATCGGATCGAAAAACGCTATAATTTAAAACACTTTCCAACTCGTTAGACGATATTTTGCGTTTGGCTGTTAACAAGTGGCAATCTGCAGCAATTTCGATCCATTCTCTCTTTAAAGAAATGTCGGCTCTGCGCTTTTCCCAATGAGCGTCATCAAGTATTGAATGTTTTGGAAACAGCGCGCAACTTAGATCAAAGGTCAACGCGTTTCCGGCCAGTATCTCGAACCCAACAATATTTGCCAGTTCGCTTAGCAAATCATAGTGATCTGAAACGTCGATCCTTTCAGATTCCGCTCGTACCGGTATCCAGCTAAAATTCCCCTCAGCACAAATTCTGAGTTGTAGTGCGGAGAAAAACCAGGAGTGATAGCCCTGTGAGGTTGCTACTCTATAAGCTGCTTGATTTTCACTATCAAAAATCTCTGCCTGGATATCGCTGAGTGTTTCCTTTGAATATACACTTAAAAATCCACTGAGCTCTTGAGAAGAAAAGTTTTGGTACTCCGGCCAGCAGCAGATATCAGCGTCTTCTAAAATGCTCAACCTAATAGCATCCAACTCAATTTTTCCAATGTGTGACGAACTGCTAGGTAGGCATTTCCAAGCCCGAATCAGTAGATTTATATCCTTTTTGATAAGGCATGCAGATCTAAAGCTGATGATGTAACCATCTGGCCAATTAGCAAAGTTGCCTCCATCAAATATGGCGTCGTAATTAAGGCTATCGGTTAGCGTGCCAGCTTTTACTATGGTAATAGCTTCGCTTTCTTCATCTTGTGAATTTCGTGAGGCTAATAATTTCGATTTGGTTCTGTAACGATCTATTGCCTTTCTGGATAATTCTGTGGCTTTTTTAATTTCTCCACGAAACCACATCGCAATTGATAGTATTGATAGTTTGATTGGGGTGTATTCATATTCCCTCGATAAAATCTCGTTAAGAGCATGTGGGGCAGCGCCGACTACTGATAATATTTCGAGAGAAGTTGAATCCCAAGTTTGGAATTCAGGTCCATTGATTAGTCTAGTTTTTAGCTGTCTGTGCCGATAGGCCTCAGCATAGTTACGGTCGTCGAAGGCATAGGTTTCTGCCTCTGATAATAATCTTATGGATGCATTAACTGGCATACCTACAACCAATCTATCCAATACCCAGTCGCGTGTTAAGCCTTGGCGCAGCTCTGTAGTGTTTCCTCCCAAAGATTGACAGGACCAAAGCCACTGATCTTTAAGGTGAGCTGGTGCATCTGATTGAAGCCAATTACAGACATCTTGTAGCAACGCTTTTATTCGTGCTTGATGATCGAGGAGGTTGGTGACAAATACGACAAGACTTTCATGAAACGGTCTCACACCAGAGATAGTTTCAGACAGCAAATGCGAAACAGCATCGACACTTGGTGCTTTATCATGCTCATCCTTCACTACCTTGCCAACAGCTTGTCTAGGCCAGGCAAATTTGAAGCCGCAGCAA
Organism: Nitrosomonas sp.; assembly: GCA_019745325.1. Taxonomy (GTDB): domain Bacteria; phylum Pseudomonadota; class Gammaproteobacteria; order Burkholderiales; family Nitrosomonadaceae; genus Nitrosomonas. The sequence continues at coordinate 29,937 of JAIETK010000007.1, read as the reverse complement.
AGATGAAGAACATCTTTTTGTCTATAATTAAGAGATTGCCATAATTCGTTGTAGTAGTTTGCTATATTTCCGTCTGTGCAGGGCGGTAGCTGTTCAATATTCCATTGTGACAGAGCTAGTCCGTGACTCGAAATATACTCAGTTGAGTAAATGACATGAAGTGGATAACCATTTGTTATCTGCAGTAACGCGTTAGCAACATTTTGAATCTCTTCGTTACGATGGCTTTCATGGCAGTTTAGATATAATCGTCCAGACTCTACATGAAGCTTCAAAAACTCATAAATGGAATTACCTGACATCTCTGGCAGCCAATACCACTTTACCTTTGGAGAGTTAGAAAGCAAAATGCTCGGTAAAAGATTGTCATCTACTGGTTGAGTGCCAATGAGAACGACTAGGTTATCTGTTGCTGGCAGAAGTTGCTTGAATATTTCATCCAATGGCTTTTTATCTTTAGCATTATCACGCCAAACATGATCGAGTCCATCTACAACTACTACGAAAGGTTTACATTTTGTGTGGTAGTAGGTTGCGCATGTTTTTATTGCTTCGCAAAGATTTTCTGGTCGGCTTGTGTCTGCTCCTGCATCTTTGTGGACGCTATTGATTTGGTGAAGCAAGGATTCGGCAACAATCCTTGGGCTCAAACGATCAGTAGTCGAATCCCCTAGCGCCAAAAAGTAGTGGTGACGGACAACTGGAATTCCACTGTCTTCTAACTCTTGGCATAGAAAGGAAAGGTAGGTACTTTTTCCACCGCCAGGTTTTCCAGTTAAAGTGATAACCTCCCCACTCGAAGCGCCTATCCTCTCGATCATCCTGCTGTGAAAATCCACATCAGGAAGGCAGTAATCATCTGGCACAAAGAAAATTTCTGGAATTGGCTCAGGACGCCTAGGCGACAATACTTCTCTAATATGGTGAAGCTGAATCCACCCATCGCTGGGCGGATTATTCTTGAACATCGCCCATTCACGCGATCTTGAAATAAGCCGCTCAACCCCTGCGTCATCAGAAAAATTTAAAAGATCTGCTTGTACGGAACGCTTAGTAACGTGGTAATCACCGTCACTATGTTGAACTGTTAATCTTGAAAAAAGATATTCAGCCTTTTCATCGTTTCCCAGCTGGCTAACGATCCGGCTCCTTGTGACCTTATCAATTTTATCAAATAGGATTTTTGAACCAGAAAGACAGTCTTCCATGTCTCTATCAGGTAGCTTATTTGTTAGTAGAACTACATCACCGAGATTTTCAGCCGGCACTGAAACAATTGCGTCGTAGAGTTTTCTTAAAATTGAACGGGACCTTTTAGTCCTACCTGAGACGCTTAACAGCCAATCCCAAGAAAGTCGGTTTTCATCTTTGTTTGGCGACGGGGTAAATTTAACCTGCCAGAAATCCTTAATGCCATCCGGTCGCTCACCGACGATATCGTCAATGCCCGCAGGTGTGCCATTGGCGTCTTCGTCTGCCTCAAATGCCACCCTTGAATATTTGGTGGGGATGCGAAGCCAATCTGCAATAAGTTTTACTCCTTGCAGAGTTTGATAGTCATATGCGGTATAGGTGATAGCAGTATTTTTTACCTTCATTTTATATTTATATGCTTTCTTTCCAAGTAACGTTTCCCCATCAGCACGGTGTTTTCCGTCAGGACTAACATACCGGTAAAGGGGTTTGAAGTCCAACGGAACGAAAATCTTTCGTTTCATGAGCTACACCTGCTTGATTCAGCGGTTTCTATGACTTAGCGGATCAATAGGTAGGACATTTGAGGTAGGCTGTTGCCGCTCTAACTGTTGACATCGATCAGTGCGATGGAGCATTGCGGCATGGTGGTAAGGTCAAGAATTGTACCGGCATCTGCTGGTCAATCAAAAGAAAACACATCTGATACCGGCGGTATGTTTATTTGAAACGACGAAAAGATCCGATCACAACGCCAAAAATCTCAAACGGGGTATCGGGACGAATGTAAATCGGTCGATAAGCACCGGTGGAATTGGCTGGTATCAGCCGTGGCATTTTGTTTGAACCATGATCGAGGATTTTGATGGTGAATTCGCGATCCACCACTGCCAGCACGATGTCGCCGATAGCCGGTGTCTTTGATCGATCCACCACCACTTTATCACCGGGCAGCAAACCGACACAATCATCGAATCGCCCTTGATCGTAACAAAGAACGTCGATGCCGCATGATCGATCAGGAATTCACTGACATCGAGACGCTTCTCGACATGATCATCCGCCGAACTGGGAAAGCCTGCTGCCACTCTGGTGGCAAAAAGCGGTAACAAAGCGGGTTGATCGCTAATCTCAGGCACGAAAAACTCATCGACTTCCGAAACGGCATTATCCCCAGCCATATTCGCTCTTTTGCGTTGCAAGGCTTCCAGAAAATCCTTGATGGTTGCGATTTGGCTCTCCGGTATACGCATAGTCACTGTCGGTTCACCGAATTTACCCTGACCGCGGGGTCTGCCTGCGTTTTCTCGTTTTCCGCCATGATTGGACATGTTTGGGCACTTCATATTGAAATATGAAACATTATCCAAACATGCCTAATACACTCGTGTTAAATGGCACACCAGGAAATTAGAATTGAACTCTTTATCCGATCTCCATATAGACAAACACCGATACAACCATTATATTAGTTCTGATTAATATTGATTTATTCTGATTATAATGAATACTCGCGTGGTAACCGCCCATATTCCCAATGAACTGGCCGAACAAATTGATCTGCTTGCCGAACGGCTGGATCGTCCTAAAGGCTGGATAGTCAAACAGGCTCTGATTTCCTGGGTCGAACTAGAAGCCAAGCGCCATCAGCTCACACTGGAGGGATTGGCCGATGTCGATGCTGGCCGTCTTGTCGATCATGCATCGATTGATGCCTGGGCCAAGAATCTCGACCAATCAGAATAAGCAATGATCCTGCGATGGACTACGAGCGCTGAGCGTGACTTGGTTCGGCTTCATGCATTCCTGGCCACGATCAACCCTCGCGCAGCGGCACAAGTGGTTCGGCAGCTAATCACTGGCGCGGAACAGCTGATTCAGTACCCGCAGCTTGGAATAAAACTTGAAGAATTCTTGCCTCGTGATGTGCGCCGCATGATCATTGGCGATTATGAGTTGCGGTACGAGCTAACCGATGAAACGATTTATATTTTGCGGCTCTGGCATGGCCGTGAAGACCGGTAACCAAGATTAAGATTAATCAATCACGATTAGCCGCCCAATCTCGGAACAATCCTCAACCAGCGATAAGATAAATTATCGTAAATTAATATGCTCGGTAATAGCTGATGAAAGAAAGTCGGTTATCAAACTATATTTCTTGAGCGTATCTTCATTCAACTTCAAAAAGAAACCTCTTGTTGTCTTTACTTCTACATAACGGTATTTTTGAATCACTCTTGGCGGTATATTCAGGATTCTCCTCATATACTTCAATTGGCTTGTTCTTTGAACCCAGGCAAACAGCCCAGTTCGTAAATTTAAAATAAGATATCTTCAATGAGGATGAATTTTTTACACGAAGCTTGTAATTTCTCCCGGTAGGTGAATCGATACCATATTGACTAGCTTTAGCTTTAGTTAAGCGGAGACGAACAGCATGGCCGGAACGTGCTTCGCTTTTAAAGTTAATGGCGGTATCGATTGAGACAGACCGCACCGATTTAGCTTGATAAATTTTAACAGTAATTTCTACAGCATCTTCTATCATCACCGGTAACCACAATTTCCGTGGTTTTTTCCGCCCCACAAATCCAGCTTCTCTTATTTCGGTCTCCAATTCATTTATTTCTTCCAGCATTTCTTTCCACCATGATCCTGGTTTTACGAAATATAGGAATTTCTTGGGACTAAGTTCAGAGTCACCTTGAAAAATATAATAATTAAATTTCTCAGATTTAACGATCTTGCGCCAGCGGATTCTTATTGTTTTAGCTTTTTTAATTAAAGTACCCTTGATATCAGTAATATTACCTTCAGAATTTAGGCTCTTTTTTATCATTCATCACCCACAGAAAATTGAGCAGTTTCTATTAAAAATCATTGCATCGCAACTATATTTAGCCACCAAAAATTTAAGTTTTTCTATTAAATAAAACTTCAAAACTCTCCATTGTTCGTATTTGCGCTGAATTTTTCTATTAATAATCCTCTAGGTTTCTGCAAATCTATTTTATCAAAAGGTTGGGATTTTCTATTAAATCCACCGTCACAACATCAGTTTCTCACTCAATTCTTGGTTTTCTATTAATTCTAGCCTCAGTTTCCCAATTTCTACGGGCTTATTTCTGCAAAAACTCACTTTGTAAAGACATCTTGCACCGATGCTGCACGTTCCTGAAACGGCAAATTCGGATGCACAAACGAGATGAGGAAACTCATTTTTATTAGTCATTCTTTGCAAAGAGGTAGGTATGGAAAAAATTATACGTATGAACCAGCTAGTAAAAATTCTCGGGATCTCCCGGAGTTCGATCCACCGGCTACAGGCGCAAGGCGATTTTGTTCCAAAAATTCGCATCGGCACTAGGTCAGTGGGGTATTCCGAAAGTGCTCTGACAGAGTGGGTAAAAAACAGGGAGGCAAGGGAATCTGAAAAATAACAAGCAAAGATCGTACGTTATTTCAATCAAATTTTAATGAGTAATTATTAGGCGGGTTGAGATAAGGGCAAATTCAAAGAGGCGCGCCAATTGAAAAACAATCAAGGCGCGCGCCTTTCTGAACCATACCCCAACACCCTGATAAAAACAAAAAGGAGTTCTACTATGTGGTTCCAATTAGATCCATTTGGCAAGTGTGGAATTGTTAAAGACAAAGATGGCAATAAATATTTTGTCTATGTGTTAAATGATGTCCAGCGTGTAGTACCAATACCTTCGGAAGAATTATGCGACCTTATCATGCTGGTATTGAGAGAGAAAAAAGAAAAATCATCCAAACAAAAGATTGGCAGCATCATTGATGAACTGAGAGCGCTTGCGTCACAGGTAGAGGGTACGGAAGAAGTCAATACTAGATATGTCATTTGTAACAACTGCCTTTACATCAATAGCGGTAAAGGTGACCGTCAAATTAGGATATCAAAGAAAAAAAAGAATGGTGTTGAATGTGTAAAAGGTAGAAAAAACAAGTTTAGAAGCTCCAAATATATTCGTGAACTAGATTATCAACATAATGCTAAAGCGGATTTTGATCTTTTTTGGGAGCATGCGCCAGTTAGCAATGAGAATGATCAATTGCTGTTACTGGCTTTTATGGTGAACGCCTGTTTCCCAAACAATGAATACCCAATTTTGCTTATAACGGGTGCCTCTGGTAGCGGAAAGACAACCCTCACCGAATTCATTTTAGAGATTATCGACCCAACGAGCTTTGGAGTGGCTGCTCCACTCACCTCGATAGAAGAAATTAAGTTGGCTGCATTTCATCGTCATATGCCAGCATTTGATAATAATGGTGATGTTTTTAAACCAAATATTCAAAATCTGCTCTGCCAATCGTCTACCGGTGGCAAGTCGATTGCTCGGAAGTTCTTTACAAATAATGATGCAGTCGTTGTTGATCTACGTAAGCCTACCATTTTTAACAGTTTGCAGTCTCCATTTTCACAAAATGACTTGCTTAGCAGGACAGTTCATTTGCAATTAAAGCCTCTCACTACTGCGGATTATGCAAAAAAGGGAGGCAAAACAAATTTAAAAAACCAGTTTAAAACGGATTTACCCAAAATCCTGAAAGGGTTCTACGAAATATTGCATAAAGTATTTGTTTTAATAGACCAAATTAAAGATCCCGATACGCTTTTCAGAATGGGGGATTTTACTAAGGTTGGTATCGCACTTGAACAAGTTCTGGGGTATGAGGAAGGTAGTTTTATCGAGGCTTATAAAAACAATCTGAAACAGGGATCAGCTGCGATTATCGAAGATTCTGATCTAGCACAAGCGGTGATATCTCTGGCCAGGAAGCTGCGTGAAGCTGAAACATTCCATCTGGCCGAGTTTATTACGAAACTCAAGGGATATTCAAACTCCCCTAACAGCATACCCGGAAACTCCAAAGCCTTCAAAACGGAGCTGGGTAGTGTTGAAAAGGCTTTGTTCGAAGTGCATGGGATAAAAATTAAGCATCTCAATAAATCAAATGCTGGTGCGCGATTGAGGATTATTCCACCAACGGACAAATCCAGTTGATGTAATGGGGCGTGATGAATGTGACGAAAGTGACGAATATTTTTTATGTTGTGCAGTGTTTATCAGACACGAATGATGATTACTAACAGCACGTTATAAGCACATGGATAATATTTTTCTATTAATCCGGCTCACATTCATCACCAATCGTATTTGCAACTAACAGTCAATTAATTTGATTGTAATCGTATTAATAATTTTTTAATCGCAACGGTGATTAATTATGAAAAGCAAACAAATGACAAATGTATTTTTTGATAAGGCAAGCTTTACGTTACACATAGTAGAAAGTAAACGGCTTAAAGTGAAGGATAACCTCTTTCAGCTTTTTAATAGTGAACCCAATAATCCGATAGTCAATAGGGGCGATTTCGACCCGTATGACAATGACGATCGCAGGGTTAAACATTATCGGGAAAAGAAGGGACGGTATAACCATACAGTTGATATTGAGATTACCATACATTCAAATCTTAAACTAGGTTATTCCTCTAAAGAAAATCATTTCAATTTCAAGGTATCTATATATCCCAAAAATAAGTCACATAACTTTATTAGATTTGAGTTTAATCCCGCGAAATTGGGCGAGGATGGTAGACGCAAATTGCGGCGCTTGTTGGTCAGAATCCTAGGTATAAAGCTGGCGCGTACTGTGTTCTATGAGGCCCGTTTAACTAGGCTGGATACCACCATTGATTGCTATTCTGCGTTAGACAATTTTTATATGTACATGAAGGGGGTTAGTTGTTCTGAGATTAAGCGCCCCGCGGATGATGAAATTCAGTCCCAGATTTGCGGCAGTGATCAAAGCGATATCCGGGTTACTGCGTATGACAAAGCGGAACAAACTAAGCAGTTACATGGTGTTGATGCTGAATCTGTTAGCTGGGTCAGGCTTGAAATTGTGAATCGTGATCTGGGTTTCTCTATGGCCGAAATTCGTGAGAAATTGGAGAATCAATTCAAGAAGCTCAGTTTTTACCGTGATGACTTCTTGGTCGATGAATATTTCGATGACGACTTTCTAGCTGCGGCGCAAGCTGATGGTTTGAATACTGCGCTTAGCGGGTTGAGTAGGAATGATCGGAAGCGGTATTTACGCAGACTGGAACATTACGCGTTTGATCCCTTTAAACTTAGCAAATTAACCTTAAAACCGGGATTGGAATCGCTGAAGTTTCTTAAATCAACCAAATATGTGCCATCCGTAACGGTGTAATGTGTTCGTGTGGGGCTGTTTTGCTTAGCTTAGGCGGCGGGTACCCCGTTTGTTACTCAGCAAACGAATTATGTTGTTGCATACTAATTTTACTGTAGCAGATAGTTGCTAAATCAATGATCAACTTCCGGGTACGACGGGAAACTGTTTTTACCCGGATTATCTTCACAAAGAATGTAGTCCTTAATACAAACGCAACATGCCAAATATCGTTCTGTCCCTGTTAACTTCAATTCTAGTAGTAATTTCAGGCTGTGCTGTAGAAAAGCGGGTTACCCCACAACAGGAATCAATCGCCGCCCCCGCTCCGGTTAGCCCCTACAATCGCAAAGATTGGCCGCATTGGATAGATGCCGATGGGGATTGTCAGAACACACGACAAGAAATGCTGATCGCGACCAGCCGGGTGCCGGTTAAATTCAAGGACGCTAGACATTGCATAGTAGTTTCCGGCGAATGGTTCGGTGTCTACACGGGTAAGACGTTTACCAAAGCCTCAAATGTTGACATTGATCATATTGTGCCCTTAGCCCATGCACATCGGCACGGGGCTGACAAATGGACACGTGATCAGCGCCGGATGTTTGCCAATGATTTCGAGAATCTTCTGGTCGTTGATGATTCAGTCAATCAATCCAAATCCGATCAGGCACCGCATGAATGGTTGCCGCCTCGCAAAGAATACTGGTGCGAGTATGGCAAGCGTTGGCAGCGTATCAAGGAAAAATATCAATTATGGTATGCCGCTCTGGAAGTAAAAACTCTGCGCTTGCTGGCTGAGACCTGCCAGTGACGATGGAGCTAGCAATAAATAAATTGAATGTATATTTTCGGATTAGATTTCAATCCTTGTACCCAATTCAAGGACACGATTAGCCGGTAATTTAAAGTACTCGGCTGCGTTGCTGGCATTTCTAGCCATCGTAGCAAATATCCGCTCCTGCCACTGCGTCATGCCACCACCAGGACTTGGCACAACAATTTCACGACTCAGAAAATAAGATGTTTTTAGTGGCTCAAACTCTAGTCCATGTTGCTTACACATTTCCAACGCAGCTGGCAAGTCTGGTTCGTCCTTAAAGCCATATTTAACAGTAATTTGATAACAATTTCCTATTAACGGTTTTATAGATACCCGCTCCTCTTCCAGAACTCTGGGAGTTTCCAGGTAATCTACGGTCAAGAACACCACACATTCATGCAAGACTTGGTTATGGGCGAGATTATGCAATAACGCATGCGGCACACCATTCACATTAGATGTTAGAAAAATAGATGTTCCGGAAACACGTGCCGGTGGGTGTGCTAGCAATGACTCCAAGAATGGCTCAAGAGGGATATCATCTGAACGCAAACGCTCCAATAAAATTTCACGTCCGCGATTCCAAGTAATCATTACAAAAAAGATGATTGCGCCAATGACTAAGGGAAACCACCCGCCTTGGAATATTTTTAATATCGTTGCAGCAAAAAATGTGGCATCAATGATCAAGAAAAATCCTGTCGCTACTATGCCAAGTATCAAAGGATACTTCCAGGCGAAACGAAGTACAAAAAAAGTCAATATGGTTTCAATCACCATTGTGGCGGTAACCGCTACGCCATAAGCCGATGCGAGACTAGACGATGAACCGAATCCCACTACAGCCATGATCACGGCTGCCAGCAGAATCCAATTGACGAATGGAATATATATTTGGCCAATCTTTTGGTCTGAGGTGTGCCTGATCTGCATGCGCGGCAAGAATCCAAGTTGGATAGCTTGCCGGGTGACTGAGAAAACACCAGAGATCACCGCTTGCGATGCGATGACAGTGGCTGCCGTAGCCAGCGCTACGGCTGGATAAAGCGCCCACGATGGGAACAGCAAAAAGAACGGATTAGAAATGGCCGATGGATCGGCAAGTAGCAGCGCACCTTGTCCTAAATAGTTCAATATGAGGGCGGGAAGAACGCAACCATACCAAGCCAGGCGAATAGGTTTTATCCCAAAGTGCCCCATATCAGCATAAAGTGCCTCACCGCCTGTCACTGCCAGCACCACGGCACCAAAAGCAATAAAGGCGAGCAATCCGTTTTCCAGACAAAAACTAACAGCGAACAGCGGATTAAAAGCTTGCAAAATCTCTGGTGCCGTAGCAATGTTTATCAAACCGAAAAACCCTAGTGTAATGAACCATATCAGCGTTATCGGTCCGAACATCGCACCAATTCCACCCGTGCCACGTTGCTGGATCAGGAAAAGCGAAATCAAGACAATGAGCGTGATCGGTAGTACATAGGGCTGAAGCAGCGGGGTTGCCACTTCTAACCCCTCTACCGCACTCAACACGGATATAGCGGGAGTAATTACGCCATCCCCATAGAATAGTGCTGCACCAAATGCGCCGATTATAAAAAGAATACGATGTAACTGAGGACGATTAAGGACTGAGGAGCTGGCAAGCGACAGCAATGCCATGATGCCGCCTTCCCCATGATTGTCTGCTCGCAAAATCAATGTGATGTACTTAACCGTTACTACCATCATGATCGCCCAGAAAATGAGCGAGATAATACCAATGATATTATTATCACTGATAACAAGCCCATGAGCAGGATCAAAAACGGTTTTCATGACATACAAAGGACTTGTGCCGATGTCGCCATAGACAACACCCAGTGCAGCGAGGCTTAATACACCGAGAGATTCATTCTTGATGTTGCTTTTGAGTTTATTGCTTGTGCTGACCATAAAGGGTTCATGCAAAATGTTCATTATACTGCTAGTAAGAGGGGAGAAAAAATGAAAGGATCAGCGACATGTGCGCCTTCAATAGATTCAGTCATATTACCTTGCTGATTTTGGGCTATTCAGACGCCATCCCGATAAGAAGAATTAAGGGATTTCTTGCGTGCAATCCATTTGCGCAGCTCCTCCAGAATGAACATTACTAATGCGCATACAATGATGAGACCCCAAACCTCAGTTTCAAACGGCGCCGCTCCGAGGAGAGAATTTCCCCAAGGCGTATAGTTGATCAACAAGAGAATTACAATTTCTGATATCACACCAATAATAATCAGCTTATTACCCAGAAATCCGGTTGAAAAGACTGATCGAGCATCGCTTCTGCACAGAAATACATTCACGATTTGCATTACGATGATGGTGCTCAAGCAAGCGGTAGTAGCTTGCATATACAGGAGATCCTGGGCAGCCAAGTTCTGTCCATACTCCCATCCAGCGCTGTTAAGTACAAAGAAAAAGACCGCCATGGCGGCAGTTGCCTCAATCAATCCTAAAAAGATATAAGCGCGGAATACCAAGGGCCAATTCATCAGCCTTTCGCTCTGCGGGCGAGGAGGCCGACGCATGATCTGTGGATTGGGTCGCTCGGCACCTAGGCCGAGGGCGGTAAACGTGTCAGATCCCATATCAATCAACAGCGCTTGAATTGGTGTCAATGCCAAGGGAATCTTGAAAAGCAGAAAACCAAGATAAGGTATCAGTTCGGCAACATTGTGGACAAGGACATAAGTGAGAAATTTGCGGATATTTTCGAATACAGCGCGCCCTTCTTCAATTGCATTCACGATGCTCGCGAAATTATCATCAAGCAGCACCATGTCAGCCGATTCCTTGGCTACATCCGTACCGGCAATACCCATAGCAATACCGATATGCGCGGCTTTTAATGCTGGTGCATCATTGATACCGTCTCCAGTGACAGCCACAATATGTTTTTTCTTCTTTAATGCTTCAACAATGCGCATCTTTTGATTGGCGACGACCCGTGCGAAGATGATTTCTTGAGCATCCAAAGCAAGCTGAAGCCGGATATCCGAGAACCCTCTGAGCTGTTCACCAGTAATAATGGTTGGATTATCGGATTTAACCAATCCAATTTCTCGTGCGATTGCCGCGGCTGTTCCGGGATGATCGCCGGTAACCATGATCACTTTGATTCCAGCTTCTTGGCATCTGCGGAGCGCTTCTGGCACTTCTGGTCTGGGTGGATCTTCCAGCCCTGCCAGACCAACAAAAACCAGATCCTCCTCCAATCTCTCTCGGTCATAATCTACAACCAGTTTCTTGCAAGCGAACGCTAGCACACGCAAGCCTTGATGCACCATCGCATCTTGAGCCTGAATGACGCTCGCTTTTGTTTCAACATCAAGGGGTTGAATCTCTCCATTGATAATAATGTGCTGGCAAAGTGGAAACACCGACTCGGGTGCACCTTTGCAATAAAGAGTAGCACCTTCAGGTGCTTGGTGAATGGTTGATAACCGCATGCGGTCAGCGTCGAATGGTATCTCATCTAATCGCGGATAAACAGGAAGCCCAGGGCTGAGATTCAATACCATTTCCATCAGTGCGACTTCCATGGAGTCTCCCAGAATAGGAGATTTCCCGTGATTTCCTATTTCCTTCAGATCGTGACACATTGAGACCGTTAGAAAGAAAAGTTTGTTAAGATCTAAGAAATCGGTTTTTTCTTTTATTCCAGCAAGCGAAATGATGGTCTTGCTTAAATAGATTTGTTGAACCAGCATGTTGCCTTGCGTCAGTGTCCCGGTCTTATCGGTGCAAATTACTGTTGTAGAGCCGAGTGTCTCGACTGAGGGTAGATAGCGTATGAGCACGTTGCGTTTTGCCATACGCTTGGTGGCCAGAACGAGCGCCAAAGTCAGCGTAGGGAGCAATCCTTCCGGTACCATGGCGACAATGATGCCGATTGTAAAAATAAATGCTTTCCAGAATGGAATGCCTATTATCCAGCCGATTAGGAAGAATAGAAAACCGATTAGCACCGCTAGAGCTGCGGTCAAGCGACTTAAGTATGCGATTTCTTTGCGTAGCGGAGAAATCTCTTCCCCAGCCGTTTGGGTAAGATGCGCAATTTTGCCGAATTCGGTATGCATCCCAGTAGCGAAAACAATGGCCTTAGCTTGCCCGGATACCATCGAAGTACCGGCGAGTACGATGTTTTTACTGTCGATCAAGTTATCCGCTTTGGATGGATCAGCCTCACGCATTTTGGGTAGCGATTCACCCGTGATGGCCGTGTTATTGACCCTTGCACCAAATGCTTCGATTAGCCGACAGTCCGCGGGAATTTTATCGCCTTGTTCCAGGTAAATAATATCCCCCGGCACCAGTTGCTCCGCAGGCACCCGGGTAACCACACCTTGGCGCAATACTTGCGCTTGTTGTGGCAACAATTTGCGCAATGCCGCCAGTGTTTGTTCGATGCGATACTCTTGCCAGAAAGAAAATATTCCGCTCACCAGAATTACGATCACGATGGCGTAACCCACTTTCGCCATATCTTGGCCGGGATCACTCCATTCTGCAAAGAAAGCCAATCCTGCCGCAATCCATAGGATCAGTGAAAAGAAAGTTACAAATTCCTTGATTAACCGCAGCCATAGAGGTTTGCGAGTTAGTTTCTCCACCTCATTGAAGCCATATTCGTTTAGCCGACGATCAACTTCAGCATAACTCAGACCGGATAAAGTACTTTTCAGGCTTGCAATGGCATCAACCGGAGATAGCTGGTGAATTCTCATGAAAATCTCGCTGAAAGGTTTTCTGTTTAAGAAACATACTAATCCTTTTCATCCCACGAGAACAAATAAGTCAAAGACGGCCACAAGGTATCCATATCCCAACTTTCCTTTTCTATGATGCAGCGTTCTGCCGGATACCCGAAGAATCCGATAGAATCAGCGCATTGGGCTTAGTACGTCTAACGCATATCCAATGGCTGAATGCGCCCACTAGAGCTGATAAACACTGGTTATGAAATCTACAATCAATTGTTCTGCGGTTTTTGTTCATAAATGAGGAATGGAAAGCTTGTCATCTGAGTTATATTCGTCCAATTCGATGCTTTCCAGACCCAAAGAAAGTGTAACCGTCAGTGTTGCACCATCTGGATTTGAATCTGCTATCGTTTGTTCAATTTGGCGTCATATCGAGGCTTGCAATGCAGCAGTCGTGCCTGGAACTGTGCCAGCAAATGTCTATGCCTGTTTGAATGTAATAACGAACGGAGATGTAAAAATTTGCAGCGCCTCGGGAGAATCGCTTCCTCGTATATTTCTGACCGGCCCCTTCACCGCCCCTGTTAAGACATTCGCTTCTACTCCGCTTAATTCTTTAAGCATAGTTTTTCAACCCTGGTTGCTGCAAAGCTGGTTTGACCTTGATGCGGGGAATATGGTGAATGCAATTATCGATGCCGCATACGTACCCCGCCTCACCGATCCAGCTGTGGTCGACGCACTTCGATCCGCTACTTTTCAGCCAAGCCTTCTGGAATCTGCATTAGCAACACTTTCCGTTCCGCACCCAAATCCTGGCCACGAGGCTAACATGATGGCTAATCTGCTTCTTGAAACACAGAGTATTGCAGAGACAGCATCCCGGCATGGCATTAGTGTGCGTCAATTTGAACGCCGGTTTGCGCGAAATTTCGGACTAAGCCCAAAAGAATGGCTACGCGTCAAACGTTTTGAGGCATCGCTTGTTAAATTGGCGAATGACAAAGAATCATTGGCCAATGTGGCTGCCGATGCGGGTTATGCCGATCAGTCTCACATGACCCGTGACTATCGCCGCGCAACCGGATTGACACCCCGTCAGACCAAAGACGGAATGAATAAAGAGACGCCCGGTTATTGGGCATTCAAACCGGCGAAAGTTATGGTTTAGCTTACCGAATGCAGATAATGTCGTTTTCATTCAAGACTCACTGTTGATCGACCATTAATCTACTTTGAACCGTACAGGGTATTTTGAGGTGGAGGTCGCAGTGTGAGTAAGGTAAAACGAGTTGTAGTAATGGCAGTCGGTTCGGGTGGTGATGTTGCTCCGATGGCATCGGTAGCGGCTAAGCTTGCAGATCATGGCTTCGGAACCACACTGCTTGCTCCGGAGCGTTACAAACATATTACGGAAGGCACGGGGGTAGTATTTCAATCAATCGGTGCCGAAGCGATATTTTCAGAAGTATTTGACGGAAGCGACATTTGGCATCCATTATGGGGACCCACGGCTGCATGGCGCTATTACGGCGCAGCCATGCGCTCAGGATTCCAGGTTTTGCGTCAAGGATGGAGCGCTACCGATACTATTCTTGTAAGTTCATCATTTGCGGTCGCGGCACGCTTGGCAGAGGAGCTTGATGGTTACCGCAATACGACAATCCATCTGTCACCATCAGTAATATTCTCTGCGCATCAACCGTCGAAGTGGCCTGCATTCTCAATACCACCCACTTGGCCGTTGTTCTTGAAACGCTTCATGATCAGAGCTGTAGAACGATTGGTAACTGATCCCATGATAGGCACTCATGTCAATTCATTTCGCTTGGAACTCGGTCTACCACCAAAGAAAAATTTATTCTCCCAATGGCTGCACTCGCCTCGACGTGTCATTTATGCTTTTCCGGAATGGTTTGCTTCATCAGCCGAAGATTGGCCAGTCAATGGTATATTTGCCGGATTTCCAGGCGGGACTAATCGCGATCGCCTGTTACCGACCGAATTGGAAACATTCTTACGCAAAGGAAACAAGCCTGTTGTTGTGATTACTGCTGGCACCGCAGTGGCAGTTAGACCAATCTGGGTGGATCGCATGGTCGATTTTTCAGTTAGCCATGGTGCGCGTGTTGTGGTGATTGAACCAGCTTTACATCCGGGTCAAGACGATAATTTTGTGTGTCGAATTCCCTATGCACCATTTGAAGCGCTATTGAGTCGAGTCCAGCTGATTATTCACCATGCTGGCATTGGAACGATGGCTGAAGCAATGCGTGCTGAACTACCACAGTTGCTAGTACCGATGGCGCACGATCAGGCGGACAATGCAGACAGGCTCCAAAAGATCGGTTTTGGACGAAAGATTGATCCCACAAATCTCGAGACCATCGAAGCAGCTTGGCATTGGGCTTTCAATCCCAATACTAAAAAGCCTCTCAAGGAAGCAAAACAGAAACTTATGGCTGATGGCGATGGTGCGAATCGGATTGTTGACACTGTACTGGCCGATCTCGCCAGTGAATGAGCCGAAAATTAACCATAGAACTTCTCAAGGTCAACCATGTTTTTGCTTTATTTCTGTACAACCGACAACAAATAAGTCAACGTCGGCCACAGGATATACCTATCCCTACTCCCCTCACCAATCGAGCATTGGCTCTTGGCAATTCGCCTAATCCCCGATGAATCCGACAGAATCATGGTATCGGGGGTAATTTGTCTCACGCATGTCCAGTGCTGAATACGACCACTGATGTTGATAATGGCAGCAGTACTTGGTTGATCGAGGTGTTGGGTTAACTTCTCCCAAAATTGATCTATCGTCACCTCACAGGAATCGAAGACGATTTGTTTTCGTAGTTTTAGTTTCTGGTACTTCTTAACAGACTTGACGGCAATATTGATCAAACCGTTTTCGTCTATCTGTTCGATACCGGAAGTCAGCACAGTTTCCAACATACCGTGCTTGGCTAAGTGGCCAATCAAATCACTGAATAAGGTTTTCCGTTGACTGGCTTTACGTTTTAGCTGACGATCATAATGGAATTTACCGATAACCAGTTCCGTCGCATTCATCACGGAATATACTCCGCACAGTTGATCAATACTGCCTTGCCGGATGGGCATGATATGTTCCTCATCATCCATACCGGCTACCAGATTTGGCTGACCGCATTGTTTTGAAACAACTGGCTATCACGAATATAGCGTTGCAGCATCAGATCAGACTTATGTGCAGTTTGCTGACGAATTTTCCAGGAACTGACTCCGGCTTGCGCTGCACTGGTTACTAATCCCGCCCGTAAACTATGGCCTGAATACTGTTCCGGATTCAAACCAGCATCACGCACGCGCTGTTTGATGATCAGTGCTACCGATGCCGCGCATAATCCATAGTCTGTTATTTGATCGAAGCGGTTCATGCGGCGAAACACTGAGCCGGTTTTGATTTTTGATTTTTCCAACCACGTTTTTAATGCACGTACCGGGCAATGACGGCCTTTGATATAGGGGATAGCGACATTTCGCCCCATACCGTTTTGATCAGTCTTGCTGCGCCGGACATGAATCAATACACCTTCCGTCACAAATCGCACATCTTCCACCTCTAATGCCACCAATTCAGAACGGCGGAATGCTCCAGCAAATCCGATCAACAATAAAGCTTTGTCACGGATACCGATCAGTCCGGTGAGTTTTCTCGTAATTTTCATCAGATCAGCTTTTAACAAAGGCATGACTTGGCGCTGCTTGCTGCCGTTGATGCGGCGGATACCGCGCAAGGTATCAGTCACCAGTGCGGATCGGGTTGGCGATTTCAATCCTTTATCTTTATGCGCGTGATTGATGGCAACCACACGCCGGTTCAATGTGGCCAGTGACAATGTATTGGCATGAACGGCCAAATAAGACGCAACGCATCGCGGTGTTGCAGGAATCTTGCCACCGCTTCTCAGAAAGTGGGTAATATCGTATTGGTAGGCCAGTTGGGTATTCCTGGCTTGCGTGGCTGCCAGATATTCTCGGACTTTTTTGCGGGTATAATTGCTTGATAGGGTTAGTTTATTTTTCATCACGCACTCCTACCGGACATCGACATAGCGCATACACACGCTTAATAAATGCTCATAATCGCTGGCTGTGGCTTCACGCATGAATTCTTCAGCCAATTCCGGGTGATTGCTATTCAGAATGCCGCGCCGTACTTGCCCCAGAATAAAGAAAGCGTTGCCGTCTTTGCCGGTTAATTCGACTACTGCATCGGTCAATGGCGAATCCGGTTTCTCAATCAATTTCATAAATAACTCCTAAGTAATTGATAACCCAATCATCACGGTCGTCATAATGATCAGTTATCGTTAGTTGAAAAATAATAAAAAAGCCTGCCAGCATTGGGTTTACTGGCAGGCGAGTTGATGGGTGTTTTCATTTATTTTGCTCCCATAACACCCGAAAAGAGCTTGTTGTAAGTCGACTAATAGCTAATAAGGAAATTGATTCAATATTCCTCGGGTAATAACAAAGTGGTGACGCTGCGATCTGCTTCGGTGATGATCCATAGATTCTGATTTTCACTGAGCGCATAGCTCGATAAGATGCGCCAGCCGTTTTCAATCGAACGCTTGTTTTCTTCTGCATCACCGGACGGCACATTGCCCCAATCACCGGATTGATGGCGCTGTATGAGGTCAGCCGCATTGATTGCTGCGCGATCTAGTGCTTCGAGTGCTCCTGGTGTGGCGACGATCTGACCTAATGGAAACAGCGCAATAGAACGCTGCTCCCCAACAGATTTGGGATTACACATTTCTTTTCTCCTTTTTCAGGGCGAGCAAAAGCAGACAAGCGCAAAAATGCGCCTGTTCTGATTGCTGCGATTAAATGGGATCTATTTGAGGTATTACTGAGGTGCTAACAGTTACTTTTGGAACGATTTGGTATTGCGAGGAAGCTAGCTTGAATAAAATTGCTTACTTTATGCAATGCAGAAGTTACAAATAAAGAAATCTGCACATGCAATTGCAATACAGTTATATTTTAATAGGTTATTTTATGCGCTCAAAATGGCAATGATATTTCTATCAACTGCTTATGAAAGAAATTGTAGAGCTATTTCAATTTCATACTGTAATGCAGTTTTAAGTGATATTTCACAGTAAAGTATTCAATAATGTACCGCTACTTGATCAAACTTTTTGTGGCCTAAATCTTTATGCTTGTATTCATAATGCCACTCGGTCATCGTGACGTTTTCTCCTACGGCGGTCGATACAATTTCGGATTTGAGCCATACTTCAACACCTTCGAATAATTCGGATTCTCGATCTTTGGCTTGTTTCAAGCCTTTCGCCACCACATCATTTCTTTCGACTACGATGCAATCGGGATGGTAATACTTATCCATCGATTCCAATATCTCGCCATTTAAAATCATCCGATTTAAGTCGTTAAGTTTTTCTTCCAAGGTCATTTTTATTCCTAATTCTTCGCTTTCTAAAAGGACTGCAACTTAGAAACAAGACTGATTTGTGAGCTTATGTGGAAGGGATTGGTGCTATTTTGCCCATCTTGCCGCTCTGGTAGTCTATCTTGGCCTGGCGAATTTCCTCCGCAGTATTCATGACAAATGGGCCGCTGCCTGCAATGGGTTCTTCGATGGGCTCACCACTCAACAAAAGTGCGATGGTATCGGGTTTGCTGCTGATACAGATATGATCACCTGCCCGATCGAACAAGCCAACCTCCGCGGTAGCGAGGATTTCCGAATCATCGATGCAAATTGATCCCTTGAGCACTGCCAACAATGTGTTGTAACCATCCGGCACAGCAAGGTTAATAGACTGATCACTGGTCAAACGCAAATCCCATACATTAATCGGCGTAAAGGTATGCGCTGGCCCAGTAGTTCCATCGAATTCACCCGCAATGACGCGCACTCTTCCTTGATCCTCTGGGAGATTGACTGCGGGAATCTGGTTATCCAGAATGCTTTGATAATGAGGTGGCGACATCTTATCCTTAGCGGGTAAATTCACCCAAAGCTGCACCATCTCAAGTACACCACCATGCCTTGCAAAATCCCGGCCATGAAACTCTTCGTGAACCAAGCCAGAAGCTGCGGTCATCCATTGCACATCGCCAGGACCAATCCTGCCGCCGCCACCAGAACTATCACGATGCTCCACTTCACCGCTATACACGATAGTGACCGTTTCAAAACCGCGATGTGGATGTTCGCCCACACCATGGCGTTGCTCAGTCGGTGAGAATTCCATGGGTCCAGCATAATCAAACAGCAAAAAAGGACTGATCATGGGGCCCAGCACTGAATAGGAAAATAGTGTGCGTACAGGAAAACCATCACCAATCCAGTGCTGATCTGTATTCCGTTGGATGCGTAACAGCTTCTTAACGGATGGATCAGATTTTAATGTCTGCATGGCTTATTATCCCCCAACAAGATTTTGTGTTTACGTGATAGATTAATACCGTCAGGATTAATTACAAGTACGCACAAAAAGGATACTGCCACGCGAAGGATGTCAAATGCCAAAGAAAGAAGCCTGCTGTCCCGTAGAAGTGACGTTGAAGGTGATTGGAGGACGTTGGAAAGTTCTGATTATCCATAGCCTATTAAACGGTACGATGCGATTTAATCAGTTACAAAGGGATTTAACAGGAATTACTCACCGTACCCTCAGCCGACAATTGCGAGAAATGGAAGCAGACCAATTAATTATCAGGAATAATTTCAACGAAATTCCCCCGCACGTTGAATATTCATTATCTCCGTTAGGACATTCACTTAAAACTATCCTGTATGCGATGGATGAATGGGGAAAGAATTATGATGCAGGAGGCAAATAAGTGAGTACTTTAAGTGTGTTACGAGCTGCATCAGCTACTCTCAACTCACTTGTGCTACACAGTGCCGTTGCAAATAGCCTATTTTCAGGTTTATCAACATAACAGTGAGACATCATGATAAAAATCATCGGAATTACAGGAAGTCTACGTAGCGGTTCGTACAATACTGCACTGCTACGTATGGCCGCAGGACTAATGCCGAACGAAGCCAAGTTGGAGATCGCGACACTCAAAGGCATTCCGCTCTATGATGAAGATGTCGAGGTCAATGAAGGTATTCCTCAAACAGTTATTGCGCTGCAAGAACAAATTGCTGCTGCGGATGGATTATTGCTGGCTACCCCAGAATACAATAATTCCATACCGGGCGTGCTCAAAAATGCGATTGACTGGCTATCTCGGCCACCAAGCAGTATTGCACGAACTTTCGGTGACCGTCCAGTTGCACTGATGGGAGCATCGCCCGGCGGATTTGGCACAGTCCTGTCTCAGAATGCCTGGCTCCCTGTGCTACGGGCATTAGGCATGCGTCCATGGTTCGGTGGACGGTTGCTCATATCACGAGCACATCACGTCTTCAATGAATCGGGTGAAATGGTAGATGAGGCAGCACGTGAGCAACTCCGAAGTTTTCTTGCTGGGTTCGCCGAATTTATCCAAGCTAGCAGCAGCCGCACTGGAGATTGAGTGTTGCCTAGAACCATTTGACTATGTGCTTGCTCAGCGTAACGGGCGCCCGAAACGGGATGCCTGCAGGGTGACATCTGCACGCTCCCAAGCTTTTTTGAAGCGCGCTTCGATAAGCCTTGCCTGATCATCCTTTTTTTGCGCGCGCAATGCCTGTATCAGTCCGTAGAGCGCCCAACCATTGTTACGATTTCGCCGCAAGTCTTCCCAGTAAACGGTTTCCGCTTCAGTTGGCTGACCTGCTTCCAGTAAGATAGCGCCCAGTGCCAAGCGTGGCGGGAGATGAAATTCTGATGGCTCTGTATATACCAGGGCATCCTCTAGGCGAACCGCTTTTTCAAGGTGTGCAATAGCCTGATCGAATTGACCGTGAGCAGCGGCAATTTCACCTGCCAGCACTTCAGGTGCGATACTGAGTATGGTGCTGGTGGTATTTTTAGACAACAGCGGATTGTCTAGTGACGGGTTTTTCATGATCTTGCGCAGCGCTATTAACTCCTGCTCAGCTTGTAGCGGTTGCCTCATCGCAACAAATGCTAGACCGCGTACATAATGCCAGCTCCCGGTCAAGAATGGATTGGTTGACGGTGGCACAGGTTGTTCAAGAATTTCTTGCCAATGTCCAAACCTGGCTAATGCCCAATAAGGTGTCACGCGAAAAATAGCCGTCAATGGAATCGCTTTTAGCACTTCATCGTCAATTTTGCCAGCAGCTTGTTTGGCAGATTCGATTGCAATCTTGCTTTGACCATCCATTGTGGCTGCGAACCAGAGAAAGTGAATGTTGTGCGGATAATAGACCATCGGGTATAACCCTTGGGCATGACATTGTGTAATGTAATTTTCGTCTGCCGCGATTGCCAATTGATTGCTTTTCATGGAATCGGCGTAGCGTCCGATCCGCTGATAAATATGCGATGCCATGTGTATTATGTGCCCTGCCTCCGGCATTAAGTTCAGCAAGGTATCGGCTGCCTTCTCTGCACGCTCAGGTGTACTGGTCGGCTCAATCAGGTGAATATACATGTGCAGCGCGCCAGGATGTTGCGGATTGCGATGTAATACATCTTCAGTAAGCGCGACGATTTCGGCTGTGCCTTCATACGGAGTACCGTCGAGCATCCAGTAGCCCCAAGGTCGCAAATCCATCATGGACTCGACATACAGCACCGCGATATCCGCATCATCCGGAAAACGCTGATGCACCTCCCGCATTGCCTCCGCGTAAGCCTTATCATTCGTTGTTCTGTGTTCGGTTTTTCCTGAATAGCGCTTTTCCAGTGCGCTGATGAGTGCTTGTTCCTTTGGCGAAGCATTCATCATCAGTGACTTGGCTTGCTGCATAATTTCCAAAGCCTGCGGCTCTTCGTTCGGCTCCATCATGGCGTTGATATTAGGACCGAGTACGAGTGCCTGACCCCAGTAAGCCATCGCAAGTCCGGGGTCAAGCCTTGCCGCTTCGCGAAATGCGCGGCGCGCCTCAGCATGATTGAATGCATACGCTAGATTGAGGCCCTGGTTGATATATTGCTGTGCCAGTGGATTGCGTGTACTGACTGGAAATGTGTGCGTACCCAGATTTTGCAGTCTAGGTATAAGCTGCCCGTCTGATTCAGTTGCTGCAAATGATTCAAAAGTACTTGCGACAACCAGGGTCAGAGCTAGTATTGCAAGGCGAAAAGTATGGGGTTGCATAATCATTACTCCCTTGATGAAAAATATTTTTCATGAGCGGCAAAATTTTTGCATGCTATTCAGCCGTAGTTGGATCAATCACGGATCTGACTTGAGAAATACGATTGGCTGGAAACTCGCCTTGTTCAGCATGTGCTCTAACGGTGGCCTCATCGGGGGCAATGTAGACGCAATAGACTTTATCGTCAGTCACATAACTTTCCAGCCACTGGATTCGTGGCCCCATACTGTTTAAGATACCGCATGATTTCTGCGAAATGGCTTTTAGCTCTTGTTGTGTCAGTGAACCTGCTCCAGGAATTTCGCGTTCAATAATATATTTTGGCATTTTTATCCCCTCTAAAATTGAATTAATAATATGACCGGTCGTCTATTTATTCGATAAAAAATAATCAAGCCTTAAAATAATCTTCCAGCAAATCCTGACAACATTGCTTAACCGGCGCAGATGATTTCTCTATTTGCATTCGCAGTAAAGCTCCTTGCCAGGCATTGATCAGCAAATCAGCCATTGATTCGGACGATTTGTCTGACCTTACTGTTCCTTGCTGTTGCGCTTTGGCCAATCCAGACTGCAATAAATCTCGATAGCGCCTGATAGCCGATTGCAGGGATTGCTGACAAACATCGTTGGTGCTGCCGATTTCTCCCATCAGATTACCCAGCAGGCAACCGCCTTTAAATTGGTTATTTTCGAGTTCCACAATTAGCTCATCAAAATATCTCCTGATTGCGTTTAGCGCGTCCGTGTCGGCTTTGCTCAGATGTGTGGACAACCTCACAATAAAAGGATCAATATAGTGCTGAATGACCTCAGCACCAAAATCCTCTTTACTGCCGAAATAATTATAGAAAGAACCCTTTGGAACGCTCACCGCATCGAGAATTTCCTGCAACCCGGTACCGTGATAACCTTGCTCAATAAATAAAGCGACGCCTTGGTTTAAGAGGTTTTCTCTATTGAGTTCTTTTTGGATCGATTTAGCCATACGCGCACAATACGACCGGTTGTCTTAATTGTCAAATAAAATTTTTCTAAACGCTTTCGCGATAAGACGTCAACTTAATGCATTTAGATTTCCAGCATTCTTAATCGCTTTGATTGATTGCAACTCATCTATGCAACTAATTTTTCCATCAACTCAATGATATGTTCGGATTCCATCATTCCCTGCATTGGGTGCTCATCCTCAGACAGAATAGCTTCCTTTAACTTATTCAATTCAGCGGGGTTGGTATCTGTTTTTAGCAGAACATAGTAGATTAATTCATACCTGATCTGGTATAGGTTTTCTGTAACAAACACAAATCCGTTACGCTGTACACAGGCTATCATGGCTCTTCGTTGCAACCATAAATCTTTAGTCCAAATATCAGGTACATCTTCCAGGTTTGTTAACGCAATTTCCTGAATGATGTCAGAATCACTGTGGTGGTTGATGAGGTATGACAGTGCAAAGGATAATGCTGGATATAATGCATGGAATTTGTTCCATTCAGCAAGGGTTGCACTGACAATGGGATCCTCGATTTCTGTTTCTTCTATCTGTTCTTCTGGTTCGCTTTTTTCTTTACCAATACCGAGAAGCCACCAGTCATAGTAGAAATTCAGCAAATCTATAGCATATTTGCGAGTTCTCTCTTTGTCCGCAATAAACCGATTCCAGTAGACTTCATCTTTTAACAGGTTTATATCACTGAGTTCCGCTTGGAATGCACTAGAGCAGGCTTGTCTTCTGCCGAGGTAAGATTGGACGGCTGCATATCCAAATTTATCTTGCAGGGTATTGAATAACCCGGAATCAAAGCCGTGCGAGAAGTAGTGATCGTACAAGCGGCAGAATGTCAGATCAATCAGCGGTTCCGGGTTGTTGGGATCTTCTAGTTGTTGTATTTCGGCTTTAATATCATCCGATTCCTGGAGATAACTAAACCGGTAACCTTTTGTACCTCTTTGACCAGTTTCCACAACATGCAACATGATGCCTTCGTAACAATATCCACACATCTCAATCACCTATTTTTATTTAGTTATAGAAAAAACAACGCTCTTTCTTAAATTAGTGGAATTGGGCTTGTTAATACGGTGTCGTTTAGGATTTAGAATCTGCTGTCAAATTGTTGCAATAATCTGCCCAGTCATCCATCAGTTTTATGCGCTTATCAAATAGGTCTCCCCGGCGATACGCGGCTTCGACTTTATTGGCAATGGTGTGAGCTAACGCCATTTCACAGACTTCTTGCGGGTAGGCAGTGGTTTCACTCGCCCAATCCCGGAATGTGGATCGGAATCCATGTGCTGTCAGATTACCGCGTTCCATGCGTTTCAGTACGGCTGTCAGACTCATATCCGATAGCGGTTTATCTTGCTTGGTGCCCGGAAAAACAAATTCGGATACGTGATTTTCTTTCATGCGTTCCAGTATCGCTATGGCTGCATCGGATAATGGAATGCGATGTTCCCGTCCGGCTTTCATTCTATCTGCGGGAATCAGCCATAATCTTTCCACTATGTTGATTTCCGGCCACAATGCGCCTCTAACCTCACCAGAGCGGGCTGCGGTCAGAATTGCAAATTCCAATGCAGCAGCACCGATGCCGGGTTGATTGCGCAATTGCTGCATGAATTCCGGAATTTCCTTGTAGGATAAGGCAGTGAAGTGATTGACCTTGGCGATCTTGGAAGGTGACGGTAATAATTTATCTAAATGCCCTTTCCATCTGGCTGGGTTCTCGCCTTCGCGATAGCCTCGCACGGTTGCCCAATCCAAAACGCTTTCAATGCGTCCGCGTAAACGGGTGGCCGTTTCTGTTTTGGTTTTCCAGATCGGTTCCAGAACTTTCAATACCAGACCGGTATCCACATGCGCCACATTGAGATTGCCGACAACCGGACAAGCATACGTTTCTAACGTGCTCCGCCACTGTGCCCGGTGTTTGGGATTTTTCCAGGCATCGCCATGTGCATCCAGATAGCTTTCGATACAATGTTGAAACGTGACCCGCTTGCTATGCGCTTTTTTGTTAGTATCTATCTGCTTTTGTTTGTCTTCCAGGGGATCAATGCCCTCTAAAACCTGCTTTCGATAGTTGCTGGCTTTATGGCGGGCTTCTTCCAATGAGAAATCGGAATAGCTGCCTAACCCCATATCGCGGCGGCGGCCAGAAAAAGAATACCGATAGATCCATGAGGCTGCGAAAGTGGGATTCATATCGGTGGAATTGGGATTCATATTGACGCAAAGATACAAACCCGGCACCCCCCCTACGGCGTGCATGCCTGGTACTTTAGAGAGTTTTTTAACACCCAGGGCCGATATGGCAGACTTAATTTTTCCCATCATCCGTCCCATCAAAATGTTTGGGATTTGATGATATAGCAAGAAACTTTTTGGAACAACGAAAACTTATAACTAATTAATAATTAGTTGGATAGGATACATCATGGGACATTGTGAAACCTGAAGCCAGCAGTCTCTCTCTCCGCCAAAGATGTTCCAAATATTGCCTAGCAATACCAAGAAATCCCTTTAGAATAAATAATATTACGGTAACTTTGCCAATCCTTGGCAACCCTGAGCAAAGCGGGTAACATTATCGAAAAGCGGGTAAAAAAGCGAGTAAAAATTTACCCGTATTTTTGTTACCCGTTTTTTGTTTTGCTCTTCGGTATTCAGGGGATTGCATGAAACTCACCGATTCAATCATTAAAGCAGCAAAGCCAAGGGACAAACGCTACAGCCTGCCCGATGGCAAGGGCCTTGTTCTATGGGTTCAGCCTGACGGTCAAAAATGCTGGCGTTTCCGTTATTACTTTAACGAAAAAGAAAAGATGCTATCTCTTGGCATCTATCCGGAAGTATCGCTGGCAGCAGCAAGGAAGGAACACGCCCGCTTTAAAGAGCTTTTAGCGCAAGGTGTCGATCCATCGGAAAACCGCAAGGAAGAGAAGCAGCAGGCAGCCATAGCGGCGGCCAATAGTTTTGAATCGGTAGCCCGGCTTTGGTGGAATCACTGGAAGCATGACAAGACAGAACGCCACGCCGGTTACACGATCCGGCGGCTGGAAGCGGATGCATTCCCGGCCATTGGTCATAAACCCGTTAATGAGATCACAGCAGCGCAATTTATAGCGATGATTCGCAAGGTTGAATCGCGCGGTGCGCTGGATATTGCCAAGCGGGTATTGACCATGTGCGGGCAGGTTATGCGCTATGCCGTGGCGCACGGGCTGGCGGAACGGAATCCGGCGGCTGACATAAAGCCTGCTGACGTGCTGAAGCCCGCCAAGAAAGCCAACCATGCGCGATTGAGTGAAAAGGAATTACCTGAGTTATTACGCAAGCTCGATGGTTATGATGGGCAGCCACTCACCCGCCTTGCATTGCAGTTTATGGCGTTAACGTTTGTTCGCACTGGTGAATTGATCGGTGCGCGATGGGAAGAAATCGACCTGGATAAAAAGGAATGGCGCATACCAGCCGAACGCATGAAGATGAGAACTCCGCATATCGTACCCTTGAGCAATCAGGCAATAACGGTACTGGAAGAAATCCACAAGCTGGCGGCTGATGATGTGCTGTTATTCCCAAGCGAACGAAGAGACGGCAAAACGATGAGCAACAATACTATTATTTACGCACTATATCGCATGGGGTATCACGGCCGCATGACCGGGCATGGCTTCAGGGGGATAGCGTCAACGATTCTTCACGAACGCGGGTATAACCATGATCATATTGAGTTGCAACTGGCACACAGTAAACGTGATGCAGTGAGCGCGGCATACAACCATGCGCTGTACTTGGAACCACGAGCACGCATGATGCAGGATTGAGCTGACTATCTGGAAGCAATAAAGACGGGAGCAACAATATTGCCGTTTAGGGCTGCATAAGGAAGAGAAGTAACCGATTATGCATAATGATAATCTTAAGTCCCTAGAAACAAGCACGAAAGTCAAAGGAATGTATGATGGTTTCGAATCAGTCGACAAAAGAAAAGAACGCATGGTTAAACTGGGACTCGATCCTAATAACCATGTACATATAGCCGCTGCAGCTGCATTGCTTCAAAGCGAATACCTAAAGCAAGCAGGAAAGAAAACAGTCGCAAAGGATTACGGGAAAAAATTAGATAAGATTACAAAGCAGGCACTGAAATTATCAGAAGACATAAAAGAGCTGGAATTACCAGGATATAGAAATCACTTTGAAAATAATTTCCGGATTCAAATTAATCCCGGCGAAATGGTTTATTGTGGTTTACATGGGGCAGAACGTATCTTACATGCTTTAATAAAAGCCATTCAATCAGCGAAAGAATCCGCGATAAATCCTATTAATGATGGATATTACACCCCATTTCTGTTTTGCTTTATTCATAGATTGTTTTCTGACATAAGCATGTCTTGTCAACTGCGTTATCAGACAGAAAGAACAATACCCACGGAAGACGGGATAAAAGAAATTTTAACCAACAAGTGGGAAAACGGGTATTTTGAATGCGCCCGTGAGACCGCAATATTTATTATTCAAACTAAGCTAAAAGTAACATCGGATAGCAGACAGACTGCGCAAAAAGCAGTAGATAAGGTATTAAATCATATAGTTGAAGAACGGATCAATTTCTGGGC
Source organism: Nitrosomonas sp. (assembly GCA_019745325.1). GTDB lineage: Bacteria > Pseudomonadota > Gammaproteobacteria > Burkholderiales > Nitrosomonadaceae > Nitrosomonas. The sequence goes on along the minus strand of JAIETK010000007.1, from coordinate 2,072 downwards.
TAAATGGTTGATCGAGAATTGCTAACAATCTTGTCAAGGGAAACAACTGGCCGATCTGCACACAAGTTAATTCCCTTTTAGTATCATAACGATATCTCATAAAATCTTCTCATCGCCAATAGATGGCAATATTCGAGGAGAAAAATAGAGATATGAGAATTCAATCAACACAGTTACCGATTCCCGAAACATTACCCGCTACCGGTAAAAGTCGATTCTCTCAATTCAAGAAATTCTGTCCGGTAAGCAAAGAGAAGTTCAGGCAACTATCCAAGCAACGACGCGCACCACAACCTGAAAAGCTGGGCATCCGCTGTACCTTTTACGATAACGCTGAGTTGCACAAATGGCTTAACGATCCTGTCAATTACAAAGCGGAGGAGTAAGCCATGCAGCCACAAACAAAAAAGCCGCGTCCGGCGGAACGGGAAGCGGTTGGAATAAACTCACAATCGAATTATAGCACTCATGACCCACTGAGCGAAGTGACGAGCCGCTTGAAAGGCGTTATCAAGCGTCACAACGGCGGCATACTGGCATTCTGCCCCAGTCACGATGACCGAAAAGGCCGCAGCCTTGCGGTAAACGTAGGCCGTGAAGGTCAGGCGATCCTTCATTGCTTTGCTGGCTGTTCGGTTCACGAGATCACGCAAGCAATCGGCTTGAATCCCGCCGATCTTTTCCCGCGCACTGAAAGCAAATACGATCCTCAAACCCGATCTTTCTTTAACGAATGGCAAATACTTTCCGCCCTTCAACATGATGCAACGGTTGTTTTAATCGCTGCACGCTGGATGCTGTCAGGTCACGCATTGCCTGAATCGGATATTGATTTTCTATCAAAGGCAGTTATCCGGATTAACGAAGCGATCAGCTATTCAAGGAGATTCAAATAATGAGTGACCTTGAGAGCCAAGCGCTCGAGATGATGAGTAGCAACGAAAAAGAATCAGAGCAAGCGGCAATAAAACGCCTTGCTATGCTATCTCCGATTGACTACGACCGGGCAAGAAAGCAGGAAGCCGAAAAGCTTGGAATCAGTGTCAGTGCTTTGGATAAAGCGGTAAATTCAGTCAAACGAAATGAAATCGACGATTCCGGTTTTCCGAATGTTGAACCGTGGGAATATCCGGTGAATCCGGCTGAATTGCTCAATGACATATCAACTACCGTTCACCGTTTCATCGTGTGCAGCAAAGAAACGGCGGACGCGGTGGCGCTATGGGCAAGCATGACCTGGTTCATGGATGTTGTACAAATTGCACCGCTGGCAATCATCACCGCGCCTGAGAAACGATGCGGCAAGACTCAGCTATTAACGATATTGGGCAAGCTGTCATACCGGCCATTATCCGCCAGCAGCATAAGTTCGGCTTCACTGTATCGCTGCATTGAAGCATGGCAGCCTACCTTATTACTCGATGAAACAGACGCATTCATGAAGGAAAACGAGGAACTGCGCGGTGTGATTAATTCCGGTCATAGCCGTGACAATGCCTATGTAATCCGAACCGTGGGTGATGATTTCACGCCCAAGAGATTCAGCACATGGGGAGCCAAGGCATTATCCGGAATCGGTCATTTGTCAGATACTTTGATGGATAGAGCAATCATTCTGGAATTACGGAGAAAGCTAAGTCATGAGAGTGTCGACCGGTTGCGGTACGCTGAACCTGATCTTTTTTTAACGTTAACCAGAAAGCTGGCACGCTTTGCCGATGATTACCGCGAACAAGTCAGACGGGCAAGGCCAATGCTACCTGATGCGTTAAACGACCGCGCACAGGATAACTGGGAGCCGTTATTGGCTATTGCGGAATGCACTGGCAGTGAATGGCTTGACCGTGCAAACCAGGTGGCTTTAAAGCTATCAGCTAGTGACAAGTCAGCCAGTATCAGCAATGAACTATTGGCAGATATTCAGGAAGTATTTGAATCGAAGCGCGCCAGCAAAATCAGTACCGCCGATCTGATTAACGCTTTGACAGAGGATACCGAAAAAAGCTGGGCAACCTATAACCGAGGCAAGCCGTTGTCACCCAAGCAACTGGCAAACAAGCTAAGAGATTACG
>JAIETK010000023.1 GCA_019745325.1 Nitrosomonas sp. | reverse complement strand
AAACCTGCATAACGAAAAGGTTAATAGCAAAAATTAACAATGATAAGATTAAAATCATTTACATTCCCCGCGGTCATGACGGATGAACCAATAAAGGTTCATGAATTTTGAAAAATCAAGCATAGAAATTCCTAATATGAAGGTCTCGGGATTTTAGCGGCATTAAAAACAAAAATATAAACCTGCATAACGAAAAGGTTAATAGCAAAAATTAACAATGATAAGATTAAAATCATTTACATTCCCCGCGGTCATCAATGGAAAACGTTAAAACTCCTGGTTATACAGCATGCAACAGGCTTTTTGATGCACAGACTCACTGGGTTCGTGCCCTAGAATCATATTTCTCCCCAGATGATTTTCGGATTGAAATCAATGCTTGTATTCAAGCGCTTAGAAATGTGACCTTTGCATTGCAAGCAGATAAGTCACTGATTCCGAACTTTGAACAGTGGTATGAGGGGTCTGAAGAATGGCAATCGAAAATGCGTGCGGATGAAATAATGAAATGGTCTGTGAATGCGAGAAATAAAATAGTAAAAGCGAAAGATCTCGAATTACATAGTAAATTGCGTGCCTCACTCGTAGGTAGCTACTTAGACTCAGAGATTCCTATTTTTCAAAGCGATTATTCTCCACAAATTAGCTCTAACGTTATTCTTGCCGAATTCCGAAAGAAAGGAATCTCCGCCGATTATATGAAGCATGCTCAGTTGCGAATTGAACGTAGGTGGGTTATCAAAGATTTTCCCAAAACTGAATTCTTAAAATTGCTTTCTCACTGCTGGATCTTTCTATCACGCATTCTTCAAGATCTACCAAATGCTTCACCCCACTTGTCTCTTGAAAGAGATTGGGATTTACCTCCTTGCATGCTCGATAACGATGAATTTCGGTCATGTTGGATTAAAGTTTCTACAGGACAAGTTTCAATTCTAAATTCAAGAACAGTCGACTTAAGCAGTGAACATTCTCGTAAACAAAAAGTCGAGAGTGCCAAAAGATATGGTTTGGATACTTTGCTGTCGTTTAAAAATACAGGAAATGAACTTTATGATCGAGCGAAATATTTCTTTGAAATAGCAAAAAAAATGCTCAAGACTGATAAGCACCATGTGTTTATTGTCTTCCTCTTCACCAGGAACAAAGAGGTAGCTATCCTTGAGCTTCAGCCTGAAGAACGATCTGACAAATATCGAATGTGGCACAAAATAGCTTCAGAAGTAAAGCTTAAAAAAGCCTATTCAATTATATGCATTTCCGAGGCATGGACTGCAACCATACCAATCGACCAACCATTCCAGCATGCAGCAGAAGTGCCAAATCGTGGTGAGGCTTTGAAACTAATCGCCGCATCTGAGGATGGTGCAGGAATCAGATTCGTTGCACCATTCACGCGTAGCGGTAAAGAAATTATAATTCATGAAACACAAGAAGAGTACAGCTTAGATTCCGTCAATGTTATCGCACCTGTGCTGGCCGCCTGGAAAGAAATGGCGGAAACTAGAAAGATAGGTGATTAATTCTGCAAGCGCTATGTTTGAGTCCTGACCGGAAAGGCTTAGTCTATCCGCTTCAGTGTGTCACATATTCCAAAACCAACAAAATACGTTCAGCAAAATGAGGAAGTCAGGATAAAGCTAATCCGTGTAAGGGATCGAGCAGAACGCCCCTTTCGAGGTTATGCCATTCATGACGGTCGTCCGCGCAATCTTCGGGTGTGCGATGTATTATCGTGCTCGGTCAACAGTTCGATAGTCGGAATCTTTAGCTTTGGTATTCCACAGGTATAAATGACCTTCCCTTCTTAATGCGTCTTTTTGATGATGTTCCAGACTGCGCAGAGCTGGTTTTGTCGTCACCGGGCAAGGCTGTCAGCAGCGTTCTGCTCATGGTTTGACGTACCCCAATCGTCTCAACATTGCATAGCTACCCTGCCCGCCACTACGCCGACAACGATTCCGGCCGCTTCACCGGACAATTACCTGATCACGAAAACCCGGTTATTGCGTTCTCTTGACCGGAAATATCCGGTTAATTTTGTAAAGGTCTCAGACCATGGACGCCATTCGCCAAGATTGTAAAAATCACTTTCGGATCATTGCAGCTCGCCTATTTATAACTCAAGCAATTACAGCACGTAGAGATTAAAATACCGATCATACGATATCTGCCCGGATATATAGTGAACAGCGCATCGGAGAAAATAGTGAAACTGCTCAGTTGGAACATTCAATGGGGACGCAACATGGATGGAGATGTTGATCTTCAGCACATCGTTCAAACCATTCATCAATTAGATGATTTCGATATCATTTGCTTGCAGGAAGTCGCAGTTAATTTCCCCGGTTTACCAGGAAATCGTAGCGACGATCAAATAGCCGTCTTATCGGCGTTACTTCCTGATTATTGCGTGATTTACGGGGTTGGAACCGACGTCCCGGATGGGCATGGCGGCCGCAGTCAATTCGGTAACGTCATTTTCAGCCGCTTCCCGGTCGGTCAAGTATGGCGGCATCTCTTGCCTTGGCAAGCGGAACTATCTACACCCAGCATGCAACGCGTACTGGTAGAAGCCGTGGTGGCGACAAACATCGGCTCGATTCGCATCATGACCACACATCTGGAATATTATTCGCAGCGGCAACGTGAAATGCAGATCGATGCCATCCGGTATTTACACCAAGAGGCATGTAGCATGTCGCATCGCAAATTGTTACCAGAAGAACAAGGCGGTACATTCGAAGTATTTCCCAGACCCAAAGAAGCGATTTTATGCGGTGATCTGAATTTTCCAGCAACAGCACCCGAGCATGCGCAGATTCTGGCGCCATTCGACGATGACACACCGGCATTTCATGATACTTGGTCTCTATTAAATCCATGGGTGCCACATGTACCCACTGTCGGAATTCATCCGGTTGATTTTGTCGATCAACCGGAATGCTTCGACTTTGTGCTAATAACCGATGGATTAGTGAAACATTTAAAACAACATGGCAGTGATGCGGAAACAACCGCTTCCGATCATCAACCGGTTTGGGTGGAATTAAATTGAAAGTATTGATTTACTACGCGCGCGACTCATTTTTCATTGCGCGGTACTCACGCCTTTGTTTCTCGATTGAATTAGTCTAATTAACCGACGTTTGGTACTTGGTTACTGTTGAATCCCTTCAAAAAATCCGGTTACCGAAGTTCTCAAAATAGTGTTGACCAATTTCATCGCGGGTAAATTGATGATTTTGCCCGCCGCGTTGAGCAATTTTCAGCGAACCCATCAGCGACCCCAATTGCCCGGCCGTTTGCCAGTCGAAGCCATTGACAATACCGTACAACAAACCGGCCCGATAAGCATCGCCGCAACCGGTCGGATCGACGATTGCCTTTGGTTTGACGCAAGGAATTTCATATTGCTTGCCACCGGCATAAATAATCGACCCTTCCGCACCCAAAGTAATAATCAATGCTTTGGCATGATTCGCGAGGTCTTCTAAATTACGCCCGGTCCGGTCTTGCAACATCTGGCCTTCATAGTCATTCACCGCAATATAATCAGCTTTACCGATAAAATCGAGAAGCTCTTCGCCGTTATACATCGGCAATCCTTGCCCCGGATCGAAAACAAAAGGAATTCCAGCTTCATGAAATTCCCGTGCATGTTGCATCATACCGTCGCGGCCATCCGGCGCAATGATGCCTAAGCGGATATCCCGTGTCTCTTTCACCGAATTCAGATGAGAGAAATTCATCGCACCCGGATGAAACGCTGTGATCTGATTATCCGCTAGATCGGTGGTAATAAAAGCTTGTGCGGTAAAGGTATCAGGAACGTGCTGCACATGCTCCTGGGTCAAGTTTAATTGTTCAAAGCGCGCTTTGTACGGCGCAAAATCATCCCCAACCGTAGCCATCATGACCGGTTCACCACCCAGCATTTTTAAATTGTAGGCAATGTTTCCAGCGCATCCGCCAAACTCACGTCGCATTTCCGGAACCAGAAATGCGACGTTTAAGACATGAATTTTTTCCGGCAGAATATGATTTTTGAAATGGTCTGGAAAGACCATAATGTTGTCGTATGCAATGGAACCACAAATCAAGGTGCGCATGGGTTTAGATCAAAATTAAGATTGAATGACGAACTTTATTGATCAAGCGCCAGCAGGTTTCCAAGCCAGATCAAGTTCTCGCGCCGCTTTAACATCGTCCAGTTTACGCACCGACATAGTATGCGGCGCGCCTTTGACCATATCCGGTTGCGATTCGATTTCCTGCAGAATCTCCTTCATCGAAACCACAAATGCGTCCAATGTTTCTTTCGATTCCGTTTCCGCCGGTTCGATCAACAAACACTCAGGCACCAGCAGCGGGAAATAGGTGGTCGGCGCATGATAGCCTTTATCCAATAGACGCTTAGCCAGATTCATCGCGGTCACACCGGTTTTATCCTTAATGTCCTTCATGGTGACAATAAACTCGTGACTGGCGCGACGATTCGGATAGGCAATTTCAAAACCCGCCTTACGTAATTCCGCCATCAGATAATTCGCATTCAAGGTTGCGAATTCAGAAATACGATGCATGCCGTCGACCCCGAGCAAACGGACATAAATATAGGCGCGTAACAATACGCCCGCGTTCCCCATATGCGCGGACAAACGCCCGATCGTCTGCGGTTTGTCTTTTTCCGTCACCCAACGGTAACGATCGCCATCTTTCGCAACAAACGGAACCGGCATGAACGGTAATAAACGTTCAGCTACGCCCACCGGTGCAGAACCGGGGCCACCGCCGCCATGCGGTGTCGAGAAGGTTTTGTGCAGATTGATATGAATCACATCAAACCCCATGTCGCCCGGTTTGACTTTACCCAGCACTGCATTCAAATTGGCGCCGTCATAGTACAACAAACCACCGGCAGCATGCACGACACGGCTCATTTCCGCGACATTTTTCTCGAATACGCCAAGCGTCGACGGATTGGTCAGCATCAACCCGGCAGTTTGCGGACCCACGGCCGCTTTCAAAGCATCCAAATCGACGTTGCCGTCTTTGTCGGTCGCGATTTCAACCACTTTGAAGCCACACATGACCGCGGTCGCAGGATTGGTGCCGTGCGCCGCGTCTGGCACGATGATCTCGGTACGGGCAAAATCGCCGCGCGCTTCATGATACGCGCGTATCATCATCACGCCGATCAATTCGCCTTGGGCACCAGCCATTGGTGTCAAACTGACACCCGCCATTCCGGTGACGGATTTCAGAATTTCTTGCAACTCATACATACATGCCAGAAAACCCTGACCGGTATCTTCGGGCGCCAGCGGATGCCGGGACAAAAATTGCGGCAACATTGCCAGCGAGTTGCACGCGCGCGGGTTATATTTCATCGTGCAGGAACCCAGCGGGTAAAACTCGGTATCGATGGAGAAATTCTTTTGCGATAACCGCGTGTAATGGCGCACAGTATCCATCTCGGAAACTTCCGGTAACAACACCGGCGATTTGCGCAACAAGTTTTGCGGAATTGACGATTTCCCTGCCGCTTTCGCCGGGGATTGAGAATAGTTGAGACGCCCTTTGCGCGAGTGTTCGAATATCAGCATGATGTGTGTTTAAAAAAATTATTGCTTCAATGCAGCCATGGCCGCGTCATAGTTAGGCTCGTCAGCGATTTCTGGAACCAGTTCGGCGTGTATCACTTTATCGTTTTCATCCAGCACGATGATTGCACGCGCCGTGATGCCGCCAAACGGACTGTCGGCGATGAAAACACCATAATCTTTCATGAAGTTAGCACCGCGCATGGTGGACAATGTAATCACTTTATCGAGTCCTTCGGAATCGCAGAAGCGCGTCATTGCAAACGGCAGATCCGCCGCAATGATCAACACCACAGTATTTTCCATATTACTGGCTTGTTGATTAAATTTGCGTGTCGACAGCGCGCATACCGGTGTATCGAGGCTAGGTAGGATGCTCAAGACTTTTTTCTTGCCGGCGTAATTTGCCAGCGTGACGTCTTGCAAGTCTCTATTGACCAGAGAAAAAGCAGGCGCTTGTTGCCCGACTTTGGGAAAAGTACCTTCGATTTTGATGGGTTTACCTTTCAGAGTGACCATGTTGTTTCCTTTAATGATGGTAAGATGAAATTAGCCGAGTGCCTGTTTCATTGCGTTTGCATAGTTTTGCAAATCACCAGCGGTTTTCGTTTCCGTTGCACAAACCAGCAATGCATTGCCTAATTCCGGATAATGCGCTTGCAAATCAAATCCGCCTAGAATACCGTTCTGTCTCAGTTGAGCTAACACCCCAGCAGTCGATTTCGGCAACGTCAGCACCGCTTCATGGAAGGTCGCGCCGCTGAAAGTACGTTTCACGCTGCTGATTTTTTCCATTTGTTCAACCAATTCCAAGGTGTTGGCATGCGATTGCGCCGCAATCCGGCGTAACCCCTCAGGGCCGATCAATGACATATAAATCGTCGCTGCGGTGACCATTAAGCCTTGATTGGTACAAATGTTGGAGGTCGCTTTCGAGCGGCGGATATGCTGCTCGCGTGCTTGCAGGGTCAACACAAAACCTTCTTTGCCGTCCAAATCGGTGGTACGTCCGATAATACGCCCCGGCATTTGACGCACTAAATCATTCTTGCAGGCCATGAAACCGAAATACGGGCCGCCGCTGGATAGCGGAATGCCTAATGGCTGACCTTCGCCGACTGCGATATCGGCTCCTTTGCTGCCCCATTCTCCGGGCGGTGTCAGCATCGCCAGTGCAGTCGGATTAACCACGCCGATGGCAAACGAATTTTTGCTATGCGCCCAGTCGGTTAACTCATCGACTTGTTCCAGCACACCGAAGAAATTCGGTTGCGGGATCACCAACGCGGCGAAATCGCCATAATCCGCCTTGCTGATCGCAGCCAAATCGGCTTGACCGGTTTTGGTATCGTACGGCAACTCAACCACTTCGATTTTTTGATTGCTGACGATCGCCCGCACGACTTGACGATAAACCGGATGCACGGTTTTAGGAATCAAAATCTTGCGAGAAGTTTTGTGCGCACGCACTGCCATTAATGCCGCTTCCGCCAACGCAGTAGCGCCGTCATACATACTGGCATTGGAAACGTCCATACCGGTCAGCGACGCCATCATTGATTGGTATTCGTACAGCAATTGCAAAGTGCCCTGACTGGCTTCCGCTTGGTAAGGCGTATACGAAGAATAAAACTCCCCGCGCGTGGTGATCTGCCATACTGCCGCCGGAATGTGATGTTCATACGCACCGGCGCCGATGAAATTCTGGTAGAAACCGTCTTTATGGGCGCGCTCCATCATCAAGCGGGCAATTTCCATCTCGCTGAGACCGGCCGGAACACCGGTTAATTCGCCGCTGACCAGTTCCTTGGGAATTTCGTCGAACAGCTCTTCGGTTGATTTTGCGCCGATGCTGGCTAGCATTTCAGCGATATCTTCTTCGGTATGAGGAATAAACGGCATGATTTAACTCGATAAACTTAAAAATAATTTGATTGAGACAACTTGAGTATCAGTGGTCTTCGCTTTCGACTAACTCGTTATAAGCGGCCGCATCCAACAAACCATCGATTTCCGCCGGATTACTGGGTTTCATCTTGAATAACCAAGCGGAATAGGCATCTTCGTTGATCTTGCCGGGTTCGTCGACCAGCGGTGAGTTAACGGCAATCACTTCGCCGGAGATTGGCGCATATACATCGGCGGCAGCCTTAACGGATTCGGCAACCGCACATTCTTCTTTTTGTTTCAGTACTTTTCCAACTTCCGGCAATTCAACGAACACCATATCGCCGAGTAATTCCTGGGCATGATGGGAAATCCCAACCGTCACCGTGCCGTCGGCCTCAGGTTTCACCCACTCATGGGATTTACTATATTTCAGATTTGTTGGAATACTCATAAATTCGCTCCAGAAAAAATTACGTGTAAATGTTTAAACCAAAACTTTGCCGTTACGCACGAACGGATATTTTACCACTTTAGCGCGCAACTTCTTATCGCGCACCACTACGCAAACTTCGTCGCCGACTGCGATTTGCACCGGAATACGCGCCAACGCGATCGACTGATTCATGGTCGGCGAGAAACCGCCGCTGGTGATCTCGCCCTTATACTCGACACCATCCTTCTCACCGATCACTTCCTGATGGCCGCGCAAAACGCCACGATCGGTCAACACCAAACCAACCAGTTGCTGCGCAATGTTGGTGCTCAATAATGCTTGCTTGCCGATGAAATCGCGCTCGGACTTCAAATCGACGGTCCATGCCAAGCCGGATTCCAGTGGATTTTTGCTTTCATCCATATCCTGACCGTACAAATTCATTCCAGCTTCCAACCGCAGTGTATCGCGTGCACCCAATCCGGCAGGCGCAACGCCGGCAGCATGCAGCGCTTTCCAGAAAGCGGGCGCATCCGTAGCCGGCAGCATGATTTCAAATCCGTCCTCGCCGGTATAGCCGGTACGGGCTATAAAATAGTCTCCAACGATCGCCGATTGGAACGGTTTCAATTCCTCGGTCGCCGCTTGCGAATTGAGGATGACTTGCCACACCTTGGCGCGCGCGTTCGGGCCTTGCACCGCTACCATTGCCAGATCCCGGCGTGGCGTGATTTCCAAGCTTGGCGCTAACGCATCGCGCTGTTTCAGCATCCAGGCAAGATCTTTATCCGCGGTACCCGCATTAACCACGATGCGGAACCAGTCTTCCGATAAAAAATAAATGATCAAATCGTCGATGATGCCGCCTTGCGGGGTCAGCATGCAGGAATACAATGCTTTTCCTGAAACGGTTAATTTATCGACATTATTAGCGACCAGTTGGCGCAGAAAACCGCGCACATCGTTGCCTTTGATATCCACCGGTAGCATGTGCGACACGTCGAACATGCCGGCATCCTGGCGGACTTTGTGGTGTTCATCCAATTGCGAGCCGTAATGCAACGGCATATCCCAGCCGCCGAAATCGACCATTTTGGCGTTCATATCGCGGTGGGTTTGATTCAGGGGTGTCATTTTCAGCACGGTTTTTCTCCCAAAAATAAAGCGCCATTCATAAGTGAAATGACTGCGTGCCCCTCTGTCCTTTTTACCTGAGAGATTGACAGAATTGAATCCGTGTGCCCCTTCGGTGGCCGGAAAAAGTTCCGGCGCTCTCCAGATCGCCTGTCACAAGCAGTTCTTAAGGAACAAACAGAGTTTGACCCTGCCTGAGCGATTCCGGGGAGGTTACGCCTTCGGCGGCGCTACTGAATAGCGCACTCTTCTGCTTGGATTGATTTGGCAAAGGCGAACTATACCTGACGAACAAGGGTTTAGACAAGGTGCTTTGGTAAATTTCGCATATCGCCAAAAACTTCCTTTGCTTTATAGCAAACAAGCGCCATTGATCCACTAAAGAATCAAATTGATCGATAAGAAATTTGCATTCAATCATCCATCACCGCTTGTCCCGGAAACAACACATCGGTGAACCCGAATTGCCGGAAATCCTGGATTCGCATGGGATACAAAATCCCTTGCAGATGGTCGCATTCATGCTGTACAACGCGTGCATGGAAACCGCTGACGGTGCGGTCGATAGTTTTTCCGTACTGGTCGAAACCTTGATAACGCAATTGCTTGTATCGCGGAACTACGCCGCGCATGCCGGGCACGCTGAGACAACCTTCCCAATCGTCTTCCTTGTCGTCCGACAGCGGCATGAGTTTCGGATTAATCAGCACCGTAAAAGGCACTTCCTCGGCGCGTGGATAACGGGGATTATGGTCGAAGCCGAAAATGACGACTTGCAGACTTACGCCGATTTGCGGCGCGGCTAGACCGGCGCCATTCAGCGATTCCATCGTATCTTCCATATCCTGGATTAATGCATGCAATTCGGCCGTATCGAACTGTTCGATCGGTTTGGCGGTTTGCAACAGCAACGGTTCGCCCATTTTGAGTACTGGTTTAATGGCCATGACACCTCACCAAATGTTCCAGAATGTTTCTGACTTTAATCATTGCTTGTTCCAGCACAGCATAAATTTCCTTGAGCGGGATTGCATTTTTATTGGTTCCGCGTCCCGCGGCATAGTTGGCGACCACCGCCAGTGTCGCATAATTGAGACCGATTTCCCGTGCCAGTATGGTTTCGGGCATGCCGGTCATGCCGACGATATCCGCGCCATCGCGCTCCAAGCGGTTGATTTCCGCCGCCGTTTCCAAACGCGGCCCCTGCATCGCTGCGTAAACACCGCCGTCGGCAACGGTTTGCCCGGCATGCTTCGCTGCTTGCAACAATAGCTCGCGGGTTTGCTGGCAATACGGCCAAGTGAAATCGATATGCGTTACCGGCTGATCCTTGCCATCGAAAAACGTAAAATTGCGCCCATGGGTATAATCGACGATCTGATCCGGCACGATCAATTTACCCGGCGTCAGATCGGCACGGATGCCGCCGACCGATGCCACCGCGATGACATGCGCGGGCTTCAGCGAATGCAGCGCCCACAAATTGGCGCGATAATTGATCGCATGCGGTGGAATCGTATGCCCATGGCCGTGCCGCGCCAAAAAAACGATATCCTCGCCATTCAGCTTACCGAAGGTTAACGGCCCGGAAGGTTCGCCATACGGTGTGCGGATGATTTGCCGGTGCGATATCTCCAGGCAGGATAATTGTGTGAGGCCGCTACCGCCGATGATTGCTAACATTTTTTGCTATTTCCAACGCCGTCTTTCAAAGCATAAATGGCCGGCAAATTTCGCCAAGCGCCATGAATATCCATGCCAAAACCAAAAACATAGCGATCCGGAACCAATATTCCCACAAAATCAGCCTCGATCGGTTTCGGTTTTTCCGTTTCCTTTTCCACCAGGACCGCACTATAAAATGCTTTGGCGCCGTTTTCCAATACATAATCGCGCAGCGCCGCCAGCGTTACACCTTCATCCAAGATATCGTCCATCGCCAATATAACCCGGTCTTTGAGATTCTCCCGAGGCTTCACCCGCCACTGGATCTCGCCGCCGTGCAACGCATCACCATAACGCGTCACATGGACAAAATCAAAGTCGAGTGGAAATTTGAGCAACGGCAGCAATTGACCGGCGAATACCACCGCTCCGCCCATCAAACATAAAACCAAAGGTTGCTGCTGCGATAATTCAACGGTGATGTCCGCTGCCAGGCGCTGCAACGTTTGCGCAACGATTTGCTCAGAATGGATCAATTCCGCGTTATCGAGAATCTGCAGGGCTTGTTGGTGAGATAGCAGCATCGTATTATTGAACCTCAAAATATCAATTCGCATCATGCTATCATGCAATGATCGAATGATGGAGGATCAAGACATGCATCGATTCTATCTGTTTTTTTTAGCAACAGTTTGTTCTTTTGGGTTCATGAATCCGGTTTTTTCCGGATCCACGCCGGATATTGAGCATCCGCAGTATCAGGATGAAAAATTGACCATTCCACGCGTGGATACGCCTGCTCAAGCGGGGCGCTATCAAGATGTGCAACTGCAATTCAATACCGCTGCCAATGCCTGGACACTGACAAATTTCCGGGATTCCTTGATCGTTCCGAGGCAAGGTGTTTATCTTGATCAAGTGGAAATCATTGTTATCGAGTCTTTCCCTGTTCAAGTGTTATTGAAAGTCAGCGGTAATTTTCCAAATGGCTGCGGAGGTTTTGGTCAAATCAATCAACGCATGCAGGGCAACAAATTTGAAATTGCCATGCATCATGCATTAATTCCCCCCGGGACTTTTTGTACGGCGGCATTGGTGCCTTTTGAAAAAATTGTGCCGCTGCCAGTTTATGGATTGCCTACCGGAGCTTATGAATACAGCGTTAATGGCGAACTTACCGGCACTTTCAGTTTATCCAAGGATAATCAACTGTAAGTACCGTCAGTATTTTTACGAATGATCCAACAGCTTCAATAAACCATCTTCATCCAGAATCGTGATACCCAGGCTGACCGCTTTATCATATTTACTGCCGGGTTCGGCACCGACGACGACATAGTCTGTTTTACTAGAGACGCTGCCGCTGACTTTTCCGCCTTGCGCTTCGATTTTTTCCTTGGCTTCATCGCGGCTCATGTGCGGCAGCGCGCCGGTCAGAACGAAGGTTTTCCCCTGCAACGGCAAGTAGACAGCAGCCGGCTTGCCGGCATGCTCATCCCAGTGCACACCGCTGGCGCGTAACTGCTCGACAGCTTCGCAGTTATGCGTCTCGGCAAAAAAATCCACGATGCTCTGCGCCACCACTGGACCGATATCCGCAATTTGCTGCAGTTCTTCAATATCCGCTGCCATCAACCGGTCCAGATTGCCGAAATGCGCCGCCAGATCCTTCGCGGTCGCTTCGCCGACATTGCGTATGCCGAGCGCATAAATGAATCGCGCCAGCGTCGTGCGCTTGCTTTTCTCGATGGCTTTCACGATGTTACCCGCCGATTTATCCGCCATGCGCTCCAAGTTTGCCAGCGCGGCGATTCCCAGCCGGTACAGATCCGCCGGTGTCCGTACAATCGCCTGGTCGACCAATTGATCGACCAGCTTTTCTCCAAGACCGTCGATATCCATGGCGCGGCGTGACGCAAAATGCAATATCGCTTGCTTACGCTGCGCCGGGCAGAACAAACCGCCGGTACAGCGCGACACCGCCTCATCCGGCAAGCGCACCGCTTTCGCGCCACATACCGGGCAGTGCGAGGGCATGGCAAACAGCCGCGCATCCGGCGGACGTTTTTCCACGACTACCGATACGACTTCCGGAATCACATCGCCGGCACGGCGCACGATTACAGTGTCGCCGATGCGCACATCCTTGCGCTCAACTTCGTCGGCGTTATGCAATGTCGCATTCGTCACTGTCACCCCGCCGACAAATACCGGTTGCAGCCGGGCAACCGGCGTCAATGCACCGGTGCGGCCGACTTGCACGTCGATACCGAGCAGTTTCGTTACCGCTTCTTGCGCCGGAAATTTGTGCGCAATCGCAAAACGCGGCGCGCGCGATACGAAACCGAGTTGTTCCTGTTGCGCAATTACATTGACTTTGTAAACCACACCGTCGATATCGTACGGCAAGCTTTCCCGTTTTGCGGCAATGGTCCGGTAATATTCCAGCAACCCTTTTAATCCCTTCACTACCTGACTTTCTTTGGCGATAGGGAAATGCAGCGAGCTCAAATAAGCCATCAAATCGCTGTGCGTAGTCTTCGGCATACGCGTGTCTTGAGCGTCTCCAATGCCGTATGCGAAAAAGGCCAAGCGGCGGCTGGCGGTGATATTCGGATCCAGCTGCCGCAACGAACCAGCCGCCGCATTGCGCGGATTGGCAAATTCTTTTTCACCCTTGGCCAGTTGCTGCTGATTTAACCGCAAAAAATCCTTTTTCAGCATCAACACTTCACCGCGCACTTCCAGGATTGCTGGTGGATTATTCACCGGCAGCTTCAGGGGAATCGATCGGATCGTTTTTAGGTTCAACGTGATGTCTTCGCCGGTGTAACCGTCGCCGCGCGTAGCGCCGGTTTTAAATAGTCCGTTTTCGTAGCGTAAGCTCACCGCCAAACCATCAAATTTTGGTTCTGCGTTATATTCGACACAATCGACGGCCAAACTTTCGCGCACCCGGCGATCGAAAGCTTCCACTTCAGCATCGTCGAAAGCATTATTCAGTGACAGCATCGGCACGCGATGCGTCACTTGCGCAAATGCCTTGAGCGGCGCGGCGCCGACACGCTGCGTCGGTGAATCGGCGGCGATCAACTGCGGATAATCTTGTTCGAGCTGTTGCAATTCACGGAACAGTTTGTCATATTCCGCATCGGGAATGGCCGGGTTATCGAGGACATAATAGCGATAATTGTGAAGCTCGATTTCCGACCGTAACTGCTGTAAATGGAATTTTATTTTTTCAATATTTTCATTCATATCTGCCAAGTATAGCGAATCACCACGCAATGCTGTTTCTGTTCTTAACCGAAAATCCTTTATACTGCGCACTCCAGCAAAAACCAACCCAGTTTATCCGCCCGTCCTGATATTCGCGCTATGAGCAACAATACCCTGAAAATCCGTATTCAAATTCAGCAACAACCGCCGCAAGCCATCGAGGAAATTTATCCGGAACCCGAGATCGTTTATGAACAAGTATTGGACTGGAGAAAAATTGCCGCTGCAGCCGTATTATTCCTGACCGCACTCGCTTTGCTGGGTTATTTGTTTTTTGGCAATTCCGCCAGTCAATCGCCCCCTAGCAATCCGGTCAATGCAGAGACCGCAAATACCGTTGCTTCTGAAAATATTCCGCTGGAGCTTGATACACCAGTAGCCCCCCCCTTACCGGAATCCGATGAAACCAATGCTGAGCAAACGATTCAATCGATTCCCGTGGATTCCGGGGCCATCGGTGCCACGGATCGTTCGATCGCCGTTCCGCGTAAAAAACCGGAAATCAATGTTACGCCGTCACAACCTGTTGCCGTCAATTCAGTCCCTAAAACCGCAAATCAACCGAAGCCCCACCTGTCATCGGATCATTCCATGGTGCTCAGAGCACAGTTGAGTAGCGCCATTGTCTCAAGAGAACCGGTTGATTCCATCGATGCTGTTTATTTGAAACCCGATGAAACCAAACCAATTTATTTCTACGTGCACTTAAAAAATCAGCAAAGAAAAAATATCCGGATCGATTGGTACTACAATAACAAACTGGATTCACAACTACGGTTGCAGGTTTTGAACAACAATTGGCGCACCCATGCCAGCAAGCAGCTGGATCACAGACGGCTTGGTTCATGGCGTGTCGAATTGATCGACGAGCGGGAAAATCAATTGGCAGCCAGGGAATTTAATGTCATACCGCGTTGATCCCTGCCGCAGAAAGAACGCATGTAAGGATTGGTTATGAAATACTGCAGCAATTGTAGCGCTTCCGTCGAATTGATGATCCCCGAGGGTGATAGCTTACCGCGCTATGTTTGCACGGCTTGCAACATGATTCATTATCAGAATCCCAAAATAGTTGTCGGATGTATCCCCGAATGGGAGGATAAAGTTTTGATTTGCAAACGCGCCATCGAACCTCGCCTCGGATGGTGGACGCTCCCTGCCGGTTTTATGGAAAATAATGAAACTTTAGCCCAGGCGGCTGCGCGTGAAACACTTGAAGAAGCCAATGCCCGGGTTGAAATCGGGAATCTGTTCACGGTCTACAGTTTGCCGCATATCAGCCAGGTGTATTTTCTATTCCGCGCGCGGCTCTTGGATCTTGATTTCAAACCAGGCATTGAAAGCCTGGAAGTCAAACTTGTCAGTGAACTGGAGATACCGTGGGATGAAATGGCTTTTCGCGTCATCCATGACCCGTTGAAACGATATTTCGAGGAGCGCAGGCGGGGAGAATTAGGATTTCACATGGGAATCATCGACAAACCCCGCAGCAATTCCTGAATTATCCCTTTGTATTAATAATCATAAAATCGAAAGTTTTAGATTCTCGGATGGCAAGCTATAATGTTTATTTTTGTAGACTTCAGACCCTTATGAAGCATTTATTCCTACTGATACTTGTGTGCCTCACCATCTCATCGGCATCTGCTCAGCAGCAAGACCTTAAAATAGCCGCCAGATCCTATCTGTTGTCGGATTTTCAGACAGGACAAGTATTGGCCGGTCAAAATGCTCATGAACGGATCGAACCGGCATCTTTGACCAAGCTCATGACGGCTTACGTGGTATTTTCAGCTTTGAAGCAAAATCAAATTTCGCTGGAGCAGGCGGTTCCGGTTTCGGAGAACGCCTGGCGCATGATCGGTTCCCGCATGTTCATCGAGCCCAACAAACCGGTGACGGTTGACGAATTAATTCGCGGCATGATTGTGCAATCCGGCAACGATGCCTGTATTGCGCTCGCAGAAGCGGTTGTCGGATCGGAAGAAAACTTTACCAAGCTGATGAATGCCGAGGCCGAACGGCTAGGCATGAAGAATACGCATTTTACCAATTCCACCGGACTGCCCGATCCGGATCATTACACCACAGCCTACGATTTAACTTTGCTGGCAACCGCGATCATTCGTGATTTTCCGGAATTTTATCCACTCTATTCGCAAAAAGAATACACTTATAACAACATCACGCAACCCAACCGGAATCGCTTGTTGTGGCTGGATCCGCATGTCGATGGCATGAAAACCGGCTGGACCAAGACGGCCGGTTATTGTTTGATCACCTCCGCCACCCGCGACAAGCGGCGCTTGATCTCAGTGATTATTGGAGCCAATTCGGCCAATGCCCGAAGCATCGAAAGCCAGCGTTTACTCAATTACGGTTTCCAGTTCTACGACACTTTGCATTTATATAAAAAGAACGATTCGTTAGCCACGATCCATTTATGGAAAGGCGCTCAAAACGAACTGAAAGCCGGATTCGATCGCGATGTTTATTTCACTTTACCCAAAGGGCAAGCCGATAAATTAAAAGCCACTATGGAGTATAAGCAACCATTAATCGCTCCCGTCCGCATGGGGCAAGAAGTCGGCACGGTCAAATTCACGCTGGACGATAAAGTCGTCGAAACTTATCCGCTGGTTTCGCTGGAAAATGTTGATACCGCCAATTTCATTGGACGCGCCTGGGATAGTGTAAAATTGCTGTTCAATTAATTTCATCGTAAATCGATAAAAATTCTCGCATGATATATCTTAATGGCAAGTTCATTCCGCTTGAAGAAGCCTATATTCCGGTTCTCGATCGCGGTTTCATTTTTGGTGACGGCGTGTATGAAGTCATACCGGCTTATTCGCGCAAACCTTTCCGGCTTGAAGAGCATCTCAATCGCCTGCAACATAGTCTGGACGGCATCCGCTTAAAAAATCCATTCAGCAATGCCGAATGGAAAAATTTGCTCGAGCAGCTCATTGCCAAGAATAACGGCGAAGATCAATATATTTACTTGCATATTACGCGCGGTGTCGCTAAGCGGGATCATGCTTTTCCGGTGAATGTGCCGCCAACCGTTTTTATCATGAGCAACCCGTTGCTTCCGCCGCCGGTGGAATTGCTCGCCAGCGGCGCATCCGCTATCACTGCTATCGATAATCGCTGGATACGCTGCGATGTCAAGGCAATTTCGTTGTTACCCAATGTTTTGCTGCGCCAGCTCGCCGTCGATGTGCACGCGCTTGAAACGATCCTGATCCGCGACGGTTTTTTGACCGAAGGCGCCGCCAGCAATATTTTTATCGTCAGTAATAACGTTTTGTTAGCGCCGCCGAAAAGTCATTTAATGTTGCCGGGAATCACTTACGATGTTGTTTTGGAATTGGCTGCGGCAAACAGCATTCCGCATGAGATCCGGCAAATTTCTGAACACGAAATCCGCAAAGCGGATGAAATTCTTTTAACATCGTCCACCAAAGAAATTATGCCGATTACCCTGCTCGATAATCAAGCCGTTGGTGACGGCAAACCCGGTGAACTTTTTGCACGGCTGCACACACTTTATCAGGATTACAAAGCCACGCACATGCGCGGCCGTTCGTGCGGCTGCGATGATTGATAAAGTATCACTGATAATCCGCAATGTCTGATCAACCCTCTCTAATCGAATATCCTTGTGATTTTCCGATAAAAATCATGGGAAAAGCGCAGCACGAGTTCACACAAACGGCGTTGGCTATCGTCCGCTATCATGCGCCGGATTTTGATGCAGAAACCATGTCTGTTCGTGCCAGCAAAAATGGCACTTATTTAAGCATCACCTGCACCATTCGCGCCACCTCCCGCAATCAACTCGATGCACTCTATCAAGCTTTATCCAGCCACCCCTTGATCGCGGTCGTTTTGTGATCGTTGCCGCCGCTGATATACACATAATTTCCCGTGCACAAGCCTCAACAATTCATCGTCAAAACCATGGGATTATGCGATTACCAAACGACCTGGCAAGCCATGAAAGACTTCACCGCCCACCGCAATGAACAAACACCTGATGAAATCTGGTTGTTGCAGCATCCACCGGTATTCACGCAAGGTATTGCCGGAAAACCGGAGCATCTATTGCATGATCATGGAATTGCGGTAATCCGGACCGATCGAGGCGGGCAAATCACTTACCACGGGCCAGGACAGTTGATAGCTTATTTATTGCTGGATTTGCGCCGGCTGAAACTCGGCGTTCGCGAGCTAGTCCGGAACATGGAACAAGCCGTGATCGATTTATTGCAGGATTACCACGTGATTGCCGCTGGCCGCAACGACGCGCCTGGCGTCTATATCGGTAACGCCAAAATCGCATCGCTGGGTTTAAAAATCAAGAAAAATTATTGCTATCATGGCATAGCGCTCAATGTGGATATGGATCTGACACCATTTTCATACATTAATCCCTGTGGTTATCAGGGGCTACAAGTCACGCAAACTAAAAACTTGGGCATTGCCGATGGATTGGAAATTCTTGGTTCTAAACTAGCAAACTCTTTACAACAAAATCTTCTCAAGAACATAGGTGATCGCACAACATGACCGCAGATACTCGCCAAAAAGGCGCTGATAAAACAGCCCGCAACCCCATCAAGATCGCTCCGCAATCCCGGGCCGAATTATTACGCAAACCTTCGTGGATCCGGGTCCGTTCTCCCAACAGCGAAAATTATTATGAAGTCAAACGCTTGCTCCGCGAGCATAAACTGCACACCGTCTGCGAAGAAGCATCTTGTCCCAATATTGGCGAATGCTTTGGCAAGGGCACCGCAACGTTCATGATCCTGGGTGATTTATGCACGCGCCGCTGCCCGTTCTGCGATGTTGCGCATGGCCGCCCCAAACCGCCGGATGCCAATGAACCGTTGCACTTGGCGCAATCAATTGCCGCCATGCGGCTGAAATATGTGGTGATCACAAGCGTTGATCGCGACGATCTGCGGGATGGCGGCGCGCAGCACTTCGCCGAATGCATTCAAGCCATCCGCACGCATTCACCGTCTACCCGGATAGAAATTTTAGTACCCGATTTCCGCGGGCGTTTGGAAATCGCGTTGGAGAAACTGGCTGCAAGTCCGCCAGATGTATTGAATCACAATCTCGAAACGGTACCGCGGCTCTATAAACAATGCCGTCCTGGCGCGGATTACATGCATTCATTAAAGCTTCTAAAAGACTTCAAAGCATTGTTTCCACATATTCCAACCAAATCCGGATTAATGCTCGGCTTAGGCGAAACGGACGAAGAGATTCTGGAAGTGCTGCGCAATTTGCGCGAACATCAAGTCGAAATGCTGACAATCGGCCAATATCTGCAACCCAGCATCGGTCATTTACCGGTCATGCGATATGTCACGCCGGATGGCTTTAAAGCGCTTGAGAACGCCGCAATCGAGATGGGGTTCAGTCACGCTGCCTGTGGTCCGATGGTTCGTTCCAGTTATCATGCGGATTTGCAAGCGCATGAATCCGGTTTATTGAAATAACGCCGATTGAGAAATCCAAAAAACTTCGCCAAATTGACAAGATTCGGAAAAATTTCCAAAATGATAGCGCATCGGGTTCTTTTCGTTTGCAACATCAACCGAAGTTAGAGATTCCCGAGTGCGCTTCGATTAAACAACTATTGAATATTCCAGGTTTGAATTTTATGAAAAAAATAATTTTATTGATTATTATCTCGCTGATGTTTTCGACTAACGTATACGCCAAAAAAGCTAAAGGCGGTGCTGGCAAAGGAAGTTTCGGCACGAAATCCGCGCCCGCACCAACCAATAAAACCGCGGCCCCTGCTGCCAAGTCCGCACCAGCTCAAGCACCGGCTGCAAATGCAGCGGCGCCTGCCGCGAATGCTTCAGCGCAAAAACCTTCATTGCTGCAATCGGCTATGCCAGCCTTGGTCGGAGCCGCGGCCGGCAGTTATATCGGCAGTAAACTAGCCAGTGACGGTGAAGCTGACAGTGCAGCTGCGGAAGCGGAAAAGAAAGAAGATCATCCGTTGACAACCCGTTAATGGCGAACAATCATTTAACTTCTGTTTGAATCTTGCACTGATTCTTTAATCTCTTCGGGTTTAATCTCTTCGGGTTTAATTCCTCGCCCCTCGGGGCGTAAGCTGGTTAAAAACCAGCAGCTTGAAGAGCGTATTTAATACCTCGCTGCTTGCGGCGGGGTGCTTTATTAACAAAAGGATCAGTGCCAAACACCCGCAAACGCGACTTTAAACATCAACAATTTCAAAATCGTGGGTTATTGCTACCGTCTGCTTAAGCATGATGGAAGCCGAACAATACTTCTCAGCGGACAAATTGATGGCTCGCTCAATTGTCTGCGGATTCAAATTATTCCCGGAGATAATGAAATGCAAATGAATGCGGGTAAATACTTTCGGATCAACCGGCGCACGTTCAGCTTCAATTTCCACCACGCAATCGGTAATGTCTTGCCGGCTTTTTTTCAGGATCAATACCACATCGAAAGTCGTACATCCGCCCAAGCCCATCAACAGCATTTCCATCGGACGCGGCCCGAGATTCTGCCCGCCAGCTTCCGGCGCGCCATCCATCAATATCGAATGACCGCTTCCCGATTCGGCTAGAAAACTTACATTTCCATTCCATTTGATTCGAGTCTTCATGTTTTTTCTAAGGATTCTATAGAAATTTCCACTAACAAGAAAAAGCCGCGCAAATAAAAAGCCGACGGTGTTAAGCGTCGGCTTTTCTGAATTCTGAAAAGCTTACTTCAGTGTCAGAATAAAATCAGCTAATACTTTAGCGTTTTCCGGGCTAACATTAGCATTTGGCGGCATTGGGATTGGACCCCAAACACCGTTGCTTCCCTTAAGGATTTTATCTGCCAAATAAGCAGAAGCATCCGCTTGATCTGCGTATTTACCAGCAATATCTTTCAGGCTTGGACCAACTAATTTGGTATCCACATTGTGGCAATTCAAGCAACCGCTATTTTTCGCCAGATCAGCATCAGCTTGCGCGACGCCGGCTAATAAAAAAGCAGATGCAGCAACTGCTCCAATTAAAATTTTTCTCATTTCTCTTCCTTATTAAAATTATAAAAGGGTTGTTATTCTAACCCGAACTTTAGAGACTTGCAGCAATTCCTGTAAGTTTGTAATCATCAGCATCAAACTTGTTGTTTATAACCGATACCCTTACTGACCTTACTGAACAAGCTGCTAGCTCCGGTGATACAGCGTTGGTGAGACTTTTTCCGGCATGCAACATAAAAAATAATGAATTAACCGGTTATAGCGCCTGAACTGGCACTGGAAACAAGTTTTGCGTATTTGGCCAGCACCCCGCGCGAATAACGCGGTTGCGGCGGTTGCCAGGCAGCCCGGCGTTGCGCCAGCTCATCATCCGGCACATTTAGTTGCAACAACCGTTGTTCCGCGTCGATGGTAATGGAATCGCCTTCCTGCACCAATGCAATCGTACCGCCCACATAAGCTTCCGGAGCGACGTGTCCAACCACCATGCCATACGTACCGCCTGAGAAACGCCCATCGGTGATCAAACCGACCGAATCACCCAATCCTTCGCCAATCAGCGCCGCAGTAGGTGACAGCATCTCCCGCATGCCCGGACCGCCTTTCGGACCTTCGTAGCGAATCACCACGACATCGCCAGGCTGGATTTTACGCGCCATAATAGCCGCCATGCAGGTCTCTTCCGAATCGAACACGCGCGCGGGACCGGTGATTTTCGGATTCTTGATGCCGGAGATTTTTGCAACACAACCTTCCGTCGATAAATTACCTTTCAGAATAGCCAAATGGCCTTGCGCGTATAACGGATTGTCCCATTGGCGGATCACTTGCTGATCCGCGCGCGGCGTATCGGGGATGTCCTTCAGAACTTCCGCGATCGTTTGTCCGCCGATGGTAATGCAATCGCCGTGCAACAAATCGTGATTCAGCAACATTTTCATAACTTGCGGAATACCGCCCGCTTGGTGTAAATCGGCCGTCACATAACGGCCCGATGGTTTCAAATCGCACAGCACCGGCACTTTGGCGCGCATCCGCTCGAAATCGTCGATATGCCACTCAACCCCGGCTGCATGCGCGATTGCCAGAAAATGCAAAATAGCGTTGGTTGAACCGCCAACCGCCATAATCACTGCCACTGCATTTTCAATCGATTTGCGTGTGATGATGTCGCACGGCAGAATTTGCTTTTTGATCGCATTCACCAGCGCTTCAGCGGATTGCCCCGCGCTGATCAACTTCTCGCCATCTTCCGCCGACATCGTGGAAGAATACGGCAGGCTCATCCCCATGGCTTCGAACGCGGATGACATGGTATTGGCGGTAAACATGCCGCCGCATGAACCGGCACCGGGGCAAGCACGACGTTCGATTTGGAGTAGCTCTTCGTCGTCGATCTTATGCGCGCTATGCTGCCCTACCGCTTCAAATACACTGACCACTGTCAGATCCTGGTTTTTATAATGCCCTGGCTTGATCGTGCCGCCATAAACAAAAATCGCCGGTACATTCATTCGTGCTATCGCGATCATCGCGCCCGGCATATTCTTGTCGCAACCGCCGATGGCGATCACGCCATCCATGCTACCACCCTGTACACAGGTTTCAATCGAATCGGCGATCACTTCGCGCGACACCAGCGAGTATTTCATGCCTTCGGTACCCATCGAGATACCATCCGATACCGTAATAGTGCCGAACATCTGCGGCATCGCGCCCGCTTGCCGCAGCGCCGATTCGGCTTTTAGCGACAAGTCGTTCAATCCCTTATTACACGGCGTAATCGTCGAATAACCGTTAGCCACGCCGACAATCGGTTTGTTAAAATCCCCATCGCTGAAACCAACCGCGCGTAACATGGCGCGGCTAGGTGCGTGTTGTGTTCCTTGGGTGATAATCTGGCTCCGTTTATTGTCTGGCATGCTTGCTCCTGAGTGAGAAGAAAAATATAAGAAAAGCGCGCGCAACCGCGCTTGCTATAATAGGCGATATTTTACCGTAAATAAGGCCGAAACTATGCTCGTTCATCCGCAAATTGATCCTATAGCCATCTCCTTGGGTCCGCTTTCGATCCATTGGTACGGATTGATGTATTTACTGGGTTTTACATTGTTCATTTTGCTGGGGCGATATCGCATCAAACACCACCCGCATGCAGTTTTCACCTATGAAATGCTGGATGATGCATTATTTTACGGTATGCTGGGCGTTGTCTTGGGCGGACGCCTGGGTCATGTATTGTTTTACCAATTCGGCTATTACCTGGAACATCCGTTACAGATATTCGCCATCTGGGAAGGCGGTATGTCATTTCATGGCGGATTTCTCGGTGTCTTCGTCGCCATGATCGTGCTCGCTCGCAAATATCAATTATCCTGGCTTGCGGTTACGGATTTTGTCATTCCACTGATTCCGCCAGGATTGGCAGCAGGCCGGATCGGTAATTTCATCAATGCCGAACTATGGGGACGACCCACCGATGCGCCGTGGGGCATGATATTCCCGCACGTCGACGAATTGCCCCGCCACCCATCGCAGTTATATCAATTCGCGCTAGAAGGCGTCTTGTTATTCATCATTATCTGGATTTATTCGTCCAAACCGCGCGCAACTGGTGCTGTCACCGGCATGTTCATGATCGGTTACGGCGTTTTCCGCTCGATTGCGGAATTTTTCCGCGAACCGGAAGATGGTTTCATGGGGGTGATGACGTTAGGTGTCACGATGGGACAATGGCTGTCGATCCCGATGATTCTTGCCGGTATCGCTGCCCTGCTGTGGTCACGGCGTCAAATGGCCGCCCCGCAGAATCATAAAAAACCGGCGCCGAAGCGCCAACGCAAATAGTCAGAGACCTTTGCACGGTGTCATGAGCGGTACGAGAATAAGGCAAAAAATTGCAAAAAAGCGGAGTTTACACGGGGTAAATGAGCATTTTTCGCGATTTTTTAACGCAATTATCGTGCCGCGCAGTAATCGCGCAAAGGTCTCAGTCATTCAAAGATTTGCAGGCGATACTATTGTTTCTTTCCGGTACGATCGGTTTCGGTTTCCTCGATGATCTGCGCATCCTCGATGATCACCGTTTGCTCATTATCGCTCTGCCGGTGCGGTTCTTCGGAATGGGATTGCCTGGCAGCTTCGAATTTTCTACGCCACCACCAGAAACGGATTCCTACCACCACCACCGCGACCGCCAGTAACGCCAGAAATGCGGCAAAAAAGAAAAAACCGAGCACCGCCAGCAAGGCGA
Source organism: Nitrosomonas sp. (assembly GCA_019745325.1). Lineage (GTDB taxonomy): Bacteria > Pseudomonadota > Gammaproteobacteria > Burkholderiales > Nitrosomonadaceae > Nitrosomonas. Next base: position 34,943 of record JAIETK010000023.1, on the reverse strand, counting down.
TGACCGGAATCATAATGGCATAAGTAAGCCAGCGATTCAGCGGAGAAACCGGCACGCGGCGATACTCTCCGGATTCATCCTGTTGATAGCTGGAAATCCGGTGGATAATTATCTTATTCTCTTCGTCTTTCATTGCATAAGCTCCTCTATGGCAACGGTGGTTTTAGGCGCGGCCTCCGTTAACAATTCATGTCCCGCCGGTGTCACCACCACATCGTCCTCGATACGGATACCGATATTCCAGAGATGTTCGGAAACATTATCCGCCGGACGGATATAACAGCCCGGTTCCACCGTCAGCACCATACCCGGCTGCAGCTCGCGCCATTCGCCTTGTTGTTTATACTCGCCAACATCGTGCACGTCCATACCCAGCCAATGCCCGGTGCGGTGCATATAAAAGCGTTTGTAATCTTCGGATTCCAGCACCTCGTCGACGCTACCCCGGCATAACCCCAGATCAATAAACCCTTGCGCGAGCACTTGCAGCGCTGCTTGATGCGGATCGTTCCAGCGGCTGCCCGGTTTCACTTCGGCAATCGCAGCCGCTTGGGCCGACAAAACCAACTGATAAACATCGCGTTGTGCTGGAGTAAACTTGCCATTAACCGGAAATGTCCGGGTGATGTCGGAAGCATAACCGCTCAGTTCGCACCCCGCATCGATCAATAACAAATCACCCGATTTAAGTTCTGCGTCGTTCTGGACATAGTGCAGAATACACGCATTGGCGCCGCCGGCGACAATCGAGGTATACGCCGGCGCTTGCGCGCCATGCCGGACAAAAGTGTGCAGCAATTCGGCTTCAATCTCATATTCCCGCATTCCCGGACGCACCGCTTGCATCGCGCGTTGATGGGCCTGCGCCGAAATATCCGCGGCACGCTGCATGATTTGCAATTCGCCGGTACTTTTTATCAACCGCATTTCATCGAGTATGGTCCGGTAATCGTAAATCTCCCGCGGCGCGGTAACGCCGGTTCTCGCTAAATCCCGTACGCGGTTCAACCAGCCGGTAACGCGTTGATCCCAGTTTGGATCCTGCCCCAGCGCTGTATAAACCGCAAGCTGATCGGATAACAAAACCGGAAGCAATTCGTCGAGCTTGGCGAGTGGATAGGCTTCGTCAAAACCAAAAACTTCTTTGGCCGCGTCCGGCCCGAAACGATAGCCATCCCAAATTTCGCGTTCCAGATTCTTTTCACGGCAGAACAAAATATGCTTTGCCGGTTCCTGACCGGTTGCCGCGATAATCACCAGCACCGCCTCGGGTTCGCGAAAACCGGTTAAGTAATAGAAATAGCTATCAAAGCGATACGGATAATGCGCATCTCGATTGCGTATCCGCTCCGGAGCCGTGGGAATGATCGCAACGCCATTCTGCATTTTTTCGGAAAAAAGCTTGCGGCGCGCGATAAACGGTTGCATTTGCGTCATAGTTACATTTAAGTGTCATTGAGCTTCATAGTGAAGCTCATTTGTTCATCAAGTATTTTCAGTCTTTCCGGGGTGCCCACATCGATCCATTGTCCGGAATAATGCTGCCCACCGACTTTCCCTTCCGCCATAGCATGCCGCAGCAGCGGCGCCAGTTTCACAGCTTGTCCCGGTTCGATATTCTGAAATAATTGCGGCTGATAAACGCCGATACCGCTGAATGTCAATCGACTCGTCTCTGCCAGTGTTACCAAACCATCCCGCACTGCAAAATCGCCTTCGCTATGATGCGCCGGATTGTCAACCAGCACCAAGTGCGCCAGAAACTGGCCGGATTGATGTTGCATCGCACGCAAGACCGGAATCAGTAATCCATAATCCATTTCACAATAAATATCCGCATTGACTACCAAAAACGGTATGTTACCGGACTGCCCGGTCAGCAACGGCAATGCATTGGCAATCCCTCCGGCGGTTTCCAAAACCACCGCTTCCGGAGAGTATTGAATATTAACACCATAACGCTCGCCAGACCCCAAGGCTTGTTCGATCTTTTCACCCAAATACGCATGATTGATCACGATATCAACAAACCCGGCGCACGCCAGATTAGCGAGCTGATATTCGATCAATGCTTTACCGCCCGCTTTCAATAACGGTTTCGGCACATGATCGGTCAGCGGACGCATGCGCTCACCGCGCCCGGCGGCAAGAATCATCGCTTTATAGGAAGGCCGCTCAGAAGGTATAGCCAATTGTCCGGTCCGGCATGGCCGGATGTATTTCATCCAGCAGATCCAGCAATGGTTTCAATTCAATATAGCGTTCGCAGGCTTTGCGTAAATATTCCATCACCAGCGGCATATCGTTCAGGTACATGGCTTTTCCATCGCGGTAATTCAACCGGGCAAAAATCCCCAGCACTTTCAGATGCCGTTGCACTCCCATCCATTCAAAATCCCGGTAAAAAGCCGCAAAATCAGTGCTAACCGGTAAACCGGCTTTACGCGCTTTTTCCCAGTAACGGATCGCCCAATCCAATATCCGTTCCTCTTCCCAGCGAATATACGCATCTTTCAGCAACGAAACCAAATCGTAGGTAATCGGACCCGATACCGCGTCCTGGAAGTCAATAATGCCCGGATTGGGCGTTGTCAGCATGAGATTGCGGGAATGATAATCCCGATGAACCAGAACCCTTGGCTGCGCGAGATTATTTTGCAGAATTTTGGCAAAGACTGCGTTCAGCGTCGCCTGCTGATCATCGGTCAATTCCACTTGCAAATGCTTGGCAATATACCAATCCGGAAATAAATCGAGTTCCCTTCGCAACAACGTCTCATCATACGGCGGCAAGCTTTCGGAGTGATGTGATAGCTGCATTTTGACCAGCGCATCGGTGGCTGCATTGTATAACTCATTAACACGATCAGGTTCTTCAGCCAAAGCTTGCAAAAAAGTTGTATTGCCAAGATCCGATAGTAATAAAAATCCCCAATCCAGATTCCGCGCCATGATCGCCGGCACATGCACACCGCAACCAGCCAAAATTTCCGCGACGCGCAAAAACGGCGTGCAATCCTCATGTTGCGGTGGCGCATCCATCGCGATCAACGATCGATCTTCGAAGGTAACGCGGTAATACCGGCGAAAGCTGGCATCCGCCGATGCCGGTTGCAGCGTAAAAGACTTCGCTGGGAATTGTTCTTTCAACCAACTTTCAAGCAAGCGTAAACGTTCCATTTATGTATCCGGGCGATTAACCGTTATAAAAAACCAGCAGCTAAGGGGATGCATCTATTCAGCGATTGCAATGCGCGTGGCAAAATAACAATCGCACCTTACTACTGGAACCTTGTTCAATAACAGTAGATAATCAGGGTTTATAAAGACGGGCCACTGCGAATTTTATCACGTAGCCTATATTTGCTGATCAACTGGTAAATTCATCAATAAGGAGAATAATCATGTTAAACAAAAATGTCATCGACGAAATCAATGCCAAAGTCAGCGAAATCATGCAGAACAGCCCTGCCAAGGATATCGAGAAGAACGTCAAGGTGCTGTTATCAGGTGTATTCTCAAAAATGGATCTGGTGACTCGCGATGAATTTGATATCCAGCAAGAAGTGTTGCAGCGCACGCGAGAAAAACTCATTATTCTCGAAGCGAAAGTGGCCGAACTCGAAGCACGGCTGAACCCGCCCGCAACCACCCCTGAATCAACGAATTAATTCAAAACATCAGTTCAATGATCCAACGAAGGGTTCCGCAGCGCTTCCGCAATGAGTAGCCCTTCGATTCTTTTCAATCACGCTGCCTGCCCGAACCAGGAAAACACTGATTAATTCGCTGAGCAAGCGGAATGCAAGGCGGTTGGAACGCAAGAAATGCAACATCTCATAACGATAGACAAATTTCTGAGCACCGCCCGACGCAGCGAATCGCTTACGCGGAAAATTCAATGTTTTCTTAGTTGTCAAGCCGATGTCGCTTGCCGTTCTGTATAGCCGGGCACTATCGGGTATTCAAGCTCCGCTGGTGACGGTGGAAACGCACATCGCTAACGGTTTACCCAGTTTCACAATTGTCGGTCTACCCGATACCGAAGTAAAGGAAAGCAAAGACCGTGTCCGATCAGCGTTGCAAAACGCGCAATTCAAGATCCCGCCACAACGCATTACCGTCAATCTGGCGCCCGCCGACCTGCCCAAGGAAAGCGGCCGCTTCGATTTGCCGATTGCACTGGGAATACTGGCAGCCACCGGACAAATCCCGAGCGATCGCCTCGATCAATATGAATGGGCGGGAGAACTGGCATTGACCGGAGAATTGCGCCCGATTCACGGTGCTTTGGCAATGACCTATAACGCCTCGCAATCCGGGCGCAGCTTCGTACTGCCGCAACAGAATGCCGCAGAAGCGGCACTGGTCAATAACGCGACGATCTATGGCGCCCAATCATTGCTGCAAATCTGCGCCCACTTAACCGGACAAACACCATTACCGATTTATCGGAATGGCGCCGGAAATGCAACCGGCAAGCAAAACGTCAGCTATCCCGATCTCGATGACGTCAAGGGTCAGGCACACGCGAAGCGTGCGCTGGAAATTGCAGCCGCCGGCGGCCACAGTCTGCTGATGATCGGCCCGCCGGGCACCGGCAAGTCGATGCTGGCAAACCGCTTTCCCGGTATTTTGCCACCGATGACCGAAGTCGAAGCGCTGGAATCCGCTGCGATCCAATCGCTCGCGTTCGGCAGCTTCAATATCGAGAACTGGAAAAAACGCCCCTACCGCGCCCCGCACCATACCGCATCAGGAGTTGCGTTAGTTGGTGGCGGCAGCCACCCCCGCCCTGGTGAAATTTCACTGGCAATGCACGGTGTGCTATTTCTGGATGAACTGGCGGAGTTTGACCGCAAAGTCCTGGAAGTCCTGCGTGAACCGCTCGAATCCGGCAAAATCACTATCTCCCGCGCTGCAAGACAAGCTGAATTCCCGGCGCAATTTCAATTGATAGCCGCGATGAACCCCTGCATGTGTGGATATTTGGGCCACCCCTCCGGCAGATGCCACTGCACTCCCGACCAAATCGCCCGCTACCGCGGACGAATCTCCGGCCCGCTGCTCGACCGCATCGACATGCAAATCGAAGTACCCGCCGTGCCGCAACAGGAATTGATGAAACAACAAGTCGCTGCTGAGAAAAGCAGCACCATCCGCCAGCGTGTCGAGAAAGCACACCAATTGCAGCTTGACCGCCAAGGAAAAACCAATAGCAGTTTGAGCGTAAAAGAAATCGATCAGCTCTGCGCGCTCGACAGCGCCAGCGAGAATCTGCTGAAACAAGCCATCAACCGTTTGAATTTATCGGCACGTGCGTATCATCGAATTTTGAAACTGGCACGGACGATTGCTGACTTGGCCGGGAGTGGAACAATCACCAATCAGCATATTGCGGAAGCGATTCAGTATCGCAGGTTGGATAAGCAATAAGTTTTATATTGCATTTTTTAAGACCCTGATTATAAAACCTGATAATCATTCGATTTTTCATTTTGAACCTGACACCGGCTCCTCTACAAGCTGTTGCGCCATATCTTTAGGGAAACGCTGATTAATTGACTGCACGAGCGAATTGCTTCGTTGCGCGGTACTCACTCCCTCGTCTATCAAACTGATATGTCTCGGTTATTGCGTTCCGTGCGCCTCGCCCTTCATCACGTTCGTTGAATTAATCAGCGCTTCCTTAGATGCCTGGTGTCTACAATCGCTATGACATGCCGGCAGCAAAAATGCCTGGTAGTACATTGTTTTGATGTTGAGTAAGATCACCACTTAACGGATTATCTGAATTTGCGATACCACTGCTTTGTTGGCATTCGTCAATCAAATTATCAAAATTTACGATCTCTCGCATGATAAAATCTGCTAACCAAAGCAGCGCATTCAGTACACTGAAAATTTCAATCCCGGTTTAATCACCCATGGTACAACTTTCAATTAACGGACAACTGCAGCAATTTGAGTCGCCAATCAATGTGGCTCAATTAGTCGATCACCTCTCATTAAAGGGTAAGCGCATTGCTATCGAGCGTAATGGTGAAATCGTGCCACGCAGCCGCTTTTCAGAGGAATTGTTAGTTAATGGCGATCACATCGAAGTCGTCGTCGCTGTTGGTGGCGGTTAATGATCGGCTCCGCAATATACTTCGATATTCAATAGCATGGTTATGGACAATTTAGTTATTGCCGGTAAGTCTTATTCATCCCGCTTACTTATTGGCACAGGAAAATATAAAGATTTCAATGAAACTCGCATATCGGTCGAAGCAAGCGGTGCTGAAATAATAACCATTGCAATCCGACGCACCAATATTGGACAAAATACCAACGAACCAAATCTTTTGGACGTATTGCCGCCCTCCAAATACACGTTGCTGCCGAATACCGCCGGTTGTTATACCGTTGATGACGCTGTCCGGACATTGCGCCTGGCGCGAGAATTGCTCGATGGTCACAGCCTGGTAAAATTGGAAGTGCTAGGCGACCCGAGAACACTATACCCCAATGTATTGGGAACTATCGAAGCTGCGAAAATTTTGGTGAAAGAAGGATTTCAAGTCATGGTGTATACCTCCGACGATCCGATCATCGCCAAGCAATTGGAAGAACTAGGGTGTGTTGCCGTGATGCCGCTAGCATCGCTCATTGGTTCCGGCATGGGCATTTTGAATCCTTGGAATCTGCAAATCATTATCGAAAACGCAAACATTCCTGTTTTGGTCGACGCCGGTGTCGGCACGGCTTCGGATGCTACTATCGCGATGGAACTTGGTTGTGATGGCGTTCTGATGAACACCGCTATCGCCGCATCCAATAATCCCATTTTAATGGCATCGGCGATGCGGAAAGCGGTAGAAGCCGGACGCGAAGCTTATCTGGCCGGGCGCATGGCAAAAAAACTATATAGCGCCAATCCGAGTTCTCCTGTCGATGGTGTTATTGTAAATGCCGAAGCTTTATCTAAAAAATCGGCAAGCAAGCTTGATTGAACTCTTGAATAATCGCAGATCCTTCGTTTCATGCAACCGCAACAATCAATTCGCAGTTTTGTACTTCGCCAGGGCCGGTTATCGGATGCGCAGCGCCGTGCTTGTGAAAGCTTGCTTCCTCAATATGGCATACCCTATAGCGAAAACTTGCTGGATTTAAATCAAGTATTTGGCCGTCAGGCTCCCAAAATTCTTGAAATCGGCTTTGGAATGGGTGAGGCCACTGCGATCATTGCCAAAATGCACCCAGCCAATGATTATCTCGGGATCGAAGTTCACACCCCGGGCATCGGCAGTTTGCTCAGGCTAATCCAGCAAAATGAATTGAAGAATTTACGCGTTATTCAGCACGATGCTGTTGCGGTGCTGCAGCGCATGCTGCCGCTGGAATGTTTGGATGGCGTCCACATCTTTTTCCCGGATCCATGGCCGAAAGCCCGCCATCATAAACGCCGGTTAATCCAGTCAGCATTTGTTTCACGCTTATGCACCCATCTCAAACCGGGTGGTTATATCCATGTCGCTACCGATTGGGAAAATTACGCTGTGCAAATTTTACAAGTTCTCAATCAAGAGCGGCAGCTTCGCAATACCGCCAAGGATTTTGCTCCGCGTCCTGATTACCGGCCAATCACCAAGTTTGAACATCGCGGATTAAAATCCGGGCATGGTGTATGGGATCTGCTTTATTGCAAATATTAATTCCCGTTCCCGGAAATTTTCTTTCTCCATCTCCTATCCATATCTCCTCGTTATTGCTTGATATTTTCTCGATAGAGTTTTTCCCAAGACTTTATTTTCATGTAAATAACTCACACAAAAAATAAAGCCCATTTCAATAAAACCGCGTGATTCAAGAATGAATCGCCAACGTAACAGAGAATGATTCATACCAATGTCAGTAGTGAAAAACAGAATCCATTTGCGATCTTGATACTTTTGTGATTTTTCTCACTGCTTCTGACGGCGATTATGACTAGACTAAAACCCAGTATATATTGACTATAGTAAGTCAATCATACTTTTATTAGACTGTGCGCCGCCAGCATTTTGGTGGATAACCGAAACACCGACGAGCTAAATTTTAAAAAAAATTTAGCTCATTTTTTTTAAAACCGGAGGACCTTGAATGAGAAACAAAGTGGTATCAGGCATACAAATAATTTCTGCATTATTTTTAATGCTGTCTTCACCAGTTTTTGCGAAAGATGATCACGAAGACAAAAGCGATCGACTGCCAAACATGTTTAAATCAAAAAACAAACATGGCGAAGATGCGACTTATAGCACCGCAGGTTTTATCGATTTAAAAAATCCTTTTTTCAAAAGCTTAGGTTCTAATGGCCGCAGTTGCGCTTCGTGTCATATCCCCACGCAAGGATGGACCATTACGCCATCGGGCGTGCAAAAGCTTTTCAACAAAACCCAAGGCCTTGATCCGATTTTCCGCTTGGTTGACGGCGCCAATTCACCGATTGCCGATGTATCTTCCGTAGAAAAACGCCGCGAAGCATACAGCATGTTGTTGAAAAAAGGAAACATCCGCGTTGGAATCGGTATTCCTGCGGACGCCGAATTTGAGCTGATCGAAGTAGATGATCCCTATGGTTTTGCAAGCGAAACAGAATTATCATTATTCCGCCGCCCAATGCCGACCACCAATCTTAAATTCCTCAGCACCGTCATGTGGGATGGACGGGAAACAACACAAATGCCGAGTTCCAGTGATTGTATCTATAACACCTCGACTTGCTTTTCACCGGTATCGTTTGATCTGAGTACTCAAGCCAGCCACGCCACTCTAGGTCACGCCGAAGCACTGCAAGATTTAACCGATGAAGAGCGTGATGCGATCGTGGCATTTGAACTCGGTTTATTTACTGCGCAGATCCATGATGACAAAGCCGGAAACCTGACGGCAGAAAAAGCTAAAGGCGGCCCTAAGGAACTGGCAAAACAACAGTATCATTTTGGCATTAATGACACTTTGGCTGGCGACTACATAACTCACGACTCTTTTAATCCCATCGTTATGACGCTTTATAACAAATGGAATGACATTAAACCGAATAAATCACCCAACAGCACCAAAAATGCCCGTGCCGCTGTTGCCCGCGGTCAGGCGCTCTTCAATACCAAGCCAATTTTAATCAGCGGCGTTAAAGGAATTAACGATGATTTAAACATCAATGTATTACCTGGTACTTGCACAACCTGCCATAACACGCCTAATTCAGGGAATCATTCAACACCGATGCCATTGGATATCGGTGTCGCGGACGAATCGCGCCGTACACCGGATATGCCTTTGTATACGCTGAAAAATAAAACAACTAACGAAATCATCAAAACAACCGACCCCGGTCGAGCCCTGATCACCGGCAAGTGGAAAGATATCGGCCGTTTCAAAGGACCGATCCTGCGTTCGGTCGCGTCACGCCCGCCTTACTTCCATGATGGTTCTGCCGCAGATTTGCATGAAGTTGTCGAGTTTTACAATACGCGCTTCAATATCGGGCTAACCGAAAGCGAGAAAGCCGATCTGATCGCATTTCTTGCAGCGCTATAAATTCAACGTTATCTTTCTCTAAAAAGGGGGCAATCACTCGATGAAATCCGAGCCGATTGCCTCTACAATTCTTTTGTGCCACTGCGTCGTAATAAATATTTCTCAAATTCAATAATTAAGAATAACACTAAGCCGACAAAAAGAATCCTTGTCCAAGCATCGGCATCAAGCGCAACTGTTCCAAAAATTAATTGAAAAGCCGGCAGATAAGTAAAAAGAATTTGAAGTAATATCAATATACCGACAGATATCAGAATATAACGATTGCCGAGAAAACCTTCGATCGACATCGCCGAAGCCAGCAGATAACGGCAATTAAACAAATACAAAATTTCACAAACGACAAACAAATTTACTAAAACCGTCCGGCTGAATTCGATGCTGGAGCCTTGCATTGTTTCCCACATCGTGAGTCCAAACCCGCCGCCGATCATCAATAATGTAACAAAAACAATACGCCAAACCAAGAAACCGGATAACAGAGGAGCATCAGGATCGCGTGGAGGCCGATGCATGACATCCGCTTCCGGAGGTTCAAAGGATAGTGCAATAGCCAGTGTCACAGTCGTAACCATGTTGATCCATAATATTTGGACAGGAGTAATAGGCAGCGTTATGCCCAAAAAAATAGCCAGAATGATGAGACCGGCTTCACCGCCATTCGTAGGAAGCACATAGACCATAGTCTTTTTGATATTATCGTAGACAGTACGACCTTCCTCCACCGCGTGCACGATTGATACAAAGTTATCATCCGCAAGCACCATTTCTGCGGCTTCCTTGGCTACTTCAGTTCCCTTTTGTCCCATGGCGACACCCACATCGGCCCGTTTCAGAGCTGGCGCATCATTCACACCGTCACCCGTCATTGCCACGATTTCTCCATTCGCTTGCAAAGCAGCAACGAGACGCAATTTGTGCTCCGGATTGGTACGCGCAAATACATCAATGTTCGTAACCGCTTGCCGCAATGCCTTATCATCCATCGTATCCAGCGCAACACCGGTTAGAACTGTATGACCATCACCGAGATTGAGTTTTGCGCCAATCGAACTGGCTGTCGCCTGATGATCTCCGGTAATCATCTTGACGCGAATACCGGCATGATGACATTGATTCACAGCCGCAACCGCTTCTTCACGCGGCGGATCGGTCATGCCGACCATTCCCAGTAATGTAAAGTTTGACCGAACATCGGAAAACCGGAGTATCTGCTGATTCCGCTCCGCCGCGCGCTGCGCGATCGCCAACATCCGCAGCCCAGAACATGCAGCTTCCTGAATGGTGTTGTTCCAGTACGCCAGATCAAGCGCACAATTGTTTCCCTGACTTCGTTGCTGGCTGCACAAAGCCAGTATCGTTTCGGGAGCGCCTTTGACAAAGATAACACCCTGGTTGTCATGCGGATGATGCAAGGTCGCCATCAAGCGGTGTTCGGATTCGAAGGGAATAACATCCGTGCGGGGTAATGATTCGCTCACATGAACCGGATTTAGCGCTGCTTTCATTGCTGCCGCAATCACCGCGCCTTCCGTCGGATCGCCGTCGACAATCCATTGATCTTCCTGTAGCTGCAGTTTTGCATCACTGCATAATAAACCGGCGCGCAATAGATCCATACAATCTGCATGGTCTGCAATCAAAATTCTCTGCCCATCCGAACTGAAGCTCCCTTCCGGTGCATAACCTACTCCGCTTACCTGTAGCCGATCATCTGCGGTAAAGATTTGCTGCACGGTCATCTCATTCCGCGTTAATGTACCGGTCTTGTCGGTACAAATGACCGTTACCGATCCAAGCGTTTCGACAGCGGGTAAATGCCGGATAATGGCGTTATGGCGCGCCATGCGTTGCACACCAAGCGCAAGCGTAATGGTCATAATCGGCGGAAGTTCTTCCGGAATAACTGCAACTGCAATACCCACCGCCGCCATAAACAGCTCATCAATGCCATAATCGTGTGCCAGCAAACCATACAGAATAACAGTCAGAACCAGCACGAGCGTGACAGCAGCCAATCGAAATCCGAACTCCGCAATTTTTCTAAGTAACGGTGTCGACAGTTTATTGACTTGCTCCAGCATCGTGCTGATACGCCCGATCTCGGTGTAATGACCGGTTCCGACCACAACCCCGGTAGCCTGTCCAAAAACCACCAGCGTACCGGAATAAACCATACAATCGCGATCGCCGATTGCAACCGATTCCAAAACTGATTCAATTCCCTTTTCAACGGCTTGCGATTCACCGGTCAAAATTGCTTCATCGACCCGCAAATTCTTACAACTGAACAACCGCATGTCGGCAGGCACTTTGTCGCCCGATTGCAGCAATACGATGTCACCAGGCACCAGCGCTTCTGCTGAAATTTGTCTGCGGTGATTGTCTCTCAACACAGACGCATTGATTGACAGCATGCTGCGAATACCGGCCAGCGCTCTCTCGGCCTTACCTTCCTGAATCACACCGATCACCGCATTAATAATGACCACCGCCAGAATCACGCAGCTATCAGTCCAGTGTCCGATAAACGCAGTAACTGCTGCAGCAATTAACAAAATATAGATGAGAACATTATGAAACTGCAGAAGAAAACGAATGAAAAAACCTGGCGAACTGGGTGATCGCAAGCGATTTACACCATATCGCTCAATGCGCTGCTCCGCTTCCGCTTGCGATAGTCCCGCCTCATTAGTGTCTAATGTCTGTAAAACCTGCTGCACTGAAAGACTATGCCAATTGATCATTTATAAAATAATTTCCGCATGGACCTACAATTTTGTAATCGATTAACCAAGGATTCGAATAATTTGTACTCAGATATTGAGTACAGCTACAATTCTGAGGAGTAGTGATTTTTTCCTTAACATTGCAATGAGGTTTTTCATGAAATACTTTATCACGTTGATGGCATTAATTGCCCTATCGTTTGCCGGAACCACGCAGGCTTCCGGGCGCACGCCTTTTGGTCACCAAGTCAGCGCAGTACAAAATTACAGCCGCATTAACGATCAGATCGCCATATCCGGGCTTATCAGTGAGGGAGGCGTTCCAGCGTTGGCTGCGACAGGTTTTAAGACTATTATCGACATGCGCACCGCCAATGAAGGAACTGCGGAAGAAAAATCACTCGTTGATCGCGCCGGCATGAACTACATTAACATTCCAATGACCGTTGCCGGTATTAGCAACGAGCAATTGACTGCCTTTACCAAAGCCATTGAATTGGCGCAACGGCCAGTGCTCATTCACTGCGGGTCCGGCAATCGTGCCAGCGCCATGTGGGCCAGATATCAAATCAGCCAAGGAATGGACCCGGAAACCGCCATTGAAGCTGCGCGTAAATCGGGATTGCGGCCGCCGATGGAGGAGAAACTTCGAGAGTCCCTGAGTAATTAAAGTACATCGATAACAACGGATCATTACAATTCACATCGCAATTACCCTGCTGCTATTGGTTGCCAGTGTATGTTACTTCAACTCTCTGAATTGAAGCCGGCCACCCATGACTGCTCCCGATGATGTTCCATTCCGGCTGGTGATCCATGGCGGTGCCGGCGCAATCAATCGCAGCCGGTTGACTGCCGAACGTGAAGCCGTTTACCGCCAGGTACTGACACAATCATTGAACGCCGGTTATGCGGTGCTTAGCGGCGGCGGTAGCTGTATCGACGCCGTGATCGCAGCCATCGTGGTCATGGAAGATTCGCCTTTTTTTAATGCTGGTAAAGGTTCAGTTTTTAACCATGAGGGGCAAAACGAATTGGAAGCCTCGATCATGGAAGGTGCTACACGTTTAGCAGGCGCCGTTGCCGGCATCACGACGGTTCGTAATCCTATACGCGCGGCACATGCGATCATGATGAAAAGCCCGCATGCCATGCTGATTGGCCGCGGTGCGGAAACATTTGCTGCAGAGCAAGGCCTGGAGATTGTCGATCCTGATTATTTTCATACGCCGCATCGTTGGGAACAATTGCAAAAAGCACTTACAAAAGAACAAGTACTGCGCGACCACGATGCCGACTCCAATATTCCATTTGTTAGCACTGATGAAAAGCATGGAACTGTCGGTGCAGTCGCACTGGATCGGCATGGCAATATCGCCGCCGGTACATCAACCGGCGGGTTGACCAACAAACGGCGGGGACGTGTGGGTGACTCCTCGATTATCGGGGCTGGCACCTATGCCGACAATCGCTCGGTGGCGGTATCAGCAACCGGTACCGGGGAAATGTTCATTCGCGCCGCCGCAGCCTACCAAACAGCTGCGCAAGTCATGATGCTGCGCAAACCGCTTTGCGAAGCTGCCGACAATACGTTAGCAGAAGTTTCAAAGATCGGCGGTGACGGCGGTTTAATTCTGCTGAACGTGAAGGGCGATTATGCGATGCAATTCAATACCAGCGGCATGTATCGAGGCACCATCAGTAATGATGGCGTGGCATGGATCGGTATTTTTCCTGGCGAACCCGATATCTAAAACATCAATTCATTCATGAAACACTAACCTGCCGGCCGTAAGCCAGCACCCAGTTGTTCAAGTCCTATCTGAGGTTATTGCAAACAATCAACGCCTTTACGCAAGGTACGCCGCGCATAATAGGCAAAAGCAACGGCGCTGCGTTGACCGCGCAAAATCCAGTCGCGCGCTTCTCGTCCGAGGCCGGGATCAATCGGCTGGATCTTACCCGCCGAGGCTGCAAGCAAATGCATACGCGCTGCGCGTTCGAAAGCAAGTGCTAATATGCAAGCTTCTTCAATACTCGAACTGGCAATCAGCAGCCCGTGATGGGCTAACATCAAAGCATGCTTGTTGCCGATGGCTTTGGAAATCAATTCCCCTTCTTCATTGCCGACCGGAATACCCGGCCACTTGGGCAAAAAAGCGATATCGTCGTATAGAACGCAATTATCCATATGCGAGATTTCCAAAGGCACTTCCAGCATACTGAGTGCCGCAGTATGGACTGCATGCGTATGGATAATGCACTGCACATCGGGTCTGGCACGATACAGCCATGAGTGAAACCGGTTGGCTGGATTTGCCATGCCATCGCCCTGCAAAACTTCCAGATCCTCATTCACGAGTAACAGATTACTTGCGCAAATTTCGTCAAAACCGAATCCCAAACGCTGCGTCAAGTAAGTTCCCGGGGTATCCCCACGCGCCGTGATTTGTCCCGCCAATCCGGAATCGTGACCGTTATCGAATAAAATCCGGCAAGTCAGTGCCAGTTTCTGCGCTTTCGAGTAATCAGCGCTTTGCAAATGTTGATCCATTTGCACGAACGATTGTTGAATCAACTGTTCTTTGCTTAAATTGAAAGTATCATTGGTCATAATTGTCAGTCATTCATGATGATTGGAGATAAAACGCTCGATTTCGCGGCGGTCGCGCTTAGTCGGGCGGCCTTTGGTGTAAAACGGCTGCGGCTGGGTTTTCAGACGAGCGGCCAGCACTTCTCGCTGTTGACGGCTTTCCTCGGTTTCCCGGTAAAGTTGCTGCGCAATCGTTGCGGATCCTCTTTTGTTCGATAGATCCAGCACTTCAATTTCAAATTGATAATTATTATTGCGAATTATCAACCGATCCCCTACCGCAAGCACTTTGGCTGGCTTAACCCGTTGACCGTTGACCGTCACTCGCCCCCGGTCGATGGCTTCTGCAGCTAACGAGCGTGTTTTAAAAAAACGGGCTGCAAACAGCCATTTATCGATACGATATTTCTCAACATTATCTGATGATTGCATGATCTTCTTAATCTAATAGATTGGTATCGATCCGGATTTTTCCTTGCAGTGTTTTATGGACCGGACACTGATTGGCAATCTCCAGCAACCGGCTGCGCTGTTGGTCAGTCAGATTTCCTATCAGGTGTATCGAGCGTGTCATCACATCGATGAAAGCTTTTTGTTGTTCGCAATCCGTGCAATCATCCGCGTGAATCCGGCTGTGATGTAATTCAACACAGATATCCTGGAGATCGATTTGCTTATGATTGGCGTACATGCGCAGTGTCATCGAGGTACAACTGCCCAAAGCTGCCAGTAAAAGTTCATAAGGATTCAGCCCCAGATCCGAACCGCCCAATGTGATTGGTTCATCGCTGATTACGCAATGGCGATGCGTCAGAATCTCACGAGTAAATTTCCTGTCGCGTTCCCGGACAACAACCACGCCTTCCGCAATGGATTGCTCTTTCGATTCGACCGGTAATGACTCGCTGGTGAAATAGCGTTTTGCCCAGACCGATATGACTTCTGCAACATAGCGCGAGTCCAAAGGATTGGATAAAAGATGATCGGCGCGATCGAGGGATATAAAACTTTTAGGGTGTTTGGCGGCACTGTAAATTCTAGCGGCTTCGTCAATAGAAACCACTGTATCCACTGGTGAATGGAGAATCAGCAAGGCTTTTTTTAGCGCTCCAATATGTTCTAAAGAATTATATTTCTCTAAATCATCAATGAATTGGCGTTTTATGTTAAAGCTTCTTCCTGATAATTGGACTGAAACGATTGATTCCTTGCTGAGTTGTTCATACGAATCTCCGAACAAATGCTTAATGTGCATTGCCGTAGCCGGTGCACCGATGGTGATTACGGCTTTAATCGAAGCAATATCGTGCGCAACCGCTAAAACCGCAGCACCGCCTAAGCTATGCCCAATCAGCAAGGTTGGGGCTGCATAGTGCTTTTCCAGAAAACCTGCGGCTGCTATCAAATCCTGTAAATTGGAGGAAAAATTAGAATTGGCGAAATCCCCTTCACTACTACCCAAACCTGTAAAGTCAAAACGCAATACTGCAATCCCATGATCTGCGAGTGCCAGGGCAATCCGTGTCGCTGCAAGATTGTTTTTTGAGCAAGTAAAGCAATGCGCGAACACTGCGTAGGACTGTACGACGCCAGCGGGTAATTCCAGCGAACCTGATAGCAGTTCGCCTTGTGAATTTTGGAACTTTGCTTCGATGCGCGGCATGAGCTTCGATTAATAACCAATCACAAAATTGAGGATATTGTGAATGGTATCAAAAATAACTTAAAGCGTATGATTTTCTGACATTGTTAACAGGATCAGGAATATCTTCAAGAAGTTGGAATATTACAACCGATTAATCAATTCTATCGATCAAATTCAATCAACTTTTTAATATACGGCTTTAGGATTTCCAGCACTTGCGCATAACCGGCGATTGCATCTTAGCCAGCCATTAATTCGGTCGGAATTGAGTTTTTATGCGTCGTTGACAATGGACTGTCACTGATTTTCCTGATTGTTTGATAGAGTTGAAAATCGATCGGCGTAAAAGAAGTTGTGCTGTTTTTCAGCCGGGAATCTATGATTGCCTTAGCTGAAAGTACCGTTTCGCGATCATCGGAAACTGCCGCGAGAATCTCTTGAGTAGTCAGAAAATCGATCGAGGTGCCAGCCATATCCATCGAATAATATTTTGAAACTTCCACTCGGTTCCTAAATAATCTGGCAGCGCCGCCCCACACAACATTATCAAGATCAACGCTTGCCACCGTATCGATCGCCCAAATGATTGTTTCACCCAAAGTTTTACCGCTTGCGACTTGCATGATCATATGATCCTTCACAATGGATCGGTTGTTAGGTGTGAAGGTATCGGCTAATAAATATTCCAGAATTTTATTAATCCCATTGATGTTATGTTGTATGACAGCTTGCCCCCAATTACGATCAGATGCCGGAATTGCCGACAAAGCGTTAGTTACTTCGGAAATTAATTGGTCCTGCGGTACACCGGCTGCCGTTTGATTTACAATAAAATCGCAAATAAGCATTTTGTTGGCATTTGCAACATGGTCTCCAAACAAATTATCCACAAATCTGTATGCAAACACTTCGGAATTCAATTCCCTATAATTATTATCTAAAAACAACGCGCTATTTGCCAGCCTTTGTGCCAGGTTCGTCAGCGATTGATTTCTCCGCAATTGCGATGTGAGAATCTTTAAATTATCTGCGCCGGGAGATGCCTTGAACATCACCAGAATTAACTGAAGAATAGCGATTTGATATCGGGTTGAATGTGGCATGAATGTTTTCCTTCCGGATAATATCGGTTTTGCTGATTCGCTGGCAGTTATGTAACAAGCTTATATCTTTATCAGCTACTATCATAGAGTTAATGATTCTTGTTTGCAATGCGACAAATTGTCGCATGTATTATATTCATATATTTACAGATAGTTACAATTGATTGTTAAACTAATTTACTAATTATCTAACATCTCTGAGATGGAATTAAACTTTTTTCTGATAAAAATGTTGTTTCGCATTGATTACCGCCGCTCGAGTCATAATGCCTATTAATATTCTTATCCTAGGCTATGGTGAGATCGGCCATGCCATGGAATTTTTGCTTAAAAAGCATCATTCGCTTGCCATTTGGGATAAGTATCCTCCCGTAAAATTTATACCAGTGGAATTAGAGCATTCGGTACCGCAAGCCGATGTGATATTGTTTTGCCTCCCCGTCAACCCGCACCGGGAAATCATTCAATTGATCGCGCCTTATCTGAAAAAGAACTGTATCTGTGTCAGTGTCGCCAAAGGGCTGGATGAGACGGGAAAAACCGCAGCGCAGATATTTTCTGAGAATTTACCGAAGAATCAGCCCTTTGCTTTACTGTACGGCCCCATGATCGCTGAAGAAATCCTTGCAGGCGGCTATGCTTTCGCTCAATTAGGAAGTCGAGATTCTGCATCACTCAAGACATTACAAACCTGTTTTGCGCACACCAGGTTATATCTGGAACCGACGGATGATATCGAAGGCATCAGCTGGGCAGTGATTCTGAAAAATGTTTATGCAATGGCATTCGGCATAGCCGATGAATTGAAGCTGGGTGCTAATGTGCGCGGTTATCTGTTGACCGCAGCGCTGCATGAACTGCAACGGATCGTCGTACGGATGGGAGGACAACCCGATAGTCCCTATCGATTATCAGGGCTAGGCGATCTCATCACCACGGCTACCAGTGAAAACTCGCACCACCATACTTTAGGCCGTAAAATTGCAAAAGGAGAACTCAATGATATTTCCGGAGAAGGACCGCATACTTTAAAAATGATTGAACAACATCAATTGATCAATCTACGGGATTTTGCATTATTGCAGTTAATCCATACGACGCTGCGGCAACCGATCAATATCCGTTCATATTTTGAAGATTACTTTCAACACCGGATACGATAATCCGCTAACGCTCATTATCCTTTTAACCTCGGATTCACGATTAACACCGGGATTAATCAGTTTTCAAGCTACTGTTACAGGCTTTCTCGAAAAGCGCTTACACAATGCCGGCAATCGAATCGTTTGTGCAACCGCTCCCCCTCTAAATTGCTGAAAAAAAATTGCCCGGATGACGTGTTAGGTATCGCCTGGGCAATTTGCAGGAGGGAAATTTGTTGTTTAATCAGCGTCAGGGCATTTCAGATCAAACGAATGCTCCGAAAACCAACCGGTTTATAATAATACGTCTAAACTATTAATATTCATGAAATATTTATAGAAAATTTAATGCCAAACTTTAGATTCATGCGCTATTAATTTCATAATTGTCAGAGAATTCACGGCGACAAGCAATGTGACAAATTGCCGCACTTAGAAAATAACCCTTAAAAAATTAAACCTTGAAAATTAAGCAGCAGAGAACTTTCCGATCATCCTGCGCTTCCCGGCCATTCACACTTCATAAGCAGGCCGGGTTTTGGTGTGCACGGACGCTGCGTAATGCTCGCACCATACCAGTGCGTAATGCACTGCGATCTCTTTCGCTATCGAGTTCCATCGATTAAGGATCGATTTCCTTCAAGAAATTCCCTTCCAGCTTTGCGGCATCACGCTACTCAATTATGTACACTCCCCTTGCTACTCAAGTCCGCCATTCTTTATTTCTTTTGACTTTTGAACACTTGCGGCATTGCAGCTTTTAGGTAATAAAACATCGACCAAAGTGTTAACAAAGCAGCAATATAAATTAGCCATGTGCCGATTTCTTGCGGATCAAAATGTTCTCCAATATTTTCATGATACAACAACAACGGGATTGCAATCATTTGCGATGTGGTTTTGATTTTTCCTAGGAATGAAACGGCAACGCTTTTAGATTGCCCGATTTGCGCCATCCACTCACGTAAAGCTGAAACGGTAATTTCCCGCCCGATGATGATAAGCGCAATCGGCGCGTCCAGTCTGCCTAGATAAACTAAGACGATGAGTGCTGCAGATACCATTAGTTTGTCCGCAACCGGGTCCAGAAATGCTCCAAATGCCGAAGTCTGATTCAAAACACGCGCCAGATAACCATCAAGCCAGTCGGTAACCGCTGCTCCGGCGAAAATCAGGGTTGCAACCAAATTTTGTTGACTGGGGGATAACCAAGTATGTGGTACATAGTAAATACCGACAAACAGCGGAATGGCAAGAATACGCAATAGAGTCAGTAAATTAGGCAAATTATAAGGCATGAGTTGAGACTTTAAATTGGATAAATGAAGTCAATGCAATTCTCGATAGATTTTTTCGGCCAATTTGCGGCTGATGCCATCCGTTTGCTGTAATTCTTCAATACTCGCGGTCAGAATACCTTTTAATCCGCCGAAGCGGCCTAGCAATTTTTGCCGGCGCTTGGCTCCAACGCCTTCGATATTTTCCAAACTGGAACTGGTTCTGGCTTTTCCTCGCCGTCCGCGGTGCCCTTGAATTGCAAAGCGATGCGCTTCATCCCGGATTTGCTGAATCAAATGTAAAGCAGCATGTTCAATGGGTAATTGTAACGGCTTTTCAAATGCCGGAGAAATCAGTTGTTCCAAGCCGGGTTTCCGCTCTTCACCTTTGGCAACTCCGACCAGATTGGCATCGGATATACCCAGCTCGTGCAGTGCTTCTAAAGCCGCTGTGACTTGACCTTTGCCGCCATCAATCAAAATTAGATCCGGCAGTTGCCCTTCTCCACTGACGATTTTTTGATACCGCCGTGTCAGTGCTTCGCGCATCGCGGCATAGTCGTCACCCGGCGTGATGTTCTCAATATTGTAGCGTCGATATTCATTATTGCGCATGGCGCAATTGTCATAAACGACGCATGATGCCACCGTTGCTTCTCCCAGCGTGTGACTGATATCAAAGCATTCGATGCGCTGGATTCCAGGCATTTGTAGAACTTGTTGCAATGCCAGCAAACGTTTTTCCTGGCTTGCCTGGCGGTTCATCATTTGCTTTAGTGCCAATTGCGCATTTTCAGCTGCCATACTGAGCCACGCGCGCTTCTCACCGACTGGGTTGGATTGCATAATGATTTTATGTCCGCATTGTTCGGTGAGTAACTGTTGCAGTGCATCCCGCTCGATATTTTCACTCAAAATGATCAAAGGCGGTGCGGTACGATTCAAATAATGCTGTGCAAGAAAAGCTTCAACCACATGACTCGCGGTGTAGTCGTCGGCATTTTGCGGGAAAAAGCTTTTATCGCCTAAATGCCGTCCTCCCCGGATCATTGCCAGATTGACACAAACCTTGCCGGCCCCATCGGGTGATACTGCGCAAGCTACGACATCCGCATCCAGTGCCTTGCCATTATCAACAAATTGCTTTTCACGAATCCGTCGTAGCGCTTGAATTTGATCTCGCAGAATTGCGGCCTGCTCAAATTCCATCCGCTCAGATGCTTGAAGCATTTTGTCATGAATTACTTCCATCACTTCGGTTTGCTTGCCTTGTAAAAATAAAGCGGCGTTTTTAACGTCGATTTCATAAGACTGCTGATCGATTTGACCGATGCACGGACCACTGCAGCGTTTAATTTGAAACAGCAAGCATGGCCGGGTTCTGTTATTGAATACACTGTCTTCGCAGGTGCGTAACCGGAAAATTTTCTGCAATAACTGGATACTTTCACGCACGATCCCGGCATTGGGATACGGCCCGTAATACTGATGCGCTTTATCGAGTGTACCGCGATAAAAACCAAGGCGGGGGAATTCATGCCCGCTCAAAATGACATACGGATAGGTTTTATCGTCCCGGAAAAGAATGTTGAAACGCGGCTTGAGGCTTTTAATCAGATTATTTTCCAGCAGCAGCGCCTCGGCTTCCGAGCGCGTCACCGTGGTTTCAATGGCAGCCACATGAGATACCATCAGCTGCGTTCGGGGCGCCAGGCTGGTTTTCTGAAAATACGAAGAGACGCGCTTCTTGAGGCTGACTGCCTTGCCGACGTAAATCACTTCCCCTTTGGCATCGATCATGCGATAGACACCGGGTTGCAGCGGCAGGTCTGCGCAAAATTCCTTGGCGTCAAAACCGGTATTACTCAAGCGATTTAGTCCTCACTACTTAGCAGTTTTCCCGCAACTGCCCAATTTTCATCCGGAAGTTCATCAAAACAGATATACGTGTAGGATTTTGGTTTCTTTGCGATGCGCTCCAGCGTATCGGTGATTTCTGTCGCAATTTGCTGTTTTTGTTCACGTGTTAGTGTTCCAGCCACGCGAATATTGACGTACGGCATCGGTAAGCTCTCCTTTGAAATGATTGTTAGGGAAACGCTGATTATTGACTGCACGAGCGAATCACTTCGTTGCGCGGTACTCGCATCCTCGCCTATCTTGTTGATATGTCTCGGTTGCTGCGTTCCGTGCGCCTCATGCTTCCTCTCGTTCGCCGAATTAATCAGTATTTCCTTAGTTAAAAATCAGCGACAATCCGTGAAAACACTTGCTCAAACATTTCCACGGTCAAACGCTTGGTCTGCGTATTGTAGCGGCTGCAATGATAACTGTCATAAAGTCGTAGTTTCTGCCCGGTTTGATTGTCAAGAATCAATGAATGCATCGCGCCATGCGCGAATGGGTAATCCTTCGCTTTCAATTGCAATCCCATTAGCACCGCCTGATGTGCAACAGTGCCTAAAGCCAAGACGGCTAAGCCGCCATTGTGCGCAAATTGCCGTAACTCGACGGATAGATAGCGATTGCACTGTTTGACTTCTTGAGGAATTGGCTTATTGTCAGGCGGTAAGCATTTGACTGCATTGGTAATACGACAATCAATCAATCGTAAATCATCGGATGCTGAAACTGACTCGGGCGCCGTTGCAAAACCGAATTGGTGTAAGGTTTTATACAATAAAATTCCTGCATAATCTCCGGTAAAAGGCCGCCCCGTGCGATTTGCCCCATGCATCCCAGGCGCTAAGCCGACAATTAACAATTTTGCCGTTGCCTCTCCGAAAGCTGCGACAGGGCGTGAATGATAATCCGGATATTTGGATTTAACCGATTGCAAAAAATTGGATAAACGCGTGCATTGTTTACAGTCGGTAATATCCATCGGATGGTGATAACACTTAAATAATTCGTGTTCTTAATCGGAGATTTACTGGTTTGATGCTGCTGAGTCAGAAAATGGTATTTACGATCGCCTGACAATCAAGCCTATTTTCTAATAATTAACATTAGAATAGCACTATAGATATTTATTTTTAAATAAATATTATCCATATTTTTTACGATTACGCCGCCGCCGGTTATGCGCGCGACGAAGTTCTTCTGGTGTTGGCGGCGCCGGTTTTTTATCGGCGTAAGGATTGGCTCCCACTTTGAAATCAACGCGCAATGGTGTGCCATGCAACTGAAAAACTTCACGAAAAGTATTTGCCAGGTAGCGCCGGTAACTTTCAGGAACGTGATCAAGCATACTGCCATGCACAATCACCAAGGGTGGATTGGAACCGCCCTGATGCGCATAGCGCAGTTTAGGCCGCGACATTCCCCCGCGCGGCGGCGGATGCTTCTCAACCGCTGCAATCAAAGCACGGGTTAGCTTAGGTGTTGATAAATCGGCCATTGCAGCCGCATACGCCTTGTCGATCGCTGGCATTAATTTTTGGATACCGGTGCCATGCAATGCGGAAATATAGTGCAATTCGGCGAAACTTAAAAATGCCAGTTTACGATTGATCTCACGCTTAATACTGTCGCGTTGATAATCATCAAGTCCATCCCATTTATTCGCAGCGATAACCAAGGCACGGCCCGTTTCGAGAATAAACCCTGCAATATGGGCGTCTTGGTCGGAGATTTCCTGCCGGGCGTCCAGGACCAGAACCACGACATTAGCGTCTTCAATCGTTTGTAACGTTTTAATGACCGAGAATTTTTCGATAACTTCATGCACCTGGCCACGACGACGTATTCCGGCCGTATCAATGAGTGTGTATTGCTTGTCGCGATGTATAAAATCGATATAAATGCTATCGCGTGTTGTGCCGGGTTGATCGAATGCGATAACACGCTCTTCTCCTAGCAATGAGTTGATCAGCGTTGATTTCCCCACATTCGGACGGCCGACAATGGCGATTTTGGGATGTTTATCTTTCGAATGTTCTTCGTCGACATCGGGGAAATCGCTGAGCACAAAATCCGCCAGCTCTTGGATATGATCGCCATGCATGGCCGATATGGCGCAAGGATCGCCCAAACCTAATTCATAAAATTCGGCAGTGACAACGGCGGTAGCCATGCCTTCGGTTTTATTGACCACCAGTACTATTTTCTGACCGGATTTACGCAATTGCTCCGCAATCATCCGGTCATGCGCCGTTACCCCTTGGCGGCCATCCACGATGAATAATACTTTATCGGCTTCGTCAATGGCTTGCAGCGTTTGTTTCGCCATTGCATGCATAATACCGTCTTTCACCTCAGGTTCGAGACCACCGGTGTCCATGACTAAATACGGTTTATCGCCCACCCGGCCAGTGCCGTAATGCCGGTCCCGCGTCAAACCGGGAATATCGGCCACAATGGCGTCACGAGTGCGCGTCAGACGATTGAAAAGCGTTGATTTTCCAACATTTGGACGGCCAACTAAAACAAGTATAGGTTTCATTATTAATTGCTGTGCGTAATCATACGCAACATGGCATCGGTTTCAAAATTCACAGTGCGCTGTGAATTAAATTTTCAATGTGGATTCCTTAGAACTGTGTGCTAAAAGCGTAGATGCCGCCTTTTGCTGTCTGAACCACAACACCGTCAGGCAACAAGCCAGCCGCATTATGAATCATGCTGCCATCGGTGGCGGAACGAGCAACCAAAGTACCATCATAATTGCGCAGGATATTCACAAAACCTTGATCATCGCTGACTACAATATATTGATCTTTAATCGTTGGCTTGGTTAATTTCTTACTGCCTAAGCGGCTTTGCTTCCACATGCTGGCACCGCTGAGCAAATCATACGCGGCAACGACTCCCTTCTCTTCTGTAACATAAACGTAATCGTTATCCATTACCAAACCGGCACTGCTGGATGATTCCCGGGACCAGATTTGTGTGCCGTCATTTATGGCAAAACATGCCAGGCGCCCTTGATATGCAACTGCACAGACAAACCGGTTGTTAACTACTGGCGAACTGGTAATATCCGTCATACGTTCCAGTTCTGTAACGCCTCGTGGCTGCGAAACAGTCACCTCCCATCCGATATTGCCATTAAACAAACTCATGGCAATCATTTTCCCGCCAGGAAAACCTGCAAATACCGCGCCATGCGCCAGAGTGATTCCTGCTGTGCTGCGCACCGTCAGCGGCGGCGTTGCACCTTGATAGATCCATTTACGTTTGCCATCAATCGCATCAAGCCCGAAAATTCGGCCATCGACGGCACGAACCACAACAATGTTATTTTGCACCTGCGGTGGGCTTAAAATTTCGCTGGTAACCGTCGATTGCCATAACATATGACCTGATTCATTATAAGCAAGCACCTCACCTTTAGAGGTTCCGACTAGAATCAAACCTTCACCGCTACCGACACCCGCAGAAAATTTGCTTTTGGTTTTAATTTGCCATAGCTGTTTACCGGTGGCCGCATCATATTTCGTTAATTTACCACCTTCATCAGCGATATACACCATGCCGCTTTCGTAAACCGGATAAAAAGAAGCGATTTCATTTTCACTGACTTTACTTTTCCATTTCGCTGGGATTTTGTCGACCGCTTTTAAGGCGGCGAGTTCTTCCTTGTCATAAACGATTACTTCATCGGAGACAAACATATCGGATATCCCCGTGCTCAAATTTTCGATAATGCGCATATCGAACGGATTAATCGTGCTGCCGCAACCTGGAGACAATACTACTAAAAGAGACCAGAAAAAAAATTGTCGCCAGCGTTTAGTGAAATTCAACGAAGCAGCCACTATTTTGATTATTCGGATTCACCCAATGCATCCAATTTCATCTGCACGATATTGTAATAGTTATTGCTTTTGCTCAACTTGTCGATCGCAGCTTGATAACTGAGCCGGGCTTCGGAAATCTTCTGAGCGGCAACTTGGATATCGCCTTTGCGATCCAAATACAATCCGGCAAACGCTTCACCATGTCCGGCATTCAGAATTCGCATGGCTTCGTCATATTTTCCTTCGTCCAGCAATATTCCTGACATTCTGAGGCGCGCTACATCATGGAGCTCGGTTTCTTTGGCATGATCGATCACCCATTGCAGATTTTTTATGGCGCGCGGGTAATTGCCAGCTTGAATGTCGGCTAAAGCGGCAATAAGCGCTGCACGAGAGGCATAGCCGCTGGATGCATAACCTTCCATCAACAGTTGCGCGGCATCGTTAATTTTCGCGGCATCTTCCGATGTTTGAACTTGTTTTAATAGTTCATACAAATCCGCCGCTTGTTGCGATTGTTGCAGTTGATAGTAATTCCAGGCTTTATTGGCGCCGACTGTCGCCAGTGCAACGGCCAAAACAATAGTTATCATGGTGCCGTATTGTCCCCACCATGCCTTGAGTCCTTCGATTCGCTCCTGATCCTCGTGATAAGTTGCCATCTGATTTTCCTGATTCTAGGTCGTTAAATTTGAATGTTCTTTCCTGATAATTTCACCAACAATGACCAGTTTGACGCGTGCTTGCGCTATGGCTTCGCGTAATGGTTTGAGCGTTACTTCTTCTGTTTTCAGCTCCTCATCGCCGATAATCACCGCATAAGACGCGCCCGATGCATCCGCTTTTTTCATTTGGGTTTTGAAGCTACCCCCGCCACAGTGCAAGACCACATTAAAACCCTCATCCCGAAGGAACTCGGCACATTTCCATGCATAATATGTAACTTGTTCGCCTTGATGAACGATATAAATATCTGGAGCAGGCTGATCGACAGAATTATCCGCATCTTGCATTAAAGCAAGCAACCGCTCTACTCCCATAGCGAATCCGCATGCCGGCGCCGGCTTGCCGCCCACTTGCGCAATGAGTCCATCATAACGTCCTCCGGCGCAAACTGTGCCTTGAGCACCCAATTTGTCAGTAACCCATTCAAATACCGTGCGATTATAATAATCAAGCCCGCGCACCAGCCGCAAGTTGATCTCAAAATTAATACCTTGCCCGCGGAGTATGCTTTGCAAGGTTTCAAAATGTTCGCAAGACTCAACATCCAAGTCGTCGATCAGCTTAGGCGCATTTTCAATTAGCTTGTGCATCAATGGATTTTTGCTGTCCAAAATGCGCAATGGATTGGTGTGTAAGCGCCTTTGTGAGTCTTCATCGAGCGCTTCGCGGTGCTGCTCAAAATATTTGACCAACCGGGAACGGTACAATGCGCGTGTTTCCGCATTTCCCAAAGTGCCGATTTCCAGCCGCAATCCGGAAATTCCTAATAGCTGCCAAAATCGTGCGCACATAATAATCAATTCCGCATCAATATCGGGACCTGCGAACCCCAGCGCTTCGACGCCGACTTGATGAAATTGCCGGTAGCGGCCTTTTTGCGGGCGTTCATGCCGGAACATCGGGCCGGTGTAATAAAGCCGCTGCGGCCCCGAATATAACAAATTGTGTTCAATCACCGCACGCACGCAGGAAGCGGTTCCTTCCGGACGCAGCGTTAAGCTATCGTTATTAAGATGATCGACAAAAGTATACATTTCCTTTTCGACAATATCCGTGACTTCACCGATCGAGCGAACAAACAAATCAGTTTGCTCGACGATAGGGGTGCGGATATTACGATAACCGTATGCAGCAAGCCATTGCTGCACCTTCAATTCAAAATGTAACCAAAGATAGGATTCATGCGGCAGGATATCATTCATCCCGCGGATTGCTTTGATACCATTAGCCATCAGACAGCTTTTCTGGGATATTTTTCGCTGACATACTTGTCGACAATTGCGCGGAATTCATTGGCGATATTTTCACCTTTCAGCGTGACTGTTTTTTGTCCGTCGACAAAAACCGGTGCCACAGGGGTTTCACCGGATCCCGGCAAGCTGATGCCGATATTAGCGTGCTTGCTTTCCCCCGGTCCGTTAACGACACATCCCATGACCGCCAATGTCAAATTTTCCACGCCGTCGTATTGCTCACGCCACGTAACCATTTCATCCCGCACGTAAGCCTGAATGCTTTCTGCCAATTCCTGGAAGTAAGTGCTTGTGGTCCGGCCACAACCGGGACATGCGGCGACCAATGGCACAAACGCGCGTAGCCCCATCGTTTGCAGAATTTCCTGGGCAACGATCACTTCTCTCGAACGAGTGCCGCCCGGTTCCGGTGTCAATGAGATCCGGATAGTATCGCCGATACCCTCTTGCAATAACACTGCCAAGGCCGCCGTTGATGCCACGATGCCTTTGGAACCCATACCGGCTTCTGTCAGACCCAAATGCAATGCATAATCGCAACGCGCAGCCAATTCGCGGTAAACCATAATCAGATCCTGCACACCGCTCACTTTGCATGACAATATGATTTTATTCCGCGTCAAGCCGATTTCTTCCGCTTTTGCTGCACTTTCAAGCGCAGATGTAATCAATGCTTCACGCATCACATATTTCGCATCTTGCGGATCGTCGGAAGCGGCGTTCTCATCCATGATTCTCGCTAACATTTCAGGGTCAAGGCTTCCCCAATTGACACCAATACGCACCGGTTTGTCGTATTTGCAAGCTGTTTCAATCAGTGTGGCAAATTGTTCATCACGCTTCTTGCCATGACCGACATTGCCGGGGTTAATCCGGAATTTTGCCAATGCTTTGGCACATTCCGGATAGCTTGTCAGCAATTTATGACCATTAAAATGAAAGTCACCGACCAATGGCACATGGCATCCCATGTCATCAAGCCGCATGCGGATACCCGCAACCGCCTTTGCAGCTTCCATCGAGTTGACGGTGATACGCACCAACTCGGATCCTGCGCGTGCTAATTGCGCGACTTGCTCGGTTGTTGCAACTTCATCCACCGTGTCGGTGTTGGTCATGGATTGCACCACAACCGGCGCTCCGCCACCCACAGTGATGTTACCAATCCGCACTCCCACACTGGGCCGGCGGGTTATCGAGAAACTATTTTCAGACATAGAATAATGTAATCAGTTTGTTATCAGCAAGACTTATTCGAGTTTAAACCGCGCTGTTCCGTCTTGTCTTTTATAAGTGGAAATATCGATTGTTTTATCATTATAGGTCAGATTGACGCCAGATGCATTGCCAATCACGATCGAGAAAGGTTTTTTGCCGGTAACGGTTTGCTCACTTCCGGCCTTTTTGAGTTGCTCCAATAATGAAGACCCCGAACCGTCAACAACTCTTATCCACGAGTCTGCTGTAAATTTAAACACCAAATGATCTTTATTCCCGGATGGCACGACAGGATTATCGGGTTCTTGAACCGTTAATGCCGGTTGTGTAACAGGGTTATCGATTGAAGCTGGCATTTCTGATTCTATAGAGGCGCTTAAGGAATTTGCTTGACCGTTGCCGCTATTTTCCGATTCCGCGGCCTGCTTGACAGGAATTGCCGTGGTGTTCCTTGTAACCGCAGGCAAAGGTAAGGGAATCTCGACAGAAGCTGTTTTTGATTCGATTTTAACGTCGCTCACAACATTTTGATTGCTGAATTCCTTATTCAGAAAGTTATCTCCAGATAAGAAATAAATACCTGCGATCACCAAGAAAACGATGCCGATGATGACTAAGGAGTTATTCTTGGAGTTTTTCCGCTGAGAAGAAAAAGATATTTGTTTATTCTTGAAAGGCGTATTTTCATGCGTCGAAATGATGCGTGCCGATTCCGGCAGCATTTTTAATAAAGGCGCAGGATCAAGCTGAACCAGATTCGCGTAATTCCGGATAAAACCGCGCAGAAATGTTCGTCCCGGTAACTTTTCAAAATCTTCTCTTTCAATGGCATCAATCTGGGGAACGGAAAGACGTAACTGCCGCGCTACATCTTCCACGCTCAATTTTTTTGATAACCGGGCATTGCGCAGCAGGTGCCCAACGCTATTTAGCAAATTTTCATCCGCAATATTGACATAGCCGGCGGGAAATTGCGGATGACCCAGTTCACTTTGCGTCGGCTGATGATATGTTTCTAAAGGTTTGTTAACTTCAATTGCCTTGTTCAAATCGGATGATAATGAGTTAACAGTCATGGCTGGTTCTTCCGTGATGTGAGCAAATTCATTCTTCTCAAAAGCCAATTGATTCTTTTCGCTTTGAGAATCGTAGTCTGGTGCATTAAACGTTTCATCCCTTGCATTTGTCATTGTAGCTTACCCTCTCGAATTGCTGCCGCTTCCTTGGATTCTGGAAAATGCTTTTGTAATTGATAAGAATAGCTATCCGCCGCAAGTTGATTTCCCATCGCATGCTCGATCTTTATCGCCATCAATAAACTTTCAGGAGCCGGCCCATTATTTTGCAACATCAGCAAAAGCTTTGTTTTTGCTTCAGCTAAAAAACCGGACTGTAAATCAACATCGATTAATCCAATCTCAGCAGGAAGATAGCCGGGCTGAAGCGATAATGCCTTGTTAAAAAAAGACCTTGCCTCGCTATATTTTTGCCGCTTGAGTTCGCAAATTCCCGCGTTGGTATAGGACATTTCCGGTGTCAGGTAAAGCGGATCCCCTGCAGCGACCAAAAAATGATTAATGGCGCTATCCATGCGAGCGGATACACGCTGACACAAAAACCAACCAAAATTATTGTGGATTTCAGAATTCTTTGGTGCAATCCGAAGCGCTCGCTCGAAGCTCTCAAGGGCTCTATTGTTGTCATTGAGTGTCATGTTGATCAACCCCAGCACGTTGTAAGCAGGCGCATAATTTGATTGTGCTTTGAGGGCTTCAGTGATTTCTTCAATCGCAACATCCAGTTGACCTCGATAAAAGTATTCGGCTGCAAGCTCCGTATGTATTTTTGCACTTTGAAAAGCTCTGGCTGAGTTATCTTGTACCAGTAATCCACCTTCAATCGGTTGTTGCACACAACCGCCAAGCCACTTAATCATTAAAAATGAAAAAAACCAGAGTAAAATTTTCCTCACCGAGCCGCCTCAATCGTTGATCGAACAGTACGCTTGGTTTTGTCTTTGACTTGGCCGGCCAGTTGGCCACAGGCTGCTGCAATGTCGTCGCCGCGTGTTTTTCTTATAGTTGTTACATATCCGGCCTGCATCAGCACATCCCGGAACTCGCGCACTGCTTCTGAAGTTGAACGCTCGAAACCAGAATTAGAAAATGAATTAAAAGGAATCAAATTAAATTTGCAGGGTACATCACGAACTAATTTAACCAGTTCACGCGCATGGGCGATCGTATCATTCACCCCATTTAACATGACATATTCGAAAGTTATAAAATCCCTAGGCGCAGCGGGCAAATAACGCTGACAGGCCGCAAGCAACTCTTTTAAAGGGTATTTTTTATTGATAGGCACCAGCTGATCTCGCAAATCATCATTCGGTGCGTGTAAAGATATAGCCAGCGCCACCGGACAGCGATCACGCAACCGGTCTATTGCGGGCACCAACCCCGAAGTGCTCACCGTAACCCGGCGCCGCGAAAGTCCATATGCATGATCATCCAACATCAAATCCAGTGCAGTCACAACATTCTCGAAGTTGGCTAAAGGCTCACCCATGCCCATCATCACTACGTTGGTAACAGATTTATAGGTGTGAGACAAACCTCTGTCATCAGCCGTTGCCAGTGTTTTATTCGCAATCCATAGTTGCCCGATGATTTCTGCAACCGTCAAATTCCGGTTGAAACCTTGTTTGCCAGTCGAACAAAATGTGCAAGCCAGAGCACATCCCACTTGGCTTGAGACGCACAAAGTACCCCGATTTGCTTCCGGAATGAAAACTGTCTCGATGCCATTATTCGCGCCAACCGACAACAACCATTTCCGGGTTCCATCCTCGGCGACATGATCCGCAATGATCTGCGGCAACTCAATGACTGCAGTTGTTGACAGCTTTTCCCTTAACCCCTTGGCTAAATCGCTCATTACGGCAAAATCAACCACGCCGAATTGATGGATCCATCGAAGTAACTGTTTTGCGCGAAAGGGTTTCTCGCCAATTTTTATAAAAAAATCAGCGAGTGCTTGACTGTCGTAGTCTAGTAGATTGATTGCCACTATTGACTGATAAATGCGAGGGTATTGCTTAACGGGAAAAGATATTTAAAGCCGGGAAAAAGCAAGCGATTTCTATCACTGCTGTTTCCGGAGCATCTGAGCCATGAACTGCATTGGCGTCAATGCTGTCGGCGAAATCTGCTCGGATCGTTCCTTTTTCCGCTTTTTTAGGATCCGTTGCGCCCATCAAATCACGATTTTTTTTAATGGCGTTATCACCTTCCAGCACTTGTACCATAATGGGCCCGGATATCATAAAACTGACAAGGTCGCGAAAAAAAGGACGCTCTTTATGCACTGCATAAAATTGTTCGGCTTCGGATTGGGATAAATGCATCATACGCGCTGCAACTATCTTTAAACCATTGGATTCAAAGCGTGAATAGATTTGGCCGATGACATTCTTTGCAACAGCATCAGGTTTGATTATCGACAGCGTTCTTTCAATTGCCATTAAATTCTCCAGAAAATTAGTAAATTAAAAACGATATTTTAACAAAATCTGCTCTCGATCCGCAAAAACGTGAAATATCTTTAAGATTCGATTCAGTTATTCTTCTCAAGAAATGAAAAACACCACTTGCAGAGCGAATTAAGGATACGTTGCACGAAGCGGATAGCCATGTTGCCGCCACGCTGGAATACCTTCCCGGTAATAGAAAATATTATTCCACCCCCACTCCACCGCTTTTTTTGCCGCTGCCGAACTACCTAAGCAATTAATTCCATTACAGTATATGACAATAGGCTGTTCCTTTTTTGCAATGGCAATCTTCAATAAAATCGCTTTTGACCCGGAGATGGAATGCTCCGGGTATATGCTCAGCTTTAAAATCTTCCAGCCCTCTCACATCCAGAAAAAAATATCCCTTATCGAAAAGCAATTTCGCAGTTGCTGAATCGATTGTACGTGCACCTACGACAAATTCCGGGGCTTCAGCATTTGCCCTAGCCAAGCCCGCTTGGATGCTTATTAACAGAAATAGCAAACAGGATATGAATGCATTGACTATTGTTTTTCCGGTCATCATTTCTTTATTGCGTAGAATTTTTCAGCTTTATGATTAGCTACTGAATCTTCGTCGATCTCGGAAATATTCTTTATTGTCGTAATAAGCTTCATTTTCATTATCACGAATCCAGCCTGGGTAACCTAATAGCGGTATAGGTGTCAAGGTTGAACTTGATAACAGAGTTTGCGATAAAAAAGACTCGAGCATTTTATCAGCAGACAGTAGCTGATCCGATAGCGTTTTAGAGAAGTAATCGTTTTCAACCCTAAAAATAATCCCTTTACCCGTCATTCCCGAATAAGGATTCAATGCCTTTTCATACAATCCATGGCCATAAACAAAAAAGCGCATTGATGACAAAATGCTTTTACGATGCCTCCAAAATAATTCTTTCCATCGAAAATGCTCTAATAATTGAATCAGTGTTGGATTACTGCTTATAACGATTATTCCCGATTCATCGAAGGATGTGGCGACATCCCTTATCGCACAACGGTTATTAATATTATTCTTTGATTCAGTAAGTTGCGCCCGATAATGAATTTGATTGAGTATCGATTTCGATTGCGGAAACACTTGCCACACTAGAGCATTAAAAAAATCATGCCAATTTTGAGCTCTTGTTTGTATATGACCTGACAAATATATTCTTGATTCGTATTTCTGTTCCCGGTTTTGTTTGCCGGATCGCTGGGAAACAAAATTGACCGGCTTTCCTGAGCGAGTAACGATAATCTGATTTCTCAAAGCACATAAGTTATTCAGATCGTGCACAGATGGCCAGCATGAAAAATTGGCGAGATATTTTCTCAAAAATGAAAAAGGTTCAAAGATTGCAGACCGATTTACAAAATTTGAATCCCAATACTGCATAATCAGTGCCCCACTGAAAACTCAACACAGCGCTTTATTCCTTTCAGCGCGTAATATCTTTAAATGGCCTAGTCCAAAATGGATAAATGCCAAGGCGGTAAAAATCGGAGCAAGCAAATTCAGAAATGGTATGAATTGTATCAAGCTTGTACACAATCCTAAGCCCCATAAAGAGTATCTATTCTCAGCACAGATTTTACTAAACTCCTGCTTATTCGCATGTTCCGATAGCGCATCATATCGAAACAATTGTTGATTCATAAACGAAGCTGCCACAAAAGGCACAACAATTCCTGCACCTACCGCCCACAATGGTAACGTTACCAGCCATATAAGTATGAACACTACACTCGCTACTACAGCATTAACAATACTTCCGCTGATTGTTCCTCCATATTCACGCTCAAGTTCGGGGTAGTAATGCTTAGCAACGATTTTTATCAAGGTAGGCATCACGAAAATGGCTGTGATGATAAGTGTTGTCATGACAACAAGGGGAATAAATACCAATATATCGATTAGAATCATCATGAAAGATTCCAACCAATTGGATTCTAAATTTTTCAGCCATTCAGAAATTTTTGTTTCATTCAGCAAAACATAAATCCACTCGGAAAAAACATCATAAAAAAAATACCCGACAAGAAGCCAGAAAAGAATCGAAGCTATAATTGGCCATAAAATAATCCACGCGATTCTGAATCGCATCAAATCACGAAAGGCGCTCACAATGGCTTTAGTTACGAGGGGCATCTTGTTTTAATGAAATCTTTAAGATTAATTAACAAATGTGGCGAACACTACATGAATACGAAATCCTTAACCGAAGAACGTATCAGTAAATATATTTAACTACTAAATTAAATTTAGATTTTATCGTAAATAACACTAACACTAGCACGTGAGTGCAATAATTTCTTAATTTTGTTAAAACAGCGATTGAATGAGGATCGAAAACTAAAGTTCTATATAAAACTGTCGATACAATATTCAGAAA
>JAIETK010000002.1 GCA_019745325.1 Nitrosomonas sp. | reverse complement strand
TCGGGCGGACCGCAAGAGTATGTATCGCGGTTTCCGTTTTCAGTGGGAGAAGGACGTCCGACACCGAAAATAGCCATCATTGCGCCGATCGTGCTGGTGGTTGCCGGCGTAGCTTTCTTGATGATGCGCAAACGTAAATCCGATGGCGCCGCTGCGTAGTCAGTAAGGTTTTGACAGAGATTAAGGATGGGTATTGAACTCATCCTTTCTCTGAGAATCAAAAATAAAATAAATTACAAGCATTGAGGAAAATTGTGCAAAACAAAAGGTTATGGTGTTTCGGTTCTAGGAGAACTTCAGTCTTTGTAGCACTAATGTGTTTGCTCTCCATGTTATTTCAAGCAAATTCTGTATTTGCTCACGCTGCATTAGTCAAATCCGATCCACCGCGTCGAGCGGCGCTTGCTGTATCACCCAAACATATACAACTCTGGTTCAACGAAAAGATTGAAGGAGCATATGCTTTAATTACAGTTAAGGATTCGCAACAGAATGTTGTCACTACAAATAATCCCGAAACCGTCGCAGATGATCCTAAATCTATTGTTTTAAGTTTGCCCCAGCTTGAGCCTGGACGATATATGGTGCATTATCGTGTCATGTCTGTTGACGGGCATGTTATTGAATCCAATTTTGATTTTAATGTAAAAAAATAATATGTAACAAAAAATGCTTGAAGTTATTGCCACATTTGCGCGCTGGAGTCAACTTGCGGCAAATCTGATCTTATTGGGCGGTTGTGTTTTTCTATTTATATTAAGTGCGAATAAGTCGGCATACGCAAAGAAATGGCCTGAAAAATTAGAGCGTTCATTTATCGGGCTTGCAATCACGATTCCGATAGCTTTATTGGTGATTGTATTTGCAACTATCCTTCAAATTACTGGTGATGCGGTCAATTTAAAACACCCTGGCGTGTGGTTAAATTTTCTGGATGAAACCAGGATAGGACAAATCTGGGTTGGTCGTTTCATCTTTGCAGTAATCCTTCTTCTATTCATAATATACCTGCGCAAGGTAACACGCGTTCGCTGGCACTATGCAGCTTGTGCTTCTATTGCAGTTTTACCGCTTATGGCGAGTTCATTCGCTAGTCACAGCGCTGCTGAAGGATTGTCAATATCAGCCATTGCGCCTTATGCATTACATCAAGTTTTCGCAGGCATTTGGCTTGGCGCTTTGCCGGCTCTATTTCTCCTGTTTTATTCATCAGAACAAAGTATTGATGTTGGCGCTCATCGATTAGCTATAGAGACGGCTCAGCGTTTTTCCACAATCGCGTTACCGATTATGATATTGATTATCCTAACCGGATTTGTTGTGAGCGATCGCATATTTGCGGAACAATATGCTGCCTTGGTAGCTACTGAATATGGGTGGTTGCTCAGTTCCAAACTACTTCTGCTTGGAATTATCCTTGTAATTGCCTGGCGAGTCCGGTCGAATCTGCTACCTGCGTTGCAGAGTAATGAGCAGACAGAAGATGAATTAATTGAAAACCGGAGTAACATTTCGAAATGGGTGCGAATCGAGTTTATTCTGGCACTTGTTTTGATATTGCTGGCTACGATCATTTCGCATACAACGCCAGCTAAGTATGCACCTATTGATAATTGGCCTTTTCCGTTTCGATTCTCGATTGATGCAACATGGAATCAACCCGGCGTCGCATCACAGGTTTGGATTGGCATTGCAATTGTTGCACTGGCTTTTGTCGTGATTGGGTGGGGGCAATTCCGGAACTGGAGTGGCAAGCGTCTGGCAATCATTCCGATGCTGCTCTTGTTATCAGGATTCGCAGTAACGTTACCTCCTTTGACGATCAAAGCTCATCCTGAAACTTATCGCCAATCACCGATTCCGTTTGATACGACCTCGATAGCAAACGGTGCCACACTTTATGCTCAGCATTGTGTCGATTGTCATGGTGTTCAGGGGAAAGGTAATGGCATCAAATCGAGAACATTATCAACTAAGCTGCCCGATTTACTGATGGAACTTCATGTTAATGATCATACACCGGGTGATTTTTATCATTGGATAAGTTTCGGGATGGTGGATACCGACATGCCAGGTTATGCCGATAAAATTCCCGAAGAAGGCCGTTGGGATTTAATTAACTTTGTTCATGCATTATCCAGAGGTTATCAAGCACGTATTCTGACACCGGAAATTGTACCCGATAAAGCATTTGCAAAACCCCCTGTCTTTTCTTATACAACCCAGGATGGCAGCCATGGCGCATTGCAGGATTTTCGTAATCATCAACCGGTATTACTCGTTAACTTTTCGTGGCCGCAATCGAAACAACGAATTGAACAACTCAAGCATCTCTATGGCAAGTTAAGAGAACAAAATATCGCATTATTAGCAGTGCCAACCAAGCAACTCACTACTGATGAATTGGCGCAAGTAATCGATGACCTGCCGTTTCCCGTTGTTAGCCAAGGTTCTGAAGAGATTACAGCTAGCTATGCGCTGTGGCGGAGGACAATGAGTACTCCGGATATTATCGGGCGAGGTACGGTTCCGGATCATCTGGAGTTTTTGATCGACCGTAGTGGATATTTACGTGCACGTTGGATTCCATCCATAGACCAATCCGGTTGGTCGGATATCGATGTCTTAATCCAGCAAGTCAATTTGTTGAATCGTGAGCGAATGACAATGCCGTTTCCGGAAGATTCGGTTCGCTAGTTTCGTTGATTGCAGTTTTCTGACACAGCGATAGTTATGCGCGTGTTATCGCAACCAGCTTCAGCGTATTCCTTTTGTTCCGGTTTTTAAGTCCACAAACCCCAATTTTCCTAGTGACATCCTATTTTACGCAATGCTCCGATTGTGATTGCAGACCGGAAATCAGTATTGCCTGTGGTGATTGACCAGGATTGATTTGAACCTGCTTGAAGCTGGCATGTTCGATTTTTATTTCCAGCATGCGTTCAAGCGGAAACTGCAGAACATGGCAGATGATGATCCGGATAACACCTCCATGGGTAACAAGCAGAATTTTTTGCCCGTTAAATTGTTGTTGAACGGCATGCCAAGCCGATAAAACGCGCGTCATGAAAATAGGCAAATATTCGCCGTTTGGCGGTGGATGGTTAAACGGATCCTGCCAGAAACGCGCCAAAGCATCGGCATCGGTAAGCATCAATTCTGCGGACGATCGATTTTCCCAATCACCGAAATGGATTTCCTGGATGCGTTCATCACATGTAACGGGAATGTCGTAGCGTTGGCCGATCGCTCCGGCAAAGTCCGCGCACCGTGCGAGGGGAGAAGTGAGGATTTGTTGCCATTCGATGGGGCGATTCTTTATGGCTTGCCACATTTGCATCCAGCCGGTCCGAGTGAGCAGATGATTGGTGCTGCCGCAATAGCGGCCGCTGTGAACGGTTTCACCGTGTCTGAGCAAATCGATTTGTGTTGGCACCGGTTACTCCGCAAACTGTTGACCGGATACTTGCGCTTCGGCGAAAGTCGCCATGCCGTTGTGCAGGCTGCAAGCCAGGCGTAGCAAAGGTAGCGCTGTTGCTGCGCCGCTGGCTTCGCCGAGCCGCATCTCAAGAGCGAGCAGCGGTGTTGCATCGAATGCCTGAAGCACGATGCGATGACCGGGTTCGGCTGACCGGTGCGAAAAAACAAACCAATCTTTGCAGCCTGGAACGATCGATTCCGCTGCCAGAGCAGCGATCGAGCTGATAAAACCATCGATCAGCAGCGGCAATCCGATTTGCGCACCGCGGAGATAAGCGCCGGTCAGTGCGGCAATTTCAAAACCGCCTAGACGGCGTAACGCATCTAGCGGCGAATCAATCTGCGTGCGATGATAAGACAGCGCTTGGGCGATGACGGCTGCTTTATGCGCAACTTGCGCGGCAGTAAGGCCAGTGCCTGAGCCGGTCAGCGCTTGCGAGTCACGATTCAGCAAAGCACAGGCCAGCGCTGTCGCGCTGGTAGTATTGCCGATACCCATTTCACCGCCGATAAAGATGTCGACAGAGTGCTGCTGTGCTCGCTCGATTGCATCGAATCCGGCGGTCAGAGCTGCGGATAATTGCTGCTCCGTCATGGCGGGGGCGTGCAAAAAATTGGCAGTGCCTGAGCCAAGCCGGTGATGGATGACGCCGGGCAGGGCTTCGATATCGCTGATCGTGCCGAGATTAACGATTTCCAAGGTCGCGCCGATTGCTTTTGCGAGCACGCTGATTGCCGCGCCGCCCCGTGAGAAATTGCGGATCATTTCACCGGTTACTGCTTGTGGGAATGCGGAAACGCCTTCGCTAGCAATGCCGTGATCAGCGGCGAAAATCGTGATGTGCACCTGGTCGGCACTCGGCATGGCCGTATGCTGCATCGCGGCAAGTTGAATTGCGGCGGTTTCTAAAAGCCCCAATGATCCGGGTGGTTTGGTAAGTTGCATCTGACGCTGCAGCGCTAGATGGCATGTTGCTCCATTGAGCGGATAAACAGGGTCCTGCAGCCATGGAAGTGGGGGCGGCCGATTCATATTGGATTTCCTTTCAAGACTAGCGGTAAGCCGGCGACGGTCAAAATCACTTGATCGCAAATTGCTGCCAGATCCTGATGCAGCAGTCCGGCTTCATCGCAATAGCGCCGGCTCAATTCGCCCAACGGCGTAATCCCCATATTGGTTTCGTTGCTGACAAGAATGAGTTTTCCCGTGACGTGCGGCAATATATCAAACAGCGCCTTGCGTTCGCTGGCGAGGAGTGATTGATCGTCGTGCACCAGTAAGTTGGTCAACCATAAGGTCAGACAATCCACCAGTAAACACTGTGAGGAATATCCGGCATACCGGTTCAGCATCGCAGCCAGTTTCAATGGCTCTTCGATAACTTGCCAATGTGCCGGACGGTGTTGCCGGTGCCGAGTGATGCGCTCGCGCATTTCGTCGTCTCCGGCAGCCGCCGTTGCGATATAAGTAACCGGGAATCCGCTGTCAGCGGCGATGCGCTCGGCCAACCGGCTTTTGCCTGATTTAACGCCGCCCAGTATCAACATTAGAGTCATGAGCGTGTTTGCTGCAAATTGAGCAGGCGGCATAAAAATGCCGTATTCAAATGCTGGTCGACGCAATCGGCTAGCCGGTCGATTGATGCTTCACAAACCGTGCGATAATCCGCCGCCGCATCCGCGCCGTTCAGTCCGGCCCATGACAACAGCGCTCGGCAAGCTTGCGGTGATTCAAAAATGCCGTGCAAATAGGTGCCCAGAATCGATCCGTCATCGCTGACCGCACCGTCGCAGCCTTCCGGCAATCGTACCAATGGCGGATAAGTAGTGTGGAAATCGGTGGATCCCGCGTGAATTTCATAGCCGGTCACGGCAGCGTCATCAAATGCCAACGTGCCTTGCACATTGCGCAGTTGCTTATGCGGCAGCAGTTCGGTTTGCATATCGAACAAGCAAAGGCCGGTGGAACTGCCGGTTTCACCCTCCAGTCCCGATGGATCATGAATCGACCGGCCAAGCATCTGAAATCCGCCGCATATCCCGATCAGTTTGCCGCCGAAGCGAAGGTGCCGCCGGATCGCTGTTTCCCAGCCGTTCTGACGCAACCAGGCCAAGTCTGCGCGTACATTTTTGCTACCCGGCAGAATGATCAGATCGGCGGGAGGAATGGGGCGATCCGGTCCGATGAATTGCAAATGCACCTGCGCATGCAAGCGCAGCGGGTCGAAATCGGTGTGATTGCTGATGCGCGGTAATAAGGGCACGATGACGCTAAACCGGGTTATGCCGTCCGTTTCACGGGTTGCCGCTGGTGGCAGAGCATCTTCGGCTTCCAAGTGCAATCCGTGTAAATAGGGCATGACGCCGATTACCGGCTTGCCGGTATATTGCTCCAGCCAATCCAATCCCGGCTGCAGCAACGCGAGATCGCCGCGGAAACGGTTGATGACAAAACCACGGATGCGCGCCTGTTCGCTCTCACTGAGTAATGCCAATGTGCCTGCCAGGTGCGCAAAAACGCCGCCCCGGTCGATATCCGCGATCAGCACTACCGGACAATCGACCGCTTCCGCGAATCCCATATTGGCAATATCGTGAGCTCGCAGATTGATTTCAGCAGGTGAACCGGCGCCTTCGGCGATAATTTTGTCGTATTGCCCGCAGAGTCTTGTATGCGAATCAAGCACCGCACCAAGCGCCTTCGATTTATAGTCATGAAAGTTGCATGCATCCATGTTGGCGATGGCATGACCGTGAATGATGATCTGTGCATTCTTGTCCGAAGTAGGTTTCAGCAATACCGGATTCATATCGGTATGCGGCGCCAATCCGGCTGCCATAGCTTGCACCGCTTGCGCCCGGGCAATTTCACCGCCGTCGGTGGTGACGACGCTGTTTAATGCCATATTCTGCGGCTTAAAAGGTGCGACACGCACACTTTGTCGTGCCAGCCAGCGGCAAAGCGCGGTTACCAGCATGCTTTTACCGGCATCGGACGTGGTGCCCTGAATCATCAGTGTTTGCGCATTCATGATATTACAGATCGATACCTGATTGCGCCTGGATGCCGGCGCGGAACGCATGTTTGATGTCGGTCATTTCAGTAACGGTGTCGGCGGCATCGCATAGCGCTTCTGGTGCGCCGCGGCCGGTGATGACGACATGCTGCATCGGCGGACGGCTTTTCAGATCGCCGAGCACTTGTTGCAGATCAAGCCAGCCGAATTTGAGCGGATACGTTAATTCATCGAGCACAATCAAGTCAAACGACGGATCGCGCAGCATGGTTCGCACTGTATCCCAGCCACGGCGCGCGGTTTCGGTATCGCGCTCGAGATTCTGCGTATCCCAGGTAAAACCTTCACCCAAGACATGCCAAACCACGTTATCCTGCTGGCGAAAAAATGCTTCCTCACCGGTATCGGAACGGCCTTTGATAAATTGCGCGACGCCCACGCGCATGCCATGGCCTAACGCGCGTGCCATCATGCCGAATGCCGAACTGGATTTGCCTTTACCGTTACCGGTGAGCACCAATAGCAATCCCTGTTTGCGATCGGCGTGTGCAATGGCGGCGTCAATAACCTCTTTTTTACGTTGCATGCGCACGCGGTATCGTTGTGCGCGTTCGGAGTCAGTCATCAGATTAACCGGTTGTGGTGTTGCGTGAATTAAGCTGATGAACAACTGTAAATAACACGTGTATCACAATGGCTATTGCCGTATAGAAAACGAATGTTTCGATATACATCGGGAAATATTTCAGCAATTGCTCGCCGAATTCCGCAAAACTGGTTTCCGCAATGCGCCCGGAAAAGAAATAAAATCCGCCGGCGGAAAATAATTCGCACAGAATTAAACCCGCGGATGCACTGATAGATAATGGTATTACAGTGTTCCAGGAAAAATGGTAATGCTTAGCAAGCCAGCGTCCGGCGAGCCATAATGAAGCATAGGCCGGCAGCATGAATAGATACGCAGGCGTCATGCAGAAATCACTGATGCCTCCCCAAGTTGTGGCAGCAAAATCCAACCCCCAGCCCAGTGCAAAGAATCCCGGCAATACCCGGACAGAACGAAGATAAAAGCCGGCCAGAAAGAAAATCGCCCAGGATGCATCGGCCAGGTTATGGACTGTAGCGAAATGATGACTGCGTGTCGCTATCATCAACGCTGCGAGTAACAGTCCGATAGCGATCTGGTTGCGAATGGATAAAGTCAACATGTATAACTCCTTTTAAGGTTGATAACGGACCATGGCAAAGAAGCTTCGCCCGGCTTGATTATAAAACGCCGCGGTTTCGTAGTGTTCGTCGGATACATTATCGATGCGGCCTTGCAAACGCCATTTTGGCGCAAACAGATATTCTGCGCGTAAATCCAGTTTAGCGTATGCATTTAGTTTCTGCGTATTGGCTAAGTCATCGTAGCGTTGACCTTCCACCAGTAACATACTGCCGACGGTATATCTACCGAATTCGCGGTTCAAATCCAGCCTGAATGATTGCTCGGCGCGTCGCGGCAATATATTTCCGCGATCGGATCCCGATCCGCGATCGACCGGTTCCATCAGCGTCAAATTGGTATTAATTTGCCATGCCATGATCTGTGTAGACAATATTCC
This sequence comes from Nitrosomonas sp., assembly GCA_019745325.1. GTDB lineage: Bacteria > Pseudomonadota > Gammaproteobacteria > Burkholderiales > Nitrosomonadaceae > Nitrosomonas. The sequence continues at coordinate 58,392 of JAIETK010000002.1, read as the reverse complement.
TTCGATGCCGCGGATACGAGCTTGATCGATATTGTTCGGCGCAAAAATTCTCGCATCGTACGTAATCAAATTGTCGATACGTGTTTCATATGCACTGATCGACCAGTTGCCCCAACTGGCATGACCGCGCGTGCCGAACTCATAGCTGAGAGAATCTTCGGGCTTGAGATTGGGGTTGCTGAAACCGGGAAAATACAGTTCATTGAATGTCGGTGCCTTGAAAGCGCTGCCGAAATTGGCGATTAATAAAAATTTGTCGGATAGCGGGTAACTCCATCCGGCATTGCCGGTGACGCGGCTGCCGAATTGTTGATTATCGTCATGCCGGACCGAAAATTGCAAGTTATGCGCAGCGATATTGGCTTGATGCTGGGCGAATACTCCCCAATTGGTGCGTGACATCACTTCGAATGCATAGTTGCTTTTGATGTGATCGCGCTGATAATCCATACCCAGCGTAAGCTGCTGATCTTTGGCGACGGTAAAAGTATTTAAAACCGAAACGTTATCTCGCGTGGTATTGAAACGCGACTGAAAAGCGGTTCCCAGTAAATTGTCGCTGTCTTCCCGGCTGCTGCCCGCGATCAAATTGAAATTCCAGAATGTGGTCGGTGCGTAGCGGATCGTGCCGCCGACGACCTGTTGCATCAGTACAGTCTTATTGACGAAGCTGCCGTCATAGTGGGTTTTGCCGGCGGATTGCATGAAATTGGTTTCGATTTCCAAGCCATTTTGAAAACGGTAGCCGCCGCGCATGCTGCCCGCAACATTCCGATAGCCATCGCGATCGAACAGCGCGGGGTCGGATGAATCGACAAAACACCCGGCGCTGCTGGTGCCGTTGCAAGCGTTGAAGCCTTGGGTGCCGATACCGCTGGCGGTCAGATTCAGCCAGCCTTGCGTGCCATTATACGACATACCGGTTGCACCCTCGAATGTGCCGAAGCTGCCGCCGCCGAAGTTTAAATGTTGCCGGAAGCCGCTGCCGGTTCCTTTGCGGGTGATGATATGAATCACCCCGCCGATTGCTTCGGAACCGTACAGACTGGAACGGGGTCCGCGCACGATTTCGACGCGTTCGATTTGATCGATGGGAATATTCTCAAACGCCGTGGTGCCGGACGTGGCTGAGCCGACCTTGATGTTGTCGACCAGCACCAATACATGATCGGACTCGGTGCCGCGCATGAACACAAACGATGATTTACCCATGCCGCCATTATTAGAAATACTGATCCCGGCAACACCGCGCAGTAGGTCTTGCACTGAACGTGCTTGTTGCTGTTCGATGTCTTTACGGGAAATGACCGTTACCGAAGCCAATGCAGTGTCCGCTGTTTGCGCTGTCCGTGTTGCGGTGACGATGACCGGTTTTTCCTGATGTTCGATACTATTGGCTAAACTATGAGGGATGGTGCCCAACCATAATGCTGGTATTGCCGCTAAAAGGCGTTTCTGCATGACCTGATTCCTTCGCGCACACCCGCGCGTGTCGAATTCTAAAATTGGGATGCAGAAGGAACCGGCTAGGTCAGATGCGCCGTTCGCGAACAAGAACCGCTCGACCGCCGCATATTGCCCTCCGCAATACCGTTGTGAGTTTACTTCGGGCCGGTCTCCGGACTGATGAGTGGAATGGATCCTTATCTGCGCCTTCCCGTGTCAAACACAGTGGCACTATGCAGATATTCGAGGTTGCTTGAGAAGATAACTTTGATGCGCTGTTCTGCAAAAAAGACTTGTTACAAGCTGACTTCTGCTCATTTACCGTTGCGGGGGCAGTGCTGGCTTTGCTCGATCATTTGATTGATGCGCACCAGCTTCCCGTTTAACCTTCAAAAAAAGAAAATTGAAGGCACCTGAGGTAAGTGGGCGCAGGCTACAGAAATGAAAGTTGGGTGTCAAGCCGGAATTGGCCGAATCAAGCGTCGCGTTTTTCTCGTTGCTTATGGATAAATTGTTTTGCTTAATATTTGCAATATTATTTGTGGCGCTTACCTGTTTCGGTTAGAATCCGTTTTTTTAGGCGCGTAGCTCAGTTGGTTAGAGCATCACCTTGACATGGTGGGGGTCGTTGGTTCGAATCCAATCGCGCCTACCAATATACTGATAAGCCGCTTTCCCTTCTTACTGCCGTACGGCAGCCAATCTTTTAGCCGGAATTTCTCTATGGCTTTACCGGTTTTTTCCCAGATCAATAGTGAAGCGCGAGTCCGAGTGCCGGTGACATTGGGATAAAATTGAAGTTGTTGATTTATAAATTACATTCAAAATTACGCGGTATTGCTGTAGGATTCGATATGAAACTAACTGCTGTGCCGGCACTCAATGGCATCATGGTGATTTTAGGCAATAAGCATTGGTTGGAATCGTTAGCGCCGACAGTTCACACTTTTTTAAAAAATTTCTAAAGCTGCAATAAGAATCTATTGATCGCTTTAATGGAGAAAAAAATGAGTTCTTTGAAATTTGCATTGTTCCTGGTTGCGATGATGTTATCCAATATTTTATGGGCGGAACAAATCGGGAGCGTCTCGACCAAGTTTAAAATGCTCGGCGCGAACGATAAGATTGTCATTGAAGCATTTGATGACCCGCAGATTCCCGGAGCAACCTGTTATTTAAGCCGGGCAAAAACGGGTGGGATTAGCGGTTCGGTTGGCGTTGCCGAAGATACATCGGATGCCTCAATCGCTTGTCGTCAGATCGGTCCGATTTCTTTGCCGGAAAAAGTGAAAAATGGCGACGAGGATGGTAAGGAAGTTTTCAAGAAAAACACGTCGCTGTTATTTAAAACGCTACAGGTCGTCCGGTTTTACGATCCCAAACGCAACGTGCTGGTTTATTTAACCTATAGCGACCGGATTATTGAAGGATCGCCTAAAAACAGCATCTCCATCATCCCGGTTACGCCTTGGCATTAATGTTCCGGTATCGGTGGCGTTAAATAATTTTTTTGAACGATGGTAATAAAGAGTTCCTACTATTATAATTAGCGGTTATTTCTTACCATTAGTTTTCGATAGTAAACAATAACATTCATGCAGTTATTTGCTTTCGGCATCAATCACAACACTGCGCCGCTAGATGTGCGCGAGCAGGTAACATTTCCCGAAAATACGATGGAGCATGCGTTGCGCGATCTCATCGGACGCAATCCGATCAAAGAAGCCGCGATCGTCTCCACTTGTAACCGCACGGAAGTTTATTGTTGCACCGATAAACCGGAGGAAGCGGTTGTTTGGCTCGCCGACTTTCATCATTTGCCGACGCGCGATCTGGATCCTTACTTGTATAAACTGCCGCGCGAACAGGCCGTCAAGCATGCCTTCCGCGTAGCCAGCGGTCTGGATTCCATGGTATTGGGAGAGCCGCAAATACTCGGGCAATTAAAAAGTGCGGTGAAATCCGCAGAGCATGCCGGCACATTGGGCTTGTTGTTGCACAAGCTTTTTCAGCGCACTTTTTATGTCGCCAAGGAAGTCCGGACTTCAACCGAGATCGGCGCTAATTCCGTTTCAATGGCTGCGGCGGCAGCGCGTCTGGCCGAACGGATCTTCGGCGAGATCAACGAGCAACGTGTGTTATTTATCGGCGCAGGGGAAATGATCGAATTATGCGCCAGTCATTTTGCCGCGAGGAGTCCCAAAAAAATAACCGTAGCCAACCGTACCACGGAGCGCGCTGAGGCGTTGGCCAGCCGGTTTAATGCGCAAGCAATTACGCTCAGTGACTTGCCGGAGCAATTGGCGCTGCACGATATTGTCGTAACCTGCACGGCAAGCCCGCTGCCGATTCTGGGTAAGGGCATGGTCGAACGCGCCATCAAAATCCGCAAGCATCGCCCGATATTCATCGTCGATCTGGCGGTGCCGCGCGATGTGGAATCCGAAGTGGCTGAATTGGACGACGTGTTTCTTTATTATGTGGACGACTTGGCCGAGATCGTCAAGGAAGGATTGGATTCACGCCAGAATGCCGTCGCGCAGGCGGAAACGATCATTGACTCGAATGTCGTCGATTTCATGCGATGGTTTGCCACTCGCGAAGTCGTGCCGACGATTCGTGCATTGCGCGACCAGGGCGAGCGATATCGCCGTCACGAACTGGCCCGTGCCAAAAGATTGCTTGAAAAGGGAGAAGATCCCGATAAAGTTATCGAAGCATTAAGCAACAGCCTTACCAATAAATTCTTGCACATGCCTTCCAGTGTGCTGAATCACGCCACAACCGATGAACGCGAGGAATTAGTCGGATTGATTAACCGGCTATATCAACTGCATCGCCCTCAATGAACAAAAACATCACGGACCGGCTCACTCGCCTGAGTGTGCGCTTGGACGAACTAAACCAGGTATTGAGCAGCGAGTCCGCAACCGCGGATCTGGACAACTATCGCAAACTGACCCGCGAACATTCGGAAATCGTTCCGATTGTGGAACTGTATCGCGAGTATCAGCAATGCGAGCAAGACATACAAACGGCTCGGGAAATGCATGCCGATCTCGAGATGAGGGCATTTGCCGAAACTGAAATCCAGAGCGGGAAAGAAAAACTCGTTAAAATCGAAGCTGAAATTCAAAAACAGCTACTGCCGAAAGATCCCAACGATGAGCGCAATATTTTTCTGGAAATCCGCGCGGGAACCGGCGGCGATGAATCGGCGCTGTTTGCCGGTAACTTGTTCCGGATGTATTCCCGCTATGCGGAAAGAAGAGGCTGGCAAGTGGAAATCATTTCGCAGAGCCTGTCGGATATCGGCGGTTACAAAGAGATCATTGCCAAAATCATTGGCCAAGGCGCGTATTCCCGATTGAAATTCGAATCCGGCGGTCATCGCGTGCAGCGGGTTCCTGTAACCGAAACGCAGGGACGCGTGCATACATCGACTTGCACCGTGGCGGTGATGCCGGAGGCCGATGAAGTCAGTGAAGTGGTGCTGAATCCCTCGGAATTGCGTATCGATACCTTCCGTGCTTCCGGCGCGGGCGGCCAACACATCAACAAAACCGATTCCGCCGTGCGCGTGACGCATTTGCCGACCGGTATCGTGGTGGAATGCCAGGATGGCCGTTCGCAACACAAAAATAAAGCGCAAGCGCTGAGCGTGCTGGCTGCGCGGATTCACGACAAGCAAATGCGCGCGCAACATGCGGAGCAAGCGGCGACGCGGAAATCCCTGGTGGGAACCGGGGAGCGGTCGGAACGGATTCGCACCTACAATTTTCCGCAAGGCCGGATAACCGATCATCGCATCAATCTGACGCTTTATAAAATGGATCAGATCATGGACGGCGATATCGACGAACTTTGCTCGGCGCTGGTGGCGGAACATCAAGCGGAATTGCTGGCGGCATCGGTACAGGAGTAGTTGCCGCCTGATTGCCATCTTTCTTCGATGCAGCACGAAACCATTGCACAAGCATTAGCGGCCGCCTGCCGGTCGATTGACCCGGTGGACGCGCGGCTGTTGCTGGAGTATGTGTTGCATGTCAATCACGCCTTTCTGCTGACGCATCCCGAGCACCTGTTGACCGGGCCGCAATCGGCAGCATTCTCGCAGTTGATCCAGAAACGCGCGAAGGGAATACCGGTGGCCTATTTGACCGGCGAGCGGCCGTTTTACGACTTGACTTTTCAAGTCTCGGAAGCGGTTCTCATTCCCCGGCCTGAAACCGAGCTGCTGGTCGAATGGGCGCTGCAGCAAATCGCGGAGGAGCAAATTGGGCGAATCCTGGACCTGGGAACCGGCAGCGGCGCGATCGCCATTACCCTTGCCAAGCATCGTTCTCGATCGCGTGTCGTTGCGGTGGATTTATCGCCGGATGCCATTGCCGTTGCGCAGCGGAATGCCAAGACGCTGGGTGTAACCAATCTGGAATTTGTGACCGGTAATTGGTTCGATGAACTTTCCGGAGAGAAATTTGATCTGATTGTTTCAAATCCGCCGTATGTCGCCGCACGCGATCCACACTTGCAACAAGGTGATCTGCGGTTTGAACCGGCGTTGGCTTTATCGGCTGGCGATGATGGTTTAACCTGTGTTAATCACATTATCGCGACCGCGCCCCGCCATCTGGCTGCCAATGGCTGGCTACTCCTGGAACATGGTTATGATCAAGCGGAAGCTTGCAGGGAACTGCTGCAGCAAGCGGGATTCAATAATATTTGTTCCAAGCCTGACTTGGCTGGCATAATGCGCGTCAGCGGCGGGCAGTTGAATTTTTCAATGTGAGCTATATATGGCGTGATCAGTGCAACAGCGAATGACGCTTGAGAAACTCTGAACCTGGTATCTGTAATAAACTTTTGGAACGATCTATTGGAGAATTAACACCATGAATGTTGAAGATTTAATTGAACAACAAGTAACTACACATCCGGTCGTACTGTATATGAAAGGCACGCCGGAACAGCCGCAATGCGGCTTTTCCGCAAACGCAGTGAATATTTTGAAAGCTTGCGGCATTGATAATGTTTTTACAGTCAATGTTCTGGAAGATCCTGAAATCCGTCAGGGTATCAAGGATTACTCAAACTGGCCGACGATTCCGCAGTTATACGTCAATGGCGAATTCATCGGCGGCTCGGACATCGTTTCCGAAATGTACGAGAACGGTGAGTTGCAGAGACTGTTTGAGAATCAGGAATAATGTAACTATCAGCATTGATCCGGTTTATTCAGCAAATAAACCGGATCGAAGCACCACTTAATTCATCGCAGCAGCAATCACCCAATAACGGGCAAATTTACCCACCGCAATAAACAGCAGCGCCCACAACCAATTGGCGCGCAACCACCCGGCTGCCACGCATAAGATATCGCCGATCAGCGGCGCCCACGATAGCAGCAAAACCGGCGTGCCATGTTGCCGCACCCACTCCAGACCGCGTGTTTTGCCACCCAGTTTTTCATGCAATGCTTTTTCATCCGGCAGCAACCGGCCGATCAGATACGAACTCATGCCGCCCAAGGTGTTGCCGATCGTTGCCAAGGTCAGCGCCGGCCAATGCAAATCGGGGTAGGCCAGCAGAACCCCCACCAGTACCGCCTCCGATCCGCCGGGGAGTAACGTTGCGGCTAAGAAGCTGCTGGTAAATAAAGCTAGGAGGCTTGATTGTTCGTCCATGAGTTCATGCAGATGATTGGCTGTTTAAAAGTCTTAGTGTAACCCGAATCAGGATGTCCAGTCTGCGTGTCCGGTGATTAAGCACAAGTGCTTTTGACAGAAACTGAGGCTAGGCCATCGAAGCTGTCATTCGTGCCATCCGTTTTTCGGTCAAATCCAACAATGGTAATTATCGAGTTAGTAGAAGGCACAATTGCAACTTGCAATTTACAAGCTAAGTGATTAAACTATGATTACTTGCATATTGCAAGTAATGAAATTGATCGAATAATTACTGAAAGGAGAAGCATCATGCCATTGTGGAAAATTTATCACCCTGCGGGATCATTCACTGCCGAAGACAAAAAGAAATTATCGGAAAAAATCACAGATGTATATGCAAGCATTCCTTTGCCAAAATTTTATGTGGTGGTCATTTTTGAGGAAGTTGCAAACGACTCTTATTTTGTTGGCGGAGAGTTACACAACAAGTTTATCCGTTTCAAAGTCGATCAGATTGCGCGAACCCTTCCGGGACCGGTCATTCGTGAATGGTGGGTTAGAACGCTGGATGCGGTCATAGCTCCTTATGTCAGGGACAAGGGATATGACTGGGAGATTTCGATTGACGAAACACCTTTTGATCTATGGTCGCTGCAAGGAGAGATACCTCCTCCATTTGAATCCGTGGCTGAAAAACGGTGGGTCAAAGACAATAAGGCAAGCTCTTATTCCTACGCGGAAAAGCTGCCAGCAAATCTCGTTCTCGCTCCGGGAATCATGGATCGTTAATTTTGGTGCGACCGATCTCGATTGAGATCAGTTTTTTTCTGATCTGGTTTGATCTTTTTTACGAGGCATTATGGAAGCTACGAACACGGCTCATTGATTGCTGCACTCAATAAAAACGTAATAGCCAGATCAGGAAATTCTTGAATTCAGGGAGGATAGAATGACATATCAAACGATTAACCCAGCTACGGGTAAGCTGATTGCAACGTATGCAAACATGGCAGATCAGGACTTGAACGTGGTGCTTGATCAAGCTCACCTGGCCTTTAAATCAACCTGGCGGGAATGCTCGATCACCGATCGAGCCAAAATAATCTCAACTGCAGCAAATCTTCTGCGCAAAAAAAGCAAGGAATATGCAAACCATTTGACACTGGAAATGGGAAAACTAACCAGTGAGGCACAGGCGGAAGTCAATCTCTCTGCGGATATACTGGATTACTATGCGAGAAACGCCGGTCACTATCTGCAACCGCGCAAGCTTGCAGAGTCTCCGGGGGCGGAACTGCACCTGGAACCGATTGGTATTTTGCTCGGTATTACTCCTTGGAATTTTCCTTATTATCAAATTGCCCGGATAGCGGGGCCGCAGTTGATGGTAGGCAATGTGCTTTTGTTAAAGCATGCGGAAAATGTGCCTCAATCCGCCCTGGCATTTGCCCGGCTGATGGAGGAAGCGGGTGCGCCGCCTGGGGTTTATACCAATCTCTTTGCAAGTTTCGAACAGGTCGGAAGAATTATTGAAGACCCGCGCGTGCGTGGCGTTACGCTGACAGGCAGTGAACGTGCGGGCGCAGCAGTTGCAGAGCGGGCAGGCCGCAATCTGAAGAAATCAGTGTTGGAAATGGGCGGCAGCGATCCGCTGATCGTGCTTGAAGATGCGCCATTAGAAACGACCCTGGATAGCGCATTATTCGGACGAATGTTCGCTACCGGTCAATGCTGCGTTGGCACGAAGCGCATCATAGTCGTTGGGAAACAGCGGGGAAAAGAGTTTCTCGATGGATTTTTGCAACGGATGATGGCTCTCAAAGCCGGAGATCCTCAAGATCCCGGCACCACGTTAGGGCCACTAGCGTCTGAAAAAACATTGAACATATTGCTCGACCAGATCGCATTGGCTAAGCGGTGCGGCGGCAAAGTCGCGACAGGCGGTAAAAGAATTGACCGTCCTGGTTTTTATCTGGAACCGACGGTGCTTACCCATATTGAACAAGACAATCCCATTTATAGGCAAGAATTATTCGGTCCGGTCGTATCGTTTTATTGTGTCAAAAATGAAAAAGATGCGATTAGTTTGGCGAATGCCACACCCTTCGGTCTAGGAGCTTCAATATTTTCAGGCGATGTTGAGCGTGGCCGAAAACTGGCAGAGAAAATCGAGAGCGGCATGGTGTTCGTCAACCAACCCGTGTGGACAGCCCCTGAACTGCCATTCGGCGGCATCAAAAATTCAGGCTATGGGCGTGAGCTATCAGAGTTGGGATTTGGAGAATTCGTCAATCAAAAACTAATTCACCTGGCACCATCGGGTTCTCCACCTTGGGGACCGGTCAGCTATGGCTGAAAGAATTGATAGGTAGCCTATTTTGATAGGCTGCATCAGTGCCGGGTTTCCGGGTAGGCAATCCGGCGTAATCCGGTATACATTCCGGCATGATGAATCGATTCAATTCAGACCACCCCGGAGCGCTTGAAAACGCTACGCCACATTGCCACCATCGAGAATATCGGCTCTTCCACTCGCCGAAGGCAGTAAGCTGACCGACCGTGAGGTGGAGCGCCTGCTGGCCAATCTCGAGATCAAACGCTTTACCAGCCGCGACGAGCAGGAAGTTGCCGGTTATGCCGAAGTGATGGAAACCGTTTTTCAATCCTGGGCCGACATTCCCATCACGGAAAATCACATCAAGCAGCTTCATCGCGATCTTTTGCGCTACAGCGACAAGGACGAACGGCATCGCGGCGAATACAAGACGTTGCGCAATAACGTGGGGGCTTTTGACGCAGACGGGAAAATGATTAGCATTGTGTTTGAGACCGCCTCACCGTTTGATACGCCGCGCCGGATGCAGGAACTGGTGGAGTGGTTGAAAGACACCCGTGAGCTGGCGCGTCTTCATCCGCTATTGATAACCGGTATCTTCATCGTCACCTTCCTCGAAATTCATCCCTTCCAGGACGGAAACGGCCGACTGAGCCGTATCCTCACCACGCTGCTGCTGTTGCAGGCCGGCTATGCCTATGTGCCGTATTCGTCACTTGAGAGCATTATCGAGAACAGCAAAGAGGGCTACTATCTGGCTTTGCGCCAGACCCAAGGCACCATCCGCACCGAAGCGCCGGATTGGCAGCCCTGGTTGCTGTTTTTTCTGCGTGCCTTGCAACAGCAAAAGCGCCGCCTGGCCGTGAATGTCGAGCGCGAGAAGAACGCACTGGCCACTCTGCCGGAGCTGGCCGTCAAAATTCTGGACTATGCGTGCGACCACGGGCGCGTCACTACCCGCGACATGGTGCGTGAAATCGGCGCAAGCTCGAACACCCTCAAAGCAACTTTCACGTCACTGGTTGAAAAGGGTTTTCTCGCGCGCCATGGCGGCGGCCGATCGACCTGGTATAGCTTGCCCTGATTTGAGACGAGAGGAAATAATTTTCTATAATCAGCTTTCTGGAGCAATCGCCTCGGGTGGCAAGTGCTGGGTCGAATGTATTATGTAGCGTCTGATAATTATTGCTTTGTCGGGTTACGGATTCGTCATTAGAATTTGTTAAGTAGTAGAGATATAAAATTATCTAAATTAGGTGGTTGTATAATTTATATTTTGCTGTTCTGAGTCGAACTATTTTGGTTGTCGGTAGGAGGAATCAACTTGTTTTGTAATGACCAAGAGACTCTTAAAGCGCTCAATTCACTTACGACAGCTGCACGAGATCAAACTCGTCCTTTGATAATATGGGTAGGTGCCGGAGTAAGTTCGTGGGCAAAATATCCATTCTGGAACGAACTGGCTGCACAGATGCACACTGTATTTTCAAGAGAAGAACGCAATTACGATGGAGTTTTTTCTTCTCGACTACTGGAAGGAGCTAAATACCCCGAGCTATTCGAGCAAATGCGTACTGCGAACCAGTCGCGGTATTTCACATTCTTGTCAGATCAGTTTCGTCCACAACATGCCACTGGGGTATACAGACGTTTCATAAGAGCGATATGTAAGATCCCAAACGTTTACATAGTTACGACTAACGTAGACGAAGCGCTGGAACATAGTTTGCCCGAACATATAACTATTCAGCGTTCCGATATCGAACGTCTTCCACAGTTACTTCATCAACGATCAAAATTCATTTGCAAGCTACATGGTTCTGTTAGCTCGGTAGAGTCCATGGTTTTCTCAACGCACGATTACGAGTCACTCCAATTGGAGAATGGCTATCTTGAAGCTATGCAGGCAATATTTTCGAATACAACTGTATTGTTTCTTGGATACGGTTTGCGAGATGAGTACGTTTTTCAAAACCTGGAGGCGTGCTCGACTATACGTACATTATTCGGCGTAGGGCCACACTTCATAGTTACATCGGAAGAACGAAACAAGCTTCCTGCAACAGTACGACGAATTCGATATGTACCTGATGCGACCGATCACCGTGATGCTCTTGAAGTATTGGAAGTAATTGCTGATTTCGCATCAAATAAATCAATACAGACAGTTAACGAGAGCAAAGAGGAGGTTTCCAATCAGCAAAGTATCTATTATCTTGCCGATCTTGTTGTAACCCGAGGTACTTGGACAACTTCTCATACATTAAACTTTGAATCATTATCGGGAAGTATTCAGTCACAGGCGATAATTGGGGAAGGCTATGTTGACGGTGAGATTGAGTTTTATAACTATTCGGCTTTGCATGACATTGTTGTTGGGTTGCTATGTTTCGATATAGTTTGTGTATCAATAGATCATTTAGCCCGTGTGCATGATCTTCTTGGCTACGAAGCGTTTTGGATTTTTGTCGAAAGTGGTTCACTTCGTTTGGTTATCCCTCCACCGACTCCTTCAGTTATTTTTGCTGATGAACGAGCGCTAGTTGGTGATTTAGGATTGATGAATCAAGGCTCAAATAATGGTTTGAGCGGAGAGTTTTTGCCGCTCAGCATATCTGAACGTATCCGTAAACAGCTTTTGCCTGTTAAAGGTAAGGAGAATGAGGCTGAGAAACTTTTTCAGCATCTTGAGTTGTCTGTTTTTGATGTGTCGAAAGCGAAACTATCAGAGTCAGTCGCGGAAAAAACGCGTGGAGCACTCATGAATCCTTCAATACGTCGCATGTTAGGAGTTAGTCAGGGTACACCGAGAAATGTTATTCCTCGGTGGTTATCATTCCCAACACTCAGGCTTGCCAAAGTGATAAGCAGTGGAATTATCTGTCGGCACATTCAAGCTAGTTCGGCCAGAATGATTTTTGGTAGTGAAAAGCTGGCGAGTGTCGCGTTTTCCGCTGTTGAAGCTGAACAATGGGCTCAGGATGCGGCCAGTTATGTATTAACAGGACGCTTCAACTCTGATGTTGGAGAAATAATAAGGAAAAATCCAGACTTGCTTTTCGGAATAATAAAATTTCGCGAATCTTCAACTGGTGCAAGTTTCCGACGAGAGATTGCACAGTCGCTCGCAGCAGATAACGGAAGTCAAATCGTTACAGCGATCAATTCTGGTCTGAATAAAACTATCCCGCCAGCTGTGCTCCAACAAGCACGAGACCAATTTTCTGGATTATTTATCCCTCAGAAAAATTCTTCATTATCCACGCCAGTAGTTTGGGGGGATCTGCGTAATTCCGATACTCAAATTTCTCGCTGGAGAAAACGTAGCCGTACCTTATTAGAAGAAGAAATCAAACGGCAGAGATTAGGACCCTATGACGAGTGCCCATGTGGTTCGGGAGAGAAACTAAGGTTTTGCTGTCAACATGCTTTGTCTTGATTTTACTAAAATTTTTAAATAATCGGATTCTTCGCAGCCTTCTGACCCACCTCAATAAACTGTCGGATATACGGGACCGATTTATCTGCTTCCCGCATTGCCAAATATAATTTCTGAAACAAGCCTTGCTCGCCGATCTGGATTTTTTTGAGGTTCAGGTCTTTGTTCTTGATGTCGGCGAGCCATTCCGGCAGGACGCACATGCCGCGGTTGAAGGCGGTCATTTGCAACATGATTTCCAATGATTCGATGGGTTTCAGTTTTTCCGGTTCGAGGTGCGCGGGGGTGAGGAAATGCGTGAGGATGTCGAGCCGTTCGAGCGGTACCGGGAAGGTTAGCAGCGTTTCTTTGCTCAAAAGCTCCGGTGTTATTTGTTGCAAATTGGCCAGCGGATGATCGGGTGCTGTCAGTAAGACTAATTGATATTCCGCGAGGATTTCATACGCGATATTGTCTTTTTTGACCAGATCGGGCGTGATCAATACATCGATGTGATGATTCAACAGACCTTCCAGGCCGGAGAATTGGAATTTCTGCACGATGTCGACGTCGATGCCGGGCATTTGCCGCATGTACTGGCCGATCATGCCGGTGAGCCATTCGAAGCAGGGGTAGCACTCCACGCCGATGCGCAGGATGCCTTGCTTGCCTTCGCGGTAGGCTTCGAGCATCTTTTCCGTTTGTGCGATTACCGGCAGCACTTGATTGGCGGTTTCCAATAACAGCAGCCCGGCTTGGGTCAGGCGCAAATTGCGGCCTTCGCGCTCCCACAGCGCGATGCCGAGTTTCTTTTCCAGATAGCTGATTTGATGGGATAACGCCGGTTGGCTGAGGCACAGCGCATTGGCGGCTTCGGTCAAAGTACCGTTGGCGTGCAGCGCCTGGATGATTTTCAGGTGGCTATGTTCGATCATGTATGAGGAAACCTTATTGGAAGTTTGAAACTTATCATTATTATTTATTAATCACCCTTCATACAATAGCGTCACTTTGAATAACTTCGAATGGTGATGAAACAATGGTAACGACACATAACCTTGGATTTCCGCGTATCGGCAGAAACCGCGAATTAAAATTTGCATTGGAAAAATACTGGAAAGGGGAGACTTCCGAACAGGTTTTATTGGATACCGCCAACACATTGCGTGTGCAGCATTGGCAGGACCAATCGCAACTGGATTGGATTCCGGCAGGCGATTTTTCATTATACGATCATGTGCTGGATACCAGCTTCATGCTCGGCAACGTTCCTGAACGGGTTGCGGTTTTGGCGGGTAGCGAATTGGACAGCTATTTTCGCGTCGCCAGAGGCCGCTCGCCCGCCGATAAATCCGCCTGCGGCTGCGTTCACGCCGGTGAAATGACGAAATGGTTCGATACCAATTATCATTACATCGTGCCCGAATTTTCCAGTGAAACGCGCTTCGCGTTGAATGCTAACCGCTTGCTTGAACAAATCCGGCAAGCGCAAACGGTTCATTCGCAGGTCAAGCCGGTGATTCTGGGGCCGGTCAGTTATTTGTGGCTGGGAAAATCCAAGGACGGCAGCGACAAGCTCGAGCTGCTCGAAGAATTGCTGGCGGTTTATGCGCAATTGCTGAACGAACTCAAAAGCGCCGGTATCGACTGGGTGCAGATCGACGAACCGGTGCTGGTGATGGAGCTGCCGGAACCGTGGAAACACGCATTGCGGCAAGCGTATTATCAACTGCAAACCACGCCGGTGAAATTGCTGTTGACGACCTATTTCGGGCAACTGCAAGATAATCTGCAATTGGCGTGTGAACTGCCGGTCGCGGGGTTGCATCTGGATGCTGTTTCGGCGCACGATGAAGTCGCCAAAGTGATCGACTGGCTGCCGGCGCACAAAATTTTGTCATTGGGCGTTGTGAATGGCCGCAATATCTGGAAAACCGATCTGACCGTGACGTTGGATTGGCTGGAACCGGTGCATGCCCGGTTGCAAGATCGGCTGTGGTTGGCGCCTTCGTGTTCGTTGCTGCATGTGCCGGTCGACACCGCGAACGAGACCAAGCTGGATCGTGAGATTCATTCGTGGCTTGCGTTTGCGGTGCAAAAACTGGATGAGGTGGCGGTATTGGCAAAAGCGCTCAATCATGGCCGTGAAAGCGTTGCGGATGTTCTACGAGATAATCATGCCGCGATCAGCGGCCGCAAACAATCCAACCGCGTGCATCATCCGCTGGTCAAAACACGCTTGCAGCAAATCACCAATGCAATGGGTAATCGCCGCTCGCCATATCCAAAACGCGCCATCGTGCAGCAGAATCAATTCCGCTTACCGCTGTTTCCGACCACGACCATCGGTTCGTTTCCGCAAACGCAGCAAATCCGGCAAACACGCCGCGATTTTCGCGCCGGTCAGTTGGCGAAAGCGGATTATCGCCGGGCGATGCAGCAAGAAATCGAACACTGCGTACGCGAGCAGGAAGCGCTGGGATTGGATGTCCTGGTGCACGGCGAACCCGAGCGTAACGATATGGTGGAATATTTCGGCGAACATCTGGACGGTTTCGCGTTTACCCAATTTGGCTGGGTACAATCATACGGTTCGCGCTGCGTGAAGCCGCCGGTTATTTTTGGCGATGTATCGCATGTGCAAGCGATTACCACGGAGTGGATTGAATACGCCCAATCGCTCACCGGAAAGCCGATGAAGGGTATGCTGACAGGCCCGGTGACGATGTTGAACTGGTCGTTCGTGCGCGATGATCAGCCGCGTTCGGAAACTTGTTTGCAATTGGCACTGGCGATTCGCGATGAAGTATTGGCGCTGGAGCAAGCCGGTATCCGCATGATTCAGATCGACGAAGCGGCGCTGCGGGAAGGGTTGCCACTGCGGAATTCGCAGTGGAATAACTATCTGGATTGGGCGATCCGGGCATTTCGCATCGCCGCCAACGGCGTCACCGACCAAACCCAAATTCATACGCATATGTGTTATTCTGAATTCAATGACATCATTGAAGCGATTGCGCGCATGGACGCGGATGTCATTACCATTGAAACTTCCCGTTCGGCGATGGAATTGCTCGATGCTTTCGACCGCTTCCAGTATCCGAATGAAATCGGGCCGGGTGTGTACGATATTCATTCGCCCAATATTCCGTCAGTCGATTCGATTGTGCAATTGCTGGAAAAAGCGGCGCAGCGGATACCGCCCGAACGGTTGTGGGTGAACCCGGATTGCGGATTGAAAACCCGCACGTGGGAAGAAGTGAAACCGGCGCTCAGCAACATGATCGCCGCCAGCCGGCAGTTAGCGGATCAGTTTGCGGCGCAAGCCAGCTAAATTTGACTTGCCGGTGTTATTTAGCGATGATATGCAGCATCTTTATCCATCACGGTTTATAAGGAGTAATCATGACAACCAATACCCTGCTCAAACAAAAAATCAGTGCCATTATCAGCGAGAAACATCTGCTGAAACATCCATTTTATATCGCATGGACCGAAGGTAAATTGACCAAGGAACAATTGCGTCACTACGCCGAGCAGTATTTTTATAATGTGCTGGCGGAACCGACCTACCTGAGCGCGGTGCATTTCAACACTCCGCATATTCACTCGGAAACCAACAGCGGCGACATCAGCGTGCGCCAGGAAGTGTTGAAAAATCTGATCGATGAAGAACACGGCGAGAAAAATCACCCGGCGTTGTGGAAGAATTTCGCGTTTGCACTGGGCGCGAACGATCAGATCCTGGCGAATACAGATGCATTACCGTCTACTGAGAATCTGGTCAACACATTCCGCGATATTTGCCTGAATCGCCCGTTCTATGCCGGTTTGGCCGCATTGCACGCGTTTGAGTCGCAAGTGCCCGATATTGCTGCGGTGAAAATCGATGGCCTGGCTAAATTCTATGGCATGAAAAATCCTGAAGATTATGAATTCTTCTCGGTGCATCAAAAAGCGGATATCTATCATTCGCAAGCCGAATGGGCCATTATCGAACGCTTTGCCGATACCCCGGAAAAACAAGCCGAAGTGCTGGCTGCAACCCAGGAAGCGTGCGATGCGCTGTGGGGCTTCCTGGACGGTATCCATGAAACCTATTGCAGCAATCTGATTTGCGAAGAAAAACAAGCTGCAACGGTTCATTAAGCAGCATAAAACCTGCGCGAGCTTTTCCGGCAAGTCTGGCCTGATGTCAGGCTTGCCGCATTCAACAAACCTTCCTGAGTTTAATCAATACCGCGTTTCCTGAACCCTGATTCAATCGCGTCGATCATCATAGCCGCGACATTGAATCCGGTTTGCCGGGTGATTTCCTGCATGCCCGTTGGGCTGGTGACGTTAATTTCTGTCAGATAATCACCAATCACATCCAAACCCACCAGCATTAAACCACGCTGGGCTAATTCAGGTCCAAGCGATTCGGCGATTTCCCGGTCGCGTTGTGACAGCGGTTGTGCCACGCCGGTACCGCCGGCGGCCAGATTGCCGCGTGTTTCACCCGGTTTGGGGATGCGCGCCAGCGCATGGGGTACAGGCTTGCCGCCGATAAGTAAAATGCGTTTGTCTCCCTGCGTGATCTCGGGGATAAAGCGCTGCGCCATGATGGTGCGGGTGCCGTAGTGCGTCAACGTTTCGATGATGACGCTGAGATTATGGTCGGTGCTATGAACCCGGAACACACTGGCGCCGCCCATGCCGTCGAGCGGCTTGAGGATAATATCCTGGTGCTCATCCAAAAAATCCCGGATCAGGCGCGGCTGGCTGGTGACCAATGTCGGTGTGGTAAATTGCGGGAATTGAGCAATGGCGAGCTTCTCGTTGTGATCGCGGATGGCCTTGGGGTTGTTGATAACCCAAGCACCTTGGGACTCCGCCAATTCCAGCAAGTAGGTGCTGTAGACATATTCCAGATCGAAGGGCGGGTCTTTGCGCATCAATACCGCATCAAAAGCATGCAACGGTGTTGCGACCGGATCACCGGTCCGGTACCAATGGTGATTGGTTTGCGGGGTGTCGGATAACGTCAGTGCCCGTGAGAAGCCGATTACGGTATTGTCGATCAACGCGATGTCGTGTTGATAAATCACATCGATCTGATGTCCTCTGGCGATTGCCTCGCAGATCATCGCATAACTGGAATCCTTGGCGGTTTTGATCGAATCCAGTTGATCAATGACGAACGCGAGTTTCATGCCGGCACGGGTGCGGATTGCTGGGGATGTTTGTCCGGATCGGTTTGTTCCAGTTCGAGTGCCGCGGCCAGTAAGGCGAGACGCGCGACTACGCCATAGGCATAAAAGCGGTTCGGGATGATGTTGGGGTGTGCGGCATCGGCTTCCAGGCACGAAGTTTCAAATGCCAGCGGTACAAAATGCATACCCGGCGCGTTCAAGTTTTCATCGATGCCGCGTCCCGTATGAACCCGGTAAAAGCCGCCGACGACATAGCGATCAATCATGTAAACGACGGGCTCCGCCACTGCCTGGTTAATCGTTTCAAAGGTATACACGCCTTCTTGCACCAGTACATGCGACACTTGCATGCCTTCCTTAACAACTGCCATTTTATTGCGTTGCTTGCGATTGAGGCTGTAGATATCCTCGCCGCTTTTAACCGTCATGATGCCCATGCCGTAGGTGCCGGAATCCGCTTTGACGATGACGAACGGGTCTTCTTCGACGCCGTAGTGTTGGTATTTTTTCCGGATGATCGACAAAATCCGGTCAATCGCTGTCGCGACACATTCAACCCCTTGTTTCTCCATGAAATTGATTTCTCCGCACGAAGAGAATCGTGGATTGATCAACCAGGGGTCGATGCCGATCAAATCGGCAAATTCCTGAGCGATCCGGTCATACGCAGCGAAGTGATTGGATTTTTTGCGGGTTGACCAGCCGGCGTGCAACGGTGGAATGACGGTTTGTTGCAATCCTTGTAGGATATCGGGAATACCGTTTGATAAATCGTTGTTGAGCAACACCGCGCAAGGATCGAAGTTTTTGGTGCCCAGTTTGTTGTCTTTGCGCACGACCGGTTCCAGAATGATCGATCGGCCATCCGGTAGATCGAAAGCGGCGGCTTTTGTCACTTCGGGCAGCAGTGTACCGATGCGTACATTCAGTCCGGCGCGCTGCATGATATTTTGCAAGGTTGCGACGTTTTGCAAGTAAAAAACATTGCGCGTATGGTTTTCCGGAATCAACAAGATGCTGTGGGTTTCCGGGCAAATTTTCTCAATTGCGCTCATCATGGCTTGCACACAAAGCGGAAAAAATTCCGGGTTGAGATTATTAAAGCCGCCGGGATATAAATTGGTATCGACGGGCGCAAGCTTGAATCCGCTGTTGCGCAAATCGACCGAACAATAAAAAGGAATCGCATGTTCGCGCCATTTCTTGCGCAGCCAGTGTTCAATGGTCGGCATGGCGTTGATGATACGATTTTCTAATTCCAGAATGGGTCCGCGTAGCGCTGTGGAAAGATGAGGTACCGGCATGGTGATCAGGATAATTAATAGGCTTTCATTATAGCATCTTGTTTTGCGTCGATTGTGGCCGGCCGGATCCTGCAGTATCTTTACGCCTTTACTCCCCATGGGTCGTTTTTCACCATGTTTGATCCATTGCAGCCTGCTTATCATGGTTCGGGCTAGATGAAAGGCGGCAATGAAAGAATTTTTCCCCGGTTGTTGACGATCACGATGCCGCCGGATGCCGCTGTCGACGGATGAGACGCGATTGGAATCGGGGGATGTAATTTTGCTCAGAGGAACGCAAGAAAATCTCGCGGCTGCGGAAAATTAAATTATTACAAGATTAGACAATATATTAAGCAGGAAAAATGAAATCAAAGATAACAAATCCCTGTTGACATTGTGCCTTTTTGTGAAAAGATTTCAGACATTTACAGTATTTAAGAATGGACAGTGCCGTGAAGAAAGTGTATATTCGCGGTTCCGCCCTTTGCTCTTTTTGAAGGGCAGGTGTTGGGCAATCAACGATTGCATCAATAAATTAGAATGGCGCAAAAATGAGGCGCAAAGTTCATCTTATATGGAGGGATATATGATTAAAGCTGTTCAAGCAATTGTTGGTTTAGGATTGCTCTGTTTTGCCGCAACACAAACGGTTGTTGCTGCTACAGACATTTCTAAATTACCGCGTGTGAAACTAGAACTGGTGGCTCCGCCAAATGTACCAGCGCACGAGCAAGTTTCAAAAGGTCCTAAAGTTGTTGAAGTAACCATGGAAACCGTTGAAAAACTGATCGAAGTTGCTCCAGGTGCAAAAGTATGGGCGTTGACTTTCAATGGCAGCGTTCCTGGTCCGCTAATCGTTGTTCATGAAGGCGATTATGTTGAACTGACATTGAAAAATCCAAAATCAAGCACTTTAGCGCATAACGTAGACTTCCATGCTGCTACCGGTGCATTGGGTGGTGCAGGTTTAACCTTGGTACAACCAGGTGAAGAAGTTGTATTGCGTTGGAAAGCAATTAAACCAGGCGTATTCATTTATCACTGCTCTCCTGGTGGAACCATGATTCCGTTCCACGTTATTTCTGGCATGAGCGGCGCGATTATGGTATTGCCAAAAGGTGGCCTGAAAGACGAAAAAGGCAAACCATATCGTTATGACCGTGCATACTACATCGGTGAACAAGATTTCTACCTGCCAAAAGACAGCAGCGGCAAATTCAAAGAATACGGCTCGCCAGCTGAAGGCATGGCTGATATGCTGGAAGTTGCTAAAGGACTTATCCCAACTCACGTAGTGTTTAACGGCGCTGTTGGTGCAATCACCGGCGATAACGCGCTGAAAGCTAATGTAGGCGAAAAAGTTCTGTTTATCCACTCTCAAGCTAACCGTCCTTCCTATCCGCACTTGATCGGTGGACACGGTGATCTGTATTGGGTAGGCGGCTCATTCAGCGACGTACCGCTGACCAGCCAAGAAACCTGGTTCGTGCCAGCAGGTGCCGCAGTTGCTGCAGCCTATCAATTCCATCAACCTGGTTTGCATGTATACCTCAGTCATAACCTGATTGAAGCGGTATTACTGGGTGCTGCCGCTCATATGAATGTTGAGGGCAAATGGGATGATGACATCATGACGCAAGTTAAAAAACCAGCCAGCTATGATGCAAAAGCTGCAATGGACCACTAAGATTTGATTTAGTGTAACTTACAGTCATTATAAAGGCCTCAACCAGTTCAGGTTGAGGCCTTTTGTTTTTCAGTGTTTAAATTTTCAAATCTTATCATGTCGATCAAATCGCATATCCGGACAGTTCCGCATTATCCGCATCACGGCATTATGTTCCGTGATATTACGACTTTATTGAAAGACCCGCTCGGGTTGCGCACGACGATCCAGGAAATTGCACATCGTTATGAAGCTGCAGCGATTGATAAGGTGGCCGGTATCGAATCGCGCGGTTTTATTATCGGCGCGCCGGTTGCTTATCAGTTAGGCAAAGGGTTTATACCGGTTCGAAAGCAAAACAAATTACCCGCGAAAACGATTGGGCGGGATTATCAATTGGAATATGGCAGTGACCGGATTGAGATTCATGTTGATGCGATACAGCCGGGGGATCGCGTGTTGCTGGTGGATGACTTGATTGCCACAGGCGGAACCGCGGAAGCCGCTGCCGGATTGATCCAGGATATGGGCGGCATCGTGGTTGAGTGTTGTTTCGTAATCGACTTGCCCGATGTCGGCGGGCGGCAGCGCTTGGAGAATCTCGGCCATACAGTGTTCGCGCTGTGTGAGTTCGCTGGTGGTTAATGGCCGGAAGTTGCGCCGGGAATTCACGCAATCTCAAGCTTGCTGCAAAGCCGCCAGTAATTTGTCATGAATGCCGCCAAACCCGCCGTTGCTCATAATCAAAATATGATCGCCCGGTCGTGCGATGGCTGTAATGGCTTGGATGAGCTGATTCAAATCATCGTGACAATGCGCTTTCTTTTTTAATGCCGTCATTGCGGCTATTGCCCATTGCGAATCCCGTGTAAAGCAAAAAACATGATCGGCGGTTTTCAGACTGGTTGCGAGTTGATCCTTCCACACACCCATTTTCATCGTGTTTGAGCGCGGTTCCAGCACGGCGATGATTCTTTCCTGATTAACGTGCATTCTCAGGCCATCCAGGGTTGTTTGGATGGCAGTCGGGTGATGCGCGAAATCGTCATAAACCGTGACGCCGTTAACCGTACCTCGCACTTCCATGCGGCGTTTCACGTTTCTGAATTGTGCTAACGCTTCGAGCCCGATATTCACCGATACTCCCGCATGTCGAGCAGCGATCAGTGCTGCAAGCGCATTCATCCGGTTGTGCTCGCCCAGCAAATCCCATTGCAGGGATCCTTGATTGCCGGCACCCAGATAGATCCCGGTGTCATTTCCGCGCAATCGCGTATGCCAGCCGGATTCAATGCCGAAGTATTCAACCGGTGTCCAGCATCCTTGTTCCAGCACATGTTTCAGATTGCTGTCTGTGCCGTTGACGGCGATCAAGCCGTTATTGGGAATAATCCGCACAAGATGATGAAATTGCCTTTTAATCGCCTCGATATCCGGGAAAATGTCGGCATGATCGAATTCAAGGTTGTTTAAAATGGCTGTCCGGGGGTGATAGTGAACAAATTTTGAACGTTTATCAAAGAACGCCGTGTCGTACTCATCGGCCTCGATGACAAAGAACGGTGAAACTTCCGCGGTATTCGAACCGGGCTGACCGGCAGACAGCGGCAGGTTGCCAATGCGTGCCGATATGCCGAAATTTTCCGGGATGCCGCCGATCAGAAATCCCGGATTTAAACCGGCATACTGCAAGATCCACGCCAGCATGGAGCTGGTCGTGGTTTTGCCATGCGTGCCTGCAACTGCGAGCACCCAACGGTTTCTGAGGATATTTTCCGACAACCACTGCGGACCTGAAATGTACGGTAAATTCCTGTTGAGAATTTCTTCCATAAGCGGATTGCCGCGCGTAATCACGTTACCGATCACGAAGATATCCGGCCGGATTTCAACTTGCTCGGGTGTATAGCCCGCGATCAATTGAATACCCTGCGATTCCAGTTGTGTGCTCATCGGCGGATAAACATCCTGATCGCAGCCGGTGACGGTATGTCCGGATTCGCGTGCAATGGCGGCAATGCCGCCCATGAAAGTACCGCAGATTCCAAGAATATGAATGTGCATGCTCAGTTTTTTTGTCAGAATAATTGCATGAAGTGGAAAATACGATTATGGATGTTAATCGTTCGGAATTATAGTTTATCTACCTGATGATTAGAGAATCTTTGAGGAGTATTGTGATGCATCGATCGGATCATTTTGCCGGAAAATGTTATGGTTTTATTTTTATGTAATGTGCTTGTGAAAATATGCGATTAGCCGGTCAATCCTATCGTGGGCGATTTGCGCCGTCGCCGACCGGACCATTGCATTTCGGTTCTCTGGTTGCGGCGGTAGGCAGTTATCTTGATGCAAAATCCCAGAATGGTAAATGGCTGGTCAGGATCGAAGACGTCGATTGGCAGCGGACGGTGCCGGGAGCCGTCAGCGAAATTCTAACGGCGCTGGAAAGCTTTGGTTTCGAATGGGATGAGGAAGTGGTTTATCAGAGTCAGCGCACGGATGCTTATTCGAATGCGACGAATATCCTGGAGCAGCGCAGTCTTGTTTATCCTTGTGCCTGCTCAAGAAAGGAAATTGCGGATTCCAGCATCCGCGGAGTTAACGGTCCTGTTTATCCGGGAACATGCCGGAACCATCCGCCGCAGGGAAAAAAATCCTATGCAATGCGGATTCGAGTGAATGATGAAATCATTTTTTTTCAGGATCGAATCAAAGGGAAGTATTCGCAAACATTGAGCCGTGATATTGGTGACTTTGTCTTGCGCCGGGCGGATGGAATATTCGCTTATCAATTAGCCGTGGTGGTGGACGACGCGATGCAGCATATTACTCATGTCGTGCGTGGCGCGGATCTCCTTGATTCAACGCCGCGTCAAATTTTCCTGCAGCAAGCGCTGGACTATCCAACGCCTGAATACATGCATTTGCCGGTAGTAACGAATCTGCAAGGTGAGAAACTCAGCAAGCAAACCAACGCGATACCGATTGATGTCAAAGATGCCTTATCACTATTAGTCAAAGCGTTGCATTGTTTGGGGCAACGGCCGCCAGCAGAGCTGTCGCAAGGAGATGTTTCCTCATTCTGGCAATGGGCTAAACGGAACTGGCAAGCGGCGCTCGTTCCGGGCTGAATGCACCCTAAACACTTTTTTGGATTCTAAGAAAGCGCTGATTAATTGACTGCACGAGCGAATTGCTTCGTTGCGCGGTACTCACTCCCTCGCCTATCAGATTGATATGTCTCAGTTGTTGCGTTCCGTGCGCCTTGCCCTTCATCACGTTTGTTGAATTAATCAGCGCTTCCCTAAGCCGCTGGTTTGAGATTTGTGCTAGTCTGCTCGCTGGAATCGACTTTCAGCGCGTTGAATGAGGAATGACTGTGGCTTTTTTGCCTTTTAATATCGCAAGACATAAGCAACTAAAGGTAGTAATCGCCGGAGGCGGTTATGCCGGACTGGCGGCATTAACGAATCTCTTGCAATTTGCTCCGGATACCGGAATTACAATCATCGATCCGCGATCGCATCACATCAAAATAACGCATTTGCACGAAACATTCAGATACCCGCTATCGGATCTGCTGGTGCCTTTTGAAACAATTGAAAACCGTTACGGTTGCCGGCATATTCAAGCTTCCTTACCGATTGATCCGGAAGCCTTGCAAAGCTATCAGGATACAAAGCAGTTGGTGATCAACGGTGAGATAGTCGATTTTGATTATCTGGTCATCGCTGCGGGTTGTGAGAGCAACGCTGCCGATTCCGGGCAGGATTCCAATATACTGACTTTGGATGATTTCATGAAAGCCAGCGGCGCCGATTTGTTGTCAACCAGGTTGAATGGCCACGATCAGACGGCGCCATCGGTTACTGTCGTTGGCGGCGGCGCAACCGGCATCCAGTTTCTTTTTGAGATCCGGCAATACCTGCTTCGTGTCAATAGTAAAGCCAAGCTAACCTTGGTTCATTCGGGGCAGCACGTGCTGGAACAATTTCCTCGCGGTTTTGGCGCTTACGTCGAGTCGCGCATGGATGACATGGGTATCGCCTTCTATCCGAACACTTATTTTTGCGAACAGCAAGCGGATCAAATTTTATTGACTGACAAAGAAACAAAAACACAAATAGTGCTATCATCCGATTTAGCAATTTTGTTTTTGGGCAAAAAGCAACGAAATACGCTTTCTGCCAATGCGTTCGGACAGATTCTTGTTGACCGGAAGCCGTTGCACAATATTTTTATAGCCGGGGACTGTTCGCATTTTCAATCGCCAGGATCAAATACCCTGACGGCGCAATCAGCGGTTCGGAAAGGTAAACTGGTGGCGCGTAACATTCTGCGGCATGCCGGTTTCCCTGGATTACTTGAACCGTATCTACACCATGAGATAGGGTATGTTGTGAGTCTGGGAGCTGCGGATGCGGTCGGGTGGTTGATTGCGGAAGGCAACATCATTACCGGCATCCCTGCCTTAACCATCAAAGAGCTGGTAGAAGCGCAATATGACTTATTATTGGCAGGAGTTGATACTTACGTAGTTTAGAACATCCTGCGGGAGATATTATATGCTTGGTTTGTTCAAAGATAATCCGGTAGTTGGCAAAGCCAGTACAATCGTTCAGAGTCCACCCGATAAACTTTTCGATTTTATTGGAAATAATTTGCTCACCAACTATCCACGGTGGTCGCCGGAAGTTAAGGAACTGGAAAAAATCACCGATGGCCCTGTTAAATTGGGAACGGTATGCCGTCAAGTACGGATAGATCAGGGTAACCGCTCGGAGTCGACATTTAAAGTGAAAGTGTTCGATAACGGATCGCGCATCTGTTTTGAGGGGGTTTCCAATCCCTACCGGTGCGATTATTTGATCGAAGCGGTCAATTCGTTGGATAGCCGCATTACATTTGTTTTTGAGTTACTCAGTCTGGATTTGCATGTGAGACCTTTCGAGAAGCTGGTGCGCATTGCGATTCAAGATGGCACCGAAAGAACCGTCAAGAATATTAAAAAATTAATCGAAGCCGATCAGACTAATCCCAATTAACTGGTCATGGTGGTGTCTTCATAAGCGAATTGTTGGTTAACCTGGAGAAAAATCATGGATTTTATTGTTGAAAAAGACCCTGGATTAATTCCGCAAGTATTGTCCAAGATTCTTGATTCGTGTGTAAACGGGGTGACATTGGCCGATCCGGACCAAGAAGATTTACCCTTGGTGTATGTTAACAAGGCATTTGAGCAAATCACCGGTTATACACTGGAAGAGACGGTCGGTAAAAACTGCCGCTTCTTGCAAGGCAACGAACACGATCAAGCGGGCGTTCAACAACTGCGCGACGCGATAAAAAATAGAAAACCCGTTGAAGTGGTGTTGCGTAATTACCGCAAAAACGGCGAGCTGTTTTATAACCACCTGCTGGTTTCCCCGCTCTTCGATTCGCATGGTAACTTGCTTTATTTTCTCGGCGTGCAGCTCGACATCACACCGCGGATTCGCACGGAAGAAGAAATCAAATCGCTCAAAGAACAGTTGGCTGCGCTTAAGAAATAAACTTTCAGATGCATGCGCAAACGTTGATTGCTGCTTGATGCGATTCCTGTGGCGTTCATGCATCTGATAGCGGTAGTTTTTTGACCTTGCAAATTCTCCATCAATCTGCTTTAGATCATCCTCTTTACCGATGCAGTGAGTGAGTTGCACGTGTTCCGATCTCAGGCGCTAAGCCAGATTGTTGAAGATGACTTATGTTTGTGCCAAAAAGCGTTCGGCTGTTTTTAAGTTCATATTTTCCGGACGATAGACGAAATGCGCTTCCAAGTCGCATCTGGCTGTCGTGCGTTGATATTTAGGCATTAACGTTGTTTCTTTCACATAGTTAAGGCATCTTTGCGAATATCACCCCAGTCCGCAGATATAGCCCACTTCCGGGGCTGTTCAATCCTTCTGGTAACTTGGCTTCAAATTGTTCTCCAGCTTTGCGCTTTTCATCGGCACGAATTAATTCGCGGACATATTCGCTGGTACTGCTGTAGCGATACTGAGATGTAAAATGTCAGATTAACTAGATCGATTATTCGAGCTTGTCCGCTAAGGGGTCGTCGTAGCTCTGAGGGAAACACCGCTCACTCTTGGAATATAGGCGTAAAGTAAACAACGCAAACGAAATCGGCGAGACTAGTGTTTGAACTTTTGCAATTCACTTGATGAGAGGATGCTGCCAAGAAGAAACGTTTGATCGCTCTTGGCAATCAAATCTTGCTCGTTTTGGATGCTTGAACTCACTTCGGATTCAACTGCAAACGATGCGCGTTCAAATCCGCTTTTGCTGAACTTCATGGAGACAAAACGATTCGGAGTCAGTCCGTTGACCGCAAGTAAATCAAACAATACTAAACCCTCGAAGTCCAAGCTTACGAGCTCTGTGGTTAGCTGCTTTAGCTGGCGCAAAGGATGAAAATCGGCTGTGGCAGTAACCACAGCGATTTTACCAACGATGCGTAATGTCTTAATCATTTCTACATTCTTGCTGTATAGAGATCGTCAATGGCTGCATAAGCATCTTTTGACAAACTAATGGCTTTATCCAAAGTATCTATCATCCTGCTACCATCAGGGAATTCTTCCATGTGGAAAATTGTATGACGGTGCTTTCTGAAAAAACTATAGCCTCTATTGAAGGCATTTACCATTTTTGCATCCCCGACAGTCCTTGCATGTTCAGGCTTGAGCGTGCAAACACCGCCCTTAACGTCGAAGAAGTCGCCGAATCCATTGTCAGCATCCTCCACAGACATCATGTAGCCTGCCATCTCCTGTTTTAGGACGCCTTCAAGCGACCGTAGATCAGGGTAAAGCAATAAGCAATAGTCAGGTAGTTTTGGAGCTGCGAGCTTGACGCAGCAGCTAGAGATTAGAAGCTTTTTAACTGTTTCGGGGAGATGAATATAGCTACGATGGAAAAATCCCTTGAGGTAGTCTTCGGCCATCTCTTTCCGAACTATTTCCGCGCTGCTGTCATCTTTGCGATATAAAACTTGCTCAAGACCTTTTAAGTCTAAAAGATCGATGAGCATAAATATTACGCGCCGATAGCAAGAAAGAGGCTTTCCCTGTATCTGCAGAGCCCTCGTAGAACGATGGTGGGTAAGCGTAAGACTATCTTGGTGAACAATGCTTCTCAGTGTCACCTGCTTGCAAATGGCTTTATCTTGAAGAGTAGTGATTTCAATATCACCTGATTCGTTAAGAAAATCCAGAATCGGATCAAACGAATCATCGGTTATCCCTTTGAGAGAGTAATTTACATTTTCAAAT
Organism: Nitrosomonas sp.; assembly: GCA_019745325.1. Taxonomy (GTDB): domain Bacteria; phylum Pseudomonadota; class Gammaproteobacteria; order Burkholderiales; family Nitrosomonadaceae; genus Nitrosomonas. Next base: position 30,061 of record JAIETK010000002.1, on the reverse strand, counting down.
TCTGCGGGATTGATTGTAGCTTTCAAGTAAACGGCAAGTTGTTCGCCTAGTGGTTGATTCTTTCCCGTTTTCCACTGGATGGTGGTTGTGCCTGCCGCATTGAGGTGCAGATCAACAGTGGCAAATTCATTGCCTGCGGCACCAAAGACAACTCGTTTACGCCTTTCGAACAACTGAATCCCGCCGTCCAGCGTATAGCCGTTCGACTCCAAGAAATTCTGGATGTTCGTATCCAGCGTTTCGCGATTCAGATTCAGGTCTTTGTAGTCAGTCATCTTCCTTTACCCCGAAAGGCTCTTGCTGCCCATAAGACGCAACACAAGAACACAGATTCCATCATATCGCAGAACCGCTGAACACTAACTGGCTGATTTTTATATTTCTTTACTAAACAAGAAAGACAATGGTTGCTGTTATAGGTTGCTTATAGTGTGCTTGCACTACCAGTTTTGCCCTACTGCAAAGAAGATCCAACTAATGGAACTTCTCGTCTACTTTTGCAAGCGCTTTGTGCGTGTTGGTCGATGCTGCATAGGAATTTGTTTTTATTGGCGGAGGCGGTGAGATTCGAACTCACGGTAGAGTCACCCCTACGGCAGTTTTCAAGACTGCTGCCTTAAACCAGCTCGGCCACACCTCCTTGCTTCATCAGTTGCGCATCATACCTTTTAGCGCTGATTTTGGCTAGTTGCTTCAAGCGTAATTTATTTCTGCAGCGTTTCGGCCAGGAAGTTGCAGAATGAATCGTTCGATCCGATGTGCTGCTGGTTTTCAGCCTTTTACCGGTTACGCCGGTTCTTCGGATACAATTTCAGAAAATGCATTCATGAAGGGCATATATGTGGTCGGATCCTGAGGTGGCCCGCCTTGAAGCGGTACGAACGAACACCAATCAAGACATGGTGCAGCGTATGCGGCTAGGCGGTTTGTTCTATGTGCTGTGTTGCAGCGCTACGCTGCTGATGTCTCCGGAATTAGCGGCACAGTCCTACATTTTTGGTTTTGATGCTCTTTTCATTGTATTGGCGATCTTACGGCTGGTGATCTACCGCTATGCATCGAAATTCAGTGATGAAAAGCAAGCGATGCTGGAGTTCGCGATTGCCGCCATCTATGTGGCAACGGCTATTACGTGGGGTGGTTTGCTGGTTTGGATTTTCTTTTCCATTCAGACAATCGACACCGGTGCGGCGCTGGCGGTCATTGCTACCGTAGGGTTTGTCGCAGGCGGCATTGCGGCTATTTCACCCCGGATTCGTCTGATGCTGGCTTTTGCCGTGTTGATTTATTTGCCGAGCCTTGCTGGGTTGGCCATATTTATTCCCGATGAAGGCCGGTGGGTATTGATGACGATCGGTTTGGCTTATTTTATTTTTCTGATTCACAACGGTAAGTTGCAGCATCAGAATTATTGGATTGCGAGGGAACAGGCGGTTTTACTGCAACAACAGGCGGATGATCTGGAGCAGGCGCGCTTGCAAGCGGAGAATGCCAATAAAGCCAAATCGGCGTTTTTGGCGGCAATGAGTCATGAGATCCGGACGCCGATGAACGGTGTTCTGGGTATGACCGAATTAATGGCAATGACCGCTTTAAACCCTGAACAAAAAAAATATTTGAATGTCATTCGCGATTCCGGGCGGACGCTGTTACGCGTTATCGACGATATTCTGGATTTTGCGAAAATCGAAGCGCACAAGCTGACGATCGCGAATCGTCCATTTGATCTGGATCTTCTGCTTACCGACGTCGAATTGTTGTTTCAACAGAAAGCCAAAGAGACGTCGCTGAATTTTGTTGTGATTCGCGATGGTACAAGTCAGTGCCGGTTGATCGGCGATCCGGACCGGATTAAGCAAATTCTATTTAATTTGCTCGGAAATGCGTTTAAATTCACGCAACAGGGGGAAGTAAAGCTGTCGGTGCAATGCCAGCCGGTGCCCGGGAAAGATCGCGTGGAATTGGAAATGACGGTAACGGATACCGGGACCGGTATTTCCGCCGAGAACCAAACGCGCTTATTCGAAGAATTCACACAGGTTGGCGAAACTACCCGGCATATCCATGGAGCCGGATTGGGGTTGGCGATTACGCGTAATTTGCTGACATTAATGGGAGGGGAAATTTCATTAATGAGCGAGATTGGCAAGGGGTCGCAATTTTGCGCACGGATTCCATTGCAAGTTGCGGGCGCTGAGATTGCCGCAGAGGGGGAGAACGATCCGGGCGGAATCGGGTTCAAGGCTGCCGGCGAGTACCGTCCGCGAGTATTGGTGGTGGAAGACAATCAGGTCAATCAGATGATCAGTAAAGCGATGCTGGAGCGGATGCAATGTGAAGTGGTGATGACCGCCGACGGTGCGGAAGCGATTCACGCTTATCAGACCCAGACGTTCAATTTGATTCTGATGGATTGCAACATGCCGGTGATGGACGGGTTTGAAGCAACGCGGCGGATACGCAGCTTGGAGCAGCAACAAAACAAGCTGCCGATTCCCATCGTGGCGTTGACAGCGCATGCCTTTGAACATATCAGGAACGAGTGTTTTGACGCTGGAATGAATGCGCACCTCAGCAAGCCTTTCAATTATGAACAACTGGAGAAAGTACTGCAGCAATATGCTCCGGCTCGTTTGTCCTGACCGGGAAAGTTGCCATGGTAGCAATTAATCGTAACCGGAAATATCGTATCAATGCGATAATTGCTAGCAAGCATGGCATATGCGCTGCAATGAGACGCATGGCTCCCTCGTTTTTTCATTTCGTTAAAAATCTATGATCTGGAAACCCAGTGTGACGGTTGCGACTGTCGTTGAACAAGATGGCAAGTATTTGCTGGTTGAAGAAGAACCCGAAGCCGGTCTCGGTTTGTTTTTCAATCAACCGGCGGGACATTTGGATCCTGACGAATCGATTATTCAGGGCGCTATCCGGGAAACGCTCGAGGAGACCGCTTATACCTTTGTGCCCGATTATTTGCTGGGTATTTATCAGTGGCATTCGCAGCGCGCCGGCATTACTTATATCCGTTTTGCGTTCGGTGGCCGGGTTACGCATCATGACCCGCTGCGGGTGCTTGATACCGGCATTGTCCGCGCGGTTTGGCTGAGTTTTGATGAGATCATGCAAGAAAGCCAGCGACATCGCAGTCCGCTGGTCATGCAGTGCATCCGCGATCACCGGACCGGCAAGCGCTATCCGCTGGAATTGCTGGCACATTATGAATCCTGATTCGACGAAAAAATACCGGGTGGTGGTCGGCATGTCCGGCGGTGTTGATTCTTCCGTTGCCGCTTATTTGTTGAAGCAACAAGGCTATGATGTGGTGGGTCTGTTCATGAAGAATTGGGAAGATGACGATACCGACGATTATTGCTCTTCCCGCCAGGATTTTCTGGATGCGGTGTCGGTTGCGGATGTGATCGATATTCCGATTGAAGTCGTGAATTTTTCGGCGGAGTATAAAGAGCGGGTTTTTTCGCATTTTCTCGCGGAATATCAGGCCGGCCGGACGCCGAATCCCGATGTGCTATGCAACGCCGAAATTAAATTCAAGGCTTTTCTGGATCACGCCAATAAACTGGGAGCGGATTATATTGCAACCGGACATTATGCGCAGGTACGCAAGATCGATAAGTCTTTTCAGTTGCTGAAAGGTGAAGACGGCAGTAAGGATCAAAGCTACTTCTTGTACCGGTTGAGTCAGGCGCAACTGGCGAATACGCTTTTTCCAATCGGGCATCTGTATAAGCGCGAGGTGCGCGCTATCGCGAAGCAAGCCAATCTGCCCAATTTTTCAAAGAAAGATAGCACCGGCATTTGTTTTATCGGGGAGCGTCCGTTCCGGGAATTTCTCAATCGCTATTTGCCGCATGAGCCCGGCGAAATTCAGACCCCTGATGGTCAAGTGATTGGCCGGCATCTCGGATTGATGTATTACACCATCGGACAACGGCAAGGGCTGGGTATCGGCGGCACACGCAGCGGTACCGATGAGCCGTGGTTCGTGTCCGCCAAGGATATGACCCGGAATGTGCTGATTGTTGTTCAGGGTCATGATCATCCGGATTTATTTAAACCATCGCTCAGCGCCACGGATTTAACCTGGATCAGCGGGAAAGCGCCCCATTGCAATTGGGTCTACGCCGCCAAGACCCGTTATCGCCAAGCCGATGCGCCATGCGCAATTAGTGTTTTGACGCCGGAGTATTGCCAGGTCGATTTTGCCCAAAACCAATGGGCTGTGACGCCCGGTCAATCGGTCGTGATTTACGAAAGTAAAGTGTGCCTGGGCGGCGGGGTCATTACCGGTTAGAGCGATTTTGGCTTTTTAGCTTCGAACGTTTACCCAGTTTCCGTATTCACCGCGGCTATCGCTTAATTATTGCAAGCTGCGCCACTGTTAACCTGCGGCATTCCAATCCTTATCGATTTGAAATAGATCTTAGATTTAATGGGTTGTGATTTTTTTTACTGCCGGCCCTTGAAATTCTGAAGCACAATCCCTATTATCAGCACTCATGGTTTGAGAGTGCTAACACTATGTTTATCTGTATTGGCACCCTGACTGTTTGGTAATTGCAAGAAAAATGTGCTGTCACATGGCGGCATCTAATATGGGATCCATTATTTTTACAGGAGAAAACAGTATGAAAATTCGTCCTTTGCATGATCGTGTGGTTGTCAAGCGATTGGAAGATGAACGTAAGACCGCGTCGGGTATCGTAATTCCCGATTCGGCGGCGGAAAAACCAGATCAAGGTGAGATCTTGGCTGTTGGCAAAGGAAAAATGGGCGACGATGGAAAACTGTGCCCAATGGAAGTTAAAGTGGGCGATAAAGTATTGTTCGGGAAATATGCCGGTCAGACGGTTAAAGTTCATGGCGAAGAACTATTAGTCATGAGAGAAGAAGATATTATGGGTGTGATTGAAGGTTAATTGCGTCGGTTCGGTGACTTGCTATAGATAATGTATTGTTGAGAGATTAGGAGAGAAAAGTTATGTCAGCAAAAGAAGTGAAATTTCATGATTCAGCACGTCATAAAATGGTGGCTGGTGTCAATGTTCTGGCCGATGCAGTTAAAGTAACGCTGGGTCCCAAAGGACGCAATGTCGTTCTGGAGCGTTCATACGGCGCTCCGACCATTACAAAGGATGGGGTTTCGGTTGCTAAAGAAATCGAACTGAAAGACAAATTCGAGAATATGGGCGCACAAATGCTGAAAGAAGTCGCCAGCAAGACTTCCGATGTGGCGGGTGATGGAACGACCACAGCGACGGTATTGGCGCAAGCGATTGTTAAAGAAGGCATGAAGTTTGTTGCCGCCGGCATGAATCCGATGGATCTGAAACGCGGGATTGATAAAGCGGTAGGTGCGGCGGTTGAAGAATTGAAAAAACTGTCTAAGCCCTGTGCAACGGCAAAAGAAATTGCACAAGTTGGCAGCATCTCAGCAAATTCGGATACCGAAATCGGTAAGATCATCGCCGATGCCATGGATAAAGTAGGCAAGGAAGGCGTCATCACGGTGGAAGACGGCTCCGGATTGCAGAACGAATTGGAAGTGGTAGAAGGTATGCAATTCGATCGTGGTTACTTGTCGCCTTATTTTGTCAGCAGCGCGGAAAAACAAATTGCACTGTTAGACAATCCATTCATCCTGCTGCACGACAAGAAAATTTCTAATATCCGTGATTTATTACCGGTATTGGAGCAAGTTGCCAAGGCTGGCAAACCGCTGTTGATTATCGCAGAAGATGTCGACGGTGAAGCATTGGCGACACTGGTTGTCAATAACATACGCGGCATTCTTAAAACCTGTGCGGTTAAAGCTCCAGGATTCGGCGATCGCCGTAAAGCCATGCTCGAAGATATCGCGATTCTCACCGGTGGTACCGTGATCGCTGAAGAAGTGGGTCTAACGCTGGAAAAAGCGACTTTGAACGATTTGGGTCAAGCCAAGCGGGTCGAAGTGGGTAAAGAAAATACCACGATCATCGATGGTGCAGGCAATGTTGCCAATATCGAAGGCCGTGTTAAACAAATCCGTACCCAAATCGAAGAAGCGACCAGCGACTATGACCGGGAAAAACTGCAAGAGCGTGTGGCTAAGCTTGCCGGCGGTGTAGCGCTGATCAAGGTCGGTGCCGCGACCGAAGTTGAAATGAAAGAGAAAAAAGCCCGTGTCGAAGATGCATTGCATGCAACCCGCGCAGCGGTGGAAGAAGGGGTTATTCCAGGTGGTGGCGTTGCATTATTGCGTACGGTCCCGATCGTCAAAAAGCTGAAAGGCGATAATCACGATCAAGACGCCGGTATTAAAATTGTATTGCGTTCACTGGAAGAGCCATTGCGCCAGATCGTGACCAATTGTGGCGATGAACCGTCGGTTGTAGTTAATAAAGTAGCTGAGGGACAAGGCAATTTTGGTTACAATGCGGCTACCGGCGAATATGGCGATTTGGTCGCAATGGGTGTGCTTGATCCAACCAAAGTAACTCGCTCGGCCCTGCAAAATGCGGCGTCGGTTGCAAGTTTGATGCTGACGACGGATGCGATGGTCGCGGAATTGCCTAAGGAAGAGGCAGCGCCTGGCGGCGGCATGGGTGGAATGGGCGGTATGGGTGGAATGGGCGGCATGGATATGTAACAGCAATATCCATAACTGTAGAATCCAACTTCACGATATTAAACAGACCCCGATTATTTTGGGGTCTGTTTTTTTATGGCGAATCTATCGATCGATGGAATATCAAGGGCTTTTCAATTGTAATTTTTGATTAAAAAATAATTTAACATGATAAATTCTAAGTTATGAACCTATCGGAAAACTATTCTGCGTCTGAAGATCTGCTTAAGGATCGAGTGATTCTTGTTACAGGTGCGGGACAAGGTCTGGGCCGTGCGGCGGCGTTAACCTATGCGCGTCATGGGGCAACGGTGATTCTTCACGGCCGGAAAGTCAAGAAATTGGAGAGCGTTTATGATGAGATCGAAGCCATCGGTAAAGCTCAGGCATTAATTTTTCCATTAGACTTCGAGCGTGCAGAAGAAAAGGATTACGCCGTGTTAGCTCAGGCAATCGGGGAGCAGCTGGGGCGGCTGGATGGAATCTTGCATAATGCAGCTTTTCTATATGACTTGAGTCCATTAGAGTATCAAACGGCTGCGCAATGGCGAGTGATATTCCAAATCAATGTGATTGCACCTTTTGCAGTCACGAAAGCGTGTCTCCCATTACTGAAGGCTTCACCTGATGCGAGCGTGATCATGACTTCAAGCACACAAGGCAATCAGCCTGCCGCTTATTGGGGCGGTTTTGCGGTAGCTAAAGCTGGCATTGAAGCGTTGGTAAGGATTCAAGCGGATGAGTGGGAAACAATGCCTAACCTCCGCATCAATAGCATCGTGCCAGGGATCGTGAATTCGCCTCAGCGAATTAAAACTCATCCTGGTGAACTTAAAAGCGCCATACGGCAACCCGATGACTTAATGCAGAATTACCTGTATTTGATGGGACCTGATAGCAAAGGCATCAGTGGCCAGACTTTTTATTGTTAGCGATACGCTTGGATTAGACGATCCGGCTGCGGTTGGCGGGATTAATCGGTATAATCTCCTAAAATATCAGGAATTGCGAAAGTGGCGGAATTGGTAGACGCACCAGATTTAGGTTCTGGCGCCGAGAGGTGTGGGGGTTCGAGTCCCCCCTTTCGCACCAAATGGGATGACTGCTGAGAACTCGTTTTATTAATTTGAAACGAATAATTGTCAGCTAAAAAAGAATATTTCTAAAAATAGTTAATCAATCAGGAATTTTAATGGGATCAAATGTAGAAAATCTAGGTGCACTGGAGCGCCGTTTTGATATCACGATTTCTCGAGAAAATTTGCAAAGCGAAATTGATAGTCGATTGAAGCAGATTGCGAAAACAACGAGGTTGCAAGGCTTTCGGCCAGGAAAAGTTCCTTTGAAAATAGTTGTGCAAATGTACGGTGCGCAGGTGCAGCAAGATGTATTGAATGATGCCGTGCACAAAGAATTTAAGGAAATGGTCAAGGAGCATAATTTGCAAGTCGTGGGTTATCCCCGTTTTGAAGAGAAGCTCTCAGGTGATGATACTGCAACACTATATACTATCAGTGCCACATTTGAAATTTATCCCGTCGTTGCGTTGGGCGATTTAAGCCAACACAGTATCGAGCGGCCTGAAGTCCGCCTGTCAGAAGCGGATATTGATAAAACGCTGGAGATGATTTGTAAACAGCGCACAACCTATCAATCCATTGACCGAGAAGCAAAAGCGGGTGACCGGGTCAAGATAAATTATCGTGGTACGATCGATGGAAAGGATTTCACTGGTGGAACAGCTAACGATGTGCAATTGATTATCGGTGACGGGAAGTTTCTTAAGGATTTTGAGAACTCATTGATTGGCATGAAGCCAGGAAACAATAAATCATTTGATGTCATTTTTCCGGAAGATTACCATAATAAAGATCTTGCGGGAAAAACCGTTACTTTCGAAGTTACGCTTATTTTGCTTGAAGAGCCAATAATACCTGAAGTAGACGCGGATCTTGCCAAATCATTGGGTATCGATGACGGTGATTTGAAAAAACTACGAGATGGAATACAAAAAGATCTTGAACGTGAAGTTTCCAGAAGAGTCAGGGCAAAACTTAAAGAGCAGGTTATGCAGGTATTGCTGGACAGTACCCCGCTGGAGGTGCCGAATATTTTGATCAACCAAGAAATTGAGCGGCTGATGCAGGATGCGAGGAAAGATCTCGAAGCGCGTGGTATGAAATCCAAAGAGATTCCGTTGTCGGCGGATCTGTTTAAGGGAAAAGCGGAGTATCGCATCAAGCTAGGTCTCATTTTATCAGAACTTGTTAAAGAACATGCGCTTAAAGCTACATCAGAACAAGTGCGCAGCATTATTGAGGACGTGGCGCAGAGTTATGAAAATCCCGAACAAGTAGTAAAATGGCATTATGCTTCTCCTGAGCGCTTGCAGGAAGCTGAGTCGCTTGCATTAGAAGAAAACGTTGTAAATTGGGCTTTGGGAAAAATAAAACAGATCAATAAACCGGCTACTTTTGATGAGTTCATGGGAATCTCTTGAAATGATCCAATTAAATAATGATGTAAAAAATATGGAACCAATGAATCTGGGGCTAATCCCAATGGTCATTGAGTCGAGCGGAAGAGGTGAGCGAGCGTACGACATCTATTCGCGATTACTAAAAGAGAGAGTAATATTTCTAGTAGGTCCGGTTACGGAATCGAGTGCGAATCTGATAGTTGCGCAGTTATTATTCCTTGAATCAGAGAATTCCGAGAAAGATATTTATTTTTATATTAATTCTCCCGGGGGAATGGTGTCTGCCGGTATGGCGATATACGATACGATGCAATATATCAAACCGGATGTTAGTACTTTATGTATCGGGCAAGCAGCAAGCATGGGAGCATTGTTATTAACTGCCGGCGCCAAAGGAAAACGATACTGCCTGCCCAATTCGCGCGTCATGATTCATCAACCGCTGGGGGGCTTTCAAGGGCAAGCCTCTGACATTGAAATACATGCACGGGAAATTTTATACCTTAAAGCGCGTCTAAATGAAATTCTTGCAAAACATACAGGGCGCTCTGTTTCGGAAGTTGAAAAGGATACAGATCGTGATAACTTTATGAGTGCAACTGAATCAGTTAATTACGGTTTAGTGGACGCAGTATTGTCGCATAGAGATGAAAGTGCTTAGGTAAGTGGGATTTCTTGTTTTATTTTTATTCAAGATAAGAGTCGTTAAACTCATTACGGTGGAAAAAGAATATGCCAGACAAAACGAGTGGTGAAAAACTTCTTTATTGTTCTTTTTGCGGCAAGAGTCAGCATGAGGTACGAAAGCTCATTGCAGGTCCTTCGGTATTTATTTGCGATGAATGTATTGATCTTTGCAATGACATTATCCGTGAAGAAATGCAAGGTGATGAAGCCACAAAACTGGTTAAATCAAATTTGCCTGTTCCCCGTGAGATATGCCAAATACTTGATCAATATGTAATTGGACAAGAATCGGCGAAAAAGATACTTTCTGTCGCAGTTTATAATCATTACAAGCGTTTAAGAAACGTCGTTAAATCGGAAGACGGTGATGATATCGAGTTGTCAAAAAGCAATATATTGCTGGTTGGGCCTACTGGATCTGGTAAGACATTACTCGCGCAAACGCTGGCCCGGTTACTGGACGTGCCATTTATTATGGCCGATGCAACAGCTCTAACGGAAGCTGGTTATGTTGGTGAAGATGTCGAAAATATCATTCAGAAATTGTTGCAAAAGTGTAATTATGATGCAGAGAAAGCGCAACGCGGGATTGTATACATTGACGAGATCGATAAAATTTCTCGAAAATCTGATAACCCCTCGATAACACGCGATGTATCCGGTGAAGGCGTGCAACAAGCGTTGCTGAAATTGATCGAGGGAACAATTGCCATGGTTCCCCCTCAAGGAGGCCGGAAACATCCCAATCAAGAGTTTATTCAAGTCGACACAACAAACATTCTCTTTATTTGCGGTGGTGCATTTGATGGATTGGATAAGGTGATCAGAGCACGTACCGAAAAAGGCGGAATCGGGTTTGGCGTTGAGGTGAAAAGTACAGCGAGTGGTAATGTGAACAAAGTTTTACAACAAGTTGAGCCGGAAGATCTCGTGAAATTCGGATTGATACCTGAATTCGTCGGACGTTTGCCGGTTGTTGCAACACTGGAAGAACTCAATGAAGCAGCACTGATTCAGATTCTGACAGAACCAAAAAATGCACTGGTTAAACAATATTGGAAGATGTTCAATATGGAAGGGGTTGATCTTGAGTTCCGGGAACCAGCCCTCAAGTCCATCGCAAAAAGTGCTCTGACCCGGAAAACAGGCGCTCGCGGGCTTCGCTCCATTTTGGAAGAGATATTACTGGATATTATGTACGATTTGCCATCGTTGGATAATGTTTCAAAGGTTGTGATTGATTACAACTCGTCGAGTGATGATATTAAACCGATTTTAATCTATTCGGATCAACCCAAAGTAGCTAAGCGTTCTAAATAATAGCCGGTTAGTGAGCTGAACAAAAGTTGATAATGGCAGTAATTGCCGGGTTTCTCCAAACGGTATTTATAGGAAGTCGTGATAAAGGGTAATTATTACGTATTTACACGTCTAATTGCCCGATTAAAGCCGATGTTTCTATGCTAGTGTAGCCGTTATTGTTATTGTAAATGCCGAGTTTCTCCGAGTTGTGCATATAATTTCACAAATAGTCATAAATTTTATAAAGCCGATATGAATTCTTTATTAGAGCACTCCGAACAGTTGATATTGCCGTTGCTTCCCTTGCGAGATGTGGTGGTTTTTCCGCATATGGTCATTCCATTGTTTGTTGGGAGACAAAAGTCGATTAAAGCACTTGAGTTGGCCATGGAGTCAAATAAAAATATCCTTCTTGTTGCTCAGAAAGTCGCATCGAAGGATGATCCAGCTCCTGAAGATCTCTATGAAGTGTGCAGCATTGCCAGTTTGTTGCAGATGCTCAAGCTCCCCGATGGAACTGTCAAAGTTTTAGTTGAAGGCAACTATCGCGCTCGTATTCATGAATTGATTGATTCTGAAACGCATTATTCCGGAAGGGCTTCGCAGATTGAAATTGATGTTGCTGATAATCCGGAAGCGGAAGCAATGCGACGCGCTATCCTTGCGCAGTTCGACCAATATGTGAAGCTTAATAAAAAAATACCTCCGGAAATCATTACATCAATGGGTGGTATTGATGATGCGGGACGCTTAGTTGACACAATTGCAGCGTACTTACCGCTTAAACTGGAGCAGAAGCAGGAAGTTCTTGAAATATTTGATATTCCAAAACGCCTGGAACATTTGCTAGGTTTACTGGAGACCGAGCTTGATATCCTTCAAGTGGAAAAAAGAATCCGCGGCAGAGTTAAGCGGCAAATGGAAAAAAGCCAACGTGATTATTACCTGAATGAGCAAGTAAAAGCCATTCAGAAAGAATTGGGCGAAGGCGAAGACGGTGCTGATATTGAAGAAATAGAAAGAAAAATAAAAGCTGCCCAAATGCCCAAGGAGGCACTCGCCAAAGCGGAATCCGAGTTAAAGAAGCTGCGGTTGATGTCACCGATGTCCGCTGAGGCTACGGTCGTGCGTAACTATATAGATGCACTTGTGGCCCTGCCTTGGAAGAAAAAAAATAAAATTAATCAGGATCTGACAGCCGCCGAGGATGCGCTGGAAAAAGATCACTACGGCTTGGAAAAAGTTAAAGAGCGAATTGTAGAGTATCTGGCGGTTCAACAACGTGTTAGCAAAATGAAAGCTCCGATTCTTTGCCTGGTTGGCCCCCCGGGGGTAGGTAAAACATCGCTCGGTCAGTCCATTGCGCGTGCGACGAATCGGAAATTTGTACGTATGTCACTTGGAGGCGTGCGTGATGAAGCCGAGATTCGTGGGCATCGGCGGACTTATATCGGGTCCATGCCAGGAAAAATTTTACAGAATATGAGCAAGGTTGCGGTCAAGAACCCGTTATTTTTGCTTGATGAAGTGGATAAAATGGGAATGGATTTTCGAGGTGATCCATCATCTGCGTTGCTTGAAGTGCTTGATCCAGAACAGAATAATACTTTCGTGGATCATTACATCGAGGTGGAATATGATCTATCCGACGTAATGTTTGTGGCAACTGCCAATACCTTAAATATTCCGCCTGCTCTTCTTGATCGCATGGAGGTGATCAAATTATCCGGTTATACGGAAGACGAAAAATTAAATATTGCTACTCGTTACCTGCTAACCAAGCAAATGCGTAATCACGGGCTTGAAGAGAGTGAATTGACCGTCTCAGAATCGGCGCTCAGGGATATTGCCCGTTATTACACGAGGGAGGCAGGAGTGAGGGCAATGGAGCGGGAAATTTCAAAAATTTGCCGGAAAGCTGTAAAAGCGTTATTGCTCAAAAAAGGAAAAGGCAAGGTGGCCGTGACATCCAAGAATCTCGATAAGTTCTTGGGTGTGCGCCGCTATACTTACGGTATTGCTGAAGAAAAAAATCAAATTGGACAGGTTACCGGTTTGGCCTGGACGGAAGTCGGAGGTGAGTTATTAACGATTGAAGCAGTAGTGCTGCCCGGCAAGGGAAAAACCATTACAACCGGCAAACTGGGCGAGGTAATGCAAGAATCGATACAAGCAGCATTGTCAGTGGTGCGGAGCCGCGCTCATATATTTGGATTAGCGGAAGACTTCTATCAAAAGAACGATATTCATATCCACTTGCCGGAAGGCGCAACGCCGAAAGACGGTCCGAGCGCCGGGATTGGGATTTGTGTCGCGATGGTATCGGCTTTGACAAATATTGCTGTGCGTGCTGATGTAGCCATGACCGGTGAAATAACTCTGAGGGGGGAAGTACTTCCAATCGGAGGATTGAAAGAAAAATTACTGGCGGCGCATCGTGGTGGCATCAAAGTGGTTATTATTCCCGAGCAAAATGTTAAGGATTTAGCTGACATCCCTGTAAACGTGAAAAGTCAGCTAACGATTCATCCTGTTAAGTGGATTGACCAAGTGCTGGATTTAGCACTGGAGCATAAGCCGGAGCTGCTTCCCGCGCCCATACCGCAATCATCATTACCGTCAGGATCGGAAGAACAGATTATTGAAGCCGTCATAAAGCATTGAGTGAGCGGGACTATACGGTTCTTTGCTATTGGTAATTTTTCTAAGTCAATCGGAATTCAGCCAGTAACGGAATATGGTCAGACATGCGATGCCATGGCTGACCATGCAAGAAGTTACAATCGATCACATCAAGACCCCGGAAATAAATCCGATCCATCGATAATACCGGAAGCCAAGCAGGGAATGTGCGGGCATAAGTGCCGTGAGTGAGTTTGAAAACCTCTCTCACACCCAAATCACGATGTAAATAGTGTTCGGCGCGCCCGCGCCAATCGTTAAAATCCCCCGCGATTATCAAAGGCTCATCAAATGGCACATGCGAATTGATGCGCTTTACCAATGTGGAAAGCTGGCGTTCTCTCTCCAGCCCGAATAAACCCAGATGAACACAAATAATATGAACTTTTCGACTGATACCGGGGATTTGAATGGCTCCGTGCAGCAGACTCCGGCTGGCCGACCGGAATAATGACACGTTGATATTATCCCATTCTATAAATGGATATTTACTCAGAATGGCGTTGCCATGATGGCCTGACTTATAAATGGCATTCTTGCCATAGGCGTAATGCTGCCAAACTTGATCGGCTAGAAATTCAAATTGCTGGTTATTCGGCCAATCGTCAAAGCGGTTATTGGAAATATTACGTTCACCATAAACCTCTTGCAGAAAAACGATATCGGCATTGATATGTTGCAATGAACGTTTGATTTCATGAAGAATGAAACGAAGATTACTCGCACTGAATCCTTTATGGATATTATAGGTGAGTACTTTTAGCGATATGCCGGTCATACAGTTCCTGAATTATTGACTTCCAAGCCGGTCAAAAAAACCGGACAAAAAGCATATTTCTCAAAATGGATTAGTGACATTGTCGACCGAATTTTTACAACTACTGTTTTTAATTATAATCGCAAATGGTGCGCCAGTATTGGTACGGCTGCTTATGAAAGATCATTTAGATATTGCGGTTGATTTCGGCGCAAAATTTGCAGATAGCAACCGTATCTTTGGATCTTCAAAAACCTGGCGAGGAATTATCGCAGCTTTATTAGCGACACCCATTGCGGCCTTTGTACTAGGGTATTCTCCTGAAACCGGCCTGCATATTGCAGTTTTTGCGATCTTGGGAGACCTGTTATCGAGTTTCATAAAGCGCCGGTTAGGGATGGCGCCAAGCAGCAAGGCGTACTTGCTTGATCAAGTTCCGGAGTCGCTTTTTCCGGCCCTGGCAGTGATGAAAATTTTTAATCTAGGATTCGCTGACATTCTGCTGCTGGTTTTTGTTTTTTTGATCATCGATCTTGTAATCACATACATGCTTTATCACTGGAGAATTCTAAGGAAGAAACCTTAATTACCGGGGAGTTTCGTCATGGATCGTAAGAAGAATCAGATCATTAATATTCCCAATCTGGTCAGTTTGATTCGCATATTGACGACGCCGTTTCTATTTTACTTTGCGTTCACGCATCAACCCCACTGGTTCATAGGTGTGTTGTTATTTGCGGTATTCACGGATGTGCTGGATGGCTTTCTGGCGCGATTGCTCAATCAAATAACCGCGGTAGGCTCACGACTCGATAGCTGGGGGGATTTTTTCATCTACACCGCCATGGCGGTTTGCGCCTGGATTTTATGGCCGGAAATCATTATCCGGGAAAAGCTTTACTGGTTGATTATCGTGTTGAGTTTTACGTTACCGGTAATTGTAAGCCTTATAAAATTCCGTACGATTAGCAGTTATCACACCTGGAGTGTAAAGCTAGCGGTGGCAGTAACCGTAGTAAGTTATGTTTTGTTATTCACAGAGCTACTCGACTGGCCAATTAGAGTGGCCGCCGTTTTCTGCTTGTACGCTGCCATTGAAGAGATCGCGATTACATTACTGATTCATCATGAGCTTGTTGACGTTAGAACTGTTTGGCAAGCGCTACGCTTTAAAAGGAACAACCGGTGCCGTTAATAAACCCTGAAGTCAGTACCGGGCAAGCTCTATCGGTTGATTATTTTTCTTGTGTGATTTTTTTATGATAAAAAAAGTTCAAGCTAATGAAGTTCGATTAGGCATGTATATCCATGAATTGCGTGGAAATTGGATGGAGCATCCGTTCTGGAGAAAATCATTTAAGCTGGATCAACAGAAGGATCTGGATAAATTGCTTGGATGCAGTTTCGATGAGATATGGATTGATACCGATAAGGGATTGGATATCAAGAATCTCCAATCCGACATCAAGATCAGTCCGAATTCTAGTGTTGAATCTCCGAAGCCGGTTATAAAATCTCAAACACCGGTTTCGATTGCAGAAGAAATGGATGCGGCTAAGAAAATTCATAGCAAAGCCAAAGAAGCGGTTACCAGCATGTTTTCCGATGTACGCATGGGGAAAGCGCTGGAAATCGCGGAAGCGACTGAGCTGGTGGATGAGATCAATCAATCCATGGAACGCAACCCGAACGCGCTGCTGAGTCTGGCGCGGTTGAAAACTGCCAATGAATACACCTATTTGCATTCCGTTGCGGTTTGCATGCTGATGGTAGCCCTTGGGAGGCAATTGGGCTTGAAAGGCGAAGAGCTCCGGCAAGCCGGTGTGGCCGGATTGCTGCACGATGTCGGTAAGATGGCGGTTCCTAACGAAGTTCTGGAAAAGCCGGGGAAATTGACCGATGAAGAATTTTCGATCATGAGAAGCCATCCGCGGCGCGGCTGGGAAATTCTTAAATCCTGTTATCAAGTGCATGAATCCGCGCTGGATGTGTGCTTACACCACCATGAACGCATTGACGGGCAAGGTTATCCGGAAAAACTGACGGGCGATCAATTGACGCTCTTCGCCCGTATGGGCGCGGTTTGCGATGTGTATGACGCGATCAGCTCGGAACGATGCTACAAGAAAGCCTGGTCGCCCTCGGAATCGATTCATAAAATGGCGTCATGGAAAGACGGCCATTTCGACGAAACCGTATTTCATGCGTTTGTGAAAACCATTGGAATTTACCCGAATGGCACGCTCGTCAAATTGAAATCCGGCCGCTTGGGCGTGATCATCGAACAATCGAAAAAAAGCCTGACCGCGCCGATTATCAAGATATTTTTTTCCACGCGCGCTAACGGTTACATTCAGGCGGAAATTCTGGATCTGTCAAAAGGCGCGGATAGTATCGTAGGCGTTGAAGATCCGCTCAAATGGCAGTTTGATATCAACAAGCTGCAGGGCATTTAACGAAAAAATGGGGAAGTAGCGGAAAGACGGCAACTAAGCGGCCAATAAAAAAAGCCCCGCATAATTTGCGGGGCTTTTTTTCATCCAGCCACCGGTTTGTAGCCGATAGCGATTGTAACTTCAGGTTTTCAGAAGTTTAGCCATTGATCGCACGACGGCGCGCAAATGCACCGACAATGCCTAATCCGGCCAGCAAAAGAGCATAGGTTTCAGGTTCCGGTACCAATGAGACATTGATATTATCAATTGAATAATCTCCGAAAGCGCCGGTACTATTGGCGCCAGTGATAGTCACTGAAACCAGGTTTGTCCAGCCGATGGCCGCCCATTGAAAATCATCGACGCCACCCACACCATCGCGTATTCCATCAAGCGTAATACTGGTGCTGAGTACGCCACCGCCGAATTGATTGCCGGTGATGATGACGTCCGAGAAGTCGTTGAGTAATTCACCGGGTATCCATAGCTCAGCCACTTCAAGCCCGATCAGATTGAAAAGACTGCCGCCCGCGTGTGTCATCGTAACTGATCTTCCTAAATCATTAGCTGCTTCGGCGCTTAGATAATTTGAACCGCTCGAAACGAGCCTCGAATCGAAGGTATCGATGATATGGAAATGATCGCCAGCAAAATTAAAGCCATCTGAAGTGACGGCGGTAGAAATACCATTGTTGGTAGGCGCGAGATCGTCAAAAGTGATGGCGGCGGCATGTGTCACCCCTGACAGAGCAAATGAAGTTGCGCCGATAATGGATGCATAAGTCAATGTTTTCATAATAATTCTCCTGTTAGGAAAGATCTGAAACAAAAAAATCATCCTGAGGCATTAGGCCTGATGATGATTGGTGCGGCGTTGCGCGAACATGCCAATGGCGAATAAGCCGGCCAGCAGCATCAGATAAGTTTCAGGCTCGGGCACTGCGGTGATGCTCGCAATCCAGGCGGCATGCGGCAGCAGATAGGTATCACCGCCGACTTCACCAAAACTGGAATTCAAGTCATTATCAATATCGCCGAATCCCACACCGAAAGTGGCGCCGAACGAATGCACGCCGACCAGTTTGAATAGGCCGCCTTCGAGAACAAAGCTGGGGCCGCCGGAGTCGCCGGAAGCGATCATGGCTTCGTTAGGGAACGGTAAACCGGCGTCACAGGTTCCGGCTATGATACAGAAGACATCGTGCGCGGCGGTGCCGTCATCGAAGTCATACGCCAGGCTGCCGCCGCTCCAGACAGCATCATAAACGTTGTAACCGTAATGCAATGTGCCGAAAGTACCGGGGGTGGCGCCAGTTGAACCGGTGCCGATCAAACCGTAACCGGCGTGTAATACCGGCTGAAGAACCGGACTGCCGGTCGCAAGCCCGAAACCGGGAATGGAATTGACCGGCGTATCCAGCTTGAGAATTGCGATATCGTCATTGTTTCCGAGCGAATGTCCATCCCAGGTTGGAAAAACAAAAGCCTCGGTGGAAGTCGTGGTGACCGTGCCGCCCTGGAAAGAAATGGTGGCGGAATTGAGCAGATTATTGCCGTCATCGTCCGTGACACAATGCGCGGCGGTCATCAGAAAGGCGCCGCCGTCCAGCAGCGAACCGCTGCAACCGAAATTACCGTCACTGCGGCTCAACAACAGCTTCGCCACGCCGTCAAACGGCAAGCCCAGCGGCGCGATCCAATTAGCAGGATCATCGCTGGCAACCATTAAAGGCATGTACTCTTTGGCGGCGTCGAGATCAATCACCGGCAGTGTTGTGGCATGAGCCGAAACCGATAGCCCTGCGGCAACCGAAAACGAAATTAATAAGTGGTGCAATTTATGATTCATAATTTTAATCCTGTGAGTAATCATTGATTGGGTAAAAAATCCGTTTATTGGAGTGAGCCGCGCTTAAAAAATGATAATCATAACAAGCAAACCGGATAGTTATTGCTGCTAAACGGTTTAAGTTAATCTGTCGTATCATTGCGATAGCGCGCATAATTAATCCGATACATGAGAATTGTTTTTTTGTTATCTAAGTAATTGATTTCTCAATCTACTCACTTCAACAGAAGGCATTATAACGAATTTCTGGAAAATGAAAATCCATCATTGCATCCATGAAATGAACGACCGGTAAAAAATAGCATTTATGGGGATTGCCGGATTGATGGAATTGCTCTATTTTCAGCAATTCTGAGAAAACCGGATTCATAAACGATCATGACAACGCCAATGCCCCCTGACAATCCGATTCAAGATTTACTCGATTTCATCGATCGCAGCCCGAGTCCGTGGCATGCCGCCGCTGCGGTTGAAGCCGCGGTGCAAACCTTTCAATTTATCAAACTCGACGAAACCGCCAAATGGCAACTGCAAGCCGGCGGGCGCTATTACGTGGTGCGCGACGATTCGTCGATTGTGCTGTTGGTATTGGGCAGTAAAGCGCCGGTTGAAGCGGGTTTCAAAATCGTCGGCGCGCATACCGATTCGCCGGGATTTCGCATCCGCCCGCACGCCGCTACGGTGAGCAGCGGTTTTGCCCGGCTTGGCGTCGAAATTTACGGCGGGCCGATCCTGGCGACATTCACCGACCGCGACTTAAGTCTCGCAGGCCGCATCAGTTACCTCGATGAGCACGGCAAGCTGGCGTACCGGCTGGTACGTTTCGATCAGTCGCTGCTGCGTCTGCCGAACCTGGCGATTCACATGAACCGCGGCGTCAACGAGGATGGTTTGAAACTGCACAAGCAAAACGAATTGCCGCCATTGTTCGCGCAACTGACCGGCGAGCAATTGCCGCAACCGTATTTTCTGGCGCTGCTGGAACAAGCCAGCGGCATTGCCGCCGCGCAAATCCTGTCGTGGGATCTGGCGGTGTACGACACGCAAAAAGGCACGGTGTGGGGCGCGAACCGCGAATTCTACGCCGACAGCCAGATCGACAATCTGGCGTCGTGCCACGCCGGCTTGCAAGCATTGCTGGCCGACACCGTGATGAACGACGCGCAAAGTACGCTGGTGTGCGCGTTTTTCGATCACGAGGAAATCGGCAGCCAGAGTCATGTCGGCGCCGCCGGCAGCTTCCTCGCTGATACTCTGCAGCGGATTTGTATCGCCACCGGGATGGATCGCGAAGACACCGCCCGGGCGCTGGCGAACAGCTTCCTGATCAGCGCCGACATGGCGCACGGCTATCATCCGAACTTTCCGGCAGCGTACGACGCCGATCACCGCGTGTACGTCAATCAAGGGCCGGTAATCAAGTCCAACGCCAACCGGCGTTACAGCACCGAAAGCATCTCCGCCGCGCAATTCATCCGCTGGTGCGAGGACGCCGAAGTACCGTACCAGCGCTACTCGCATCGCAGCGACCTGCCGTGCGGCAGCACCATCGGGCCGATCGCCTCGGCCAAGCTCGGCATCCGCAGTGTCGATGTCGGTTGCCCGATGTGGGCGATGCATAGCGTGCGAGAAAGCGCCGGGGTGGACGATCATGACTATATGATCCGCGTGCTGAAACGGTTTTTCAGCGATTGAATCCGCGGCTATTCCGATAGCGAATCAATATCCACCGGTTCCCAGTGTCTTCCGGCGTTCATCCGGACAGCGCCGGTTGCCTCGCGTAACAATAGCGGATAGATTTTGTGCCGGACATCGGCGGGTATATTCGCGGTATCCGATGAATGCGGATCAAAATGCAGCTTTTCGATATGACTGTGATAGCGGCCCTTGACCGGAAAACCGTGCTTGCTCAAATGATGAAACGTGTGTTCCAGTTCCTCGTCGCCGGCCAGCGCCAGCTTGTGAATATTCGCCTTGAGCCAGTCAACGTTATGTTGGCCATAACCGATCTTGCGATAATCGAGGTGATTGGCAAGGCAGAACGCCAGAATGCGCATGCATTTCTGGCAAGTGCCGCACGGCATGATCCTGTCGCTGCCTTTATGCGCGTGGTGGCACGATACCTGTAAATCGAATAGCGCCGGATAATTTTTGGCCAGCGTTTTTTGCACCTGATAACCGGTAATCGAGCGGATCGGCGCCCATTGCCGGATGCCGTAACCGGCGTCGTCAAACCAGCGGGTCATGTAGCGGTCGTATTCCTGGCTCTGATCGTAAATCCCCGGAAAGAAATCGACATCGTTAATGCGGTTGCGGCCGTCGAGAATCCTGGTCGGTTCGATGTACTCGTTGCCGACGCAAACATTGCCGATTTTTTCTTGCTCCATCAGCGGCAACGACGAAAAAATGAAATACGCGAAACTGAAGAAATGCAGCGGATCGGTGATCGACTTGATGCCGCGGATGTTGGTTTCAACCAGCGGCGAATTCCTGACTATGAACGCCCACAGCCGGTCGGCATTGGTCCAGATGCGGCGGGTGCGGATATCGTGCTGCTTGAACGAGCGGTAAGCGGTGATCGCGGTGCGCCAATGGCCGCCGGACTCATTGATATACACCGGATACACGTCCATCCCGGCTTCCTTGAGCAAGCCGTAACACAACAAACTCTCCTTGCCGCCGGACGACAGCACCACGATTTTATCCGGATCGGTATCGAAACCGCTCAGATCGCGGCCACTGCCGGCAATCAGCTTGGCCTTGCACGACGCATTCGCCAGCGTGACATCGGGTTCCGCCACGGCGTATTCCGGCTTGATGAACAGCGGATCCTGGTGGAAACGGCTGACGAAAATCTCGATGCTCATTTTCTTCAGCATTTCGTCGAAAAAACGGACTTCCTGCGGCCCGAGGTCAAATTCAAACACAATTTCCCGGGTGTACAACCCGTAATTGATCGCCGAAATGCCGCATGTCAGATTGGCGAAGCGTTGCGCATTATCACCCTCGATGCTGTCTTCGTATTTGTTGCGCAACTCGCATGACACACGCTTACCGTCTTTTTCCAGAATATAACGGGTATGAAAACCGTGCTTGGTAACGGTGGGTTTCTCGACGATGATTTTGTCGAAGCACATTAAATCGTTCATGAATGTCAGTCCTATAATCGGTTAAAGCATGTGCGGCGGCGATCTATATAAAACACCGGCCCTGCGGATTTGGTTGACACATGGCAGCGAAGCCCGCGCCCGGACTGGTTCATGGCCGCGATTTGCCGGGTTTCCTGGTCGCGGCGGGCAGCAGGCTGGTGATTGCTTGGTAGCGTTCGAACAAAAACGCCACGCGCTCGGCTTCGGAAGCGAACGATTTTTTGCCGTACGCGGCGTCGACGGCGCGGTCGAGGGTTTGATGCGCGCGTACCAGTTCCGGCGGCATCGCCAGCGGATCGTATAAGTCGGCTAGCGTGGCATTGGGGAACAACGCGCGGGCGTTGAGCACGGCCTGCGCGGTAGCTTCTATGGCTTGGCGTTGCGCATCGCTGGGTTCTGGCCACGGGAAGTTGTTGTAGACGATACCGGCTGAATAGCGGTAATCGCTTTTCAAACGCCCGCATACCGTGCGCATCCATGCGTTGTGCATCGTGGAAGTGAGGATGCCGAAATGATAGAGCGTGGCGTTGGGTAGCATAAAAACCAGATCGCTACAGAAAGTTTCGGGTTGAATGAACCCTAGCGGAATAAAGTTACGCCTTTCCGATGATACTTTTGGAATAAGCAGATAAGGCGTTGTTGGTATGAGTTCAGTGCCAAAATGAGTTGGTGTGTCAGCTGCTTTTAAAGTTTGGGTGCGCTTACTTTTTAAGCGAAAATTTTTAACAGCCTCGACCAAAGATAATACTTCTGGAAGCTGACGCAGTTCGTTTGGAGGACAGTCACCGAGCCATAAACACCAGCGCTCATATCCATTGATAAATTCGACCGCGCCGAGCCAGCGATGGAAATATTTTGCTGCTTTAGGTGAGCGCTTAAGAAATTCTTCTTTTTCTTCAGTAGTGAATAGGAAGTTACCATCATCAATTGGTTGACTTCCTATGCCGATTACGGGAACGGAGCAAATTGGTTTGTTTCGATTTTCTAAAAATAGATTTGGTGAATCTACCAAATAAGGATTGATATTTTTGGCAGCCACGGCATGCGCCTCGCCCTGAATATTTTCATATTCAAAAATGGTTTTCTGCGCGGCTTCTTGCAAACCGAAACCGATGATGACGCAATGCACCGCCGCCTTGCCGCTGGCTTCGCTTGTCCACTGGAACGTGCGGTGCGCGAAATGCAGATGCACGCCGCGCCGCAATAAATCCGGCCACAGTACGCCGACTTGTTCGCCTTGCGTGATCGAGTTAGTCGACACGAACGCCACCCGGATTGCTGGATGGGTGGCGATAAAATCAGTGGCTTTGCGGTACCAGCAGGCAACATAATCGAGCAAACCGGCGTTTTTGGTGTCGTGAAAAATTGCGTCAACGTCGGCGCGTTGTTCGCTATTCATGAATTTCGCGCCAATAAACGGCGGATTGCCCATCACAACATCGCACTCCTCCGCCGCGATGACGCTGTTCCAATCGAGTCGCAGCGCGTTGCCGTGCACGATGTGCGCGGCTTTTTTCAATGGCAGGCGGATGAAATACTGGCCGAATTCTTCCGACACCAGCGCGTTCATCTGATGGTCGGTCAGCCATAGCGCGACTTGCGCGATTTGCACCGGGAATTCCTCGATTTCGATGCCGTGGAACTGGTCGACGTCGACCTGAATGATGGTGGCGATGTCGAGCGCTTGCTGGCCGCTGTGGTGCAGTTCGCGCAGCACTTCCAGTTCCAGCTTGCGCAGTTCGCGGTACGCGATCACCAGGAAATTGCCACAGCCGCATGCCGGGTCGAGGAATTTCAGCCTGGCGAGCTTGGCGTGGAACGCTTGCAGGTTTTGCGTGCGGCCTTTGACGGTGTGGCGGATTTTGTCGAACTCAGCGCGCAATTCGTCGAGGAACAGCGGGCCGATCAGTTTCAGGATGTTTTCCTCGGTGGTGTAGTGCGCGCCGAGGTTGCGCCGTGCGTTCGGCGTTTCATCCATAATGTTCTGGAACAGCGAGCCGAAAATCGCCGGGGAAATGCCGCTCCAATCGATGGCGCAGCAATACAGCAGCGCGGCGCGCATGTCGCGGTCGAAGCTGGCGAACGGCAGGCGTTCCTCGAACAGTTTGCCGTTGATGTACGGAAACCGGCTCAGCGTGTCGTCGAGGTTTCTCAGCCGCATGGCTTCCGGCGTGTTGAGCACGTCGAACAGTTGCGCCAGTTGCGGCGCGAGATCGCTGCCGTCCTCGCACGTTTGCTGCTCGATGAATTCGGTGAACTGGGTGCGCTCGAAAATGCCGGTGTCCTCGGCGAACAGGCAAAACAGCAGGCGCACCAGATAGACTTCGAGCGCGTGGCCGGTGTAGCCGATCTGTTTCAGGCGGTCGTGCAAGCGCGCCATGCGCTGCACCGCCTTGGCGTTGACCGGGCTTTGCGG
Source organism: Nitrosomonas sp. (assembly GCA_019745325.1). GTDB lineage: Bacteria > Pseudomonadota > Gammaproteobacteria > Burkholderiales > Nitrosomonadaceae > Nitrosomonas. Next base: position 5,674 of record JAIETK010000002.1, on the reverse strand, counting down.
CGAGATTTTCTGCGGCTGATACCCGGCGATAAACCAGAACAGCTTGACGTTTTTGTACAGTTCTTTCAGCAGGAATTCGCTCTGCGTGCCTTCGATCATGTCGTACAGGCGGAAGCGCGCAAAGTCGCTGACCAGCACGAAACGCGGCAGTTCGTGCTCCTTCAGTCCGGGGAAATAGTCGATGGCTTGCTGGTAGGCGCGATCGAGATCTTTGCCGCGCGATTTGTGTTCGATCAGCAGGTTGCCTTTCCACAACCAATCGATGTAACCGTCGCGGTCGCCGAGTTTTTTGACTTTTTGCTCGAAACTACCGATGCGCCGCTGGTTGATGCCAAAGACATTGAAAAATTCGATCCAAAACGGTTTGGCATCGGCGTCTTCCGATTCCGCTTTGGCCCAGTCGCGGGAAAACGCCAGCGCGCGGTCTTTGATTTCGTTCCAGGCTAGGGCCATGCGGTCTCCGGGGCTTTGCTGCGAGTTAAACTCTTCAACGCTGCCGCTGATAGCGGCCGATCAATTCGGTCTGCGCCAGGATATGCCCGTGCATGGCTTGTTCGAGCTGCGCCTTGGTGGGGTGATGCAGATCCGGCAATACCGTGTCCAAGGCGTAGAGCTTGTGGAAGTAGCGGTGCGTGCCGATGGGCGGGCATGGGCCGCCGTAGCCGGTGCGCTTCCAGTCGTTGAGTCCCTGCAAGGCGCCCGGCGGCAGGTCTTTTTCCTGAATGCCTTCGGCCAGCCCGGTGGCAGCGGGCGGGATGTTGTAGAGCACCCAATGCACCCAGGTCATTTTCGGCGCGGCGGGGTCGGGAGCGTCCGGATCGTCGACGATCAGCACCAGGCTTTGCGTGCCTTCCGGCAATCCGCTCCAGGACAACGCCGGTGAAGTATCCGTGCCGTCGCAGGTGTGGCGCGACGGAATCTCGGCGTTATGCGAAAATGCGGTTGAGATGAGGGTGAACATGGTCATCATTAAAGCAGACATAATTGCTCCTTTTGTTTCCTTAAACGAATTCAATTATTACATCAAATCATAAGGGGAGTAACCGGTGCGGGCGGTATTTTTTGATTTCGGTTCGGTGACCCGCGGCGACATGGATTGCGCCGCGCTGGAGCGGGCGGTTTCGCCGTGGCAGTATCATCACGATTCTTCCGAGGCGGAGGTGCTGGAGCGGATTCGCGACGCCGAGGTAGTGGTCAGCAACAAAGTGTTTATCGGACGTGAAGCGATTGCGGCGGCCAAGCGGCTCAAGCTGATTTGCGTGGCGGCGACCGGTTATAACAATGTCGACCTGATCGCGGCGGCGGAAAACAACGTGCCGGTATGTAACGTGCGCGGCTACGCTACGCCGTCGGTGGTGGAGCATGTGTTTACGCTGATGCTGAATCTGGCGCGGCATTTCCCGGATTATCAAGCGTTGGTCGCGCGCGGCGGCTGGCAGGAAAGCCGGTTTTTCTGTCCGCTGGATTTTCCGGTCATCGAATTGTCCGGCAAAACGCTCGGCATCATCGGATACGGCGAACTCGGACATGCGGTGGCGCAAGTGGCCCGAGCATTCGGCATGCAAGTGTTGATCGCGGAGCACAAAAATCAACCGCCGCGTGCAGGCCGGATGGTGTTCGATGAGGTGCTGCGGCAGGCGGATTTTATCACCCTGCATTGTCCGCTATCGCCCGATACTCAGCATCTGATCAGCCGTCGTGAATTGGAGTTGATGAAACCATCAGCCTATCTGATTAACACCGCGCGCGGCGGGCTGGTGAACGAAGCCGATTTGCTGGCTTGTTTATCCAGCGGACGGATTGCCGGCGCGGCCACCGATGTCGTCCAGGGCGAGCCGCCCAGCCATGACCAGCCGTTGTTGCGGCAGCAACCGGCCAATTTGATCATTACGCCGCATATCGCCTGGGCCAGTCGCGAATCGCGCCAGCGTTTGCTCGATCAACTGGCCGGTAACATCCGCAACTTTTTTCAGAATGAGCCTTTCAATCAAATTACCGATGTGCTGAACAGTGCTCCGGATTAGTACAAAGTCAGTATTAAGTTAGTATTAAATTAGTACAGAATCGGCACTAAAGCCATAAATAAAACCAGTAAAATCGGTATGGAAAAATCCTACGCATGGGAGCGGGATTTTTTTATGAGGGAAACCCTTAATGCCATTAACCTTGTTGACAGTCGCAAACGATAAAGAAGTAAACGGCGCGATTAACAGGTGATGTTGTTTAAAAGGTTTCATTCAGTCATTTAATTTAAGGAGAAAAATAATGAAAACTTTGAAAAACGCCACGCAAGTTGCTGCCGCACTTGGACTTTCGGTGCTGTTGAGCGGCGTCAGTCACGCATCGCCATCCGGATCGATCACCGTGACCAATCCCGGTCCGTTGAATTCTTTCAGCATCAATACCGCCGCTTTTGACGGCACCAGCGGTCAAATCGAGAAACTCACGTTCGATCTGTCCGGAACGCATTGCTTGGATGGCGGGAGTTGCATACTGGGCGAATCGCTGGTGTTCGGCGGTTCGAGTGGCGGATTTTTCGCCTATGATCCGGAAACCAATGGCACATCGTCATTATTTGGCGCGGTGGGTTCAACGGTATTCGGTTTTGATTTCACCGGTTTCGATCCACTGAATGTATTCACATTTTCCTGGGATCCGGATGTCGCCAGTAACGGCGGTTACGGTGCAGTCGTTGCCGAACTGGCTGGTACCGTAATCACGGCATCGGTTCGTTTTGATGATAACTCGGTTCTTACCTACTCAGGAACGATGGATATCGTCGGGCGTGACGTTGCCGCCAATCTCGTTCCCGTTCCGGAACCAGAAACCTACGCGATGTTGCTGGCAGGTCTCGGTGTGCTCGGTTTTGCCGGCTATCGCCGCAAGCAAGCTGCTGCAATCTGATTGTAAGATTGCTTAACCGTTCTAAAGAAAACGGCACTTCGTTTCAACGGAGTGCCGTTTTTTAACGCCCATCGGACCTGACAGCATTCAGTTGTCACATCCATCTTCATCATGCAGCATTCTTGCCGCGGTGTACTTTTACTCAATTTTGGTAACATAGGGAAATGCTGATTAATTGACTGCATGAGCGAATCACTTCGTTACGCGATACTCGCATCCTCGCCTATCTTATTGATATGTCTCGGTTGCTGCGTTCCGTGCGCCTCGTGCTTCATCTCATTCGTTGAATTAATCAGCATTTCCATAGCGAGACTATTTCAATGCACCCGGTTGAAACCGGTATGTGTGACCACCAAAATTAAGGGAGTGATGTCCATGCAATCATGGATTTATCTGGCTATCGCGATTGTCAGCGAAGTGATCGCGACGTCTTTTCTCAAAGCGGCCGAAGGTTTCACCCGCTTCTGGCCATCGCTGATCGTCGTGCTGGGCTATCTGCTGGCGTTTTATTTGTTGTCATTGACGCTGAGAACGATTCCGGTCGGCGTCGCCTACGCGATCTGGTCCGGCGTCGGCATCGTACTGATCGCGCTGAGCGGCTGGTTATTCCTCGGGCAATCGCTGGATACGCCAGCGCTCATCGGTTTGACGATGATCGTGGCGGGCGTGATGGTGATCAATGTGTTTTCCCGGACGGTTACGCACGGTTAAGACAACGTTGATTCGTTACCTGCGCAAGTAATTTGATTTGTCTTGTTTCTTGCGCTCCATTCACCTTGCGTTTCATCTTATTTTGCCCGGCGGATTAATCAACGTTTCCTTAAACAATTTTTTGGGAGAAGCTCAGCGCCTATTAGGCCTATGCTTCGCTCCCAATGAGCCTGCTGATATTGCTAGAAATTTGGGAATAGGAGGATCAAAGTCTGTATATTAATATTGCATCAGCCTCAGTATGCATGCGGTCAGACTTCACGTCCGAATACCTCGCCAAGGATTTTTCTGTCGATATGCTTATCAAGATAGGCCGCACCAAACCCCCCGAAGAGTTCTTTCTTTGTAATATCCAGTTCCGACTCTTTAGCCGCCAGTATTTCACGCGTAGAAGGACGCTCGCACATTGCATCGTAAAACGTCTGTAATGCAGGATCGTCTCGAAACAAATGCATCTCGGGTATTTCGAACAGTTCAGAGAACATTTGGCTAAGCTCGAGCGTGTAGAACAATTGGAAATCTGGCAAAAAAGGCTCTTTGCCAAGTAGGAACGGCTCCATTCTCGAGCCATTAACTAGTCGGGATAGCCACATTTTGCTCATCAAGACAGAAAAAAGATTATAAATATGGGCTTCTTTATCAACCTTGAGTTTCCAAGCTTTTGGAAAGTATGCGCTGACAACGAACCAGTTGAAAAATGGACCTGCTATGGAGAAAGTGATGAAGTCATTCTTGGCATCGACCTGTGCGCAGAACAACGGATCATCAATAGGGTAAAATTTTTGCACTTCTGGGTAGATTTTCGCGAGATAACGACAAATAGCGTGACTTTCCGCAATATCAACACCATTGACATCCCTGAGACTGGGGATTTTCCCAAGAGGGTTTCTTTCTAAGTGTTCTGGCGTGAGCGTGCTCCCTTGAAACGGAGATACTCGTTCATAGCGATAAGGTAGACCAGATTCCGAGAGAATGTGCGCAACTTGACTCATATAAGGTGAGAGCCAGAATCCGTACAGCGTGCGCTCGACATTTGGTTGTGTGAACATGGAAAATTCCTTCTGTAATGCAGTTTATTGTTAAGTAGGTGTCTTTATTAGGGGCGTGGCGCTGATGTCGCCGCCAGTAGTAGTGCCAAGAGGGTTGATTTCTTCCTGTAGGGAATCTCTTGCTAAAGCAAGGTAATTAGCAATTGATCAGAGTATAGGCCAGCAAACGGATCGGCGTGTAGTATGCTAAATTGGTACTCAGCGTCCTATTTTTGAAACTATGAGTGAGTTCCTATGCAAGACCTGAATGACCTCTACTACTACGTTCAGGCCGTAGATCATGGCGGCTTCGCTCCGGCAGGTCGAGTGTTGGGCATGCCGAAGTCGAAGCTCAGCCGCCGTATTGCCAAGCTGGAGGAGCGCTTGGGTGTGCGCCTGATCCAGCGCTCGACACGTCACTTTACGGTTACCGAAGCCGGACAGAGCTATTACATGCATTGCAAAGCGATGCTGGTGGAAGCCGAAGCGGCCCAGGAAGCAATAGACACGCTAAAAAACGAGCCCCGCGGTGTGATCCGGATGACATGCCCCATACCGCTGGTGAATGCCTATGTGGGAGGGATGCTGGCCGATTTCATGGTGAGCTATCCGCATGTCATGGTGCAGATGGAAACGACTAATCGTCGTGTTGATCTGATCAGCGAATCACTGGATGTTGCCCTGCGCGTGCGCCATCCACCTATACAGGACAGTGATCTGGTTATGCGCATCCTGGCTGATCGGAGCCAATGTCTGGTGGCCAGCCCCATCCTTGTCCAACGGTTTGGTTTTCCTGCTACACCTGCTGCTTTGAGCAACTGGCCGAGCCTAAGCCTGGGGGAAGGACTGCAACAAATTCATGCCTGGGTGCTGCATGGGCCAGATGGTGCACAAGCAACCCTTCATCACACGCCACGTTTTGTGACGACGGACATGATTGCGCTAAGAGATGCTGCTGAATCGCCCCGGGTTTTCCGGAGATAAAATGATTTGAGAGGAGGAAGAGATGAAAAACCAAATCAGTTATTCAC
>JAIETK010000015.1 GCA_019745325.1 Nitrosomonas sp. | reverse complement strand
GCCGGAGAATCCCAAAGTGATGAAGATGACGAGGATGACGAGGAGTAAGTGGTAGTTATTCTTCTGAAACAGGTTTTAGTTCATTAGTAAAAGAGAAAAATTCTGGAGATTGCGTAATCTCCAGAATTTTTTATATAGTATGAGAGAATAGTCAAATTGATTCTCAATTGTTTGATGAGTCGATCAAACACTCATTCATAAATAAGTAATAAGCCAAGAAAGCTGCTAATTCTTTGGCATCTCTCTTACTATAATGCTGTAATTCGTAGAAGGGTCCCGCTGTGGCAGATAAGTCACACAATAAAAAAATAATTTTGGATGCTGGTAAACTTGGTTATAGCTTTCGCCGGCGAATTCATGAAAGATTTATAGAATCTTTTCTTTTCTTGTCAGCAGCTTTATCGATAGTAATCATGCTTGCAATTATCATGATGCTGCTGAAAGAGTCCATAATTTTTTTTCAACATGTATCGATCTGGGATTTTCTGACCGATACGCAATGGACGCCGCTATTTGCTGATGCACACTATGGGATTTTACCTTTGGTGTCGGGCACAGTGGTTAGTTCATTAATCGCTTTGTCGGTTGCACTTCCGATGGGAACGATTATTGCAATCTATCTTTCCGAGTTTGCGCCATTTACCATTCGCGAAATGGCTAAGCCATTTCTTGAACTGCTTGGTGGAGTACCGACGGTAGTTTACGGATACTTTGCTTTATTGTTTGTAACCCCTTTGTTGCAAAAAATTTTTCCTGAGTTACCCGGATTCAATTTATTGTCTGCCGGGCTAGTCATGGGGATAATGATTATTCCTTATGTCAGCTCAATGACCGAAGATGCAATGCGGGCAGTACCAATGAATTTGCGTGAAGGGTCTTATGCGATGGGGGCGACAAGATTCCAGACTGCCATTCGAGTTGTTATGCCAGCAGCGTTTTCCGGGATTGCCGCAGCTTATATACTAGGAATTTCACGAGCCGTAGGAGAAACGATGGTGGTAGCAATTGCTGCTGGCATGCAACCCAATTTGACATGGAATCCCATGGAACCTGCAGCGACGATCACTGCATATATTGTGCAAGTGAGCTTGGGGGATTTGCCGCATGGCAGTATCGGCTATCAAACGATCTTTGCTGCAGGATTGACACTGCTGATAATTACACTGGTGTTTAATATCATCGGCCACGTGCTACGCAAGAAATTTCGTGAGATATATTGATCTTTAAAAACGGGTAAATTGGATGCTAATAGCTAGTCAAGAGATTCAGCTAACGAAAACACTCAGAGATAAACTGGCACAATGAAAAGCGTTAATAATCTGGATGAGATCAGAAAAATAATCAATCTGCATAAGAAATGGGATTTGATTTTTTTGATTACAGGTATTGTTGCATTGATGATTGCTGTTTTGACTTTCATGGCTTTATTTTTGCACATGCTGATTGAAGGGTTGCCGCGTTTGTCACTGGATTTCTTTACATCATTTCCTTCACGCAGACCCGAGTTTGCGGGGATTTTGTCTGCATGGGTTGGAACCACTTTGGTAATGTTGGTTACGGCCGTTGCAGCAGTACCATTGGGGATAGGATCCGGGGTATATCTCGAAGAATACGCCCCCAAGAACATGCTGACGGAAATAATTGAAATTAATGTGACCAATTTGGCGGGCGTTCCTTCGATCATCTATGGGTTGCTTGCACTGGGCCTGTTTGTTTATCAATTAGGTTTTGGACAGAGTATTTTAGCGGCAGGCTTGGCATTGGCGCTTCTAATACTTCCCGTCGTTATTGTGGCCACGCGCGAAGCTATAAGATCAATTCCGGTGTCTATCAGAGAAGGTGCGTATGCGCTTGGTGCTACAAAATGGCAGACCGTATCGGATCACTTGCTTCCCTATTCATCAGCCGGGATCCTGACAGGAATTATTATCGGTTTAGCTCGGGCCATCGGGGAAACTGCTCCTATTATAACGATAGGTGCTTTAACATTTATCGCATTCTTGCCACCATCCCCCATTAAGAATGATTTTCCATATTTATCTTTTGAATGGTTGACAGCACCTTTTACGGTTATGCCAATACAGATGTTTAACTGGGTGTCCCGTCCCGAAGAAGCATTTCAATTGAATGCGGCCGCTGCGGGATTGGTCTTGGTCGCAATGACGCTTGCTATGAACGGATTGGCTATCTATTTGCGGTATCGGATGCGGAAAAATATTAAGTGGTAAGAAAAATATGCAGAATGATTTAGACAGATCTATTGAGACAGTAAAATATAAATCTGAAGTGAAAGATCTCAGTTTTTTTTATGGTAGCTTTAATGCGCTAAAAAAGATTGATATGGTCTTGCATGATAAAAAGATTACAGCACTCATTGGACCTTCAGGGTGTGGAAAATCGACATTTCTGCGCTGTTTTAACCGAATGCATGATTTGTATCCGGGAAATCGATACGATGGGCAGATAATTCTCTATCCCGATAATGTGAACATATTGGCAGCTAGTGTGGATCCTATCGAAGTGCGCATGAGAATTAGCATGGTTTTTCAGAAGCCGAATCCTTTTCCAAAATCAATTTATGAAAATGTTGCTTATGGTTTACGTGTTCGAGGCATCAAGCAACGCGCCATTCTAGATGAAAAAGTCGAAATTGCATTGCGCAATTCGGCATTATGGGACGAAGTGAAAGATCGCTTGCATGATCTTGCTTTCAATCTTTCGGGAGGGCAGCAGCAACGCTTGTGCATAGCGCGGGCATTGGCGACAGATCCTGAGATACTGTTGTTTGATGAACCGACTTCGGCGCTTGATCCAATTGCGACGGCAAGTATCGAGGAATTAATTACGGATTTGAAAAATAAGGTTACTATTCTCATAGTTACTCATAATATGCAACAGGCTGCTCGAGTTTCTGACTACACGGCCTATATGTACTTGGGAGAATTAATTGAATTTAATGTAACTGATACGATTTTTATCAAACCAAAAAATAAGCAAACTGAAGATTATATTACGGGAAGATTCGGATAGATTAGAATAGGGTAATTTTAAATAAATTGATGAAAAATATGAATATTTATGGAGGTAAAAATAAATAATTTTCTGAATTTCTAGATTAGCAATGTATTTCTGATAAGACAAAAACAAATTAGAGTTAGGATAGAGATTTGATTGACTTGGGGGGGAATCAACGGTACGATCGCCGATTTTAGTATTGGGGTGGCAGCAAATGCGTAGGAAGTTAGTTGCTGGTAATTGGAAGATGCATGGTAGCCTGGTAACAAATAAACAGTTACTTGATGATGTTATAAAAGGGCTGAACGGAGTCCGTGATGGTGATTTTGCAGTATGCGTGCCTTATCCCTATCTTTCTTCAGTTAAAAACTTATTGCAAAATACCAATATTGCGTTGGGTGCTCAGAATGTCAGTCAATATGAAAAAGGGGCTTATACAGGAGAAATATCGGCATCGATGCTAAACGATTTTGAGTGCCGGTATGTAATAGTCGGGCACTCCGAAAGGAGGGCTTTATTTGGAGAAACCAGTCATATAGTTGCAGAAAAGTATGTGACAGTTCAAAAGGCTGGTTTAATACCTATATTGTGCGTTGGAGAGACACTGGAGCAACGTGAAGCAGGAGTGACGGAAAGAATTATTGAAGAACAGCTAACAGCTGTTATAGATTCGGCCGGTATTGAATCATTGTGTAAAGCTGTGATTGCTTATGAACCGGTTTGGGCTATTGGTACCGGAAGAACAGCGGAACCGGAGCAAGCGCAAGATGTGCATATGTTTATCAGATCGTTTATTTCTAGGCAGAATTCAAATACTGCTAAAGAGCTAATTGTTCTATATGGTGGTAGCGTCAAGGCTAATAATGCGGCTCAATTATTTGCAATGCCGGATATCGATGGTGGCCTGATAGGTGGCGCTTCTTTAATTGCGAGTGATTTTGTAGCGATTTGTCAAGCTGTAGGGAATTAATTTTTTGGAGTGACAACTTGGAGATCTTGGTTTGGGCAGTACACGTATTGCTAGCCGTTGTGTTGGTAATTTTGGTATTATTGCAGCATGGTAAAGGCGCGGACATGGGAGCGGCATTCGGCAGCGGTTCGGCAGGTAGTCTATTTGGGCCTAGCGGTTCTGCGACCTTTTTAAGTCGAGCCACTGGTTTTGTAGCGGCGATGTTTTTTGTAACAAGCATGAGCTTGACGTATTTCTCGGCTAACCGAAACGAGAGTGGAAGTGTGATGAGTATCATGGAGCAATCTGAAGTGTCAGTGGATTCCGCGGACTCGAATGTTGATGAGGAAAGCGCAGCAGAAAACAGGAAAACTGTCCCAGAGAATGATGACAACTCAAAAGCAAATAAAATACCCGATTAACATAGACTTTATTTTCGATAGCTTATAGAACGATAGTCGCGTAGTTTTTTTGCCGCCGACGTGGTGAAATTGGTAGACACGCCGTCTTGAGGGGGCGGTGGCGAAAGCTGTGCGAGTTCGACTCTCGCCGTCGGCACATCGATAATCTGTTTATGCTTTGATAAAAAATAAGTAAATCATCATAAGTTAATAAAAATGCTAGAAAATTATTTTCCAATTTTATTGTTCCTGATAGTTGGCTTTCTGGTTGGCGTGGTACCAATGCTCTGTGGTTGGTTGTTGGCACCAAACAGACCCGATAATGAGAAATTATCTCCATATGAATGTGGTTTTGAAGCCTTCGAGGATGCTCGGATGAAGTTTGATGTGCGCTATTATCTGGTTGCTATCCTATTCATTTTATTTGATTTGGAGATTGCATTTTTATTCCCATGGGCAATTGTCATTGATGAAATTGGTATGTTTGGTTTTATGGCAATGATGATCTTCTTAAGCATCCTGGTAGTCGGGTTTATTTACGAATGGATGAAGGGGGCGTTGGAGTGGGATTGATAGCATGAGTATAGAGGGAACTATTGACAAAGGGTTTGTGACCACTAGCCTTGACTCTATCATTAACTGGGGCCGGACCGGTTCATTGTGGCCGATGACATTCGGGTTGGCCTGTTGTGCAGTAGAGATGATGGAGACAGGTGCGTCACGTTATGATCTTGATCGTTTTGGGATAGTGTTTCGGCCTAGTCCGCGTCAATCAGATGTAATGATTGTGGCAGGCACATTGTGCAATAAGATGGCGCCGGCGTTACGGAAGGTCTATGATCAAATGGCCGAACCGCGTTGGGTAATCTCGATGGGGTCCTGTGCCAATGGCGGGGGATACTATCACTACTCATACTCTGTGGTACGTGGTTGTGATCGTGTCGTGCCTGTTGATATTTATGTTCCAGGATGTCCGCCAACTGCTGAGGCCTTATTGTACGGAATCATACAGCTGCAAAATAAAATAAATAGAACGAACACAATTGCACGCTAATTCCAAATGAATACTTCACAACAAAATAAATTCGCGGAAATTTTAACCGGCGTACTCGGTGAAAAGCTCGTTGAATTGCATCAGCAGCATGATGAGCTTACCATTGCAGTAGAAGCAATAGATATATTCGCTGTTAGTAAAATACTGCGCGATGATGTTGCGCTTCGCTTTGATACATTGATTGATTTGTGCGGAATAGATTATTTGACGTATGGTAGTGGCTTATCAGATAAACTAAACGTTAGTAATAAGCGATTCGCAGTAATTTATCATTTGCTTTCTGTGGAAAAAAATCGCAGACTGCGGGTGAGAGTGCTTGCTGATGGTAATGAATTTCCGGTGATTGATTCAGTAACAGACATTTGGCCGGTCGCCAATTGGTTTGAGCGCGAAGCATTTGATCTTTATGGAATTGTTTTTGCAAACCATCCTGATTTACGTAGAATTCTGACTGATTATGGTTTTGTTGGAAATCCTTTTCGAAAAGATTTTCCGTTAACTGGTTACGTAGAGATGCGCTATGATGAACAGCAAAAGCGTGTTATTTATCAACCTGTAAGTATAGAGCCGCGAGAAATCACTCCACTTGTCCGAAGGGAAGAGTTCTATGGTGATTGTGAAACATAAAATGTATCCAATTCTAATTGCACAATGTATTAAAGAAAGATTTTAGTAAGTGACTTATGGCAGAGATACGTAATTACACCATGAATTTTGGCCCGCAACATCCGGCAGCCCACGGCGTTTTGCGGCTGGTGCTGGAGCTGGATGGTGAAGTTGTTCGACGAGCGGACCCGCATATCGGCTTATTACATCGAGCGACCGAGAAATTAGCGGAGAATAAGACATATTTGCAATCGGTTCCCTATATGGATCGATTGGATTATGTGTCGATGATGGTGAATGAGCATGCATATGTTATGGCTATTGAGAAGCTGTTGCAGATTGACGTGCCAGTTAGAGCGCAATACATACGGGTGATGTTTGATGAAATTACCCGCATACTTAACCATTTGCTCTGGATTGGTGCACACGCTCTGGATGTGGGTGCCATGACAATGTTTCTGTATGCTTTCCGAGAAAGGGAAGATCTGATGGATTGTTATGAGGCGGTGTCAGGTGCGCGGATGCATGCTGCGTATTATCGGCCTGGAGGTGTGTATCGGGATTTACCAGATACGATGCCTAAGTATCAGTCATCAAAAATTCATGATGAAAAGCAAACTCGATTGAGAAATGTGAATAGAGAAGGTTCTTTGCTCGATTTTATTGAAGATTTTACCAATCGCTTCCCTGCCTATGTAGATGAATATGAAACATTATTAACTGATAACAGAATTTGGAAGCAACGCTTGGTTGATATTGGCATTGTTTCACCTGAGCGAGCCAAGGCATTAGGTTTTACAGGACCCATGTTGCGTGGTTCAGGTGTGGAATGGGATCTTAGGAAAAAACAGCCTTATGAAGTTTACGATCATCTCGAATTCGACATCCCGGTAGGTGTTAATGGCGATTGTTATGATCGTTATCTGGTGCGTATGGAAGAATTCCGTCAATCAAACCGTATTATCAAGCAATGTGTTGATTGGTTAAGGAAAAATCCTGGTCCGGTGATTACTGACAATCATAAAGTTGCGCCCCCATCGCGTGTTGCGATGAAGCAGAATATGGAAGAAATGATTCATCATTTCAAGCTTTTTACTGAAGGGATTCACGTTCCCCCAGGTGAAGCTTATGTGGCGGTCGAACATCCAAAGGGTGAATTTGGGATTTATCTGGTATCTGATGGGGCCAATAAGCCTTATAGATTAAAGATTCGTGCGCCAGGATTTGCACATTTGGCTGCATTGGATGAGATGTCGCGGGGACATATGATATCTGATGTAGTCGCAATTATCGGCACTCAAGATATAGTATTTGGTGAAATAGATAGATAACGATGTTAAGTGCAGAATCTCTAAAAAAAATAGATCGCGAGATTGCGAAATATCCAGCAGATCAAAAGCAATCAGCCGTGATGTCGGCTCTTGCAATCGCACAAGATGAGAAAGGCTGGTTAGCTAATGAAACTATGAATTTTGTAGCAGAATACTTAGGTATGCCGCCCATTGCGGTCTATGAGGTAGCCTCATTTTATAATATGTATAACCTGCAGCCTGTGGGGAAATATAAAATCACAGTTTGTACCAATCTGCCCTGCGCGCTTTCAGGTAGTAACGATACTGCTGCATATCTAAAGAAAAAACTCGGGGTTGAGTTTAATCAGACTACGCCGGATGGACAATTTACCCTAAAGGAAGGGGAATGCTTTGGTGCTTGTGGCGATGCTCCTATTTTGTTAGTAAACAATAAACGGATGTGTAGTTTCATGTCGAATGAGCAGATCGATCAATTGTTGGAGGAACTGAGCAAATGAACCAGTATCCACTAACTTTGATGAATGGTGTAGATCGGAATGATAAGGATAATTGGCGCCTAAAAAGCTATGAACAGCGGGAAGGCTATGCGGCTCTTAGAAAGGTTCTGGCAAAAAAGATTACTCCAGAAGAAATTATCGAAGAAGTTAAAAAATCAGCACTTCGTGGCAGAGGCGGCGCAGGGTTTCCTACTGGGTTAAAGTGGAGCTTCATGCCTAAGGGGTATGAAGGGGATAAATACATTGTTTGCAATTCTGATGAAGGTGAACCCGGCACGTTTAAGGATAGGGATATATTACATTACAATCCGCATTTGTTGATCGAAGGAATGATAATCGCGGCCTACGCGATGGGTGCGAAAGCTGGCTATAACTATATTCACGGCGAGATTTGGGAAACCTATGAAAGAATGGAAGAAGCCATTGATGAGGCACGTGCGGCAGGTTATCTAGGAAATAATATTCTGGGATCGGCATTTAGTTTCCAATTGTTCAATCATCATGGCTATGGTGCTTATATTTGTGGAGAAGAAACTGCACTTTTAGAATCCATTGAGGGTAAAAAAGGTCAGCCGCGTTTTAAGCCGCCATTTCCGGCTAACTATGGTTTATATGGAAAGCCAACTACGATTAATAATACTGAAACTTTTTCATCTGTTCCATGGATCATTCGGAACAGTGGCGAGAAATATCTTCAGCTCGGAAAACCTAATAACGGAGGCACCAAATTATTCTCAGTGTCTGGTCATGTAAATAAGCCTGGAAATTACGAAATTCCACTTGGAACTCCATTTGCTGAATTATTGGAATTGGCGGGTGGAATGCGCGGAGGCCGGAAGTTAAAAGCGTGTATTCCAGGCGGATCGTCCATGCCGGTATTACCTGGTGATGTAATGTTGCAAACGGATATGGATTATGACTCGATTGCAAAGGCTGGTTCCATGTTAGGTTCTGGGGCGGTTATCATCATGGATGAAACTACTTGCATGGTTAGAGCATTGGAGCGTTTGTCATATTTTTACTTCGAAGAGTCTTGCGGACAATGCACGCCATGTCGTGAAGGAACCGGGTGGTTGTATCGAATCGTGAACCGGATTGAGCATGGTAAGGGGCGCCCAGAAGATCTGGATTTACTCGATAACATTGCAGATAACATTCAAGGGCGAACAATTTGCGCTCTAGGTGATGCGGCCGCAATGCCAGTGCGTGCCATGATTCAGCATTTTCGCGATGAATTTTCATATCATATAGAACATAAGAAATGCATGGTTTGATTACTATAATTATCAAACATATTGAACTTAATACTCGTAATTAACCCAAGAATTTTAACCGATGGTCAATATCGAAATCGACGGTAAGCAAGTGTCTGTTCCGAAAGGAAGCACCATTATGGACGGTGCAAAGCAGATAGGCGTATATATTCCTCATTTTTGCTATCATAAAAAATTGTCGATAGCAGCCAATTGCCGTATGTGTTTGGTGCAAGTAGAAAAAGCTCCAAAGCCTCTGCCCGCTTGCGCAACTCCGGTCATGGACGGTATGAAGGTATATACCCACTCCCAGCAAGCCGTGAATGCTCAAAAAGGGGTTATGGAATTTCTCCTCATAAACCATCCGCTTGATTGTCCGATTTGCGATCAAGGTGGAGAATGCCAACTGCAAGATCTTGCGGTTGGTTATGGAGCAAGTGGCTCGCGTTACACAGAAGCCAAGAGAGTTGTTGTTAATAAGAATCTTGGCCCGCTGATATCGACGGATATGACGCGGTGCATACACTGTACCCGTTGTGTAAGGTTTGGTCAGGAAATTGCGGGGATAATGGAACTCGGAATGGCAGGGCGAGGAGAACACTCTGAGATACTATCTTTTGTTGGTAAAACTGTTGATTCTGAATTGTCAGGGAATGTTATTGATTTATGTCCGGTTGGTGCGCTGGTAAGCAAACCATTTCGCTATTCGGCACGTACATGGGAATTATCTCGACGCAAATCCATCAGTCCTCATTGTGGATTAGGTTCAAATTTGGTTGTGCAAGTCAAGCAGAATCGTGTCATGCGTGTGCTCCCGCGTGATAACGAAGCAATTAATGAATGCTGGTTATCGGATAAAGACCGCTTCTCTTATGAAGGTTTGAATTCAGAAGACAGATTAACGCGTCCAATGATCAAGCGGAATGGGCAATGGTCTGAATGTGATTGGCCCGAAGCACTGGAATTTACGGCTCAAGCGCTGAAATCTGTCAAGCAACAGCATGGCGCAGAAAGCATTGCTGCATTAGGATCGGCGCATAGTACGACGGAAGAGCTTTATTTGCTGCAGCAGTTGTTGCGAGCAATGGGAAGTGGAAACGTTGATCACCGATTACGCCAATCCGATTTTCGCGTTGATGAAAAACTGCAAGGTATCCCATGGTTAGGTACTAGCATTGCGGAAATATCGCAGCTAAGATCCGCATTGATTATTGGAAGCACGCTTCGTAAAGATCATCCTTTAATTGCTCAGCGTCTGCGTCAGGCAGTTAAGAACGGAATGGAATTGAACATCGTAAATCCAGTGGATGATGATTTGTTAACTAGAGTCAAGAATAAAATCATCGTTGCTCCTGCTTCTATGGCCAAAGTGTTGAGCGAAATTTTAAAAGCCGCTGCCGAGATTAAAGGGATTGAACAAGCACAAGCGATTAAAAAGTATGTTGATGTAGCAAATGTATCAAGTTCGGCAGATGCTTTTGCGATTGCTTCCAGTTTGATTGAGAATGCGCCAGCCGCAGTTTATTTGGGTAACTTATCACAGCATCACCCAGATTATTCGTCACTTAGAATACTCACAAGTCTGATTGCAGAGATAACTGGAGCAAGTTTTGGGGTTTTGGGGGAAGCTGCCAATAGTGTCGGCGCATATTTGGCAGGTGCTGTGCCAGAAATTAGCACTTTTCCATTACCGATGCGAGTTGGTAATCTTCAATCCGGTTTAAATGCTGCTGAGATGCTCGGTTACCAAAATGATAAAAATGATAAATGTAGAGCTTTTGTATTAATGAATATAGAGCCTGAATTTGATACCTATGATTCTCCGAAAGCCCTAGAAGCCATTCAATCCAGCGATTTTGTTGTATCGTTAAGCATCTACCAAGGGAATGCAAAAGAATATGCTGATGTGCTTTTGCCAATTACACCTTTTAGCGAAACATCTGGAACTTTTGTAAATACTGAGGGGAAAATACAAAGTTTCAATGGGGTAGTATCACCGCTTGGTGATGCGCGCCCGGGTTGGAAGGTTCTAAGAGTATTAGCCAATTTGCTTGACTTAGAAGGATTTAATTATGAAACTTCCGAGCAAGTTCGAGAGGAGATTTTTCCGTCAGGTATTGAAGTTAATAAATATCTAAATAATAATTTGAAAAATATTGACGGAACTTTGACTATAAGTGAAGTGCATGGGATACAGCGCATCGGTGAGGTACCGACTTACCAAGCTGATCCAATTGTGCGGCGCGCTGAATCTCTCCAATGTACTCAAGACGCTGCTCCTCCAAAAGCATGGATGACTACAGCAATGCTGGAGAAATTTGGGGTAAAAGCAGGCGATCAAATTATAATCAAACAAGGCGAGAAATCTTTGTCCATAGAAACCGCTCATGATGAAAAACTGCCATTTAATTGCATTCGCCTAGCTGGTTCTCATCCAAGGACTTATGGTTTGGGTGCATTATTCGGTGAATTAGAAGTAGAAAAAATATAATGGGTGTTGATGGAGCCAATTGATGGAGAACTTTGAGCAATTGTTTGTTGAGATATTTGGCGGAGAATGGGGAATGATGTTGTTTTCTCTGGCAACTAATCTGTTTTTTATTTTTGCTATTGTTGTTCCATTGCTTCTTGGCGTTGCATATCTAACATTCGCGGAGCGTAAAATAATCGCTTATATGCAGGTTCGTGTCGGTCCTAATAGGGTAACTTTCTTTGGGATTCCGTGGTTGAGGGGGTGGGGGCAGCCAATTGCTGATGCAGTAAAAGCAATCATGAAGGAAATTATTATTCCTAATGGAGCTAATAAATTTCTTTTTATTCTTGCACCTGTATTAACCATTATGCCTGCATTGGCGGCGTGGGCAGTTATTCCATTTTCACCGGAATTAGTGTTAGCCGATATCAATGCGGGTTTGCTCTATATTTTGGCTATGACTTCGATGGGCATATACGGCATCATTATTGCAGGGTGGGCATCGAATTCAAAATATGCTTTCCTAGGCGCAATGCGTTCTGCCGCGCAAGTAGTTTCATACGAATTGGCGATGGGGTTTGCTCTGGTATGTGTGCTAATGATGTCTCAGAGTTTAAATTTGGGTGATATTGTTAACGGGCAACAGGGCGATAGTATGTTGAATTGGTATTTAATACCTCTGTTTCCCATGTTTTTGGTTTATCTGATTTCAGGCGTGGCTGAAACAAATCGTGCTCCATTCGACGTCGCAGAAGGCGAATCAGAAATTGTCGCTGGCTTTCATGTGGATTATTCCGGCATGGCATTTACAGTATTCTTTTTGGCCGAATATTCAAATATGATTCTGGTTGCAACGTTGACGTCAATTATGTTTCTGGGGGGATGGTTAGCTCCGTTTGATATGGCGCCATTTACACTTATTCCAGGATTCGTTTGGTTGTTGCTGAAAATTGCATTTATTTTATTTTTCTTTCTTTGGTTTCGAGCAACGTTTCCGCGTTATCGCTATGATCAAATAATGAGGTTAGGCTGGAAAATATTTATCCCGATCACACTGGTGTGGATTGTGCTCTTAGGTTTCATAATGCAATTACCAGAATCAATGAGAAATTCATTTCCATTGAATATTTGGTTTTAATATAGAGATAGTACAATGGATCGCATTAAAAAATTTTTTAGTACCTTTTTATTATTCGAATTGTTAAAAGGCATGGCAGTCACAGGGCGTTATCTTTTTAAGCCTAAGATCACTGTGCATTTTCCAGAGGAAAAAACCCCGCAGTCGCCACGCTTTCGCGGCTTGCATGCATTGCGTCGTTACCCAAACGGGGAAGAGCGTTGTATTGCATGCAAATTGTGTGAAGCAGTCTGTCCAGCGATGGCTATTACTATAGATTCCGAACAGCGAGAAGATGGAACTAGACGTACAACACGCTACGATATTGATTTAAGTAAATGTATTTTTTGTGGTTTTTGTGAGGAATCCTGCCCGGTGGATTCAATTGTTGAAACACGTATCTTGGAATATCACGGTGAAAAAAGGGGCGATTTAATTTATACGAAGGAAATGTTATTGGCTATTGGTGATCGATACGAAGAGCAGATCGCAAAAGACCGCGAAGCAGATGCGCGTTATCGTTAATTCAGCTCATTACTACAAATGAATTTTCAAGATTATTTATTCTATTTTTTTTCGACTGTTCTTATAGTGTCCGCACTCGGTGTAATTACCGTAAGAAATCCGGTTAATTCCGCATTACTGCTTGTATTGGCTTTTGTGACCTGCGCAGGCTTGTGGTTGTTGCTTGAAGCGGAGTTTCTCGCGATAACTTTGGTTTTGGTTTACGTAGGCGCAGTAATGGTGTTGTTTTTGTTTGTAGTGATGATGCTGGATATCAATCTTGATAGATTACGTGAAGGCTTCTGGAAATGGTTTCCATTTGGAGCCATTATTTCAGTGATCATGATTGCTGAAATGTCGGCAGTATTCATGGGAAGACATTTTGGATTAGAAGAGATGCCTAATCCTAATCCTCAAGGCGCAGACTACAGCAATACCCGAGAATTGGGACGTTTGCTTTACACTGAATACGTTTATGCATTCGAATTAGCAGCAGTTCTTTTGCTTGTGGCAATGATCGCAGCCATTGCATTAACGCTCCGACACCGGGAAGATAAAAGATCGCCGAACCCATCGAAGCAAGTTAAGATTAGAAAAGAAGATCGATTACGCATAGTGGCGATGCCAGCAGAAAAAAAAGAATGACTGCAATTTTGCTAGCATTAATGGAATAAAAAGGACTTTGACTTGGTTTCGTTATCTCATTATTTGGTACTTGGTGCAATTTTATTTGCGATCGGCTTGGTTGGGATATTTCTCAACCGGAAAAATGTGATTATTCTATTAATGTCAATTGAATTGATGTTACTGGCAGTCAATATGAATTTTGTAGCATTTTCCCATTATCTGCAGGATATCTCGGGACAAATTTTTGTATTTTTTATTTTGACTGTTGCTGCAGCGGAATCAGCCATAGGCTTAGCTATACTGGTCGTGCTTTTTCGCAATATGCGCACAATTAATGTTGACGATCTCGATAAACTGAAGGGCTAGTTTTATCTTTAAAAAGCCTATTTATTAAAAGAATTAATAATTACTTGCGATGCAAACACTCTACTTACTGGTGCCATTAGCTCCGCTATTAGGATCAATTGTTGCTGGCTTATTTGGTCGATATATCGGACGTACTTGGAGCCATCGCGTTACGATCTCTTTAGTTTTTGTTTCTCTGATATCATCGATTTTTATTTTTCTGGATGTTTTAGATGGCAATAGCTACAACGGTAGCGTGTATACTTGGCTAGTATCCGGTGATACCCGATTCGAAATTGGTTTCTTAATTGATCATCTATCAGCAACAATGATGATTGTTGTTAGCCTAGTTTCTCTGATGGTTCATATTTATACCATCGGTTATATGCATGATGATCCCGGTTATCAGCGCTTCTTTAGTTATATTTCGTTGTTTACCTTCTCGATGATGATGTTGGTAATGTCGAACAATTTTCTACAATTGTTTTTTGGCTGGGAAGCTGTCGGACTTGTCTCGTATTTGTTGATCGGGTTTTGGTATACCCGGTCAACTGCCGTTTATGCTAATTTGAAGGCGTTTTTAGTGAACCGGGTAGGTGATTTTGGTTTCCTCCTCGGGATTGCACTAGTATTGATGTATTTTGGAACCCTTGATTACGCAACAGTTTTTGCGAAAGCGCCGGAATTAACCGAACAATCAATCGAAGTTATTCCGGGGTTCTCGTGGTTAGTTATAACAGTAATATGCATTCTGTTATTTGTTGGAGCGATGGGGAAATCTGCGCAATTCCCATTGCACGTGTGGTTACCCGACTCAATGGAGGGGCCAACCCCGATTTCTGCATTAATCCACGCAGCAACTATGGTGACAGCAGGCATTTTCATGGTTGCGCGAATGTCTCCATTGTTTGAATTATCAGAGACTGCTTTGTCAACAATCTTGGTGATTGGCGGCATCACCACATTGTTTATGGCGCTTGTTGCGGTCGTTCAAACCGATATTAAGCGTGTAGTGGCGTATTCAACACTCTCACAACTGGGTTATATGACAGTTGCACTAGGCGCATCAGCTTACTCTGCTGCAATTTTTCATTTGATGACTCATGCGTTTTTTAAAGCAGTGTTATTCCTTGGTGCGGGCTCTGTCATCATTGCGATGCATCATGAACAGAATATGCAAAAGATGGGCGGGCTTAAAAAATATATGCCTATTACCTATTGGACAATGTTCATAGCAGCATTGGCTAGTGCTGGTGTGCCTGGGTTTTCAGGATTTTTCTCTAAAGACGCGATTATCGAAGCTGTTCACTTTGCCAATATACCCGGCGTCGGTTTTGCCTATTTTTGTGTACTTACCACTGTATTTGTAACTGCTTTGTATACTTTTCGACTTATATTTATGACATTCCACGGTCAACCTAGAATGGATAAACATACGAGAGATCATTTACACGAATCTCCATGGGTTGTAACCTTGCCCCTAATAGTTTTGGCGATTCCTACAATAGGCGCTGGATGGTTCATTGGTCCGGTAGTTTTTGGTGATTATTTTAATAATGTGATTCATGTTTCATCGGAGCATGATGCGATTGTGAAATTAGGTGCAGAATTCACGGGAATTGGTGGCATGATTTTGCATGCTTTCTCAACGGCACCGTTTTGGCTGTCAGCAGCCGGTATTTTGGCAGCCTGGTATTTATATAGTTATAGAGTTGATCTTCCAGCAAAAATTAAAAGCAATTGCGCTCCAATCTTTACACTGCTGGATCGAAAATATTATATAGATGAGCTTTACTCATGGTTATTTGCTGGAGGCACTCGGTCTTTAGGGACAATTCTTTGGAAGTTCGGTGATGTCAAAGTGATTGACGGTTTTTTTGTTAATGGAACAGCGAAAGTAGTGTCTCTGACCGCTGCACTTGTACGACGTTATCAAACTGGCTATATCTATCATTATGCATTCACAATGATTGTTGGAATATTTGCTATTTTGACATTTTGGCTTTACTAACTCTGCAATTTCATAATGTCATAGCAGGCATCAATGATGGGATTTAGCACCGATCGAAAAATCATAAGATTTTAATAAATAAAACGGAATAAGAATGTCGTTTGAATTCCCACTACTCAGTTTAATTATTTGGCTGCCAATTATTTTTGGTATCGCAGTATTTGCGACCGGTAATGATAGTAATGCCCAGATTGCCCGTTGGATTTCTCTGGTTGGATCGATACTAGGTTTTTTAGTGGCAATCCCACTTTATAGCGGCTTTGACATTGCAACCAGTTCGATGCAATTTGAAGAAAAATATGTCTGGTTTGAGCGTTTTAATGTTTATTATCATGTGGGTATTGACGGAATCTCAATGCCGTTGATTTTACTAAATTGTTTTATAACACCCATAGTCGTTGTGGCAGGTTGGGAAGTCATTAAACAGCGCGTATCCCAATATATGGGGGCTTTTCTAGTCATGTCTGGAATTGTAAATGGAGTTTTTTCTTCTCTGGATGCAATTTTGTTTTATGTATTTTGGGAAGCCTCGTTGATACCGATGTTTCTGATCATCGGTATTTGGGGAGGCCCAAATAGGGTTTACGCTGCGATCAAGTTTTTTCTGTACACTTTGTTGGGTTCCTTATTAATGCTCATCGCATTTATTTATTTATATGGGATGTCTGAAGGAAGTTTTTCAATTGAAGACTATCATAAGCTGTCGATACCACTAACAGCGCAAATATTCATATTTATCGCATTTCTGTTGGCATTTGCAGTTAAGGTTCCGATGTGGCCTGTGCATACCTGGCTGCCAGATGCGCACGTTGAAGCGCCTACTGGTGGTTCAGTCGTTCTAGCTGCAATTTTGCTTAAATTGGGTGGTTATGGTTTTTTAAGATTTTCTTTACCAATTGCACCGGATGCCAGTGTTTATTTAGCTGATATGATGATCGTCTTGTCATTAATTGCTGTTGTTTACATTGGTTTAATAGCTTTGATGCAAACCGACATGAAAAAACTGATAGCTTATTCATCAGTTGCACATATGGGGTTTGTCACTTTAGGTTTCTTCTTATTCAACTCCTATGGCATCGAAGGTGCCATGGTGCAGATGATCTCGCATGGATTTATTTCCGGTGCGATGTTCCTTTGTGTAGGTGTATTATATGATCGATTGCATTCGCGCCAAATTGCGGATTATGGCGGAGTTGTTAATAAGATGCCTGCTTTCGCAGCTTTTTTCATGTTGTTCGCGATGGCAAATGCCGGGCTTCCAGGAACAAGCGGATTCGTCGGTGAGTTTATGGTTATCATGAGCGCGATTCAGATTAATTTCTGGTACGCATTCTTGGCTGCTACAACTCTGATTTTTGGCGCAGCTTATACATTATGGATGTATAAGCGGGTTATATTTGGTGCAGTGGCTAATTCAGCTGTGGAAGGATTGCAAGATATTTCAAAACGCGAGTTTATGATATTGGCAATTTTAGCCATTTTTGTGCTATGGATCGGCGTCTATCCATTCCCACTCGTTGAAGTCATGCATACTACGATTGATCACTTATTAATACACGTCAGCACCAGTAAACTGTAATAGTGATCTCAAAGGATATCTAGCAATAAGGATTTAGAGTTAATGAATTTCATACCACCTGATTTCGCACCGGCTTCCTCAGAGATCTTTATGCTCATTATGGTGTGTGTAGTAATGTTGGCTGATTTAACTGCAGGGGATAACCGACGCCATGTGGCTTATCTGTTGACACAAATTACATTGTTCGGATGCGCACTGCTGACTTTTATATCTTTCTCCACAGAAGTGAACCATACGTTCTCTGGTATGTATGTGGATGATGCAATGGCGGATATTCTTAAGTTAATGGTGTATGGAACGGTATCGGCAGTGTTGATATATTCGCATTCCTATATCAGCGATCGAGGCATGTTGCGTGGAGAGTTCTTTAGTTTGATCCTTTTTGCAACATTGGGCATGATGGTTATGATATCTGCCAGTCATTTTCTCACGCTCTACATAGGATTGGAATTATTGTCGCTTTCCCTGTATGCATTGGTTGCGCTTCGACGTGAATCACAGATAGCTACGGAAGCGGCGATGAAGTTCTTTGTATTGGGCGCTCTGGCATCAGGATTTCTGCTGTATGGCATGTCGTTGGTCTACGGCGCAACGGGAACATTACATGTTTCACAGCTTACTCAAATTATTCAAAGTGAAGCAAGTAGTAGAGAAGTCTTAGTAATTGGTTTGGTATTCATTGTCGCTGGCATCAGTTTCAAATTAAGCGCGGCGCCTTTCCATATGTGGGCGCCGGATGTATATCAAGGTTCTCCCACTGCAGTCACATTATTTATTGGCTCCGCACCTAAATTGGCTGCATTTGGATTTGTGATGCGATTACTGGTTGAAGGCATGGGGGAAATGGTAGCGGATTGGCAAGGCATGCTGGTGATATTGGCGGTTTTATCAATGGCAGTTGGAAATATTGCAGCGATAGCCCAAGCGAATATCAAACGGATGCTCGCGTATTCAACTATTTCTCACATGGGTTTTTTGCTGTTGGGTTTTATTAGCGCGGACTCAAATGGTTATAGCTCTGCTCTTTTTTATGTGATTGCTTATGTATTGATGACGCTAGGTACTTTTGCAATGATCATGGTGTTGTGCAGAAGTGGGTTCGAGGCTGACGATATCAATGATTTTAAAGGATTGAGCAAAAGAAATGCATGGTATGCATTTATAACACTATTATTGATGCTTTCTTTGGCTGGAATTCCACCGATGATTGGTTTTTATGCAAAATTTGCTGTGCTGCAAGCTGTAGTGAATGCTGGTTTTGTATGGTTAGCGGTTGTAGCCGTTCTGTTTTCTTTAATTGGCGCATTTTATTACTTGCGTATCATTAAATTGATGTACTTTGATGAACCAGAGACCGATGAGCCGTTAATGCCCAATAGTGATGTAAAAATCCTATTAAGTGCAAATGGCTTGGCTGTTTTGGCTCTTGGTTTATTTCCTCAGGCACTGATGGGATTAAGTCTTTACGCAATTCAAAATTCAATGTGATCGAAAACGGATAGCTAAAGCGTTGTTAATTCGCCGGGCGAGATGCAATGCAAGGCTGCTAAAGCATCAAGAAACTCCGAATATCAATACAATAAGTGGATTTTAAGTGCCATCTAATGTGGCAAGTCCCTTGCCCAGTCAATTTATCGGTGTTTCCCTTAAAAATTAGCTATCTTGAGCGCGCGTTACCTTCTTCGACTGCTGTATACCTATTCTTAGTTTCTTAAGAAAACGCTGATTAATTGACTGCACGAGCGAATCACTTCGTTACGCGGTACTCGCACCCTCGCCTATCTTGTTGATATGTCTCGATCGCTGCGTTCCGTGCGCCTCGTGCTTCTCTCGTTCGCTGAATTAATCAGCGCTTCCTTAAGCTCGTTTCAATTGCTATTGAAGTATTTCTGCTGATATAAGTGTGGACTCTAAGATTTTATATCTTAGATTCTGGGTGATTTTTTCTCGATAACGGCAATATTGGTTAATTGATAACTTGAAATTGCTACTATGATCCCCATCTTGTTCGAAAACATTTATTTCATGGAGGCGTATTGTGCAACTTGGAACATCCAAAGAACAATTAAATTTTCAGGCAGAAGCAAAACAGCTATTAAAGCTGATGATACATTCCTTATATAGCAATAAGGAAATTTTTCTGCGGGAATTGATTTCAAATGCGTCCGATGCGGCGGACAAATTACGTTTTGAGGGGTTGACCGACCCAGCACTCTACGAGTCTGACTCCGATCTTAAAATTCGTGTGAGTTATGATAGTAGCGAGCGAACCATTACTATTTCGGACAACGGAATTGGTATGTCTCGCCAGGAAGTTATTGATCATATCGGTACGATCGCAAAATCGGGAACACGTGAATTTTTCAATTCATTAACCGGAGATCAAGTCAAGGATGCGCATTTAATTGGGCAATTCGGCGTCGGATTTTATTCAGCTTTTATCATCGCTGATAAAGTTACTTTAATTACCAGAAGGGCCGGACTAACTTCCGAGCATGGCGTGCGTTGGGAATCGAGCGGTGAGGGTGATTATACGCTTGAAACAATTGAAAAACCTGGACGCGGTACGGACATTACTTTGCATTTACGCAAAGATGAAGATGAGTTTCTCAATGGCATGCGTATTCGCAACATTATCCGCAAATATTCCGACCATATTACCTTACCAATCGTCATGAAGAAGGAAGAATGGTCGCCGGAAGAAAAACAGAACAAAATTGTTGATGAAGACGAAACCATTAATCAAGCTAATGCTTTATGGGCGCGGCCAAAGAACGAAATAACTGCGGAGCAATATGACGAGTTCTATAAGCATGTCGCTCATGATTTTGAACCACCGCTTACCTATGTGCATGCACGTGTTGAAGGTAAACAGGAATACACACAGTTACTTTATATTCCGGCGCGTGCGCCATTTGATTTGTTTGATCGCGAACGCCGCCATGGTATTAAGCTCTATGTCCAAAGAGTATTTATCATGGATGATGCAGAGAAACTGTTACCGAATTATTTGCGTTTTGTTCGTGGAGTGATTGATTCAAATAATCTACCATTGAATGTGTCGCGTGAGATCCTGCAAGAATCCAAAGATATCGATTCAATCAGAGCCGGTGTTGTGAAGAAAGTGCTGGGGTTGATTGATGAGCTATCGAAGAATGAAGAAGAACAAGGAAAAGAGAAATACAGAACGTTTTATCGTGAATTTGGGCAAGTGCTCAAAGAAGGCATTGGTGAAGACTATGCGAATCGTGATCGAATTGCCAGATTGCTACGCTTTGTTACAACGCATAGTGAAATCGATGAACCAGCAGTTTCGCTAGAGACATACATTCAGCGGATGAAAGAGGGGCAGGAAAAAATCTACTATGTGACTGCCGATAGCCTAAAAGCGGCCAAAAACAGCCCCCATCTCGAAGTTTTCCGTAAAAAAGGAATCGAAGTGCTATTGTTGTCTGATCGAGTGGATGAGTGGCTGGTTAGCAATTTAACGGAATTTGAAGGAAAACCGTTGCAATCAGTCGCTAAAGGTGGCCTGGACTTGGGCGCATTGGAAGATGCTGCTGAAAAAGAGGAACAGGCTAAAGAAACTAGCGCATTCCAGGAACTGGCCGACAAAATGAAAGAAACTCTCAGCGAACAAGTAAAAGACGTACGCGTTACGTTCCGCCTGACGGAATCTCCAGCCTGTTTGGTTGCAGATACCTACGATATGGGGGGTAATTTAGAAAGATTATTGAAATCAGCCGGGCAGAAAGTACAGCATACCAAACCAATTTTGGAAATTAATCCGCAACATCCGATGGTGCAGAAATTAAAAACCGAAGTGGACAATTTCCAGGATTGGTGTCATTTATTATTCGATCAAGCCTTGTTGGCGGAAGGAGGTCAGCTCGAAGATCCGGTTGCGTTTGTTAAAAGACTTAACGAGTTATTATTGTCGAAATCGTGATTCTCGATCTTTAGTCAATGTCACTTTCAGCGAAGATTATTGACTGGAAGGTCAAGAACCGGAACTGAAACTTCTATTGATTCTGAATGTCCACTTTGAAGGATAAAGAGTGATATTTTTTCTTTATTTTCGATAATTAATATAGGCAAACAGTGATCAAGCAAAAGAAGAATCAGGAAGCGAAGCCTTTAACGAGAATTTATCAGGCCAAGATAGCTACTCCATTCGCTATTTTAGGCATCAGAACAGATGAAGACTGGTTGACTGACATTGATTATTTGCCGCTCGATACGTCAACATTACCTCCGCAAACCTTACTGGCTAAGGAAGTGTGCAGGCAATTAACAGCGTATTTGACGGAACCCGATTACAAATTTGACTTAAGTTTGCATATTGGCGGTACGGCACATCAACAACGCGTTTGGAAAGCCATTATGGCTATTCCAAGCGGACAAACAAGCAGTTATGCAGAGATAGCGGCGCAACTTCATTCAGCACCAAGAGCAGTGGGACGGGCCTGCGGCGCTAATAGGATTCCTATCGTCATACCTTGTCACCGAGTAATATCCAAAAATGGTGGATTGGGAGGTTTTATGAATGCAAGTGATGGCAATCCGCTCGAGATCAAACGCTGGTTATTATCCCATGAGAGCGCCTGAATCTAATACTAATGCCAGTTTACTGGATGAGTTCTCGGATGCACTATGGCTGGAAGATGGCTTGTCCCGAAATACACTCGATAGCTACCGGAATGATTTGCAGCTTTTCGGAGAATGGTTAAGAAAGCGTAATCAAGGCAATGGCATACTAACGGAAGCGACACATTCTGATCTGCTTGAGTTTCTTGCATCAAGAGTCACTGCAAAAATGAAAGCCAGCACAACAAGTCGAGAATTGTCGAGTTTAAAGCGTTTTTATCGTTTTTTGCTGCGCCAAGGAAAAATCTCCAGCGATCCCAGTTTAAACATCGAAACCCCTAAGCTGCAACGCCATTTACCAGATAGTCTTTCAGAAAATGAGGTGGAATTGCTGTTGAGCGCTCCGGATCTCGGATTGCCATTAGGTTTACGTGACCGTGCAATGCTGGAGGTTTTGTATGCGAGCGGGTTACGCGTATCGGAATTGATTAATCTCAGGTACTCGCAAGTTAGCATGGACATGGGCGTTTTGCGGGTTATGGGTAAAGGCAGAAAGGAACGGCTTGCGCCTTTAGGAGAAGAAGCGCTCGAGTGGCTCAATCGTTATACGAGAGAAGCTAGAGCAGTGTTGTTGAATGGCATTGTGACTGATACGATATTTGTCACTACCCGTGGTGCAGCGATGACACGGCAAGCATTCTGGTACCTCATTAAACGTTATGCTCAGCAAGTTGGTATTACCAAGCAGCTTTCCCCACATACATTACGTCATGCGTTCGCTACTCATCTGCTGAATCATGGAGCGGATTTACGGGTTGTGCAGTTATTGTTGGGGCATGCAGACATTTCAACCACGCAGATTTACACGCATATTGCACGAGAACGGCTAAAACAATTGCACGCAAGCCACCATCCACGTGGCTAAAATAAGCTATTTCTTGGCGAAGCATGCATAAAGTGCAGAGAGCGCAAGAATTGCAAAAGCTACAAGCGACCAATCAGGTATAGTCAACGATAGAAATTCCCAATCAACATTTGCACAATCTCCATTGGCTTCAAACATGCCAGGCCACCATTCAGCAATAGGCAAAGAATTCAAAAAAGCTTCTTCCGCGCTGATACCGCATTCAAAAGCCTCCGGATAACGTATCAGCCACGCGTGGCGTGCGGCGATGACTGCTCCCGTTAGTGCAAATGCAACCATCAAAAAACCGTAAATGCGGCGCCCGACTCCTTGGGGGGTATGAAGAAATGCCAGTAGTGCAGTTAATCCCAATAACCAATAAGCCAAGCGTTGCGCCACACACAATGGGCAGGGCAGCAATTTTTCCATATGCTGTAAGTATTGCGCATAACCGAGAAGGCAGATACAGCAAAGCAGAATAAATAAAAATAGTAATCTCATTTTAGAATTTTACAATCAAACTGATCTCGCGGATTATCCATTAAGCGTTTGTGGATTTTACAAAGTTTGCTATTATGAAATAGCTCAGCTCGTCAAATGTCCATAGTAGCACTGGAGCGTGCTTATTATTTATCAAATCGAGGAGACTTGTCATGAAAACAAAGCTATTGATTGCAATACTGGTTACTTTTGCTTTATCCATTTCAAACGTATCGTTTGCAGAATTAGGGAAAATGGATAAAGCTGAAGCTCAAGCTAAAACCAAGTTTGATCATATCGGATTAGCTGAAATGTATGAAAAAGAAGCTCAAGAAATGAACGCGAAAGCGGAGAAACAAAAAGAATTACTAAAAGAGTATAGCGATCATAGTGAATACTACGGCCGGATTGGTCAAGATTTTCATTCACATCATGAAGCGTTATTACGAGAATATGAAAAAGCGGTAGAGCGTAATAAGGAAATGGCGGCTGTTCACCGGAAAATAGCGGAGAAAACCAAATAACCAAATAGCGCCTCGCCCAAAAGGGCGAGGTATCGGATCAAAAAAAAGATTAAACAGGTTGGCGTGGCGCCCGACTATTTATTTTTCCAAATCGCATACGCAAGTAGTGCCCAAGCGGTAAGGAATGAAACCCCGCCGAACGGTGTAATCATACCAAGCGCGCGCGTACCTGTGAGGCTCAGCGCATAAAGGCTGAAGCTGAATAGAATGATCCCGATCATCATCAACCAGGCGGCTATCCGGATAAAGCGTGAATTCGGGAAATGCAGTAAAAGCAAGCCGCTAACAAGTATGCCGAAGGCATGATAGAAATGGTACTGTACACCGGTGTGATAAACCGCCAGCATGTCTGCCGAGAGGAAGTTTCTCAAGCCGTGGGCGCCAAAAGCACCCAGTGCTATGCAGAAGAAAATATTTAGCGCACCTAGTATCAGAAAAGTTTTAGGCATTGAAATCTCATTATTTTTGACAAAAAGAAAATTGGACTGTCCTGTCTATGCCGGCTAAGAATTCTTGATGCTGGAAACATCCGCTTCGCACATGCCGTGCGCGAATTTTACCTGAATTTTTTTGCCGCATTGAATTTGTTTGCTGTTCCGGATGATCGTGCCTGTCTCTGAAAATGAAATGCTATACCCACGCTCTAGGACCGATTGCGGATTTAACTGTAATAATTGCGCTTGAATATGCGTTAACCTGACCGAACGTGATTCGAAATAGAAGGAGAAAGCTCTGCAGAAGCGCGCTGTTAATACTTGATGTTGTTGCTCCCATTGGACGAAACGAGTAATTGTGTTAACTAGCCGTTGGTTGAATCCAAGTAATACCCAGTGGTTTTTTTCCATGGAATGTGCGCAGATCTTGTTGAGCCGATCCTGCAAATATTGCAAATGAAAAAATTGTTGTTGAATCCGGTGACCGGGGTAAATCAAACGGTGCGACATCATATCCACGTGCTGCATGGCTCGTTCGAGGCTATGTAAGGTCATGCGGAACATGCGTTGGCGGATCGTACTCAGATGGCGATATAATTCGCCCCGGTCTTTGCTGACTAACTCGGCGGCGGCCGTTGGCGTCGGTGCGCGAATATCCGCAACAAAATCCGTAATTGTGAAGTCTGTTTCATGACCGACGCCGCTGACAATGGGTATTGAGCTTGCTGCAATCGCCAGTGCGACGATTTCTTCATTAAACGTCCATAAATCTTCAATATTTCCCCCGCCGCGGCACACGATCAGTACATCGCATTCGTTGCGCAACACGGCAATTTTAATAGCGTCGGCAATACTGGCGGCGGCAGCTTTCCCTTGCACCAATGACGGATAAATAATAACCGGCAATGAAGGCATGCGCCGGCGTAAAGTTGAAAGCACATCTCGCAACGCTGCAGTATCGAGTGATGTAATAATGCCGATTTGTTTTGGAAACGCCGGCAGCTTTTTTTTTCTTTCTGGGTTAAAAAAACCGGCCTGCTCCAGCTTGGCTTTAAGTTTCTCGAAAGCTTCGAATAATTCGCCTTGGCCGGCTTTCCGGATGGTTTCAACATTTAGCTGATAATCGCCGCGGGGTTCGTATAACGTGACTAACGCCAGCACTTCCACTTGCATGCCATCCTTGGGCTGCCAATCGAAATATCGATTCTTATGGCTGAACAGCACGCATCTCACCTGAGCTTCGGCGTCTTTCAGCGAAAAATACCAATGACCGGATTGGTAACATTTCAAATTGGAAATTTCACCTTTCACCCACAATAATGGAATATTCTGCTCCAGAAATTGCCGGGTACTGCTATTTAATTCGCTGACGGTCAAGACCTTGCGTGCAAGACCGGTAATCGGAAATAGATTCATATCAGAGCCGTGAGTCGATGTAGATTTTTATGATGACAGGGTACCGCTTAAATGACTGAAAATGATATAATTTTAAAATAACTTGTTGTTTGTTAATCAACAATAGGTAAGATCAAAAAATCATCAAGTTAAAAAAGATGTTTGGAATTGCTAACTTAATTCCTGTTTTCGATACATACTCACAAATTTATTCACAGAATTTGTGGATAAAAAATCGGTTATTTTTTAAGCCGATGATTCAGTATTAAGTTGCATCAATACTGGAAAGCGCACTTAGTTAGAATGCAAATTGGCTAAAATCCAGAGAAAAATGATACCCGGATCTACAGTGGGTGAGGAGACTATCTCGTGTTATCTTTAATTCAAGCAGCAGGCTGGCCGATTTGGCCGATCATCATCGCTTCCATCGTTGCAATCGGAATTATCGGAGAGCGTATGTGGACCTTGCGTTTAAATGTTATTTCACCCAAGGAACTGCTGCCAAAGGTGCTAAATGAATACAGGCGAAATGGCGTCAGTGCAGAGATGCTGACGAAGCTGCAAAAACATTCTCCGCTCGGACAGATACTGGCGGCTGGATTGAAAAATGTGAAAAGCTCCCGGGAGGTTATGAAGGAATCGATTGAAGAAGCAGGCCGGGTAATCGCGCATGAACTCAATCGCTATCTGACGACACTGGGTACGATTGCTGCACTAAGTCCGTTGATGGGATTGTTTGGCACCTTGGTCGGTATGATTGAAATTTTCGGTTCCAGCTCACCGGCCGGCAGCAATCCGGCACAGCTGGCTTATGGGATTTCAGTGGCATTGTATAATGCGGCGTTCGGCATTCTCGTTGCAATTCCGAGTATGATTTTTTATCGCCATTTTCGAGCTAAGGTTGATGATTTTGTAATTGAAATGGAATTACAAGCATTAAAATTAGTGGAGATTGTACACGGCGAACGGGATAGCTGATTGTTGTTTACCCGTCCATCAACGTTGATCTATCCTTAAAATTAATCGGATTCTAAATGTTTCGCGTTGCAGTTCGCGGACTGTAATAGGGGGATTTTATGAGCAACCGACGTTCATTGGTGACTGGCGGCGGCGGTTTTATCGGATCGCATCTGGTAAGGCAATTACAGGAAAATGGCGATGTCGTCAGAGTACTGGAATTGCCGGATGTTCCTTTGCCGGCCAATGTGGAAGTTGTGCGCGGCACGATTTGCGATCCTCATGTGGTTCGTAAAGCGCTAAAAGGGGTTCAAAGGCTCTATCATTTGGCGGCCAATCCTAATTTATGGGCGCAGAAAAAAAGTGATTTTAACCGGGTTAATTTTGAAGGGACCCGGACTATTTTTGCTGAAGCGGCAAAGCATGATCTTGAAGTAATCGTGTATACTTCGACCGAATCGATAGTGACTGGAAATGCGCTTAGGAACGTACCGGTGTTTTCCGCATTGGAATGTCAATTAAACGAAATGCCGGGACCTTATTGCAAATCAAAATTACTGGCGGAATTGGAAGCGTTAAAAGCGGCTGAAGGTGGGCTGCCGGTTGTTATTGTTGCGCCGACATTGCCGGTTGGTCCGGGAGACAGGTCCATTACCCCGCCCACGCGCATGATACTGGATTTTTTGAATGTCAAAACACCGGCCTATCTGGACTGCCGTTTCAACATGGCGGATGTACGTGATATCGCTCAGGGTCATATATTGGCGGCTGTGCATGGTAAACCGGGAGAGCGCTATATTCTGGGTAATGAAAATATAACTTTGAGTCAGTTATTGATGTGGGTTGAAGAGATTACCGGTTTGCACATGCCCAAGAAACGCATTCCTTATTGGTTAGCATTGGCGACGGCCGCTATCAGTGAGTTTGTGGCCGATTACATGACACACAAGCCGCCCATGGCGCCGCTTGCCGGCGTAAGATTAGCGCGTTACCCGATGCATTTTGATTGCAGCAAGGCAGTTAATGATCTTGGTTTGCCACAAAATTCCGTACGCCAGGCAGTTGCTGACGAGATTGAGTGGTTACTCGATAACGGTTTAGTAATGCGGCGTTTACCTTTATTGAGAGAAATTTAAGATAAGGGTGTCTCTAAAAATTCAGAGTTTTGAACAAGACAAGCCGGTAACAAAAAATATTGACACAGCATATAATTGATATGTAAGGAAATAGTTTTTGTTGGCAGCGACGTATTGTGATGAAATATGAATTTTTCGAGATGTCCATAAGTTGATTTGTAAAGCCAATGGTTAGAATTATTGGAATCTTAAGAAAGACACGTGCAATAACGAATCATGGCCATTTGTTTCTTATTGTTTTGTTGATTTGTTTTGCAGTCTTGCAAGGGTGTGCTTCAACAC
Organism: Nitrosomonas sp.; assembly: GCA_019745325.1. Classification (GTDB taxonomy): domain Bacteria; phylum Pseudomonadota; class Gammaproteobacteria; order Burkholderiales; family Nitrosomonadaceae; genus Nitrosomonas. Next base: position 51,016 of record JAIETK010000015.1, on the reverse strand, counting down.
CCAAGAATAGCGATCAAGAGCTTGACCCGGCCGATCCTCACGAAAAATTTAATCGTGCATCCTATGACTTCACGGATAAAGTCGATCGTGCGGTGTTTGAGCCTGTCGTGAATGCTTATATCGATTATGTGCCGGATGCGGCGCAGCGATCGATCGGTAATTTTTATGATAATTTGGCGTATCCCAATGTCGCTTTGAATTCGTTTCTTCAAGGTAAGGTAAAACAAGGGACAGAAGATACCTTACGTTTCTTTGTCAATTCGACAATCGGCATGTTCGGGTTGTTCGATATGGCGAGCCACATGGGTTTGCAAAAACACGATGAGGATTTTGGCCAAACGCTAGGAGTATGGGGCGTTAAGCCGGGTTCCTATCTGTTTGTACCATTGATTGGCCCGAGCAGTGAACGCGATGTCACCAATATTCCGATAGGGCTTGTGACCAATGTATTATTCTATGCGGGACTTGCGGTGGGTACTTATTTTGCAGCCCCTCTGACAATCCTCGGCGCAATCGACAAACGCGCAAGATTAGTAGGTCCGATGCGCATCCGGGATGAAGCGGCGCTGGATCCTTATTTGTTTGTGCGCGAAGCTTCGTTACAACAGCGCGAATTCCTGGTGCACGATGGCAAGCTGCCATTAGACCTTTACTACGAGCCTTTCCAGGATAATCCATTCGAGCCGGATGGGAAGAAGCAGAAACTATGAGCGGCCGGGGCAATTGCACTGAGTCAATGAATCAGGCTAGAAACCGCCATTAGAAAAAAACAATATGACCGTACAGAGTTGGTAACATGTATCCCGTTTTTTAAATGAATATGAAGGTGTTTAGAAATATATATGGACAGGCTTCTAAAAATCTCGAGCGTATCGGAGCAAATTGACTCTGCTGAAAAGGATCAAATGACGCGATTGCACATTACGACAAACCCGGATCAGCATGAAGTTAACAACGCTGAACTGGATTTGAAATTTAACCAGGCGCGCGATGCCATGTTGGCCTTGCAGAATCCTGACGGTCATTGGTGTTTCCCGTTGGAAGCGGATTGCACCATTCCGGCTGAATATATCCTGATGATGCACTTTATGGATGAGGTGGATGTCATTCTGGAAAATAAGATCGCCCGCTTTATTCGTGACAAGCAAGACATGAAACATGGGGGATGGCCGCTCTATTACGGCGGGGCCTTCGACATCAGTTGCACGATTAAATCGTATTATGCGTTGAAACTGGTGGGGGATTCGCCGGATGCGCCGCACATGGCGCGTGCCCGGGAAGCGATTCTGGCGCGCGGAGGAGCGGCTAAAGCCAATGTTTTTACACGTTTGCTGCTGGCGATGTACGATCAAATTCCGTGGCGAGGCGTGCCGGTCGTGCCTTCGGAGCTGGTACTGTTGCCGAGCTGGTTTCCTTTCCATATCAGCAAAGTGTCATACTGGTCGCGTACCGTGATGATTCCTTTGTCAATTTTATGTACCTTGAAGGCGCGTGCCGCAAACCCCCGGCAAGTCGATATCCGTGAACTGTTTATTGTGCCGCCGGAAGAAGAAAAGAATTATTTTCCTAAAGCGGATACGCCGCTGAAGCGCGGTTTTATGCTGGTCGAAAGGCTATTGTCCCGGTTCGAGCCGCAACTGCCGCAATCGATCCGGCAATATTCCATCCGTCGCGCGGAGAAATGGGTTCTGGAACGTCTTAACGGTGAATGCGGTATCGGCGCGATCTTTCCGGCGATGGTCAATGCCTACGAAGCGTTGGCGCTGCTGGGTTATTCGCCGGATCACCCGAATCGTGTGCAATGCCGCAATGCCTTGCTTGGATTATTGGTCGATGAAGGGGAGCGTGTCTGGTGTCAACCCTGCACATCGCCGGTATGGGATACTGTTTTGACCAGTCTGGCGTTGCAGGAAGACGCCACAACCGGCCAGGCGCCTGTTTTGAAGGCATTGGATTGGCTGGTGGAACAACAAGTGCTGGACGAACCTGGCGACTGGCGCGATAAACGGCCCGATTTACCGGGCGGCGGCTGGGCTTTTCAATATGCCAATCCGCATTACCCTGATCTGGATGATACCGCGGCGGTCGCTTGGGCTTTGGAACAAGGCGGGGAAGAGCGCCACCAGCAATCGCTGGATCGCGCGGCCAATTGGCTGGCAGGCATGCAGTCGCGGAATGGCGGTTTTGCAGCTTTTGACATTGATAATACCTATCATTACTTAAACGAAATTCCTTTTGCCGACCATGGCGCATTGATCGATCCGCCGACCAGCGATGTGACCGCGCGTTGTGTCGGTTTACTGGGGAAATACGGCAAGCATCAGCGGGAAGTGTGGCGCGGGATCAGCTTTTTGCTGCGCGAGCAGGAGAAAAACGGTTCCTGGTTCGGGCGCTGGGGAACCAATTATATTTATGGTACTTGGTCGGTACTGGAAGCATTCCGGCTGGCGCAGTTCGATATGCAGCATATTTCAGTGCGCCGTGCCGTTAAGTGGCTGGAATCAGTACAGCGGGATGACGGCGGCTGGGGTGAAACCAACGATTCTTACCTGGATGCTCAATGGGCCGGACAGTTTCCCGAAACCAGCACAGCTTTCCAGACTGCCTGGGCGGTGTTGGGATTAATGGCGGCGGGCGAGGTCAATAGCGAAGCGGTGCGTAGGGGTATTCAGTATCTGTTGCGTAGCCAGAACGCCGATCATCTATGGGATGATCCCTGGTTTACCGCGCCGGGATTTCCACGCGTTTTCTATTTGCGTTACCACGGTTATTCAAAATTCTTCCCGCTATGGGCGCTGGCGCGTTATCGCGCACTGACCCGTACGATCGCCGCGTGCGAGTAACCGGTTTGGTGACCGCACTGCGGTCTGAGGCCGCATGCGTGTCACCGGCACGTATTCCTTTCAATCAACCCGCTTCGCTAAACGATCAGACGCTGTTGTGGCTCAGCGGCATGGGCGCGCAAGCAGCCCGGGCCGCAGCGCAAGGGTTGCAGCAGCATGGTGTTACCGCATTGGTGAGTTTCGGCGTCGCCGGCGCCTTGAGCGATCAATTAAAACCCGGCGATTTGGTGCTGCCGGATGCCATCCATAGCGGTGAGCTACTGCCGGTCAATCGTGCGTGGCGCGACCGGCTGCAACGGCAACTGCCAGCATCTATCACAGTCTTTAATGGCCTTCTGGCCGATAGTCACGCGCCTCTGACCGATGAGAAAGCAAAGCGCGGACTCGCGCAAACCAGTGGCGCTCACGCGGTGGATATGGAAAGCGCGGCTATCGCGCAAGTGGCGATGGCAGCCAATATTCCGTTTATTGCCGTGCGCGCGATCATCGATCCGGTATATTTCTCGCCGCCGCAAGCGCTGCTTGCAGCCGTCAATCCGGATGGCAGCGTCAAGCCGTTGCATTTAACCGCGCTGCTGCTGAAGCGTTCGGTCCGGCTGGGCGCCTTATTGCAAATGGGCGCGGGCATGCGGGAAGCGCGCAAAACATTGTCGCAAGTTATTGAAGCGGCTGGCACCGGTTTGGCGAGTCAGGGCAATTAGCGCGCGTTATTGCGCTTGTTGAAATTGCAACGCCGCCAGGCGCGCATAAAGTGCGCTGGAATGCAGCAATTCCGCATGTGTACCGAGCGCGTCGATGCGGCCATGATCGAGTACCGCGATACGTCCGGCGGATTGAACGGTCGCTAAACGATGTGCGATAACCAGCGTGGTGCGGCCGCGCATTAATTGCTGCAATGCTTGCTGCACCCAATACTCGCTTTGCGCGTCGAGCGCGCTGGTGGCTTCGTCGAGCAACAGCACCGGCGCGTCGGCCAGAATCGCCCGGGCAATCGCCAATCGTTGCTTCTGGCCGCCTGATAATCCCGATCCTGAATCCCCCAGTGGCGTGTCATAGCCTTGAGGCAATTTACATATGAATTCATGTGCATAGGCAGCTTCGGCGGCGGTTTGTATCGCCGCATCGCTGGCATCGGGGCGGGCATAACGCAGATTGTCGCCGATCGTGCCGTGAAACAGCACCGGATTTTGCGATACCAATGCAAAACAGTGGCGCAGCTCAAATAATTCAAGATTGCGGATATCGATGCCTTCCAGCCTGATCGTGCCGGATTGGCTATCAAAAAATCGCAGCAACAAATCAAATAACGTCGATTTTCCGGCACCGGACGGGCCGACCAACGCCAGCGTTTCACCGGCGCGGATCGATAGTGTTAAGCCGTTGATGGCGAGTACCTCGGGACGCGCAGGATAAGCAAAACATAACCGGTCGATGTCGATGTTTCCTAGAACTTTAGGTAAAGGTTGCGGCTGTTTGGGCGATTGAATCAAGTTCGGCGAATGTAATAACTCCATGGTGCGCTCGGCGGCACCGGCTGCTCGTTGCAATTCTCCGATCACTTCCGAGATGGACGCAACGGCGGAACCGACGATCACGCTGTAGAATACAAAGGCTGCCAATTCACCGGCGCTGATGCGGTCTTCGATGACATCCAGACCCCCCACCCACAGCATCAACCCGACGGCTCCCATCACCAGCAAAATGACGAGCGTGATTAACAATGCGCGTTGCAACGTGCGCTGTTTGGCAACGGCAAACGCTTCTTCAACCTGGCTATGAAATTGCTTCTGATCGATGGGCTGATGGTTGTAGGCTTGCACGGTTTTAATTTGCCCCAGAACTTCACCGACATAAGCACCGACAGCAGCGATTTTATCCTGGCTTTGCCGCGATAACTGCCGTACCCGGCGGCCGTATACCAGAATCGGTACCACTACCAGCGGCACGCAAATCATCACCAGCGCGGTCAGCTTGGCATTGGTGATGAATAGCCAGACGATACCGCCAATCATCATGATCAAATTACGCAGCGCAAACGAAACCGACGATCCGATTACGGTTTGCAGCAGCGTCATATCGGCAGTCAGACGCGATTGGATTTCAAGGCTGCGGTTGGCTTCAAAAAAACCCGGATGCAAATGGATCAAATGATTAAACACCCGGCTGCGGATATCGGCAATTACGCGCTCGCCCAGCCACGTGACCCAGTAATAGCGGGTAAAGGTACCGATTGCCAAGGCAATGACCAATAGCAAAAAGATCACGACATACTGACTCAGCAGTTCTTTCGATTGCGTTGCGAAGCCTTGGTCGATTAATAGCCGGATGCCTTGCCCGATCGATAATGTGATCGCTGCTGTAAAGAGTAACGCCAGCAGGCTGTAAGCAACCTGGCGTTTATACGGCGCGATGAATTGCACGGCTTGCCGGGCGGCCTGCCAGCGTACTGAAGTGTTATTGGGATAATCTGTGTTGGATGAGTGGGACATTGAAAAGCTTCTGAAAAATTACCGAATGCTACGAATCGCGGCTATTTAGAGTCTCCTAACACGCCCTGAGACCGGATACTCAGCCCTCACTAATTATCAGATAAGCTCACTGGTGGCGAAAGCATGCTGAAGCGATAAAGATTTTGCTCGGCTTTCTTATTTGTTATACGAATAAAATAATCCCCTTTGAACATTAATCGCCATATGTTTGGAGAAAAAACGGGGAATGCTTCCAAAGCACCCGCATATTGAAAATAGGCAGCAGGGATAAAAAGCGGGTGCGGCGAAACTTCTATGATGTAAGGCCCATCTTCCGGTGCCAAGTGAAATTTGGGTGGATGAGACAAATTTCCGAGATTGTCATAGTGATATACGGTTTTAGGCTGCATCTGAAGCTCTATCCAATTTCTTGAGCTGCCTAAGACTTTACTAATCCGTGGAAAATTCAGTTTCATGAATGAATCACGCGAAGAGCCCGAATATACTGCTTTATCGGGATTGTTTTCCCATTCATGGATCGCTTCAATCGCTGGATTCAATCCAAGCTTCCAACCTTTGCGCAGTAATCGTATTGATAAATCTGTATCTTCATAGTACATGAAAAACTCTGGTCTGAAAAAATGATTGAGCGATAAAATTGCGCTTCGCCTGAAAAAAGCAGTGCTTCCTGAAAGCATTTCTTGATTGGTGATCGAATCACCATATAACGCTGATATCGAATCTGATTTGAATCGATTTGAGAAATACTTTCCCCATACCGGCAGTCTAAAGCCAATACTGACTGATAACTCCCAAAGAGGAGTTGGCATTTGCCCGGGCGGCAAGAGAAAAGTTTTTGAATTATCCCAATATGTTTTTGGAGCGATACCTCCGAAATCGGGATATTGCTGCATACATTCGACCGCACCCTTGATAAAGCCAGGCAAGATGACAGCATCTGGATTAAGCAACAAAATAAAACTACCAGTTGAATTTTCGAATGCAAGATTACAAGCTTTACCAAAACCTAAATTCTTTTCAGCGCGAATAAGCTTAGCATTAGCTGGTAACATAGATGCCAAATTTGCATACTCTACCGAGTCTTCACTGTTGTCCACGACAATGATTTCAGCGGATAAATCATCGGCTAAAACACTTTCTACAGCACGTGATATAAGCCGATGGGTAAAATAATTGACAAACAAGGCTGAAATCATTTTTCTTTAGATAAAAAAATTAAATTTGCTCATCGGTCGGAGAGAAGTTACCAAGGAGGGCACTTTACGAATGCTGGATCGTACAAATATGCATCAGTATATCTGGAATCGGTCGGAGAATAATTAGTTACACGTTGAAACGCTGTTGTTCTTTCCAATGAGTTTGTATTTAAAGCAGCATTTACTGATGCAAGTGAGAATTGTGAAGGATAAGTCCTCATAAGGTTTATTAGAAATTCCCAACCCGTTCCCTTGGCGGTAGAAATAAAGTCATTTGCACTATAGACCACACTATTTTTATCAATAGGTGCGATTGGAACCAAGGCTGTATATGGTGAACCATTTTCTGTAAGGCCATCAACCCTGCGAGTAGTTAAGAAAAATAATTTCGATTTATCTGGAAAATTTGTTCCAGTATATGCTGCAACTCCTAGTCTAACTGCTTCACCGACAGCACGGTGTTCTGAATGGCAGCTGGATCCATGTCGGGGGTCAAAAGTCAAAATTACATCTGGACGGAAATTATCAATTTCAAGCTTAATAATATTGTTCATGTTGATAAAACCAAGACTAGCTGCTTCATTATTCCATTTACTTAAAACAACACTTGGTCGTTCGTTTGGGCTATTCCAACTGAAACCACCAAGAGAGCTTTGTGCAGGAAATTTTCCCATGGAAACAGGCCATTCTCCCGCTCGCACAGAGTCGTTAGTTGCGGTTACAATTTTGCAAGTTTTTGAGCCACAATATCGACCTAGAAATGGTGAAAATAAAATTTCATCGTCTTGGTGGGCAATGATGAGCAGAATTCGATTGGCAGCTGCAAGAACTTTATCAGGAGTTTGACTATTACTAGGTAATCCAAATTGATTCGATCTGTTTAATGCTACTGTACCACCAGGACCTACCGCATTAACTTTTATAGATTGCCCACTTAATGATGAAATTGAATTCAATGCAATTTCAAAACGGTATTTAATGCCAGAAGTTATATTTGTCCCGCATGCAGTATGGATTGCAACTTCTGCTGGTTGATTAGTATTAATCGGAACACCAACTGCTACATTATTCAGGTATGCTTGAACTTTGATTGCGCTTCCTAAGTAGGGTTGACATGCCCAGCCTTTAATAGTCCATATATTATTCTGGAGAACTACTTGATCTATAAAACCTTGAGGTAAAGCTGCTGTTGCTCGTCCAGATAACATACAAGAAAAAATACTTAGAACTAGAAATGAAAGAAATCGCATTAAGTTCATTTTCTATCTCCTCATGAAAAGTTGTTTAAACAATTTATACTATACAGAGATTGAAAGCATGTTGTCTACAATTTCTACGGCATTACTAAGTATCGATTACTAAGTATCGATTATCCAGAGTATAGCGAAAGTTTTGTCATGGATTGGTAAAGGTTTTTCGTTTGTATGTAATGATATAAAACAGATATTTAGATTTCTATTGCAAATGGATTGTGCAGCTTCCAGTAGATCAAACGAATCAAAGCAAATTATAATTAAAAAGAAAGCATCATTACCACTTGCGAGAGACCCGCTTTGAACGAGAAATCCAAAAACCATTCCGCCGCTGAGACAGCTCCGACCAATTTCATTCGCAACATTATTGATGACGATAACCGTACCGGCAAATGGAGTGGGCGGGTGGAAACGCGTTTCCCGCCGGAACCGAACGGTTATTTGCACATCGGTCATGCCAAGAGCATTTGTTTGAATTTCGGTATTGCCCATGATTATAACGGCGTGTGTCATTTACGCTTCGACGATACCAACCCGGAGAAGGAAGCGCAGGAATATGTCGACTCAATCTGCGATAGCGTATCTTGGTTGGGCTTCGATTGGGGCAAACATCAGTATTATTCATCGGATTATTTTGACCAGCTTTACGAATTCGCCGAATATCTGATTACGCAAGGCAAAGCCTACGTCGAAAGCCTAACCGCCGAGGAAATCCGGGAATACCGCGGTACTTTGACCAGCCCCGGCAAAAACAGCCCTTACCGCGATCGCCCGGTCGAGGAAAATCTCGAATTATTCCGCCGCATGAAAGCCGGTGAATTTCCGGATGGCCAGTACGTGCTGCGCGCCAAAATCGACATGGCATCGCCCAACATTAACATGCGCGATCCGGTGATTTACCGCATCCGTCACGTGCATCATCAGCGTACCGGCGACCGTTGGTGTATTTATCCGATGTACGATTACACCCATTGTATTTCCGATGCGTTGGAACGCATCACGCACTCGTTGTGCACGCTGGAATTTGAAGATCACCGCCCGTTGTACGATTGGGTGCTGGATCAGTTGGCGGATAAAGTGCCGTGCCATCCGCAGCAGATCGAGTTTGCCCGGCTTAATTTGACGTATACCGTGATGAGCAAGCGCAAGCTGATCGAGCTGGTGGAGAATAAACTGGTCGACGGCTGGGACGACCCGCGTTTGAGCACCTTGGCCGGCGTGCGCCGCCGCGGGTTTACGCCGCGCGCGATCCGGCTGTTTGCCGAGCGCATCGGCATCAGCAAGGCGGATTCGTGGATCGACATGACCGTGCTGGAAGACTGCCTGCGCGAAGACTTGAACGAACATGCGCCGCGCCGCATCGCCATTCTCAAGCCGTTGAAGTTGATCATCGACAATTACCCTGAAGGACAGCAAGAAGATTGCTTCGCACCCGATCATCCGCAAAAACCGGAGTGGGGCAAGCGTACCGTTCCGCTGTCCAAAGTGCTGTATATCGAACGCGACGATTTCATGGAAGTACCCGCTAAAGGCTATTTCCGTTTGTCGCCGGGCGCGGAAGTGCGGTTGCGTTACGCCTACCTGATTAAATGCGTCGGCATCGACAAAAATGCCCAAGGTGAAATCGAAGCGATTCACTGCACCTACGATCCCGATACCAAAAGCGGCACGTCAGGCGCCGACAGCCGCAAGGTCAAAGGCAATATCCACTGGCTTTCCGCCAGCCATGCGCATACCGCGGAAGTGCGCCTGTACGACCGCCTGTTCAGCGATCCGCACCCGGACAGCGGCGGCAAGGACTACAAAATCGCGTTGAATCCCGATTCCAAACAAATCATTACCGCCTACGTCGAACCGGCCTTGTGCGATGCGCAGCCTGAGCAAAGCTTCCAGTTCGAACGCAACGGTTATTTCGTCGCCGACCGCATCGACATGAAGCCCGGCAAGCCGGTATTCAACCGTTCGGTGACGTTGCGCGATTCGTGGGGGAAGGTTGCCGGGTCTTAAAAAATATGAATGAATGGCGTGACACAACAGACTGGTCTTATGAATAATCAACGTTCCAATGTCCGTTCCGGACTTAAAGAAGGACAAGAGCAGAATTTTTTGGACCGATTGACGGCATTGCTGATGCAATTTCCGCAAATCAAGCTGGCGCTGTTGTTCGGTTCTCAGGCAAGCGGCAACGTGCGCTCTGATAGCGACATCGATCTCGGCATTTTGGCGCAAGAACCGTTAAGTGCGGATTTCAAATTGCAATTGATGCAGACTGTTGGCGCCAAATTCGGCCGTCCGGTCGATATCGTTGACCTCTACCATGTGCCTGAGCCGATTACCGGTCAGATTCTCGAAGGAATCCGTTTGTTTGGCAGCGATATTGTCTATGGCAATATGTTGTACCGGCATTTGCTGAATGTTGCCGATTTTCTGCCATTGCACCAGCGGATACTCACCGAAAGGCGTAATCGATGGATCAAGTGATCATTGCCGAGAAACTCGAATCGCTGCGGCGCTGCATCCAACGTATCGAGGATAAAACGCCCAAGGATGCGGGCAGTTTGATCCGCGATATCGATTTGCAAGATATTCTGGTTGTCAACCTTACCCGCGCCGTGCAAATCAGCGTGGATATTGGCAGCCATATCATTAGTTCGGCCAATCAGCCGATGCCGCAAACGATGGGTGATGTTTTTACCAAGTTGCAAGAACTCGATGCGATTTCACAAGAAACCAGTGAACGATTGAGAAAGGCCGTTGGCTTCAGAAACATTGCAGTGCATAGCTATGAAGCGATCAACTGGGAAATCGTGTATGCCATCTGCCGGAATTCTTTGCGGGATTTTCGTCAGTTTGCGCAGGAAATTTGCCGGTATGCGGCTTTGTCGTAAAAAGATGTTGGTTATTCAATGATCGGCAAGGAGCTTTTTCAGTCAATATAAAACAATCCCCGTTGCCGCATCATCCGCCAATCGGCTTGATCGTTTTCTCGACAGACACCGTAGCGGAACGATGGCGGCAGTTCCGGGAATTGAAAGCGCAGGTCGTAGAACCAGGCGCAAAATTCCTGCCTTTGCACATCCACGGAATCTAAAACCGGAAACTGCGCGAAGGCGCGGAATGGCGTGAAAGCGGCCGCCAGCCAGGCTTCGCGAAGCAGGGTTGCGCGGGTGGGATCGCTGCCGAATTGTTGCTGAATTTTCCAATTGTTTTCCGCAACCGGGCGGTAGGCGATAGCCATTCTTGGCAGGAGCCATGTACCGGTTTGCCGTTTTTCAGTGGAAGCTGATAGATCAATATCGGCGATATGATAGGTTTCGCGGTTGCGGATGATGATTTTCCAGTGAAACGGCGACAGCGGTTGCGGCAACAGATCGATCTGAGGACTTGAAATGGCCTGGGATTCGATATACCGGCTGGCGATGGTGGCGGCTTGCTGATGCAGCGTGAACAAGAAGATGACATAACCGCATAACACGAGCAATGCCGCGACAGCAGGGATCCTGTGTTGCGGATAGCGCCATGAAGCAATCAGACCGGCGGTGATGATCAAACTGAACCACGGATCAATGACAAATACCAGCGGCAGCGAATATCGCTCAGTTGAGAATGGCGCGAACAGCATCAAGCCATACGAAGTGATCAAATCCCCGGCGATGTGGATGGTGAGACCGAGACAGGCGGGTTGATAAAACAACCGCCAGCCAAAACGTCCGCGGCTGAGTCTGGAAAACAACCAAGCCAGCAACCAGGCCCATACCGGTAGCAAGATCAATGAATGCGTCGGACCTTGATGCCAGTTTAAATAAGTAATGGTGTCGATCAGCCGCAGGATCAGATCGATGTCCGGAAAAGCGGCAGCGGTAAAGCCCGCTGTGATTTGCCAGCGCAACGGCAAGCGCGCTGGCGCCGTTGCCGTAGCGCGGGCCAGCAACGCGCCGCTTAGCGCGTGGGTGAGCGGATCCAATATTTAACCCGAGTTTGACCGGGATTCCGGGGAGATGACTAGGGTGAGGGGTGGAGATTCGTGCACGCCGGCGATTTCAGCGGCTGCCTGCGATTCGGAACCGGTATCGGGGCTGTCTGCGGTTTCATTGCGAGGATTTCCGTATACCCAGTGATCGAGCGATTCGGCATATTTAAGCTTGTGTGCCAGGAAATCGCGGGTATTTTGCGAATTTTCCGAATCATCCTGCATCCAGTAAGCAAACGTCGCCAGGTAGATCGTCGTCAACGCGGTTTCTTCCAGAGCGCGGCGCACATAGGTGGCGTCGCGTTGCGCGGCTTCGCGCATCCATTGCACAGTGCGGCTGACGCGCAGGATGGCGGGAATTTGAATATGCAAGTGACCGGGTTCCAGTTTGCCGCCGATCATTTGCCGCGTAACTTTGCGATGCGCGGCCAGCGCATCGAGCCACGCCATGATGAGCAATTGCAAGCGTTCGCGTGGCGGCAGGGATAGAAATTCCACAGTTTCGGCGGCTTTAAGCATCCGGCTGTCGGCGCGGTCGAACCAGGCATCGACCAGGTCCTCTTTTTCGCGGAAATGGGCGCGGATATCGTCCAGCGTAATATCGAGCTCCGCCGCGACATCGAACAATCGAACCGATTCCCAGTTCGAGCGTTCCGCGATGGTTACTGCCGTATCAACAATTGCTTCACGTAAATCAAGTCTGCTTTTCTTCATCTTGATCCTCCACAGTGTGTTAACGGAGTGGCGACATGCAATGCCGTTTGCACTATACCATATGATTTAAAAACCGGCGGAACCGCTATGACAAATGTCCTGGAAAAAAAGGATGCATCAACTATAGCGGCTGGTCGGTTCGAGAAACTATCATTCATAACTATGTTTATTAAGCATTTTCTTTTTGATAAACATAGTTTCAGTTTGTGAAGTTTAACGGGATTGAATATACTTCTGACACGAGCATCGCGAAGCTGGGCATGTGCCGCAAGTGGTGGAATGGTTGTTACTGAATGTAATCGGACGATGATGTTCGAGCCGCTTCCCGTTACCTGGACAATCCGAAACATGCTCGTTACACGAAAAACATGAGGAGAAAGATACAATGAAAACTCGTTCGCTTATTTCAAGCACGTTGCTGCTGAGTACAGGCGCATTCTTCGCCGTTTCCGCGCAAGCGACCATTTTGACGTTCGATTTGGACCCGGCAGTGGGTAATTATGGTGATATCCCCGGTGCTTACGGCGATAACGTCAATGCCGCCAGCGATGCGGTGGGATCTTATTCGATGGGTAACGGCTATACGCCGAACGTCACCACCGAATACCGCACCTGGCAAATCAGCACGGATACAGTGGCGTACAATCATCTCGATTTTTGGGACTTCAATTACGGCGATTTGGCCAATGTTGCATTCAGCGTGACCAGCGCAGATCACTTTGCGGAAATCACCTTGGTGCCGGAACCGGGCTGGGCGATTCGCCTGAACAGCTTCGACTTGGCCGGATACTTCAAGGTGGATCATCCTGACTCGCAGGTGCGTATTGTCGACGGCGACAGCAAAAGCACCTTGATCGATTATTCACCGGTTACCGTTTTAGGGGCGGGTAGCTCGTATAGTACATTTACACCCAATCTGACTTATAGCGGAGCGATTTCGATCCGTTTCGGCTACAACGATTGGAACATCGGTATCGATAATATCAATTTCGATCAAGTCACTGCTGTTCCGGAACCTGAAACCTACGCCATGCTATTGGCCGGTTTGGGATTGCTGGGTTTCATGGCGCGCCGCAAAACTCAAAACGCTTAAAAGAAGTAATCGTTATTGGATCAGCAACCCCGCCCTCGTGCGGGGTTTGTTTTTTTAGCGGGTGATTTTCCAAACAGAGTGAATTCTCGCGTCGCGCGCAAAATCCTCAGGAATCAGTTTTGCACTGACGTCTTCTACGGCTAAACCGGCCAGCGCGGCTTGATCCATTTTGAAGCGGCGGAAATTGGTCGAAAAATACAAAATGCCACCCGGTGCGAGCAAAGCCGCCGCATTGCGGATCAACGGCACATGGTCTTTCTGGATATCGAATGCTTCGTCCATGCGTTTGGAATTGGAAAACGTCGGCGGATCGAGAAAAATCAGATCGAATTGCGGGCGGGGTTTCGCTTTCGCTTGCCCGGCCAGCCATTCCATGCAATCGGCGCGTATCAATTGGTGATTGCCGTGGATGCCGTTCAGCGTGAAATTCCGCTGAGCCCATTCCAGATAAGTATTCGACATATCCACCGTAACACTCGACACCGCGCCGCCGGTGATGGCATGCACCGTCGCGCTGCCGGTATATGCGAAACAATTCAGGAACCGCTTGCCCTTGGCTTGTTGCTGAATCAGCAAACGTACCGGGCGATGATCGAGAAACAAGCCGGTGTCGAGATAATCTTCGAAATTCACCCAAAACTTGCAACCGCCTTCTTGCACCACATGAAAGTGGCGTGAATGGCCGAGCTTTTCGTATTGATCGGTACTTTTCTGCTTGCGGCGGATTTTAAGAAATACTTGTTCCGCCGGAATCTCGAGCACCCTGGCGATTTCCCGCAGTGCTCCAGCCAGCCGCTGATTAGCCTTGGCCGGATCGATCGTTTTGGGCGGTTCGTACTCCTGCACGTTAACCCAGGTCTGATCGCCATGATAAACATCGACCGCAACGGCGTATTCCGGCAGATCGGCGTCATACAGCCGGTAACAGTCGATACGGTTTTTCTCAGCCCATTTGCTCAGTTTCTTCAGGTTTTTGCGCAAGCGGTTGGCAAACATCTCCGCATGACTGTCGACTGACTCTGTTTGCGCGCGGCGGCTGATGTGTTCGATACGCTCCTGCTGCGATTTGGCTTTCGGTTCAAAAAATGCGCTTTCTTCAATGTTCAACCGCAATAACTTGCATTCCAACGCGCCATTGAATAATGTCACCGGCTTTTGCGAGCGGATGCCGAGGCGGAACCCCAGCTCCGGGTTGCCGATGATGATCGCCGCTTGCCAGCCGGTAAAGCGCTGCTTAAGCACCTCACCGAATTCCCGGTACAACGCCGCGGTTTCTTCTTCATCGCCCAGCCGCTCGCCGTACGGCGGGTTACAGACGATCAATCCTTTCGGCCAGCTCAAAGCGGCAGCGGCATCCGCAATATTGCGTTTCTCGATGTGAATTTTGCCCGCCAACCCGGCGTTCTCGATGTGCTGCAACGCGGTGGTAACGGTGCGGCGGTCTTGGTCGAATCCGGCGATGACCGGCAATTTACTCAAACCGGCTTCGCGCCTTTTCTGCGCATCGTCCAGCAAGGCTTGCCAGAGCGCAGGATTATGCTGCTTCCAACCGAGAAAACCGAAATAGTCGCGCAATAACCCCGGCGCGATATCGGCGGCGATCAGCGCGCCTTCCACCAGCAAGGTGCCGGAACCGCACATCGGATCGAGCAATGAACCGCCTTGCGCGGCGATGTCCGGCCAACCGGCGCGCAGCAAAATCGCCGCCGCCAGATTTTCCTTGATCGGCGCGGCGATACTGACTTCACGGTAACCGCGTTTATGCGAACTTTCGCCGGATAAATCCAGGCTCAGTTGCGCGGTATCGTTGTGCAGATAGACGTTGACGCGGATGTTGGGGTACTCGGTATCGACATTGGGGCGGCTGCCGAACTTGGCGCGCATTTGATCGACAATGGCGTCCTTGACTTTGAGCGCGCCGAAATGGGTGTTGTTGATCGCCGGATTATTCTTGCTGTTGAACGATACCGCCAAACTGTCGTCAGCGTTCAGATGTTCCGACCAGTCGATGCGTTGCACGCCATCGTAGAGATCCTGCTGCGATTTTACTTCGAAACTGCTGAGCAGCAATAACACGCGACTGGCGGTGCGCAACCATAAGCAGGCTTGGTAGGCCATCGCCAAATCGCCTTGAAATGCCGCCCCGGCCATTTTCTGCTGTACGTTTTGTCCGCCGAGTGCCTGGATTTCGTTGGCGAGTATGCCTTCCATCGCTTTCGGCGTGGTGGCGAAGAGTTGGTATTGCGTCATGGTTTACGATCTGTGCTGAATAACCGCGTAGGATACTCGAATGTACCGGCGCCGCGCTGGCTTTTTTGAACCAGGCGGTTCAGAGTGTTACGGTGATTTGTTCCCGGGCATATTCCACTACTTGGCCATTGCGAATCTTGCAAGTTTTGCGTAGCTCAACTTGATCATCCACTTTGACCTTACCCTTGGCGATTACGGCCTTAGCTTCGCCACCGCTCCCGCACAGGCCGGTGATCTTCAACAGATCATTCAATGCAATCGCGTCGTGGCCTTTAAGACTGAATTCACTCATGGTTTACCTTTTTCAGTTGGATATAGATGGCTTCGACTTTCTCTCTGGCCCACGGTGTCTTGCGCAGAAACTTCAAACTGGACTTGATGTTGGGATCTTGTTTAAAGCAATTGATATCGATCCTTTTGGACAACCCCTCCCAGCCATAGTGCGCATGCAGCTCGGTCAGCAGTGCTTCCAGGGTGACACCTTGCAAGGGGTTTTTGGTTTGCGGATGCTTATTACTTTCAGGAGTGGGCATGGCTGCAGCGGCAAAATCGTTAACTGAGCTGTATTATACGTGTTGCATCCGCTCGGGCATGAAGCTTTTGTTTCAATCCTCGTCCGTCATTTTGACCGGTTCATCCCCGCGGGTGTGGGGAACACGCAATAGGTTTAAGCGGCGGTAACATCAGTCATCGGGCAATAGTAAGTTCTGAAATGGATGATGATTTTTCCAGCGATAAGCTTCAAAGTCGCGTGTATCGGTGGAAAGAATACGTCCGTGTCCTAGCGCTTCAGCCAGAACCACCAACGAAGCATCGGCCAAGTCCATTGGCAGGGTTGCATATTTTTGCATCAACTCGATCATGCGCAAAAGCTGCTCTGGATTAAGCTCGTAACCAAGAAACAAGCCTTCATGATAAGAAGCCAGAAACTCACATACTTGCCGCAAACCCAACCGGCTTTGCAATAAATAACTGGTTTCAGTAATGACGGGCCATGTTGAAATCAATCTACCATCCACATTTTTCAGTGCAGCAACGGCCTGTGCATGAAAATGATCGTCTTCATTAATCAGCGCGTACCAGAATCCAGTATCAGCGATGATTAAATTTTTCATCGATATATTCAGAAATATAACGTTTATAATTTACCGAACCATCTTCCGGTCCATGGCCGATCCCCGCCAATTTAGCCAACAGCTCTCTGTTTTTTTCCTTTGCGCTTAATTCCGCTTGCTCATACATCAAGTCAATAGCCTGTTTGATGACATCCGTGGTATTAAGCTGTGTTCTCTGCTGGATGACTTTGATCTTTTGCTCATAACTGTCATCAATCCGCACCGTTATTCTCATCATTCGCTCCTCGTCTGACTGATTGTCAGACAGACTATAACATTATGTTCTGGCGATTAAAAGTAGATCGAAGAACCGAAGCTAGGTTTCAATCTTGGCCCGGCTTTGGGGCCGGGCGCTACCGCCCATTTGTGGATGCAGCAGCTGCCCGTATGGGTGTTTCAATCCTCGCCCGGCTTTGGGGCCGGGCGCTACGGGGCCATCGGTGGCGGTTCGCTCGGGAATCCGGTTTCAATCCTCGCCCGGCTTTGGGGCCGGGCGCTACTGCGCCCGCCACAGCGCGCGCATGGTTGTCGACAGTTTCAATCCTCGCCCGGCTTTGGGGCCGGGCGCTACGGAAGCAAGCAATTGATGCAGTGAATCTACTTTAGTTTCAATCCTCGCCCGGCTTTGGGGCCGGGCGCTACGATCAACTTTACTGTTCATTTATGTTCTTGGTATAGTTTCAATCCTCGCCCGGCTTTGGGGCCGGGCGCTACACGCGCAAGATGAATTATTTAAGCTATCCCAAAAGTTTCAATCCTCGCCCGGCTTTGGGGCCGGGCGCTACAGATAATCGGCGTTGATCCAGCAAGATTCGGGAATGTTTCAATCCTCGCCCGGCTTTGGGGCCGGGCGCTACCGGATAGCTGGGGATGCCGAGCATGGGCTATTGGTTTCAATCCTCGCCCGGCTTTGGGGCCGGGCGCTACACTTTTAATAAATTTCCCAATACCGCCCGATTTGTTGTTTCAATCCTCGCCCGGCTTTGGGGCCGGGCGCTACACGTATATACTGCTGGCGCATTCAACGGTACTGACGTTTCAATCCTCGCCCGGCTTTGGGGCCGGGCGCTACCTTAAAACTTGAGGGATAAAAATGTCAAATATTAGGTTTCAATCCTCGCCCGGCTTTGGGGCCGGGCGCTACTTATATTTTTCGTTGACATCACATAAAATGCACATGTTTCAATCCTCGCCCGGCTTTGGGGCCGGGCGCTACCACAAGCGTTCGGTTCCTTCCAGCTACATCTATTGTTTCAATCCTCGCCCGGCTTTGGGGCCGGGCGCTACAGTGTTACAAATTTACGGCTCAAACAACGACGGAATGTTTCAATCCTCGCCCGGCTTTGGGGCCGGGCGCTACCAGCCAACCACTGCCACTCATTAACCGCAACATTAGTTTCAATCCTCGCCCGGCTTTGGGGCCGGGCGCTACCGCTGGCTTAGGCTTACCGCACATATCGTTGATTGGTTTCAATCCTCGCCCGGCTTTGGGGCCGGGCGCTACTCAAACTGAATCGTATCGGGTAGAGGAAGCAAAGGTTTCAATCCTCGCCCGGCTTTGGGGCCGGGCGCTACAATCCATTCTGGTTTCATAATAAGCTCCTCATCCGTTTCAATCCTCGCCCGGCTTTGGGGCCGGGCGCTACTATGAAGCTTGAAATAATCGAAATGCTGCAAAAGGGTTTCAATCCTCGCCCGGCTTTGGGGCCGGGCGCTACAACTATAAAATTAAACAAATGGAGCCGCAAAAATGTTTCAATCCTCGCCCGGCTTTGGGGCCGGGCGCTACGACCAACGCTCGATGGATTTGGGGCACGAATACCACGTTTCAATCCTCGCCCGGCTTTGGGGCCGGGCGCTACATTGACGCAAGACCCATATTCTCCA
Organism: Nitrosomonas sp.; assembly: GCA_019745325.1. Taxonomy (GTDB): domain Bacteria; phylum Pseudomonadota; class Gammaproteobacteria; order Burkholderiales; family Nitrosomonadaceae; genus Nitrosomonas. The sequence goes on along the minus strand of JAIETK010000015.1, from coordinate 32,206 downwards.
TCATGGTACGGGTTTCAATCCTCGCCCGGCTTTGGGGCCGGGCGCTACGGCGCTTGGTAACGCGATGCCCCAAGTACGATAGGTTTCAATCCTCGCCCGGCTTTGGGGCCGGGCGCTACTAGAGAAATCCAAGGTGTTAAAGCGAGTCAAAATGTTTCAATCCTCGCCCGGCTTTGGGGCCGGGCGCTACATGCTTGACAATCTTAAAAGATATCGGTTATATTGTTTCAATCCTCGCCCGGCTTTGGGGCCGGGCGCTACTTTCTGGCCACCGGGCGACCCATTCGGCAAAATGCGTTTCAATCCTCGCCCGGCTTTGGGGCCGGGCGCTACCTTCGCTTGATCGCGCCCCAGCGGACGGATTTGATCGTTTCAATCCTCGCCCGGCTTTGGGGCCGGGCGCTACATTGATTCCGTGCTCCTATTCGGAACGCTGAAAGAAAGTTTCAATCCTCGCCCGGCTTTGGGGCCGGGCGCTACCTTCCCCGCAGCCATCCAATCAAAATCAACGTTGTGTTTCAATCCTCGCCCGGCTTTGGGGCCGGGCGCTACGAATGCATCAACACAACAACTAGCGGAGTTGAAAGTTTCAATCCTCGCCCGGCTTTGGGGCCGGGCGCTACGTTCTCAATATTTCGTTTACCAAATCAGAATCAGTGTTTCAATCCTCGCCCGGCTTTGGGGCCGGGCGCTACCTCTCAGCCATTTTGCTGCGGTTGCATACGTGCAAGTTTCAATCCTCGCCCGGCTTTGGGGCCGGGCGCTACCTTGATCGTGCGGCAATGAAATACCTGATTTCTTTGTTTCAATCCTCGCCCGGCTTTGGGGCCGGGCGCTACCGCGCCACGGTTACACGAAAACCACCGTAATCAAGGTTTCAATCCTCGCCCGGCTTTGGGGCCGGGCGCTACCAAATTATATGTTTTACCGAATGGGATGGCTGTTGTTTCAATCCTCGCCCGGCTTTGGGGCCGGGCGCTACAAGCAAGCGGTGGATTAATTCGCGGTTCTAAAACCGTTTCAATCCTCGCCCGGCTTTGGGGCCGGGCGCTACAGTACAACTGCAACTCGATCATACAACAAAGAAATTTTTTGTTCACGCGCGAACTGGCGATTTGGAGAATGATTTTGGGATGTGATTGCGAACAGGGTTCTCAGGAAGTTACGATTTTTCATGAGGTTATTCTTTGCGCGAACCAGCCGGTATTTTGCCGTTGCTTGCGATTCGCGGAAGTTAAATGATGAGCGATCCATCGAAATCGATGGCTTTGAATTTTCCATATTCCTTGACGTGCAGATCGACGGGTTCGGTTAAACGATATAGCCGCAGGTTGTCTTCCTTTTCGTCTATTTCGGCCAGTAATCTGCGTTCCAAATCTTCATACTGCATCAGACTGACTTTACACTCGAATACCGATTTTTGCACGCGCTGTCCGATTCCTTCGCAGATTTTGGCAACGCGCCGCAATCTTCTGCGGCCTTCCTTAGTTTCGGTTGAAACATCGTAGGTTACGATAATCAGCATGGTCATTTCACTAGAAAGGGAATATACGCTTCCATGTCGCCGCGGATAGTGCGCGCCATGAAACGCGCTTGCAGTTGCGGCAATAACCCGAACGGCACTTTGGCATCCAGCAGCGGGTGATTGATTTCTTCTTGCTTGCGTTCCTGATAAGCCGCCACGACAATTTTTCGAGCGTCATTTTCCAGATACACCGCGCCGCCTTCGCGTAACTGCAAATCCCGTTCGGTGATCTGGCCGCGATTGACCAGCGTGAGCGCTAGCCGATCCGCCAGAATCGACCGGAATTCTTCCATCAGATCGAGCGCCAATGCTGCCCGTCCAGGCCGGACTGCGTGCAGAAAACCCAATTGCGGATCAAGTCCGACGCTTTCAATCGCCGAGCGGCAATCGTTCATCACCATTGCATAGAGAAACGATAGCAGCGCATTGAAACGGTCGCGCGGCGGCCTGCGGGTGCGCCCGTCCATGGTGAAATACTCACGGACATTACGCCGCACCAAATTGGGCAACGCTGAGAAATACACTTTGGCAGCGTCGCCTTCAATGCCGCGCACCACGTCCAGATCCGCCGCCATCGCCAGATTGCGTATGGAACCAGCTAATGCTTCCGATGCTTGGGTGAGTATTTTCTGATCTTGTTCGTCCGCCGTTTCACGCGCGCCGCGCTGCAAAACCTGGCGGGAATTGCGCAGCTTTCCGGCTATCGCCGCTTTCGCAACCGCAACGGCAAAGGATGTATCCGCTGCCAAGCGATGTTGCGCCTGACGCAACAGAATATTGCCGCTGACCGCGCCTTCCAGCCGGGCCTTGAATCGCCCGTTGCCATCGAGCAATACCAAGCCGATGCCGTCGTCGGCGCAGCGATGCATTAGCGCCGGAGAAATCATGATGTTGCCAAAGCAAACGAGCGTGCCCAAATGATGCAGCGGCACTTGGAGCTTTTTCTGCCGTTCCACGTCGATGCGCACGGTATCGTTTTCCAAATGCGCGTAGGCATTGGGTGTCATGATATAAAGTGTGTTGAGGATTTGATACATTATGTATTACAATTTGTAAAATTTATTCAAATTATCGGGAGTTACAATATGACGACGCTCAACATCCGGCTGACCGAGCAGATTGAACAGCGGCTTTCGGAAGAAGCGGAACGCGAAAATAAAACCCGTTCCGAAATCGCACGCGATGCATTGAACTGGTATCTGTTGGAAATCGAGAAAAAACGTTTCATGGATCAACTCCTGGAAGAGGCGCGATTAGCATACGCGATCGAAAGTATCCGGCAAGAAGCGCAAGCCATTGCCGAGGAATTTCTACCGATTGAAAATGAAATGCTGGAGAATGTTGAGGGCCGCATATCCGGCGATTTACCGCAGACGGAATCTTCCGGAAAATGGTGGAAGTAATCCGCCGTGGCGAGATTTGGACTGCCAACCTGAATCCGCCGCGCGGGCAGGAAATCGGCAAGATCCGTCCGGTTTTGGTTTTTCAGGACAATGCGCTGACCGCGATCGGCACGCCGATGATCATCATCCTGCCGCTGACAACGCAAGTTTATCCCGCTTTCAAACAATGGCGCATCACCGTCACCGCCCGCCACCGCTTGTTGAAGGATTGCCAGATCATCGTCGATCAACCGCGAACCCTGGATCGTTCCCGCTTTGGAGAAGGGCCGCTGGCCACCCTCAACGATAGCGAAATGGAAGCTGTCGAGCGGGCATTTCTGGGCGTATGCGGTATGCTTCATTACGCTATTCGTCCACGTTAAACAATTCATCCAGCAATTCATGCTGGTGCGTTTTATCCGCCAACGCTTGCGGCTGGCAAATTTCCTTCAACGAACATTCCTTGCAGCGCGCATCGTTAACTGGCGGCGACAATTTCCCGGAGGCCAGTAAGGCACGAACCGCCGCTACGGTTGTTTCAACCTGTTGACGTAACGAATCCGAAATGGCGACTTCACGGCGGCGACGGGAAGTGTGATGATAAATCGCACCATGCGTCACCGGCTTACCGGTCATTTCTTCCAAGCAGATGGCTTGCGCCGCCAGTTGCAGATCATCGTTCAGCCATTTCTTGCGCGCACCATGCTTGTACTCTACCGGATACACAGTACCATCCGGCCAAAATTCAACTACATCGCATTTGCCCACTAATCCTAGTCGATCCGACCATACCGGCAAGGCATATTCAGCACGCGCGCCTTCCTTGGTAGTCACCCATCCTGAATGATCTGCACGTTCATGCTCGGCGTTACCGCGTGCGGTATGGATATTGTCCGAGAATTCGCTCTCCAGATAAATCAAACCGCAACGGCGCGGACAGTAGGCGTACTGATTCAAAGCGGAAACATTGATGAGTTCGTCATTATTCAAACGTTTTATCCTATGAAGCTATAGCTCGCTCAAAGTCGACCATAAAGCACTTCTCCCTCGCGGACAGCCCGGCCAACAACATGGCTCTTTGAATTTTTCCAATGATCGAATTCTTCCCGGCTGTAGAGCCAAATATCCTTGGATACATTCAAACCCTTTAAAACGATATACAAACGCGCCGCTTCCTTCCGGCGGCTACGCTGCGGCGAGAATGGCTCCGATTCGACAATCAGCAAATCGACATCGGAATCGGGGTGTGAATCTCTACGTGCGCGGGAACCAAACAGAATGATTGCTTCCGGGGAAACTTCCCTGACGATAATTTTTACTATTTGGTGCAGCAAGGTTTCTTCGTTAGCGATATCGCTTCGGGTCATTTTGCTCTGCGCTAATTACCAGCTTAATAATTCTACACCAGCAGGTAATCTATCTTTATGAATCAGAACGCTATAATCTGAGAATGCGCGTGGCGAAGTTGTCAATCCTTCGCGCTTGGTAATCTCGATAATGGCATTGTCCAGCGGGCGCAAGTCGGTAGAAAAATCCAACAAACGATGCGCGGGCGCACAGCCGAGCTTGGCTTGACGGACGCGCTGGCTTGCATCACTATCTGTACCAACATGTTTAAATACATAAAGACCACGACAGGACATCATACCTTTGGAAGCAGAACGGTCATGATCCCACATATTGCGCAGGGCATCCCAAAGATGAGCAAGGTCATCGTCTGAGAAACCGGTTCCTTCCGCCAGATTGGCAGATACGAAACCTTTCATTGCGTAGAGACCGTAGGGGATAAGAGCTTTGCGCCCCATGGTGCGGAGAGTATCTTCCGGTGCTTGATTTTCCAACTCCATCAGTTGCTCGCTGCCCATGCCTTCCTTTTCTTCTACCCCATGTTTTTTCTTGGTCAGATTCGCATCCGCCACACGGGTGATCCCCAAGTCCATCGGAAAGATGGGGTGAATAGACCGTGAAAAAGAGAACTGTACCGGCCCACGCACTTGACCAGCGTTGGCGCCCGTACTCATGACTGCGCCAAAGGTGCGGACATCATAGAAGTTGGCGCACATCCAGTCGCGCGCATTCTTCACTTTACTCTTGGTTGCCTTTGCAGGTATTTCTTTATTCGCCTGCTCATGAGCGAGTGCAATTGGCCGGTTCAGATTAGTCGAGTGTTCAATAAATATGGCATTTGGTGCTTGATTTCCATAGGTCGCCTGGATGTAATTGCGTACACGGCGCTTGGGAGCCACGTCGGATACCAGTCCGTGCATATCCTCCGGGTCTATGCGCGGGCTGTTTCCTGCATCAGGGTCGCCGTTGGGGTTGCCATTCTCGCAGTCGAACAGGTAGAGGAATTCATAACGGTTCTGGATAGCGCTCATTGTTTTTCTCCTTGGTTGGTTTCGGTTGTTTTGTTGCCGAAGCGCAGCTTGGCGAGTTGCTGGTAATAGCCAAGCGCGAACAGCCCTTGGCCGTTGAGATCGAGCGTGCGCGGCGCGGCATCACCCAAGCGGGACATCACGTCGGCAATCTGCTCTTCATACCGCCACGCCAGCCCGCCATCGAGTTTGCTCAAGTGATTGCGGGCGTTGGAGGCGAGCCGTCCGATCACCAGTCCCGGTGTCTGACTGGCCGAAGCGTAATAGCGCTGCACGACGCCAGCACCCACATCGCCCAGCGCGGCGCGTTGTAGGTTGGCAAAAATGGCCAGCAATCGCCCGCAATGGTATGCAGGGGCTGGGTGGTCTGGGTTGAGATAGGCAGTCATGGTTGTGTCACCTCCTGGTTGTAGTCGAACGAAGTAAGCTTTAATAAGGCCCATGCGAGCATGGATAAATGGTTCATCTTTAATGAGATCGGCACGAAATCTTGCTAATGCTTGCGCCATTAACGGTTGAGGAATGGGTAATTTCTGAACAGCAGTCTTCCATAAAGTTGCAGTAGTGGGTGCTGGTAAATCTTTAAGTTCGCGTACCAGCGATCCGCAAACCGCCATAAATTTCGGATCGTGAGCAAGGCCATTTCCGTCTCTTGCTACAATCGTTAAATCCGAGAACCATCTCTCGATATTAGCTACCAGAGTTTCGAACTGTCCCTCCATCCAGTCGCGCACCATAACCCGGCCGGATGCGCCGGAAATTGTCATTGCGTAATAGTAGTTGTTACCTAAGTCGGTGCGCTTGCCGTTACGAATGGCATCCAGCATATTGCGTGCGGCGATATGGGCGGATGCTCTAGTTGTATCTTCCGATTCAGCGCCATTTAACCATTCGAGAGGGTCGTCTTCCAGCGCGACTCGTTCCTTGAACCAGTGGACGACTAATGCGTTGGCGAGTTTGCGCGAATGATTGCGTACTAAATCATTCAGGCCATCCACATACTGTTGCACTGGTAAGGCACCCATCGCAGCATTTGCGGATTGATCCAACCCATATGAGCTGAATGCAGCCTTATCAAAACCAACCATGACGTCACCCATTCCAAGACCGCCAACACTTGATAAGCCGGTTATTTTTGGTTGTGTGGCTAGCGGTTGTATAAGTTCACCAGTCAGGAAACAGATCATAGAATCACTGGCAGCTTTCTTGGAAATTGAATTCACATCCGATTTTTCCAAGTCTACTTTGCGCCATTCACGCCACCACAATTGCACAATTTCGTTAGTGCGAGGATCGGAACTTCCTACCCGCCAACTCAACCAGTCGGAAGGCTTGGCTTTGTGTTGCGCGAGCGCATTGCGGATTTCTAATTGTTTTTCTGGATCATCGAGAGCGTTCATAATGATCGATAACTCAGGACAAGAAACTGATGCCTTACGAAGCATTTCGATAAAAAATTGTTGTTTTTCCTTGGTTCTGACAATAGTTTTTTCTTCTTCATTTGCTTTGAATAGCAAAGCCACGGTTTGGGCAGTTTCCACCAGGAAGTGTGACTTTCCGCCAGCCACCATATTGTGCATGTCAGGGCAACGTGGTTGCATTTCTCCTCGCTTTCCATCGCCTAGTGGCAGTATGTTCAAGAACCGTCCATCATCAGCCAACTCAATGCACCATCGTACCTCTCGTGTTTTGAAGCCCGGTTCGGAATCGAGGCCGCTGCCGTATTCCATTAGTGTTTGCAGCATAGCTAATTCCTCCCTGGCTTCTTAACCGTAGCACTATCAAATGGTGGCACATCCAATACGCCATTATGCACATAGGCATCGAACAACGTAATAAACGGCTTATCTTTCTCACTTACCGCGTTTTTACCCAAGTCGAATACATCGTAGAGCATGAATCCAAGATGCTGATCAAATTTGGCAGGATTACTAACCGCTTCTTTTTCCGGCTCGATATACTCAAAAAAAGCCGGAAATTCACGGCAGCCGAAGTAAGGCTGCTGGAAACATTTTCCATGCTTGGCGCGACGCTCGAACTGACTATTGAATTTGCCGAAATCTTGTGCGAAACCCTGCTTGGGAATGATTTGTGCGGTGATGCGGTAACGAACATTTTTTAGCGCCATGGTTTGCCGTTGCGTGCGGCCCTTCTGATCAGTTCCCAGTTCATCTTTGCCGCCATCAGCCCAAAGTGGCTCTGGTGATTCAATGTCGTTTATCCACTTGTTAAGGGTTTGCATGCCGGGAACTTTATCCTTGACCTCATTGCGGCGCAACGCGATATAACGCGGCATTTCCAGCATTTCAATTCGTTTCACCTGCCAGTGAAAATAAGGCCTCATTATGCTTTCTTTACCGCACTTTTCACGAATGCCGTCCCAATAGATTGCGTCGAATATTCCACGAGCGGCGGATGGCGTAATGATGGGATAGGAAAACCGTTCGACCTTCATTTCCGGTCGGGTGAAGCAAGCCAGGTCGCCCCAAACTTCGAGTGTATAAGTTCCATTTGCCATGTTTTCTCCTCAGTAGTTATGCGATGAAGATTTGCTCAGATTGCGGTAATTGCAGTCCTCGTATTGCGTGGTAATGGTTTTTTTGCGAATCTTGCAAAATGAACCATTCATCCGATACGCCGCCTCGTCTCAACTTTGCCGGGATCAATATACTTCCGGCGGGGTGCCCGGCTTGTGGCCGATAAATGCTGACGGCAATGCTCTGGGCACGGCGCATCCATCCTGACGAAATTCCTTTCCTGTCAGCCTCCGCCAGCAATGCCGTGAATTCATCCAGTTTACCCTCCCATGGCACGAGTATCTGGATCGCGTCGTGGTCGATCAGTTTATATAACCTTGCTACTTCGGCAAAATCGCGTGCAGTGATGGCCTCGCGTAATCGCTCGTTCTGGCTTTCCGGTTTGGTTAAGTCATACAATTGCTGATAATACTCGCGATACAGTTCAGGGTTGTTAATATCCAGCTCGCCGTGATGAATTTTAAGTAAAGTCCGCGTCTTTTCAGCAGCTTGATAATAGGCATAGGTTGGATAGCAGCGCCGGGAGATTTCTTCTTCCGGTTCAAACACAATTACTTCCCCTAATTTTCCTTGTGTATTCATTCGCCCCTCGCGGTTGCAGCGTCCGGCAGCCTGAGCGATGGATTCGAGCGGAGCCAATGCGCGATAGACCAGCGGAAAATCAAGATCAACCCCAGCCTCGACGCACTGGGTAGAGATCAAACGGCATGGTTTACCAGCTTTTAGCCTGGTACGGACATTTTCCAATACAACGCGCCGGTGTTCGGCACATTGATTGGTTGAGAGGTGATACACACCTTCGATGTCTTTCAACGCATCCAGTAATTCAGCGGCATGGCGCTTGAGATTGACCACGCATAGCACTTGCTTCACTTCGCTTAGTTTCTGCGTCAATGTATTCCATGAAGTTTTTTCTCCATTTACTGGCCATCTGACTCTGACACGCTTCAATTGACTAAACATGCTTGAGTTATTTCGGACAATTTCGTTTGGTTGCCATCCCTTGGGAGATTCTTTGATCACAGCTTGGTGCAAAGTATCGAATGCGGGTTGAGTTGCCGTGGCAAACACTACGCTGGAACGGTACGCAATTGAGAGGTGTGATAATGCCGCCAGTGTCGGTACTGCCAAATGTTGCGGCAAGCTTTGTGCTTCGTCGAATAAAATCACTGAATTCATCAGATTATGCAGTTTCCGACAGGAAGACGGGCGATTGGAAAACAGCGATTCAAGCAATTGCACATTGGTTGTCAGCACAATTGGCGCATCCCAATTTTCGGACAACAAGCGACGCTGCCGCTCACTTGCATTATTCTTGTTGTCTTCCGCATCTGTTGTCGCTCTTTCGCATCCCAAACCCGCCATACTGTGATGCTCTAAAACATAGTTCTCAGGAAACCCCTGAAACACCGCCCGATAAATCCGGGCAGTTTGCTCTATGATGGTTAGAAAAGGCACAACTAACACGATACGTTTCAAATTCTTGTTTGCCACAACATGCTCCAATGCAAACTTGAGCATTGCCAAGGTCTTACCTGAACCAGTCGGCGCTGTGAGTGTAAACAAACCGTTGGAAGCTGAAGATGCATTAATCATCTCCTGCCAGAGCTTCTCTCTTACCTGCAACACATTTTCATCCGCCTGATTGCCATTTCTTATTGAAGCACTCATGAAACTATCAAGAGCGGCTAAAGCCGAAGCGACACCCAGTTTCGGCCCCTCTGGCCGGAAACGTTTGCCGTTAGCATCTCCGTTAAAATGTGCCTCCGTATCCAGAAAGTCGGCATCTACTAGGCAGGAAAATAACATTCGCACATCGAGCATAGAAGCGACAATCTGCTCAGCTTTATCTACGGGTACAGCGGTTGTTGCCGGTTTCTGAAATTCCAAACCATCTGCTTCAGCTCTTTTCTTTAATTCCGCAACATCCGCATGACTCAATTCAAGCTTCAGAGGATGGTTTTGCGAAAGATTAATTGGATTAAGCCGCCGCAAAGCGTCTGGATTCCCTTGTTGCAAGCCTATATGGTGGCCTTGTATAACCAGGGCTGCGGCAATCGCGCGATGCTCTTTGTCCAACGCAACCCACGCTCCCTGCGACCAGTGGTCTAGACCGGAATCCAAACCTTTTAATCGAGTTTGAAATCTATCAGCGTATTTCCCCAGATCATGTAATAGCCCTGCAAGAAAAGCTTCATCCTGCCATTCCATGTCACTGGAAAAGTGTTTTGCAATTCTGGCTACACTTGTAAGATGCTCCTTTAGCGGATGCCAATTTCCCAAGTCATTTGCACTATGGGCATATATCAAGATTATCTCCTTTGTTAATATCCTCGACTTTGACAAACGGTTTTTGCCGAATAACATCTGCTGCAAACGCGAGCGCCGCCCATAGATCTTCCCGAGAAACATGCGGATAGTTTTCGATAAATTCTGCCACGTCCCAGCCGGATGCCAGGCAATCGAGTATCAGTTCTACTGAAATTCGCGTTCCGGCAATTACCGGTTTCCCCGCCAAGATATCCGGATCTGTAACAATGCGACTCTTCCAAAGTTGTTTATTCACACTTTCCATCTCACCTCCACCTCCACCTCCACCTCCACCTCAATCCGTTCCCACGGATTATTGCTTTTTTTCAACCCTATGATCAAAGCCGACATTGTTTCGCCGCGGTGATATTGGAATCCCGCCACGGGAGAGATTTGCAGGGTTTTCCATTGCTTGGCGGCCGGTTTTGCTTGCGTCAATGCCGGTAGCGCAAATCCGCCGATTAGAGCGGTGAATGATTGCAGGAATACGCGCCGGGACATGATGTTTCTCCATCGAATAATGACATCTTGAGACCTTTGCACGGTTACTACGCGGCACGATAATTGCGTTAAAGATTCGCGAAAAATGCTCATTTACCTCGTGTAAACTCCGCTTTTTCGCAAATTTTTGCCTTATTCTCGTACCGCTCATGACACCGTGCAAAGGTCTCATCCTTGCATTATCCGGGGTCACAGGCTCAAAACCTGAGTCTATGAATTTATTTTTCAGGTTTATTCAGCCCAAATCGTTCGCGCAGTTCGGCGAAGATTGCAGGATCGACCGGCAGGTTGGTGTGTGGCGCTCTCAATTCGAAATCGCGGAGCAATGCTTCGACTTTTTCCTGGCCGCTTTTGGTTTTGGCGGCTTGTAGCGGTGTTTTGCCGTCCAGGGCGGGGAGTTTTTCGTGAGGCCATTGGCGGTAATGCTCGCGCATCAGTTCCATGATTTTTTCTTGCACTTCCGGACGGTTGTTCAGTTCTTCCTGCTCTTCCCGGCGTTGCCTGGCTTGGGCGCTTTCGCCTTGGCCCTGCATGTGTTTTAGCTTTGCTTGCGGGGATTCGATGACGCTGGTTTTGTAGCGGGCTTCGGGTAGTAATTTTTTGATTTGTTTCTGGAATTGTTGCGCGCGCTTGTCCGAATTGACTTCGACGGTGAGCTGACGGCCCTTGATCCGGATTTGCCCGAGGATGGTGTTATCCCAGGATTTGTGCTTCGCATTGCCCTTCTTCAGCCATGGGAATTCGATACGGTGCAATTCGCCTGTGGCGTTAAACTCGGCGTCTTGCAGAAGTTCGCCTTCGGTGCTGTCGATGCAGAGTTGCCGGAGTGCGGTGAAAGCGGCTTGCGGGGATGGTATGTCGTAAACGAGTTTTTGAAATACCGTCGTATCGCCGTCGGTATTGCGCAGTGACGGCATGGGCGGGTTGAATAGCCGGTCATAAACTACTTGATAAATCTCGAGCATTTCATGTTCGTATTTTCCGAGCAATGCGGGCGACGGCGGATTTTCTAATTCGAGTAATTCTTTGCGCAGCTCCAGAATGGCAAATTTTTCTCCGGGCGGAATAAAAAAAGCAGCGCTGGCTTCCAGTATCGCGACATGATCGACTTTGGCCAGCTTGCCAAATACGATTTGTCCGGCTTCGGCGTGTACTGAAGCGGAATGCTCGGTGGCGTAACATTCTTCCCCAGTCAGGATGTCGCGCAGCAAGAATCCGCCGCCGGGGCGCACCGACACAATGTCGAAAAAACTGAACGGTGCTACGCAGCATTGTTCGATGTAGCGTTTCAAAAGCGGATCGAGTTGCCGGCCATGCTTGCCGAGAAATGCTTCCCCGGTTGTTTTTTTGCGCGGCGTGCCGGTACCGGGGGTTGAATAATCCGGGTGCCAGTTAAAAAAGAACCAAGGCATGAATAATTGCATGTGCGGCGTGTCTGGAGAAAATTCTTCTTCACGCCATAATGTGAAATCTCCCCATGCTTCTAATATGGCATCCGAACCCCAATGGTTTTGTGAGAATTTCAGCAGTTTTTCGGGCAACCCGCTAATTGCCCGGCGTATTTGATGCCACAATAAATCTTCGACTTGCTGCGGCTGTTGCGCTTGCAAGCAGCACTGTTTGTATTTTTTGCCGCTGCCGCAAGGGCAGGGGTCGTTACTTCCGGTTTTCATGTTTATTCCTTGTCAAATAATGTTCTTGCGCTTGCTGCAAGTTTAACAGGATGGTTTTGCGTAATGTTTCGGTGCGATGACTTCAACTGCCGCGTCATGTTTGAGGATGTCCATCACCAGCTCGGTTTCGCTGACGTAGGGGATGCGCAGTTCATAGCGGCCATCGAGCAGAAATTTTCCTTGCTGTTGCGGGTGTCATTGCTCTTCGGCGACCCAGCGGGCGCGCTCGGTTGTAAAGCGCAAAATGGCGGTGCGGGTAGCTTTGCCGCCGAAGATGCCGCACCCGGCGGCGAAGTGCTTGGTCAACAGGATGTGATGTAATCGATAGAGCCGTTGAGAAGGATTCAATTGCGTATATCTACCTTTAAAGCTTCATTTTTCCGGGCGGTATTGCCTTTCCTGACCGGCTCTTGCCATTTTTTCCAAATTTTCTTTCGCGATGACATAACCGCACTTTTCATGTAACAGGATAGTTCATACCAATCTTAATGGTTGATTAAGTATTGTGGATACTCGCATTAATCATATTCGATCTGATTCTTTTTATTTATCTATTAATATTCATTAAGTTAATATATTAATTATATCGAGTATAAGAATTATCCTACAAGTTGTTAGGAAAAATTCTTAGAAAAAATAAGAAATTACTGGCAAAACCTAATGGATGAGGCTCCGTAATTAAAGCTTCGTTTTAAGATTCATCTGGTTTTCAGATAGCACAAAAGGAGCGTTAATCCATGTTTCAGGAACAGACGGAACAAACGGCAAATAGAGCAACGGATTCGAGCAGCGTCGCAGTTGCAGGGGCAACCAATGAGTATCTGACTTTCCGCTTGGGAAAAGAAGAGTATGGAATCGAGATACTAAAAGTGCAGGAGATCCGTGGCTATGAAGCCATCACGCAGATAGCCAATGCGCCCGACTTCATCAAAGGTGTGGTGAATTTAAGGGGCATCATCGTGCCGATCATTGATATGCGGATTAAATTCAGATTGACTGACGTGGATTACAACCAATTTACGGTGGTTATCATTTTAAACGTTGCCGGCCGGGTAATGGGTATTGTGGTGGATGGCGTGTCGGACGTGATTAATTTGACAGCCGATCAATTACGACCGGCACCAGGCTTGGGATCGGTTATTGATACCGAATATATCATGGGGTTAGGAACCATTGATGACCGAATGCTCATTTTAATCGATATCGAAAAGATGATGAGTAGCAGTGATATGGGTTTGATCGAACAAAGCATTAATTGATTATAGAGACAGGTTGGATATTGGTAGGTTACTTTGAGGAGAATTAAATGTTTAATAATATGACGATTAAATCACGATTGGTACTTGTCATCGGCATACTGTCAGTTTTGCTCGCCGGTGTTGGCGGTTTGGGTTTGTACGGAATCGATCAATCCAATGGAAATTTAAAGACGGTATACGAAGACCGGACTGTGGTGCTAGGTGATTTAAATACGGTTCTTGACCGGGTTCATCGGGTACGTCTGAACGCAGTGATGGCGGCGAATATGAAAGATGTTTCCATTGCCAAGCAACGTACTGCGATGACAGCGGAAAGAGATGCCGAAATCGACGCGACATGGCAAAAATTCATGAATACGATTCTAACGCCTGAAGAAGAACAACTAGCAAAAAGCTTTACACAGCAATGGGCGATTTATAAAGAATCACGCAATCGTACGATGAATTTGGCGATGGCGGGGGATTTCGAAAATGCCAATGCCAATGCGACGTCTGATGCGGTACCAAAATTTGATGAGGCGCATAAAACTTTATTAGCTTTGGCCGAGTTGCAATCGAAGGTTGCAGGACAAGAGTACGCGGAAGCGCAAAGCAATTTCAGTACGATGTTTGCGCTTACAGCAACGATGGTGGGATTAGGAGTTGTATTGGCGGTAATCATCGGCATGCTGCTAATTCGTGCCGTGATAGGTCCGCTCAATGAAGCGGTAGCTGTCGCTAATGCGGTAGCGGCTGGTGATTTGACTAGCCGCATTGAAGTGAATTCGAACAATGAAACAGGGCGTTTGCTGCAAGCGCTGAAAACCATGAATGACAATCTGGTCGACTTAGTCGGAAAAGTGCGTTCGGGTACGGATCAGATTGCCACGGCGTCGGGTGAGATTGCATCGGGCAACTCGGATCTGAGTCAGCGCACCGAAGAACAAGCGTCAAGCCTGGAAGAAACTGCATCCAGCATGGAAGAATTGACCTCGACCGTCAGACAAAATGCCGATAATGCACGCCAAGCGAATCAATTGGCGGCAGGCGCATCGGAAGTTGCAGTCAAGGGTGGTGCGGTAGTGGGGCAAGTGGTGCAAACCATGAGTTCGATTAATGAGAGTTCCAAGAAAATTGTCGACATTATTAGCGTTATCGACGGGATCGCATTTCAAACCAACATTCTGGCATTGAACGCAGCGGTCGAAGCGGCCCGGGCCGGAGAGCAAGGCCGCGGCTTTGCGGTGGTGGCGACGGAAGTAAGAACCCTGGCGCAACGTTCAGCAGCGGCGGCAAAAGAGATCAAAGAGCTGATCAGCGACTCGGTGGCGAAAGTGGAAGACGGTACCCGTCTGGTCGACGAAGCAGGTGCGACGATGGATGAAATCGTGAGTGCGGTGAAACGCGTGACCGATATCATGAGCGAAATTTCCGCGGCATCACAAGAACAAAGCTCCGGAATCGAACAGGTCAATCAAGCGGTTACGCAGATGGACGAGGTGACGCAACAGAATGCCGCGCTGGTGGAAGAAGCAGCCGCAGCCGCCGAATCAATGCAAGAACAAGCGCAGTCGCTAACGCAAGCAGTAAGCGTGTTCAAGTTGTCTGGTGAAAGTTCTATGTCAATGCTTGTAAGAAGAAACAATCGTCCAGCAACGGTTGCTAAATTGCCTAACCGCGGCCCGGCAACGAAAAAAGCGTTGGTAAAATCCAGTGCGAGTCCGGTCAGTGAACCGGCGCCTCGCAAAGTTGCAGCCGGAGGCGGTGGAGAGGATTGGGAAGAGTTCTAACAAAATTCTTGGAGTATCACCACCGGATGATCGGTGATACTCCATCCAATAATCAATCTTATCTAGTCAAGCCTGTGCCGGAACGATCCCGGCACAGCAATTTATGATAAAAGCCTAACCGTTTCTCGGTGATTTTTCCTTGTTTTACCGCTGTTAGTATTGCACACCCAGGTTCTTTAAGGTGGCGGCAATTACTAAATTTGCATTGACCGAAGTAGGGATGGAATTCGAGAAATCCCCATGCCAGGTTTTCTTCCTTAATGTGATTCAGGCCGAACTCCTGGAAGCCGGGGGAGTCGATGACGGCGCTGTTTTCATCGAGATGGTAGAGCTGAGAGTACGTGGTGGTGTGCGTGCCGGAGTCGAGCGCTACGGAAATTTCCGCAGTGGCACGACGTGCTTCCGGAATCAAGGCATTGAGTAATGTCGATTTGCCCATGCCGGATTGTCCGGCCAGCACGCTCAAGTGATTTCTCAGGTGAGGGCGAAGTGCGGATACATCCTGTAGAGCGCTGACCGGCAGAATACGATAGTCCAAATTCTGGTACAGCGATAGTGTTTGCATTGCCGTTTGGGTCGGTGCGATCAGATCAGCTTTGTTCAGTACGATTAATACTTCGATATTTTCACTTTCGGCGGCGGCAAGGCAGCGGCTGATAAGCTCTTCGCTGAAACTCGGAACCGCTGCAACGACGATGATGATTTGCGTGACGTTGGCGGCGATTATTTTTTCCTTGAAGGCGTCGCTGCGGTAGAGCAACGAGATACGCGGTTGTACTGTTTCGATGACGCCCTGTCCGGCAGCGGTTAATTGGTATTCAACCTGATCACCGCATGCGACGCCGCCTTTCTTTCCGCGCATGACACAAGAAACGATATCGCCGCTCGCAGTTTCAACCGAAAAGTGTCTGCCAAATGCAGCAACAACCAGTCCGGTCTGACACTGCGGTTGCTGTTTGTGACTGCGGCGATTATTCAAATTGCGAATAACTTGTCGATTTTCGCCGCACAAATGAAATCATTTTCAGATAAACCACCGATGGCGTGTGTGGTGTAGGTTACAGCGCATTGATTGTAGCCTACCAGCATATCAGGATGGTGATCCTCGCGGTGCGAAATCCAAGCTACTGCATTCACGAATGCCATGGTCTGATAATAATTCTTAAAGGTGTAGGTTTTACTGATCTGTTTATCCTGTAATTGCCAGCCTTCAATTTGCTGCATAAAGGCGGTGGCCTCCGCGCTTGATAGCGGCGAGATACCGCCTTCGCACGGTTTGCATTGCTTGGATGTTAAATCGCAGATGGTGGTGCTCATGCTTGCCCCTGGTTTTGTAAATGTGCCACGCGGATCGAAGCCGGTGGGTGTGAATCGTAAAATGCGGAATGCAGCGGATCGGGTGTCAGTGTCGATGCATTATCCTGATAGAGTTTTACCAGCGCGTGAATCAGATCATCCGCCGAAGCGTTTTGCGCGGCATAGGCATCGGCTTCAAATTCATGTTTGCGGGAATAAAGGCTGGAGATTGGATGTAGCAGGAAAGTGAATACCGGCATCACCAGAAAGAACAGCAATAACGCCATCGCGGTTGACGGCACGCTGCCGGCGGTTACGCCCAACCCTTCGTAAAACCAGGCTTGTTGCATCGAATAGCCCAAAAGCCACAGAAATCCGAGGCTGATGACGAACGACACGGCGATACGTTTGATTACATGGCGCAATTTGAAGTGCCCCAGTTCATGCGCCAGTACTGCTTCGATTTCAGCCGGTTCGAGACGCGCTAGCAAGGTATCGAAGAACACGATGCGCTTGGTTTTGCCGAAGCCGGTGAAATAAGCGTTGCCGTGATTGCTGCGGCGCGAGCCGTCCATCACGAACAAGCCGCTGGCGGTGAAGCCGCATTTATTCATTAATCGCTCAATGCGTGTTTTTAACGCGGTGTCTTCCAACGGCGAGAATTTGTTAAACAGCGGTGCGATCCAGGCCGGATAAATCGCCAGCACGAACAGATTGAACGCGATCCACGCAAACCAGGCATACAGCCACCACAAATCCCCCGTTTTTTCCATCAACCACAGCACGCAAAACAACAAGGGGGTGCCAAGCAGTAAACCGATAGCAGTTTGTTTGATCAGATCAGTGAAAAACATCAGCGGGGTCATTTTGTTGAAACCGAAACGTTCTTCGATTACAAACACACGGTAATAGCTTAATGGGAACTCAGCCGCGCTCATGATCATGAAAGTGCTGATAATCAGCGCCATGCCGTGAACGACCGGATCACTGAACCAGCCGGTCCAGAATTCGCTTAAGGCATTCAAGCCGCCACCAAGGGTAAATGTCAGCAACAGCACGACATGCAGAAGAATACCGGGGTATCCGGCGCCGGTTTTGGCGCAAGTGTAAGCCGCTGCTTTCTGATGATCGGCCAAGCTGATCTTGCTGGCAAATTCTTCCGGTACCTGGTGCTGATGCGCCCGGACGTGGCGGATGTGCCGGATAGATAACCAAACTTGCGTCAGCGTGGTGACCAACAGTGCAAATAAGAAAATCAAAGTAAATGTTTGCATAGTCCTTACCAAAAGTTCATAGATTTGAATTCAAGGAGCATTCAAGTGGAATTGCAATCTTGAGTCTGCATTTTCAGTCTGATTAAAAGTGACTGTATGTCGTCGATATGACACAATTCAGAGCTTAGCATTCAAAATTTTATAAACATTATGGCACAAGATAACAATAACCTCATCTGGGTGGACATGGAAATGACCGGACTCAATCCGGATACCGACTGCATCATCGAAGTGGCTGTCGTGATTACCGATTCGCAATTGAATACGGTTGCAGAAGGGCCTGTTCTGGTCGTGCATCAATCCGATGATGTGTTGAACGACATGGATAAATGGAATCAATCGACGCATTCCAAATCCGGTCTGATCGATAAAGTGAAAACTTCGTGCCTGAATGAAGCAGAAGTCGAAGCGCAATTGCTTGAATTTTTGAAATTGTACGTACCGCGCGGCGTATCACCGATGTGCGGAAATTCAATTTGCCAAGACCGGCGTTTCATGGTGCGCTCGATGCCGCAGCTTGAAACTTACTTCCATTACCGCAATCTCGATGTCAGTACTCTGAAAGAGTTGGCTAAACGCTGGAAACCCGAGATTGCATCCGGCTTCAGCAAAGAAAGTAAGCATGAAGCGCTAGCGGATATATATGACTCCATCAACGAACTCAAATACTACCGCCAGCATTTTATTATTGGATGAAGCATCATACCCCGTGAACTTTAAAGGTAAGCGCTTTTCAAATTGGCTGGTTTTACTATCCCTCGATTATTCACTGTTACGGAGAAACAAAATGTTTCATAACAAAAGTCTTTTATTTTTGGCAGCAATTACTCTATTGACCGTTTCTGCACCGGTGGTTTTTGCTGCTGAAGCTGGCAAAGCGGGTGGCCATCAGCATCAAGGGGAACAGCATGAAGCGCATGGCAGCGCTCATTCCAAACACGGACACGATCAGCACGATGGTCATCAGTGTGAACACATGGCGGTAGTGGATGCCAATAAGGACAACAGGATCAGCAAAGACGAATTTATGAAACATCACGAACAGATGTTTGATAAAAAGGACATCAATAAGGATGGTTTTATTGACAAAGAAGAAATGCATCGCATGATGGAAAAAATGCATCAGCATATGGAAGAAAATAAACAACACAAACATGAACATGATGACCATCAGAAGAGCAATGGTCATTCACACAATGGTGCAAAAAAATAGGGGTTTCTGCAAATTTGGCAGCGGCTTTTTTCTCCTCTTCTCCTTTAGGCTGCTGCCAAAGTTTGACAACCGATTAATGCCTTAATCCGACCGGTGCTCGTGAAGGTGCCTTTTGTTCCAGAGGTTGCGGATCTAATACCGCAACCGTCAAGCTGTCATCATTAAAGTACTTCCGTGCGACATCGCGGACTTGTTCCGCAGTAACTGCTTTTAATTTCTCTAAAATAAGATCCGTGTCCCGATAGGATACCCCGATGCTTTCCAGTCGACCTATTTGCATGGCCTGGGAAAACATGGAGTCGAGCTGATAGACGTGGCCGGCAATTACTTGCGCTTTAACCCGTGCCAGTTCTGCTGCTGTTACCCCGGTTTTAGCGATTTTCTCAACTTCTCCTCGTAATGCCTGTTCCAGTTCTGCAACAGTTTTACCTGCGCTCGGTACCGCGCTAAGGAAGAAAAAGCTTGGGCCACGTGCCATGGCGCCGTAGCCTGCGCTTGCGGAGCTGGCGATTTGGCTTTCACGCACTAATGATTTATTCAGTCGCGCGGATGCGTTGCCATCCAACACGCCTTCCAAAATTTCCAAAGCGTAAGGCTCCCAGTCTTCCTGGACATTTTTGATCGCCGGAGCATGATAGCCCATAATTAGGTAAGGTAGTTCCGCTGGCGCCTTGACGGTTATTCGTTTTGAGCCAAGTTGCGGCGGTTCTGATTGTGGTTTGCGCTCATTGAAAGAAAACAATGGGCGGGACTGAATTGCGCCATAGTATTTTTTTGCTAACTGATGTACTTCTTCAGCATCAACATCACCGACTACGACCAATATCGCATTGTTCGGCGCATACCAGCGGTCGTACCAGTCTTGCACATCATCTACAGTCATGTTTTCTAAATCATTCATCCAGCCGATGATCGGATTTTTGTACGGATGCGCTTGGTAGGCGACCGACATCATTTTTTCGTACAGCAATGAACGTGGTTGGTCGTCGGTGCGCAATCTTCTCTCTTCCATGACCACTTTGATCTCTTTTTCAAACTCTTCTTTGGTGATCTGCAAATTACGCATCCGATCCGATTCCAGTTCCATCGCCATGGGCAAATGTTTTTTATGCAGTTGCTGATAATAGCCAGTGTAATCGTAACTGGTAAAAGCATTTTCGCGTCCGCCGGCTGCCGCAATTTTTTTCGAAAATTCACCATTCGGAACTTTCTCAGTGCCTTTGAACATCATGTGTTCCAGCACATGCGCTACACCGGTAACACCATTGACCTCATCGATACTGCCCACTTTGTACCAAATTTGAGTGACGACCACCGGTGAGCGATGATCTTGTTTTACAATCAACTTTAAGCCATTATCGAGCAAGAATTCATGCGGATTGGCAAATGCTGCGGATGGGACCGATAGGCTGCTGAGTAATAGAAAATTGCAAATTGAAAAGATACTAAAAAAAGTGCTACGGTTATCAGAATTCATTTTTACTAACCAAAATGTGAGTAAACAGACTAAAATCGCGTTTTGAAAATATCACTGTTCATAGAGCCTACCAGAATGTTTAGTTTTTTTAAATCTAAAAAAGATCCAGCAGATTCAACTGAAATTCCGGCTCCATCAGACACTGTATCCGAATCCAATCAGGAAGAACCGGTAAGTTTTGCGAGCAAGCTCAAGCAAGGTCTTGCCCGTACCCGGCAGAATTTAGGCAGGCAGTTATCCGGTCTGTTCGGCGGCGGTAAAATCGACGAAGCATTATACGAAGAGCTGGAAACCATACTTTTAACATCCGATATTGGCGTCAGCGCAACGCAGCAACTGCTGGAGGATTTGCGCAAGCAGGTTAAACGCGATGCTTTAACCGATTCCGCGCAATTGAAGCAAGCGCTCAAGGCATCTTTGACTGCCTTGCTGAAACCGTTGGAGCGGTCATTGGATACCAGCGCGCATAACCCGTTTGTGGTTATGATTACCGGTGTGAACGGCGTGGGAAAGACAACATCGATCGGTAAACTTGCCAGGTACTTCCAGAATCAAGGAAAAACGGTGTTACTGGCTGCTGGCGATACGTTCCGTGCGGCGGCGCGCGAGCAGTTGATCGCTTGGGGGGAGCGAAACAATGTCGTTGTCATAGCGCCCGATAGCGATCCCGACAAAAAGAGCGATCCGGCCGCGGTGATTTTTGATGCCGTTACCTCAGCCAAAGCGCGCGGTATTGATATCGTGCTGGCGGATACTGCCGGACGATTGACGACGCAGTTGCATTTAATGGAAGAAATCAAGAAAGTAAAACGCGTGATCGCCAAGGCGCTGCCCGATGCGCCGCACGAAGTGCTGCTGGTATTGGATGCAAACACCGGTCAGAACGCGTTGGCGCAAGTGAAAGCTTTTGACGAGGCGCTCCAGGTGACCGGTTTGATTCTCACTAAGTTGGACGGAACGGCCAAAGGCGGGGTCGTTGCGGCAATTGCCGCGCAATACCCGCAAAATCCGCCAGCGCTGCGCTTTGTGGGTGTCGGTGAAGGCGTGGATGATTTAAGGCCGTTTGACGCGGAAGAATTTGTCGATGCTTTGTTCGATTAAGCAAGCTGAAAATTTGAGTCAGCCATGATTGTTTTCAAAAATGTCAGCAAACGCTATCCTGACGGTTATGTGGCGTTAAATAACGTCGATCTGGCCGTGCCAGCCGGTGAAATGGTTTTTCTTACTGGTCATTCAGGAGCTGGCAAGAGCACTTTGCTAAAGTTGATCGCTGCTCTTGAACGGCCGACTTCCGGTACGATTTCCATCAGCGGGCAAAATATCGCTCAGCTCAAGCCGGCTGCCATTCCGTATTTGCGGCGCAAAATCGGTTTTGTATTTCAGGATCACAAATTGCTGTTTGATCGCAACGCATTTGAGAATGTTTTGCTGCCGCTGCAAATCGGTAATTTTGATAGCAAAACTGTGGCTTCCCGGGTGCGAGCCGCATTGGATAAAGTCGGCTTGTTGAAAAAAGAAAAAGCCATGCCGGTCGCATTATCCGGCGGGGAGCGTCAACGGCTCTGTATCGCGCGCGCGGTGGTGCATCGTCCGTCGATATTGATTGCAGATGAGCCGACCGGTAATCTGGATGTGGAGTATGCCCGCGATATCATGACCATGTTTACATCGTTCAACCAAGTGGGTGTTACTGTGCTGATTGCCACGCATGATGCATCGCTGCTGGAAGACACCCAGCATCGAATTTTGTCACTCAAACAAGGAAAGCTGGCTGCATGATGCGCGCATGGCTGACACAACATGCGTTTGTATTTTTTCATACGCTGAAGCGGTTGATTGCTACACCGGTTACAAGCCTGCTGAGCATTACGGTAATGGGTATTGCGTTGAGTTTGCCAACCGGAATTTATGTGCTGATGGAAAACTTGCAGTCCCTGTCCGGGCAAGCAGCCGGTACGCCGCAGATGAGCTTGTTTATGCAACAAGATGCACAGCAGAATGATTTCAACCGTGTCAAACAACGACTACAAGAAGAGTCGCGGATTGTAAGTTTTCAGTTCATATCCAAAGAAGTTGCGTTAAAGCAGTTGCAACAGGATAGCGGTCTTGCCGATGTCATGGCCGGGTTGATGCGTAATCCGCTACCCGATGCGTTCATTGTGCACTTGGAGCACAATTCATCCGATGCTCTCGAACAGTTGAGTGCGGAAATGCAAAGTTGGCCGGAAGTAGTGCATGTGCAATTCGATTCCGAATGGATAGAACGGCTCAACGCGTTACTGCAATTGGGACGCGCGGTTATTCTGATGCTGGCGACGTTGCTGAGTGTCGCCATTATTGCCATTATGTTTAATACCATTCGCTTGCAAATCCTGACTAAGCGCGATGAAATCGAAATCTCAAAACTCATTGGCGCAACCGACAGTTTTATTCACCGGCCTTTTTTATATTTCGGTACTATCCAAGGATTGGCTGGCGGTATTGCGGCATGGTTGATTGTAGCTCTCTTCATCGGTGCTCTGAACGAAGAGCTTGGGGTGCTGGTCGGTCTCTACGAAGTTGACATTCATTTGCAGCACTTGTCGCTACAGGACAGTTTGAGTTTACAATTGTTCTCAGCTTGGCTCGGATGGCTGGGCGCACGCATTTCCGTTGCAAATCATCTCTGGCAAATCGAACCACGCTAAGCTTATTGTCTGTCGTGAAACTTTTCAAAAGTTTGGCACTCTCATTTCGGGAGTGCTAAAATATAGTTTACCCGAAAGTTCGCACAATACCTTACAGGAGATTATTACGATGACGAATGCTTTGACACTGCCGGCTGTTGGAGGAAGTATTGAAAGCTATATTCAGTCTGTTAATTCTTTCCCGATCCTCTCGCAAGAGGAAGAAACGGGTCTGGCACGGCGCTTATGGAATCACGGCGATATCGAAGCTGCTCAGAAACTGATTTTGTCTCATCTGCGTTTCGTTGTGGCGATAGCGCGCGGCTACAAAGGATATGGGCTTCCGCAAGCGGATCTGATCCAAGAAGGCAATATCGGATTAATGAAAGCGGTGAAGCGCTTTGACCCGGAACGCGGTGTTCGTCTGGTATCTTTTGCAGTGCATTGGATCAAGGCTGAAATTCATGAATTTATCATGCGTAATTGGCGCCTTGTTAAAATAGCGACAACCAAGCAACAACGTAAATTGTTTTTTAACTTGCGGAGCATGAAGCAAGGATTGGATGCCATGAATCCGCAAGAAGTCGAAGCCATGGCCACGCAATTAGGCGTCAAATCGGAAGAAGTGGTGGAAATGGAAAAACGTTTTAATGGCTCAGATATTTCATTGGAACCGCTCTCCGATGAGGAAGACGATACATTCAGTCCGATCAGTTATCTGACGGATGGTGCTGAACCCTCACAAATTCTGGAGAGCGTGCAAATTACCCAGATGCGCGAGCAAGGTTTGCAACATTCCCTCGAGTGCCTGGATGATCGTAGTCGCCATATCATCGAAGCGCGCTGGCTACGAGAAAAAGACAGCGCTACGTTGCATGATCTCGCTGCGGAACTGGGCGTGTCGGCTGAACGGGTACGGCAAATCGAAGCAAAAGCGCTGCAAAAGATGCGCGGCACCATGACAGCGACTGCGTAATAACTATATAATTCCATTTAACACCCGTTTGGCGTAAACCAGTCAAACGGGTGTATTAATTCCTGCACACCGGAGAGGTACCGAAGCGGTCATAACGGCGCTGACTCGAAATCAGATGGTCAGGGTAACCTGGCACATGGGTTCGAATCCCATCCTCTCCGCCAAAGATACACCAATTAACACTCAGTAACACCAAGAAATCCCTTTACGATAAATAGTATTACAGCAATTTAGCTAATTCATTGGCAGCCTTGAGTAAATCGGATGGCGTTACAAAAAAACTGGTAAAAATATACCCATTTCTATTCTGATTCTCAGGCTTTCTCAGGAAGTTATATGAAACTTGCCGATCAATCATTAAATCAGCGAAACCGAACCACAAGTGCTATAGCTTGGCCGATGGTAGGGATTTTGTTTTATGGGTACAACCTGACGGACAAAAATGCTGGCGTGTCCGCTTTACTTCCAAGTACTACTCGTTAACGAGCAACACTGAGGTCCAATTCAGGCTTGATTGGTATGATAAGTTTCCATAACTTGTTGAACCAGATAGTAGAATCAGGTTGTGGCTCATAGAAGTGGTACCGCAAAACCGGACAGGTTGCTAAGCTCTGCTATGAACACTAAAGAGGATCATAATCATGAGCAAGAAACGAAAACAATATTCCAGTGAATTTAAAGACAAGGCGGCAATAGCAGCAATCCAAGGGAAGAAACCGTGCTGCAGCTGGCGTTGCGTTACGGAATTTACCCAACACAGATCAACAGCCGGAAGCGGCACTTGATAGAGCAAGCTACGGAGTTATTTGCTGGCAGAAACCAAGAACGTAGTATTGATGATTTGCGTCGAGTCATCGGACAATTGACGGTGAAACGGGGGGTTCTGGCCAAAAAGCTTAATCATTGAGTGCGCGAGAG
Source organism: Nitrosomonas sp. (assembly GCA_019745325.1). Classification (GTDB taxonomy): domain Bacteria; phylum Pseudomonadota; class Gammaproteobacteria; order Burkholderiales; family Nitrosomonadaceae; genus Nitrosomonas. The sequence goes on along the minus strand of JAIETK010000015.1, from coordinate 7,055 downwards.
CGAAAAATGATGATTGAGTCCAACCAACAATTGAGTCTCACTCGTTAGTGCCAGTTATTGGATTTATCGTGATCGGCCTTATTCTTATTATTACCGGCCGCAACCGATCGCTGACGATCATCTGGCTTTGTTAAGCAAGATGGACGAGCAATATCTCAAAACACCGCAATACGGCTCACGAAGTTATGCGACCTGGTTTCAGCACCAAGGCATTCTGTCTACCAGCGCGGCATTTATCGAAGTATTGTAGCGACATCGTGTTCAAATCAGCCTGGACGGCAAGGCTGCTAGTATGAAAATTTTTTGTCGAACGGCTGTGGCGCAACGTCAAGCATGAACTCTGTATCCCTAATATTCAACAACCTAAAGTAGGTATGAAGCGATTTAATCCCCTGGTTCAATAGTACAATCAAGAACGTTTTCATCAGAGACTCAACAATTAAACCTTCATCGCGCGGCGCCTCAATTGTTACATTAAGACCCACTTTAACTTACTAAGATCAAAGTGTATTATTAATAACAAGCAGAATATGGATTTATATTAGAGCGTTAGTGGTTGGTGGTGATATCATTTGCTAGAGTGGCATAAAAATTATCACCTCAACTAATCTGTCTTGTCTGTATAAAAATTGAATGATGATGTTTTATAGATAGGTGAATGTGCTGCGACTAAGGCGATGATAATTGGCATGTTCAATATCGCATAAATAATGGATCAATGGACCGGTGCTTTTGCAAACACTAGGGAGTAGAGTGTCACTAAATATAATTGCTTTAATATGTCAAATCAGAAAATACAAGTAATGCTTGTGGACGATCATGCTATGATGCGTCACGGTATTTCGTTACTCGTTAACAATGAACCCGATATGAAAGTGTGTGCTGAAGCTGGTGATGGCAGTGAGGCGTTGGCACTGCTTAGAAGAAATGTGCGTGTGGATATTGTTTTGCTCGATATAACACTTAAAACGGTTCCTGGTTTTGAAGTTATTAAAAGTATCCATCTACTGTTACCTGCATTACCTGTACTTTTTGTTTCAATGCATGACGAGGAGATCTATGCCGAGCGTGCTTTACAGGTTGGTGGACGCGGTTATGTTTCAAAACAAGAAACGGGCGAAGTACTGTTAATTGCTATCCGTGAAGTATTGCAAGGTAATATCTTTCTCAGTAAGAATATGCATGCCAAGCTGCTGAGAAAAATCAAAATCGGACATTCAGAGCCGGAGCGATTAATTGACTCGCTGACTCTTAGTGAATTTGAAATTTTTCATTTGATTGGTGCGGGGCACAGTAGTCAGGAAATTGCTAAGTTGCTTAACCGGAGTGTCAATACAATTGAAACGCATCGTTTTAATATTCGTAGTAAATTGAATTTAAAAGATGGTACAGATTTAATCCATTTTGCAACCCAGTGGAATTTAGCTGAATTAAGAAAAGCGATGTCTTAGTTTTCTGATGTAGTTGGATTCGATTCGAGTACGCACCGAGCAGTTTATCGGCGTATCAGATTTTCCCAAAAGAACTTGATGTTCTCATTGACTGTTTGCGATGTTCTGCAGAAAGTTAAAGATCGTAATCTCTCGTACTTATCAACTGTTGTATTTATTCACCCTCAATCAGGTAAGATCAAGCAATCTTTAATGTAGGATAATATTCTGCGCTAATGGGTTCGGGGAATTATTGAATCTGCTTTATTGGTTGCCAACTAAGTGAGTAATTCGTTCGGACAGAATTTTGAGGCTATGATTCTGGTCGGGTTGTGCTGGTTTATAGTACGTTATAAAGTATGCATCCTGTTTCGTAAGCGATGATACGGCACGCTTTGCAGGAATATCAAAATAATAAATTGCTCAATTATGTCAATTTTGAAAGCACAAGTAATGCTGGTGGATGGTCATGCCATGATGCGGCAAAGCATTGCGATACTGGTTAACCAAGAACCCGATTTGGAAGTTTGTGCTGAAGCAAAAGATGGTGTCGAAGCGATAGAGGCGCTAAAGCGAAATAGTAATGTGGATGTTGTGTTATTAGCGGTAACTTTTAGAACGATATCAGGCTTTGAAATAATAAAAGATATACAGTCTCTATATCCCGCATTACCCGTACTTTTTGTTTCCATGAATAATGAAGAGATTTATGCTGAACGTGCTTTACAAGCGGGCGCTTATGGGTACGTCATGAAACAAGAATCCGGCGAAGTACTAATCAATGCTATTCGCGAGGTACTTAAGGGAAACATTTTCCTAAGTAAGAAAATGTATGCAAAACTCTTAAATAAGATAATACTAAAACGTTCTGATACCGAACAATTGATCAATTCATTGACACCAAGCGAGTTTGGTGTATTGAATCTAATTGGAAAAGGACATAGTTGCCAAGAAATTGCCAAATTACTTGATCGCAGTGTAAAAACCATCGAATCACATCGTTTAAACATCCGTGCTAAATTGAATTTGAAAGACAGTACTGAATTGATACGCTATGCAACCCGATGGATCAATGGACAACAATAAATCTAATGACACTAAAGTAAATTACGTACTGAGGATTAATGTTTTAGCATTTACCATCACCTTTAATTTCATCAGCATGTTTATGTTTTTCGTCGTCAAGCGGATGTGAGTGGATCAAGTTGCCATGACGGTGTAAATTTGTATGAAGGGAAATTTTTTCTCGAATATATTGAATAAAAACAGAAAGACAGAAAATAAAAGCACCGAACAAAACAATGGTAGCGCCAGAGGCTATATTAAAAAAATAACTTAAATACATACCTCCTGCACCGATTACAATACCGATTATTATAGAATATAATAACATTATACTAAATCGATCTGTCAATAAACGCGCTGTCATCGCAGGTATAATCAATGCCGCAGCGATCATTGTGACGCCAACGATGTTCATCGCAACTATGACAGACAACGTAAGCAATATTGCAAACAATAGTTGTAAAGCTTCTGTTCTGATACCGAAAATCTGCGCAGCTTCGTGATCAAAAATCGAAAACAGTAACGGTCTGTATGTCAAAAACATAATGGCTATTGTAACTACTGTAACTAATCCAATAGTCATTAAGTCGCTATCTGTAATGCCCAGAATGTTGCCGAACAATGCTGCTTCAAGACTTTTGTTCAAATTACGCTGTTGACTGATGACAGCTACGCCTAGTGCAAAAATAGCGGTTGTGACAATTCCGATAGCTGCATCTGATTTTATTTTTTTATTTTTGGTAAGTTGGTTTATTATTAATGCAGCGAATAGCCCCGTTATTCCAGCGCCGACATAAAAATTGAAATTGAGGACGAAGCCTATTATCGCACCGCCAAATGCAGCATGCGACAAACCATGGCCGACATAGCTCATGCCGCGTAGCACAACGTGAGTTCCTATCAGTCCGCATAGAGCTCCGATTAAAACAGCAGCTATTAAACCGTGAAGGAAAAATTCGTAATATAAAGGTTCCAAAAGGAATTGCATTGCTGTGTTACATATCGTGATTGAATTTTAATGGCGTGCTACTGGCGATTAGATGATAATCACCGTGTTGAATGATGATAATGTCGCTGCCGTATGTTTTTGTGAGGATATCGTTTGTGAAAATATCTCGTGGCCGGCCTTCTGCAATGATTCCGTTGTTAAAACAGATCACCCAGGGTAAATGAGAAGCAACGGCATTCAAATCATGCGTTGTTAGTATGATTGTCATGCCCTGTTTATTGATATCTCCGAGCAGGTGGAGAATTTCGTGCTGAGTCTTGATATCCACACCAGCAGTTGGTTCATCAAGAACTAGTAATTGAGGGTTACTAATTAAGGCTCGTGCGAGAAAAGCGCGCTGACGCTGTCCACCGGATGTGTGAGCAATGTGCTGGCGTAGGCAGTTATAAATGCCAAGTTTTGCAGCCAGGTCTTTTACAAGTTCTCGTTCTTGTTTGCTTTGCCAAGGTAATAGACGTTTGCCAGAATAAAGCCCCATCATGATGACTTCTTCAACCGTTACCGGGAAGCTCCAATCGACACTCTCCAGTTGCGGAATGTAACCTATTTTTAGTTTGTGAACACGCCTGATAGGTTGGCCATTCAATAAGACCTGTCCGCTAAACGCAGCTTGAGTGCCTAGGATGGTCTTAAGTAGAGTTGTTTTACCACAGCCGGTTGGGCCAACTATGCCGACAAATTGACCTGTCTTAATTTGAAGTGACAAACCTGTAAAGACGACATTGTTCTCATAACTGGTTGTGACGTCAATTAATTGAATGGCAGGAATCATCCCGCGAGTTAGTCGGTTAGATTACTGGCATCAACATGACGGGCGCAAGCTGGCTCGCCACCCAATGCCTTGGTCATAATCTCAATGTTGTTAATCATCATGCCAATAAATGAATGATTGGGCTTTTCTGGCAGCGTATCATCCGAAAGTTTATCAACAAAATTGGCGCCTGATTCACGTGCAATTTGTTCCATAATTTTGCTAGGAAAGACCTCTGATCCAAAAATAGCTGGTATTTTTTCACGCTTAATTTGTTCGATAATATTTATGATGTCGCGAGGACCGGGTTCAGTGAAGCTTGCTGGCTGGATTGCCGCGATAATTTTCATTCCATAACGTGGAGCAAAATAGGCAAAGGAGTCATGATAAGTTACCAATTTGCGGTTACTTTCTGGAATGGTTCCAATGCAAGCAAAAATCGCCTGGTCGAGCCGGTTCAATTTAGCTATGTACGACGATGCATTCGCTTCATAAAAAGCTGCATGGCTTGGATCAAGATTAACTAACCGGTCGCGAATGATTGCTACGTATTGTATGGTCATTGCAATGTTAGGCCAAAGGTGTGGATTGGGTTTGCCTTGCTCTTTGGGAAAACTGAAATCATATTGCCATTCTTCCTCAGGAAGTGTTTCGTTTGCCAAATAAACAATGGGGGTACTGGTTCTTTTTACTTTTTCAGCAAGTCTGATTATCGGCTCTTCAAGATTCAAACCATTTACAACAATGATATCTGCATTTGCCAATATTTTTGCATTACTTGGAACCGGCTCAAATGAATGGGAATCCATCCCGTTCGGGACGAGGCCAGTCACCGCAATTAATGAGCCTCCTACATTCTCAATGATATTGGTTATTGGTGGTACGGTTGTGGCAATGCGCAGATTTTTGCTAATTTCTTCGGCATACGCCGGATTCAGTGTCAAACAGAGTGCTGAATAAAACAAAATCAATGGATGCATTAACTTTATAGTTTTTATCATGCGAGTTAATTGGAATTTTTCAGGACGATTGCGTATCCGTTCCACGATGTATCTTCTGGCGTGTGGGAATCGGAGCTAGCGGATTGTGTATGTGACTGTGGTTATGATGATCGTGATCGTGTCCACCGTGATGGTGTCCGCTCGTGCTATAGGCGCCGGCTTCCGGCTCGAATTGTGCCGATTCTTCGACAACGGTTGCGCCGAGTCCTTCAAGCATTTCTTTCAAGACGCTGTCCTGATAAATGCGCAAAAAACCATTCGCTACCTGGGTAACTGTATGACGATTTCCTAAATGAAACGCACAACGTAGTAGATCGTACTCTGTATTGCATGTGATGCGATATGTCGGTTCTTCAGCAGAAATAATTTGAACGACTTTGCCATCATCGCTGCTCAAAAGATCGTTACTTCGCAAAACTGCGCCTCGTTGTGTGAAAATAGCGACTTCTTCACCCGAAGCTAGTGTAGTCCGCAAACGGCTGTTTACGCGCAACTCATAAGGTAAAACCAGTTGCGCATAGATCGAATCAGCATGCGATACTTTAGTATTCAATTTAAGCATTTATATTAATATTCCCTTATAATTTTCTTACTGGACTCTGAAGATGAATAATTTTCTCGCTCGGGTCTATGTCTGTTGCTGATTTGTTTCTTTCTGAACTCTCATGAGTCTTATCAGGTTATTGGGGGGCTTTCGGAATGACTAAAACCGGGATTTTGGCCATTCGTAATACTTTCTGTACGGTACTGCCTACAAACAAGCTACCCAGAGCCCCTTTGCCTTGACCGGTCATAACGATCATATCGATAGCGTTTTTTTCAGCGTATTTGCATATTTCTTCAGCAATGTCATCCTCGCATATGACAACATCAATGTTCACTCCAGTATCTATAAAATACTGATTGGCAATCGCATTAAGTTTCTGCCTTGTTTGATCTAATACTTTATCGCGATATTCTTGGATAACATTCGGGTTTGGCATTTGCTGTAAAAGACCAGGCGGTACATTGCCGGTTTGGAGAATGCTTAATAACGTAACTTGATTCCCTTTCATTTTTGCCGCATAGGCTAAAGCAGCATATGACACATCGGAGAAATCTGTTGTAACTAATAGTTTTTTAGAATCCATAGCAGGAAGATTCCCTTCAAGTAATCGAAAATAGAAACATCTTGCTGATTTTCTTCTTAGCTTAGCTTAGTGATATCAGCGTTCAAATGCAGATATTAGTAGGCTTCTAATATAAAACTGTCAATACTTTATGACCGTCTCATAAACAAAGTTGTACTTAAATTTTACTTCTTCAAATATTCAATGCCTGATTATTTAATCTGAAATATCAATATCTAACCAGCATCAGAAGTAATATCTAATACTTTCTCTTAAAGAAAAATAGAAAATTCACTGAGCAAAAAATAAAATTTTTCCAGAAGAGAAGATAAAAATTATCCTGAGCAGAAAACAAAAGATTTCCTAATGGTAGAAGATCTCTCAGCGGCTTAATATTCCAAGAGTGCTGGTCTTTTATTAAAGAACATCAATGGATAGAAAATGTGTTTGCCTCATCTTTCTTAAGAGTGGGGCATGCTTGCGGATTCAAATTTATGGGAAATGAGTTAAGTATCGATGTAAGCAAGAAAATTGAGTTGGTTAATCGGTACTTGGTTTTGTTTACATTCAGTACTTGCAGCAAAAGTATTTTAGTATCAGATGAAATTATATTAGGGTCTTAGGAAGTTAAGCACTTATTAAAGTGTGTTAACTTACTGAGATGAATGTTAAAAATAGATACTATATTCG
>JAIETK010000018.1 GCA_019745325.1 Nitrosomonas sp. | reverse complement strand
CGAATATAGTATCTATTTTTAACATTCATCTCAGTAAGTTAACACACTTTAATAAGTGCTTAACTTCCTAAGACCCATTATAAATTTACCTAAGAAACATATTGTTAATTTTAAGGAGCCTAATGATGATAAAAGGTTTATTTGAAAAAGCTGCGAAGCTCCCGGCTGCAACTCCTCGATTACTTGCAATTTCGGCGCTTGCATTGAGCAGTATTTCCGCCGCATCGGCGGCCAGTATCACCTGGAGTAACGGTCCGAATTTCGGTGGTCCTAACGGCCATTTGGGTATCTTGACGAACGGTTCTCTGGTCGAAGCCATCAATTTGGCAAGTGCTTCAACCGCTCCTCCCATCACAGTGGATCCAACCGGCATAAACATTACATTCAGCACCATTGATTCGCCTTTTTTTGGTTCGGCATGGTCTTTCGCTACGGGTGGCGGCAATACCGATCCGGGCTGGGCAGCCATCTTGAATACGTTTGAATGGCAAAGCGGCGCAAATGTTACTGCTACCAATTTCCTCGACAGCCTGACTGTCGGTCATCAATATCAAGTACAGTTTTTTGCCGCCCGCACCGATTGCTGCGCAACCCGCACGCATTGGTTCGGCGATGGTGAAGGAAATTTATCGACACCGATCAATGGCAATAGCTACACCAGTATCGTGGGAACGTTTACCGCCGATGACGCGGATCAAACCATTCAATTTTTCGACAGTACAAACAATCCTATTTTGAATGCGTATGTACTTCGCGATATCACGCCTGCGGTTCCGGAGCCCAGCACCTGGGCGATGTTGCTTGCAGGCTTGGGACTACTTGGATTCTCGGTTCGCCGCAGCAAAGCCGGTTAACCGGTCGACAGAGAAGTTTTTCTTTTAATGAACAACCCCGCTCGCAAAGCGGGGTTTGTTTTTTGACGGCTTGTTAAGCCGAGCCGAGCGATAGCTCCGGCAGTACGCCCTTATGGTCTTGCAGGCTGCGCTCCGCAATGCGCAGTTTGTTGAGCAGGATCGTCAACTGGAAATAAAATTGATCACTGGCGATCATCTTCTGCCATTCATCGCCATCCGGATCGTCCTCATCGAGATTGCGCCAGAACAAATTGCAGAAGCTACGGAAAGAAACCGGACGCCCTGCGATCAAATCGGCTTGGATGGGTTTTTCAATCCAGCGTTGTCTTCTTTCGATCAACCCTTCCGCGCCATCGCATACGACAACCGACAAATAGTCGTATAAATCCGATGTGCTGCGCATGTCATGAAGTTCAGGAAATTTTCTTTTACGGATGGCGTTGGCAATCAACTCTTGCAAAGCAATGGTCGAAACTTTAAGACTTACACCCGTTCTCAATTTGTATATTTTATCGAGGCACATAAATCTACCATTCAGGTTAGTAACAGCCGAAGCTAATGAGCAATTCGATTAAGAATCCTTGTTAAGGTTCATTATTGCTGAAATAACTTCAAAAGCATACCCCACATCACGTTGCAGTCCCCAGACAAGCAATCACCTCGTCATCGCTAACTTGCGGAAAATCGCGGTAAAACTGCCCCACCGCATAAAAATCGACCGGGGCCGACAAGCAAACGATGCGATCCGCCTTGCCTTGCAATTTCTGGATGGTTTCAGGCGGCGCCACCGGCACGGCGCAAATCAATTGTTCCGGTTTGCGGTTACGCAACGCATGCAGCGCCGCGATCATGGTCGAACCGGTTGCCAGGCCGTCGTCGATGACGATAACGATGCGCCCCGCCGGATTCACCGGCGGCCGTGCCGGCGTGTACTGCGCGCGCCGCCGCCGCATGGTTTCCATTTGCGCGGCTACTTCCCGTTGAACATAAAGATCGTCCGCCCCAGCTTTGGCGGCATACTCCGTCAAGTAAACCCAGCCGCTTTCATCGACCGAGCCGATGGCAAATTCCGGATTGCCCGGCGCACCGAGCTTACGCACCAGAACCACATCCATCTCGCCGTGCAATTGCTCAGCGATCAATTTGGCCATCGGCACCGAACCGCGCGGAATCGCCAGCACCAATGGATTCTTGCCGCGGTATTCGGAAAGTGCTTGCGCAAGCTTCTCAGCGGCAGCAATGCGATCGTTAAAAATCATGGTTTGCTCCTGCAGTTCAGTCATATCGTGCGGTTAATCAACGAACGCAATTCTGTTAATGGCCGGGTATTCAGTACATCGTGCTTTTCCAGCCAACCGCGCCGCGCCTGGCCGATACCGAAGCGCAAATTGGCAAAATCGTAAATGCTATGTGCGTCCGAATTGATACTAATCAAGACCCCCTCTTCCTTGGCCAATTGACAGTGGGTGTCGAGCAAATCGAGTCTTTCCGGATGCGCGTTCAATTCCAGAAAACAGCCGCGCTGCCTGGCTTCGCGGATAATACGCAGCATATCGACATCGTACGGCTCGCGGCGCTGCAGCAGGCGGCCCGTCGGATGCGCCAGCAGCGTGAAGTGCGGATGCTGCATAGCCCGCACGATGCGTTCGGTTTGTTTGGCGCGCGACAGATTGAAGTTGCTGTGCACCGCGGCCACCACCAAATCGAGCCGTGCCAGTGCGCTATCCGGCAGATCCAGGCGGCCGTCTTCCAGAATATCCACTTCGATGCTCTTCAACAAGGTAATGCCTTGCAATTCTTCGTTGAGCGCATCGATCGCCTCGCATTGCGCCAACAGCCGCGCCGTATCGAGTCCATGCGCCACTGTCAGCCGTTGCGAATGCTCGGTGATCGCCAGGTACTCAAACCCCTGCGACAAACCGGCAAGCGCCATTTCCCGCAGCGAATGATGACCGTCGGTAGCCTTGGTATGCACATGCAAATCGCCGCGCAAATCCTTTCGCTCGATCAATTGCGGCAACTTTCCGGATTTGGCGATGGCGATTTCGCCGCGATTCTCGCGCAGTTCTGGCGGTATATACGCAAGACCGACCGCCGCGTAAACCGACGCTTCGGTTTCTCCGGCGATACGCGTGTCATTGCGAAACACGCCGTATTCATTAATTTTTAAGCCTTGTTTCTGAGCCAGCACGCGAATCGCGATGTTATGCGCTTTCGAGCCGGTCAAATAATGCAACGCAGCGCCGTACGATTCTTCTTTGACCACGCGCAAATCGACTTGCAACCCGCATTTGAGGATGATGCTGGCGCGCGTCGTCCCCGCCGACAGGGTATCCGCAACCTCATCATAGCCAACAAAATGTTGAACCACTTGCCGCGCCGCTGCCGATGTCGACGTAGTCACCAATATATCCAAATCACCGACGGTTTCCCGCATGCGCCGGTAACTGCCCGCAATGGTTACTTTCAAGACGCCCGGTGTCACCGCAAGATAGCGTTCCAGCGCATCGGCGTACTGTGCCGCAACCGCCAGTTTAAAGCGCTGCGTCTGATTGGCATGCACTTCGATCGCTTGCAGGATATTGTTCTCGGTTTTCTCACCGAATCCCGGCAAAGTGCGGATCCGGCCGTCCCGGGCGGCGCGGTATAACTGCTCCAGCGTTTGCACATCGAGGTCGTGATACAACGCTTTGACTCGTTTGGGGCCGAGTCCGGGAATTTTGAGCAAATCGGTAATCGCGGGCGGCAATTCGGTATGCAACCGGTCGAGCAGACTGCAATGCCCGGTCGTGACAATTTCCTTGATTTTTGCCGCCAGATCATCGCCGATCCCCGGTAAGCGGGTCAGATCGCCGCCGTTTTCCAGCAAACGTGAAGCTTCTTGCGGCAGTTCGCCAAGGATGCGCGCCGCATTGCGGTAAGCACGGATGCGGAATGGATTAGCCCCCTGGATTTCCAGCAAATCCGCGATCTCTTCAAAGATACCGGCGATATCGGCATTGTGCTTCGGCATAATTTCTTCTCCCCGCTTTCACTTTACTTCGCTTCCAAGTCTCGCACAATTGATCCAGCGCAAAAAAAGCACAGAAAAATACATCCCGGCGCGATGAAACTACTACAATGAAATAAAACGTGCACAGCAATTACTATGACATGAGTTCTTCGTATTTTGAACATGATGCGGATATCGGGATTATCGGCCGCGGCCTGACCATTGAGCAATCGTTCGAGGCAGCGGCACACGCGGTGTTTGCGATCATTACCAATATCGAAGCGGTACAGCCGCTGACGGGAATCGAGGTCGAATTTGAAGAAGCCGATCCAGAGCTGGCCTTGGTGATTTGGTTGAATCAAATCCTGGGAAAGTCGCGTGAATTAGGTATGGTGTTTGGTCATTTTTATATCAACCGCCAGAATGATTATTGGCATGGCAAGGTTCTTGGCGAACTGTGGCGGGAGGGATTGGAGCGCGGCGTCGAAGTCAAAGGCGCCACGCTGACCATGTTATCGGTCAAGCAAATCGGGCCGGTTTGGGAATCACGTTGCGTGGTCGATGTATGAATATTCAACCATTACAAGCATTACATTCGTATCTGTGGACATTGCCTAAATCGAAAAATGAGGCAAGAGCAGAGATTTTGCTGTACGGCAGTCAACCGTTACTGGCCAGCATGGATGACAAGGTGTTGGAACAAATCGCCAACGTCGCCGCATTGCCTGGACTCGTCGGCGCCGCGATGACCATGCCGGATGCGCACTGGGGCTATGGATTTCCCATCGGCGGCGTCGCGGCTTTCGATGCTGAAAAAGGCGGCATCATTTCCGCAGGCGGCGTCGGCTTCGATATTTCCTGCGGCATCCGCTGCCTGCGCAGCAATCTGAAGCTTGCCGATGCCGCGCCGTTGTTGCAGCGCCTGGCCGACCGGCTGTTCGCAACCATCCCTGCCGGTGTCGGCGAGGAAGGCAGTATTCATTTGAATCCGCAACAACTCGATCAAGTCCTGACCGGCGGTGCGCAATGGGCCGTCAAGCAAGGCTACGGCAATCCAGCCGATCTCGAATTTATTGAAGAAAACGGCCGGGTCGGCGGCGCGGTGCCGGACAATGTGTCGGAGTTCGCCAAAAAACGCCAGCGCGGCGAAATGGGCACATTGGGTTCCGGCAACCATTATCTCGAAGTGCAGGTGGTTGAAAAAATTTACGATCAGCCAATCGCTCAAACTTTTGGATTGCAGGAAGGGCAATTGGTGATTTCCATCCACTGCGGTTCCCGCGGGCTTGGTCATCAAATCGGCACCGATTATCTGATAATGCTCGCCAAAGCAGCAAATCGTCTCGGCATCCGCTTACCCGACCGGGAATTGGCTTGCGCTCCGATCAAATCACCCGAAGGACAACGCTATTTAGGCGCGATGAATGCCGCGATCAATTGCGCGTTGGCTAACCGGCAAATCTTGACCCATCTGACTCGCGAAACATTCAACGAAATCTTTCCGCAAGCGGCGCTGGAAACGCTATTCGACGTGTCGCACAACACCTGCAAGGAAGAAACGCACGAAGTCGATGGCAAACCCCGGGGTTTGCACGTGCATCGCAAGGGCGCCACGCGCGCGTTCGGACCGGGGCATCCGCGATTACCGCAGCGCTACCGGGATTCGGGTCAGCCGGTCATTATCGGCGGCAGCATGGGCACCGGTTCTTACATTCTCGCCGGCACCCGCGGTAACCCGGCATTTGCGTCGTGCAGCCACGGCGCGGGCCGCGCCATGAGCCGCAACCAGGCATTAAAGCAATGGCAAGGCAAAACCCTGATTCAGGATTTATTGCAGCAAGGCATCCTGATCCGCACCCGTTCGATGCGCGGCGCCGCCGAAGAAACGCCAGGGGCCTACAAAGATGTCGATATCGTCGCAGAAGTCACCGAACAAGCCGGGCTCGCCCGCCGGGTGGCTTTCTTGCGCCCAAAAGTCTGTATTAAAGGATAACTTCGTAACAACTTCATTCATAAGGAGAAATGCCATGGAAGTCACTTTACAAATCACCACGCGGGATATGCCACATTCCGACGCCCTGGAAAGTCATATCCGTGAGAAAGCGGCAAAGCTGGAAAAATTTTATCCGCACATCATGAGCTGCCGGATTGTCGTTGAATTGCCGCATAAGCACCATCATCAGGGCCGGTTGTACGATGTGCACATTGATATAACGGTACCGGGCGGCGAGTTGGTGGTCAATCGGGTGGCCAACGAGGATGTCTATGTCGCCGTGCGTGACGCATTCGATGCCGCTAAACGGCAATTGGAGGATTACGGACGGAAGCAGCATGTTTCCGGCAGCGAAACTTAATCCTGTGATCCGCCGCGTATGGCAATTCAGCTTGCACCGGGTGATGCGCTGATGATCATCGATATGCAAAACGATTTCCTGCCCGGCGGCAGCCTGGAAGTCCCGGGCGCAAGCGCACTCATTCCGGTATTGAACCGCTATATCGCCCATTTCCAGCAATCGCGCTTGCCAGTTATCGCCACCCGCGACTGGCACCCGCCGGATCATTGCTCGTTTATAGAACAAGGCGGGCCGTGGCCGCCGCATTGCGTTGCCGGATCGGCGGGCGCGGCTTTTCACGTGGATCTGGCGTTACCCGCCGATACGCACATCGTCTCCAAAGCGACCGCGCGCGATACCGACGCGTATTCCGGCTTTTCCGGCACCGGCTTGCAGGAGTCGCTGCAGTCCTTGCAGATCCAGCGGATTTTCGTGGGCGGCGTTGCCACCGAATACTGCGTGCGCAATACCGTCACCGATGCGCTCCGGCTCGGCTACGCCGTGATCGTGCTGGAAGACGCGATCCAAGCGATCAACCGGCAGCCGGGCGATAGCGGGCAAGCCTTAGACGACATGATCGCACATGGCGCAACACTGACTCAGTTTCAGGAGCTTGCCGCATGAATCCGCTATCCAGCCCGCTGCTGGCCGATCTGTACCAATTCACCATGCTGCAAACCTATTTAGAACAGGATATGCAGCAAACCGCGGTATTTGAATTGTTCGTGAGAAAACTGCCGCCGGGACGTAATTTCCTGGTCGCCGCCGGGCTGGAGCAAGTGCTCGAATTTCTGGAGAACTTGCAATTTTCAGCGGAAGAACTGGATTGGCTGGCGACCCGTTTCCCGCCGCAGGTGATCGACTATCTCGAATATTTCCGTTTCGAAGGCGATGTGCATGCGATGCCGGAAGGCACCATTTTTTTTCCGAACGAACCCATACTGCGCATCACCGCGCCGATGCCGCAGGCGCAATTGGTCGAATCGCGCCTCATCAACCTGATGCACTTTGAAACGCTGATTGCGTCGAAAGCGGCGCGCTCGGTGCTGGTTGCACCGGATAAACTGCTGGTGGATTTCGGCATGCGCCGCGCGCATGGGGCGGAAGCGGGATTGCTGGCCGCGCGCGCGAGTTACCTGGCGGGTTTTTCCGGTACCGCTACCGTACTGGCCGGAACGTTGTACGACATCCCGGTTTTCGGCACCATGGCGCATTCGTTCATTCAAGCGCATGGTGATGAAAGCGAAGCGTTCGAACATTTCGCCCGCTCGCACCCGGACAATACGATTTTGCTGATCGACACTTACGATACTGAAACCGCCGCGCATAAAACCGTCGCCTTGGCTAATAAGCTGAAAGCGGATCATATCGGCATCCAGGGTGTGCGGCTCGACAGTGGCGATTTGGCCGCGCACGCCAAAAATGTCCGGCAAATTCTCGATGACGGCGGCTTGCATGGCACCACCATTTTCGCCAGCGGCAACCTCGACGAATACAAACTGCAGGCGTTATTGGCTGCCAACGCGCTGATCGACGGTTTCGGCATTGGCACCGCGTTGGACATTTCCATCGACGCCCCCGCGCTCGATTGCGCTTACAAGTTGCAGGAATTCGCCGGCAAACCGCGGCGCAAGCGTTCCGAAGGCAAAGCCACCTGGCCGGGTAGAAAACAGGTTTATCGCCTCTTCACCGATGACGGTTACATCGGCGGCGATACCGTCGCGCTGGAAGACCATGACCCGCAACCCGGCAAACCGTTGATCCAACCGTTCATGCGCGCCGGGAAACGGCTGCAGCCGAAGCCATCGCTGCACGAATTACGCCAACAAACACTGGTCAATTATGACGGCTTGCCATCCGCGATGACCACGCTCGAAACAGTAAACGCCTATCCGGTAACGATTTCAGAGGCATTGAAAGCGCTCGCCGGTCAATTGGATCATGAGCAATTCCTGCACGATCAAAAAATCGTACCGCCAGAAAGATGACGTATGTTTTCTAATGCAACATTACCGAGTCTAATAGCTTGACAAAATTATCAAAGGGAGCAAGATGAAAGGCGTGTAATCAGACGGAATGACAGTTGTTGCCGACAACAAGAAGACATAATTTTATTATTACAATTAGTAAGTTACATCACAGGAGAATAAAATCATGGGCACCCGAAGCATCCCCCCTAATTTTCGTCAAATCATGCGTCATGATACGGTTTTTAAAGAGCGCGTACACGATGCTTATAAAATCAAGGAGAAATTGCCGGAGCCGACCGTTTGCCCGCAATGCAACGCAGTATTCCATAGCGGACGGTGGCAATGGACGGCGGCGCCCGCCAATGCGCACCAACATAATTGCCCGGCGTGCCAGCGCATCATCGATCATTACCCCGCCGGCTTTCTGACGCTGGAGGGTGAATTCTTTCACAGCCATCGCGATGAAATTCTGCATCTGGTGCAAAATTTCGAAAAAAAGGAAAAATCCGAACACCCGTTGCAGCGCATTATTGCGACTGAAAAGCAGAATAGCTCGTTTTTGATTACGACCACCGATATTCACTTGGCGCGCGGCATCGGTGAGGCGATTCATGATGCTTATCAAGGCGATCTGGATTTTCACTATAACCAGGATGAGAATTTACTGCGCGTGCATTGGTCGCGCTGATAACGATAAAAAATAAAGGAGACTGCTATGAACGTCGGCGAAATTTGCAACCGTGAAGTCATTGTCATTCAACGCGATGAGCCCGTTGTGGAAGCGGCAAAACTGATGCGCCAATACCATGTCGGCGCTGTCATTGTAATCGATAAACCCAACGGCTCCGCGATACCGGTGGGTATCGTCACCGATCGCGACTTGGTCGTGGAGGTGCTGGCCACCGAACTGGACGAGAAAGTCATTACCGTCGGCGATATCATGGCGGCAGAGCTGTTTACCGTGAAAGAAAGCACCGCCACGCATGATGCTATCGATTTTATGCGCCGCAAAACCATCCGCCGGTTGCCGATCGTCGACGATGCCGGTGAATTGGTCGGAATCTTGACGCTGGACGATGTCTTGGAAATTGTGTCGGAAGAATTGCTCGATCTCGCAAAACTGGTACGGTACGAACAGAAGAAAGAAACCCGCCACCGTCCGTAAGCGAGTATCCTCGCGCCCCGCCGGTTGAATGCAATAAACCGGCGGTTGTCTCATCGGATGCTTCAAGAGATGTTCTCTTGAATTTCCAGCGAAGCGCTCAATATTAGAGTCAATTCATGATTTTCTTGAGATGCCTATTATGGAACAGCCTATCGCTACCCCGTTTGAATTGCCCGCCGATGTCATCGCGCTCGTGCCGATGCGCAATGTCGTGCTATTTCCCCATGTGTTAATGCCGGTCACCGTTGGCCGGGAACGGTCAATTGCGACGATTCAGCATGCATTGCAAGCAAAAACCCCGGTCGGCATCGTGCTGCAAAAAGACGCCGCAGTCGATGAACCGGGCCTCGAAGCACTTTGCCAAGTCGGAACGATTGCTAATATCGTCAGGCATATCGCTTCCGAAGACGGTACGCACCATGCCGTTTGCCTCGGCGTCGAGCGTTTCCGGATCGAAGAACTGGTCGAAGGTTACCCGTTCATCGCCGCACGGATAAAACGCATTCAGGAAAACGCCGCCATTACCACGCAAATTGAAGCGCTGGCGCTGCAATTACGCGAACGCGCGATCGAAATTCTGTCGTTGCTGCCGGGGGTACCGGCGGAACTGGCGCATGCATTGCAAGCGACCCGCGCGCCATCCGATCTGGCCGATATCACCGCCAGTCTGCTGGATACCGAAATCAGCGAAAAACAAAAATTGCTGGAAACTATCGATACCGAAGCGCGCTTGCAATATGTACTGCAAATTATCACGCGGCGCATCGAAGTGCTGCGGCTTTCGCAAGAAATCAGCGAACGCACCAAAGAACAAATGGAAGACCGCGAACGCAAGTATTTACTGCGCGAACAGTTAAAAGCCATTCAGAAAGAACTCGGTGAAGACGGCGAGAACGATCAGGAAATCGCAAAATTACACGATACCATCGCCGCTGCCGGCATGCCAAGCGATATCGAGGAACAAACCCGCAAGGAATTGCAGCGGTTGCAGCGAATGCCCGCAGCGTCCAGCGAATACTCGATGCTGCATACTTATCTCGAATGGATGACGGAACTGCCGTGGCAATTGCCGGAAGAAAAACCGATCGACCTCCATGCCGCGCGCGAAGTACTTGAGGCGGATCACTTCGGGCTGGAACGCATCAAGCAGCGTATCGTGGAATTTCTCGCGGTACAAAAATTAAAACCGCAAGGCCGCGCACCGATTCTTTGTTTTGTCGGTCCGCCGGGCGTCGGCAAGACTTCGCTCGGTCAAAGCATCGCGCGGGCGTTGCAACGTCCGTTTGTCAGGGTGTCGTTGGGCGGCGTGCATGACGAAGCGGAAATGCGCGGCCACCGCCGCACCTACGTCGGCGCCATGCCGGGCAATATCATCCAAGGTCTGCGCAAGGCCGGCGCGCGCAATTGCGTGATGATGCTCGATGAGATCGACAAAATGACCGCCAGCGCGCACGGCGATCCGTCAGCGGCGCTGCTGGAGATTCTTGATCCGGAACAAAATTCGACATTCCGCGATAACTATCTGGGCGTGCCGTTCGACTTAAGCCGGGTGATTTTCATCGCCACCGCCAATGTCATCGACAATGTTCCGCCGCCGGTGCGCGATCGCATGGAAATCATCGACTTGCCGGGGTATACGCAAGAAGAAAAATTACAGATCGCACAGCGATATTTAGTGCAACGTCAAAGCGAAACCAACGGCTTGCAAACCGATCAATGCGTACTGACATCTGAAGCGTTACAAAGCATCGTCGCGAATTACACGCGTGAAGCCGGTGTGCGCCAATTCGAACGCGAAATCGGCCGGGTTATGCGGCACGCCGCGTTACGTATTGCGCAAGGCGAATTGCAGCAAGTGCGGATCGACACACTGAATTTACCGGACATCCTCGGGCCGGAAAAATTCGAGCATGAGCTGGCGCTGCTGACCGACATGCCCGGCGTTGCAACCGGTTTGGCCTGGACACCGGTCGGTGGCGATATTTTGTTCATTGAAGCCACGCGCGTCAATGGCAGCGGCCGCCTGATCCTGACCGGACAACTCGGCGATGTCATGAAAGAAAGCGCGCAAGCCGCGCTCACGCTGGTCAAAGCACGCGCCAGCGATTTACAGATTCCAGCATCGGTTTTTGACGGTATCGACGTGCACTTGCACGTCCCTGCCGGGGCCATTCCAAAAGACGGACCGAGCGCCGGCGTAGCCATGTTCATTGCATTGGCTTCATTGTTTACCAACCGGCCGGTGCGGCACGATGTCGCCATGACCGGTGAAATCAGCTTGCGCGGCTTCGTATTGCCGGTCGGCGGCATCAAGGAAAAAATACTGGCGGCGCAACGCGCCGGTATCCAGAAAGTGTTGCTGCCCGCGCGTAACCGGAAAGATTTGCAAGATGTGCCCGAAACAACACGTCAAGCAATGCAATTCATTTTTCTGGAAACCGCCGATGACGCGGTCCGGGCGGCGCTAAATCCAATCAACCGCAATGCCGCCGCAACTGCTGACTTGATCCTGGTTTGATAAGCCGCTGCAACATTATCTGCATTGCCGCTACGGTGTAAAAAACTGTAGCGGCAATTTGCCGCATTGCGGTTTGGTCCTTCATCAATTACATTGAACAACTGATAGTGTTTCAATCATCATGAAATATTGTTGTCATCTGCTATTGCTATCCTTGATTTAGCGTTTGATGAGAGGAGTAAATACCATGCAATATCCTGAAATACCGATCCAAGCTAATCCCATTTATCAACCCAAACGGCTTGAAAGCAATCCGCCAATCTATGAAGCGGGTCAATTACGGCGCGCGAAAATGCACGCAGCACGAATGATTGAGGTTTTAGACGACAAGAAAGTTTTGACGCCTTCCCTGTATCAATTGCTGGAAACCAGCATCATTCTGGGAACGACCGATTCTAAAATTCTCGCCGGATGGTTAAAGCGAACACCTGCCGCGATTCGCTCGGACCTGCAGAAAATATGCGTTTCACTCGCAAATTATTCGTAAGCCGTTGAGCAATATTTTCGAGAAAATCGATGCGAAGTCAAAGCCGGTAAAAAGGCACGGTTTTTAATGAAAAATCCCCGGAATGGCGAGCCAATCAGGGGATTTAAAAGGAAATTCAAACGTTGGTTTTATCTGACTGGCTGTTTACGCAGTGAGAAACCTATTAAACCGACTCCGATGATCAACATCGCATAGGTTTCAGGTTCCGGAACCGCGCTGACACCGATCACGAAATCATCCCAATCGCCCAGTTTCTTGGATCCGGCGCTGTCGTTATAGCCCAGCACGTAGTCGTATACGACCGAACCGACCAGCATGTTGGTGCCGATCAATCCGATCGAAGTGCCTTTATCCCAATCGCCGCCGTTGACGGCAAATTTGCCGACATCGCCTTCGAATTTGAAACTCAGCGCTCCAATCGTGCTGACCAGCGTACTGACCGATGTTCCGACCGGATCGGATTCCCGCAGCTGATGACCGCCCAGCAGATCATAAAACTTGTCGTTGAATCCGGACTCCTGTCCCAAGTAAGTATAAGTCACCATCTGCGATCCCGGACCTGCGAAATCAAGATGTCCTATACTCACTGTAGAACCGGTTGGCAGCGTTGCGAATCCTGAAACGTTAAACGCTTCGGTCCGCTTTGCCGTATCCGTCTCCACAAACACCAGCGCGGCATTGGCTGCGCTTGCGCAAACCAGCAATCCCGCGGCGGCGATCGTGGCATAGCAAATTTTCTTCATGCTTAATCTCCGAAAAAGTTTCGTCAAAAAAGTAATTCAATGAACGCATTACTTTTACCCATTGCTGTAAGAAACCAGCACGACTATTTCGAACGATCTGCCACGAGGGTTTAGATAATTTTTGTCCTACCTGCGGTTATTATCTGAATAAAGGGTTATTTTGACGGATGGCGGCATCAAGCTTTATGCAGCATATTCAACGCTTTCATAGCCAGCGGCGCACGGTCTTCAAATAGTTAGCGTAATCCTCGCCGAATTTCGTCAACAGCACTTTTTCTTCCGGAATGATCTGAAACCGGTTCAGATACCACACGAACAACGGCAACAACAGCAGCGGCAAGCCATTCTCCAAATAGACATTCCATGCCGCCAGCAGCAACAGGAAACCGGCATACATCGGGTTTCGGCTGAACCGGTAAACACCGTGCGTGACCAGCGAGGACGATTGATCCGGCGTGAATGGATTGGCGGTCGTCCGTGCCGCAATAAATGTCGCAATGCCACTCGCAATCAGCATCATCCCGATCAGCCAAAGCGCCAATGCGATCCATTCCTTGCCCGGAATGGTGACAGCTGCCCACGGTGCCAGTTCTGCAAAAACCCACATCAAGCCGACAAAAACCAAAACCACCGCAGCCGGTGGAATTTTCAATTCAAGACGATGCATCGGGTTTCTCAAGAGGAAACGTTATCTTGCGAGACGCGGGCTTCAGCGGTTTGAGCAGTTTGCGACCATTTTCCCCAGAAATATCCGGCCGCGATCCCGAGCAGCCAGCTCAACACAACCAGCACCGGCAGCAAATGCGATCCGCTGGTATCGCGGAACTGCATCATCAGTAACCCAAGCGGCAAAGCGCCGGTCACCAGCAAGATCTCGGGCACGAGCGCACCTTGACTCCAGCGCGAAAGTCCGTAGGACGATGCGGTGAAAAACAGCAATGCCAGGATCATTTGGACAGCCCACGATATGCCGCTCCACAGCAAACCGAAACCGAGAAACGACAACAAAAAACCGCCGCCCAGCGCGGAAATCCAGATCAGCAGATTCTTCCATGTATTGCGTTGATCTAATCCATTTTGCATCGTCGCCACCATTGAATGTTTATTTAGGGAAACTGATTAATTCGGCGAACGAGATGAAGCACGAGGCGTACGGAACGCAGCAACCGCGACATATCAACAAGATAGGCGAGGATGCGAGTACCGCGTAACGAAGTGATTCGCTCGTGCAGTCAATTAATCAGCGTTTCTTAGATTATAAATTCTGAGCCAAACTAATTGCAGCTCTCATTGAAGCTATCACAAAAAGTGAAAAAAACGGGAGCATGAACTCCCGTTTCGGGTGAAAAAAACAATGATTATTATACGGCTGAATCTTTTCTGCGACGTGCCATGAAACCCAGCAAACCTAAACCTGCCAGCAACATAGCATAAGTTTCAGGTTCCGGAATCGGCGCATATACCAGATTATCCCAAAACACCACACCCGCGAAGGAACCGACTTCGTTCCATTGAACATAAGCGATCGGAGTTAAGCTCGATACCGACAAGGTACCGCCTGGGCCGCTGTCAGGTATGTAGATGCTGTCACTATCCAATAACGTTCCGCCGGCGTCGTATGCATATAAGGAAGGCTCGTCATCATCAGATGGACTATAGTCGGAAACATCGATGCTGACACTGCTCGCGCCCCCAGCAAAAGTAGCTTGGAACGAACCCGGACCAGGATTCGTCTCAAAACTGATAAGGGTATGACCGCTCACTGGCAGATCCGGAGTATCGTTTCTTACCCCAAAAGTACCGTCACCAGCAAGGAATGTAATGTTTACGGAACCAAAAGTTAGCACAGAGTATGTGCCGGTAGGCGTGCTTTCAAAGTCGATCGTGACAGCCGCAGATGCCGAACCTGCAATACCGCATGCTGCCAATGCCGCAAGTGAAAGTTTCAATTGACGGGTGAATTTATTCATTTTCTTATCCTTAATAATTTTAAGAAGTTGCGGTTAGCATCAATTCTCTACTTGAGTACTAAAAATCTATGTCTAACCACTGCTAAATTATCACAACAACTTGATTGTGGAAATAGCCTATTGCGGCTTCTGTATAGCAAACAAATATACTGCCTATGTTTATATCAACTCTCATGAGGTTCTCAGATTAAACAGGACAAGAGGAACCGGTCTAAAATAAAGAATTTTCCGACCATACTCTCTATCCGCGGCCTGACTCTTTTCAGCTCTTTGCGATCGATTATCATCCGATCGCGCAACAGGAAAAAGCATCAATAACCCTAGCGCTTAAGTCGCATGCGCAACAACCCAATCCCCAGAACCGCCATGGTGATGGAAACCAGCGGATTCAATAGATTCAGCAAGGCATACAGCGCGTAGTCCAGCGTCGGCACGCCCAAGGTCGCGGCGTAGAAAGTACCGGCGGTAGTCCACGGGATCAAGCCGGTAGTCAGGGTCGAGCCTTCCTCGACCGAACGCGACAACACTGCCGGGTCCAGGTCTTTTTCGCGGTAAGCGTCCTTGAACAGTTGGCAGTTCAGAATGATCGAGATGTACGCTTCGCCCATCGCCAGGTTGCCGGCCAGGCCGGAGAGGATCGTCGTGGCGATCAAGGTGCTGGCACGCTGGATCGCAGCAATCAAACGCAGCAGCAGCACACGCAGAAATCCGGCGTGGTGCAAAATGCCGCCGAGCGCCAGCGCCATGACGGACAGCAACAGCGTCCACGCCATGCTGTACAATCCGCCGCGTCCGAGTAATTCATCGATGCTGGCGATGCCGGTATTACCCGGTTGATTCAGCCACAACGCATTGATCGCGTCGACAGCGTCCTTACCCTGATAGCCGATGGCAATCGCCAGCGCCAGCAGAATGCTGCACGACATGCTGACTTCGGCGGCGTAGCGCTTGATGCTCATGCCGAACATCAGCAGCAGCGGCAACAGCGTGATCCAGCCGTTCAGCCGGTAAGAATCGGCCAAGGCGCCGCGGATTTCGTCCAGATGCCTGCCGGGCAAGGGGTTCTCGCCATATTGCCAACCCCACAGAATGAAAACGATCAGCACGATGATGAATGTCGGCAGCGTGGTATACAGCATCGAACCGATATGCCGGTACAGATTCGTGCCCGCGCTCATCGCCGCTAAGTTGGTGGTATCCGATATCGGCGATAACTTATCGCCGAACGTCGCGCCGGAGACGATCATCCCCGCCACCAGCGGCAGCGGAATCCCCATCGCATCGCCGATGCCGATCAGCACCACGCCGATGGTGCCGGTGGTGCCCCACGATGTGCCGGTCGCGACCGACATCAGGCTGCACAATACAAACCCGGCCGCCAGGAAAATACCGGGACTAAGCCAATCCAGTCCGACATACAACAAAGTCGCAATGGTGCCGCTGTGCATGAAACTGGCGATCGCCATGCCGATCAGCATGAAAATGTAAATCGCCGGTAACGCTTTAGTGATGCCGTCGTTCATCATGCCGCGAATGGCGGCGAACGAATAACCCAGGCTGCGCGTGTGCAAACCGGCCCAAACCAGCGCCAGGAAAATCAGCGCGTGCAAACTGATCTGAAACACAAACAAACCGAGCGAGATCAGCAATAACACACCGCCGAAACACGCGGCCGCTTGCCAAAAAGACGGCAACGGCTGCGCGCCGGTGAATTCTTCGAGTCCTGGATGCTGATCGTTCATCGTATCGTCTATTTCTGCGCACCGGCTTCAAACAACGCCAGCCACTCACCGTAACCCGCTGCCTGCATTTCGTGCTTGGCGATGAATTTCAGCGACGCGGAATTGATACAATAGCGCAAGCCGGTCGGCGCCGGGCCGTCGTTGAATACATGACCCAAATGGCTGCCGGCGTAACGGCTGCGCACCTCGGTGCGCGGTATCCACAGCTCGTAATCGGTTTTGAACTGCATATACTGCTCGCTGATCGGCCGGTAAAAACTCGGCCAGCCGGTGCCGGAATCGAATTTATGAAGCGACGCAAACAGCGGCTCACCCGATACAATGTCGACATAAATGCCTTCGGCGTGGTGATCCCAGTATTCGTTCTGAAACGGCGGCTCGGTCGCGGCGTGTTGCGTGACTTCGTACTGCAACGGCGTCAATGCTTTTTCCAGGGATTCCGGGTCTGTTTTAAAACGTTCGAAGGGGTTGTTGCTCATTGCATTGTTTCCTTTACTTACTCATCCAATTAATCATGAAATTTACCGGCACCATTACACATCTGTCACAAAAAGGCCTCGGCGTGGTCAAAAACGCTCAAAACAACTTGTCGTACTTCGTCCACGGCGCCTGGCCGGGCGATCACGCCGAATTCGAGGTGCTCGACAAACCGCTCAACAATAAAAAATTCGCCTACGCCAAGCTCATCCGGCTGCTGCAACCGTCAGCCCAGCGGCAAACGCCGCCTTGTCCCTATATCACGCCGGAGGATACCGCCTGCACCGGCTGTCCATGGATGATTGCCGATTATACAAGCCAGCTCGAACAAAAACGCAACCGCGTCATTTATGCGATGCAGCGCGTCGGTTTTGACACCGGTCAACTCGCGATCAGCGATGTCCGTCCGTCGCCGCAACAGCTTGGTTACCGCAACCGCTGCCAGATTAAAACCGACGGCGTGCAGCTCGGTTTCGTCTCCGAAGATTCGCATCGGATCGCACCGGTCGAGGATTGCCTGGTGCTCAACGACGCTTGCCGCGCGCTGCTGAAAACGGTGCAACAACAATTGCCGAAACCCGAATGGCAGGACAACCGAGCGCAGCCTTGGCATTTTATCGACCTGGACGACGGCATGCAGCCGCAGGAAATCGCCATCGACCGCAAACGCCCGTTCAAACAAGGCAATACCGCGCAAAGCGAATGGATGCAGAGTTGGCTCAAGGAAAAACTCGCCGCCTATCCGGGCCCGGCGAAAGCAGTGGAATTGTTCTGCGGCTCCGGCAACTTCACATCGGTGATCGCCGCATCAAACTGCACGGAAGTGCTGGCGTACGAAGCCGACACCGCCGCCATCGAGCAACTGAAAGCCCGGCAACTCCCCAATGTGAAGCCCCGCACCGCCGATCTGTACGACCCGCGCATCTGGCGCAGTTTGGAGCAACACGCCGACGGTACGCAAATTCTGGTACTCGACCCGCCGCGCGCCGGATTAAAAAAACATCAGGGATTTTTTGAATGTTTTAAAGCTTTGCAAGCGATTTACTACATCTCCTGCAACCCCGAAACCTTCGCGCGCGACGCCTGGTTCTTTTGCCAGCACGGCTGGAGCATCGACGACATCCAGCTCGTCGACCTATTCCCGCACACCGCGCATGTCGAGGCACTCGCAGCGTTTAGAAAAGGATGATCCGGGCAATTGAACTGATTGCAGTGATCGTCGTCATCCACCAGGCGCCGGGAACCGGATTATGAAGTTAATTCCATTAATGCTGTGTCTGCATCGACCTGTCTTATTCATTTTTTTATTTGGGTCTTAGGAAGTCAAAGCGGGTTTAAACGTAATAATTTGAGAATCTGATGCTAGAGATTATCACGGCGATGATTAAAGCGAAATTCGATTTCTTTCAAGTGCAGATAAAAAGTGAATCACTCTGAAGTGGAAACTGAAAAATTGAAAAAATCACTTAACCGGGCTGTCCGGTTTTACTTGACCAGGTCAGTACAGAATACGTCACACTTTTACTTTGCGCTCTCTTTCGTTGCGGGTTTTAGTGAACGATTTACCTCAGACCTCGCAAATCGTACCCCATCAATGCCGAGTAAATCGAATTTATAATACTGATCAAAATCTTCCCTTCTGTAAAAAACTTCATCACTGTTTTTTCCCATCGGCAAACAAATTTTAGGTCGTTGCTGCACTAGCCATTGGCTGTGGGGGGCTCAGTAACCGTCGTTTGTCGCCAGCGATGGTTTCAACGCCGGATCGATCGCTGTTTAAAGTCACGGTTGCCAACACCAACCAGGAAAAATCGGCAGGAACAGGACAAGGAATCACTCTTTCGGGACCAATAACAGGAGGTAATGGACCTATCGAATAGGAGTCCGGTAAATTTTCCAGGCAAAACAATTCAAAACCCTCGCGCGTCCGCGAATACTCGCAACCTGTCTCATCGCAGCCGCATCCTATGGCTGGTACTCGAACCGGATGTGATTCACATTCATCGTAGCGAATCGCAAGATAAAAAGCTTTGGAAGGATCAACCGTTCCTGGTGCTGCCGATGCGCATGGACTGCTATGATCGGCATTTGGGTTAGTGATACAACGTGCCAGATCAAATCGAACTTCCGTTGGCACATAAATTTCATCCCCTTCAGGATTTAACGCATATCCTGGACAAACGGTCACGACCAGGCCAGCACCGGATGGCGGCGGTTTCACTTCCAAACCGCAAATAATGCCCCAACCATGCAGAAGACGGTTGTGCAGACGGCGCTTCTCCCGGTGATAATTCTGCTCACACGTCAGCAGTTCCGCAGTAACCAGTTGCTGAGGGAAATAGCGTGCGCGTTCGGGTTGCTTGGCAAGTGAGCCATTCATTACCTTTTCACTGCAACTCATTTACTTATCTCCTGATTTAAAAAGGGATTTGAGATCTTTAAAAAGACCTTCCAGGGCACTATCTTCGTGTTTATCTAAATTATGAGGAATAAATTGATCGGATTCAGAAATCCTACGGTCGAGAAAAGGTGGGAAAAACTCATTAAGTAAACCATTTTTACCAAGATAGTCAAAAAACTGATTATATTCAGTAAGTTCGAACCAACTTTCGAATCGACCTCCGGCTATTCCATTTCCTGTTGGTAATGTTCCATTTAAGAAATCACCATCAACACACTTTCTATTCAAATCTTGTATAAAATCACATTTAATTACTATTCTTACTACAACGCTTAAATTTTCGAGAGACAATGCTCCTAGACTCACCAAAAAGGAGGGTAGGATTAAAGATCCTTGTACAGGAGGTTTGATCCGGTATTGCATTTCCGTATCAGAACTCAACCAATTTATGTTGTTTCGAGTATCAAGCTTATGGGTAATTATTGATCCTACTGGCCACTGAATTGGTTGATTTAAGAGTAATGTATATTTATATGGATTCGTAGTGGCATTAATCCACCTAAATCCACTAAATTCTAGTGAAACTTCAAACCAACCTTGATTAAGTCTTGGTTTTGAATTGATGGGATTATTGAATCGTACGGAGAGGAAACCCTTTTCCCAGAAATCTAACCAGGTCATTGCGCCATCATGCGGCCAACTAATATCAACAATCTTCGTCAGCGTATCATCTAACCCTTTCCCCGGTAGTCCATCTTTCCCTCGTGGGCCTTCGACTCCTTGAATTCCTTGTTGACCTTCAGGACCTTGGTCGCCCTTGTCTCCTTTGTCCCCTTTCTCTCCCTTATCGCCTTTATCCCCTTTGTCACCCTTGTCACCTTTCGGGCCTTGCGGTCCTTGGGTTCCGCCGCCCTGGGACAAACACATCAGCATCTCGAACAATTGCGGATTGCTGTAAACCTGGGGACGGGCATCGCAGTCCTTGATTTCGATTTTTCCGTTTGCATTCAAGAAAAATGTTGCCAGAACCACACCGGCTTGCTGGTTTATTTCGCAACCGCGGGTCCGTAGCGCTTCGCAAATTTTGTTGCGTTTTATTTCGGCATTTTGCTCACTGAGTGCGTTGCATATCGCCTCGTCAGGTATTGACGGCAGGGCTTGAGGTGCTCCATCCTTGACCAGAAAGCAATAGGACTCTTGAATCATAGAAGGCAATGCACCGTTCGGATGCTCGCAATCGGTTACCAGCACCGGAATCGGTTCAACCAAACATTCGCGATAGACCAAACAGAGATACCCTGTTTCCGTAATCTCCGCGCCGGTGGGTTTGCCGTTGTCGTCGGTGATTTTTCTGGGATTGATCAGCGTCGCAGCGGGCACTACGATTTCGTGTCCCAATGCATCGATCGCCACCCCTGGCGTAATGCAGACTTGATCGTCCTGATTCACCACTTGCAAGCCGCACATCACACCGCTGCCAAGCCCCAGGCGATTCAGCAGCCAGCGTTTTTGATTGAAATATTCCTGTTCTTTCCGCAAATTCGCTTCATCCAGCAATTTACCGTAGAAGTAATTATTCCGTTGCGGCGTTGCCGGCTTACCTGCTGCTTTGTCGTCGTGATTCGACATGAATACTCTCCTTTAACCCTCACCGCCCAAATAACTTTCATATCCCAGTGCATTGCTTTCAAGCCGCATGGCCGGTCCCGGGCCGGCGACAACGCTGTCGATGCCGACTCGCGCCTGGATTCCTACACGCATGCGCGGCTCGATCAAACAGAAGTTAAAATCAGTATACGCCGGTTTCTCCGCTTCGATCATGTCACGCAAAGCGCGCCGTTGTGTTTCCAGCGGCACCTGCGCCGCATACACCATTACCGTGAATAAGTGCGCATAGTCATCTGCCAGGGGTGCGCCATAATGCTCTACGGCCAGCGGGCGGCTTTCCCCAACCACGACTTGCCCCACTTCGATCAATGCGCAATCTTTCGAGTCTTCCGGCGCAAAATCCACCGTTTCATCCAGCACCGAATACAGGCATTCCTGCGGCACGATTTCCGAACGTTGGCTAGCGCTTGACCAAGAAAGAGAAATCGTTGCTGCGCCACCTTTTTCGTAATACTCCAATACCATGGGATACCAGCGCCCAGCCTCCAACCTTATTTGTCCGGCATCAACAGTAGGAGAATGGTCAGTCCAGTTATCGATAATTAACCGGCCGCCAATCCACAACCTGATACCATCGTCAGAGTTGGTCCGAAACGTGTAAGTCTCATCGAAACGAGGCCGTATTTGACCACGCCAGCGCACAGAAAAAATATCAGCGGGAAAAGCTTCCTGGCCTGCTACACCTTTTAATGGCGAATCGGCTCCCCATGCAAAATCGATTCTTTCGTCAATTCGCGAATAGCGGAAAATCTCAAAATTAATACCTTCATAATACTCTCCCCGCAACCCCGATAACGCGCGATCGGCATAGGTAAATCCCGGCACGATGAAACCATCCGCCAAACCGGCGGCCAGCCGTGTGTCCAGGCCCAATCCTTTGCTGTGCGCTTCATTCAGCCGCCACACCTGGCGTTCATGAAACGCCTCAAACAAATGAATGGTTACGCCGAGATGCCGTTTCACCCACGCGTGTAATCCTGCCGGAGTGCCTCGCTGGCGGTACAGCGTCATCGCGTCGGTCAGCAGTCTGCGCTGTTCCACCGCATCCAATTTGGCAGTCAAGTCCAAACCCAACCAACCGGCTAATTGAGTCAGTTGCGTTGCATCAGCGGTGCGTGCATCGAATTGCCGCGGCAGATCCTCGAGCATGCGTTGTTCCCAATCGCCCAACTCGGCGCGGAACAGCGCCAGCCAATTCTCGAGAAATCCATCGGTTTTAGCATCTTCCCGGCGGTAAATTGCCGGCAAATGATCCATATAGCTCGGGATTGGAGTGGCTGCTTGCACTTGCAGCAACGCGGGCGTCGATCGTCCATCCAGGCTGTTGAGGGTGATTCGCAACCACAGGTAACGGGCTGGAGGCAACGGTTTTCCCGTTTTATCGACCAGCGTGCGAAGCAACACATCCAATGCAGGCGATTCGGTAAACGCATCGTCATCTGGTTCGCTGTCGCTATCGCTGCCGGCCACTTGCAATGTCACCGTCGTGGCTAGTGGGATTTCAGCCGTAACCCATACCCGTTCCCAATGCTCGCCTTCTCCGGCATCACACCAGCCAGCCCGCAACACGCCGGTTGCTACATGCGCCGCATCGGCTGTTAACCGGTGCACCGTTTCACCGGCATCCGGCTTGATCCATAGCGAACCGTGGCGGTCCACCGCCAAGGCGGAAACCGGGCCGCGATAACTGTGCAACCGTCCTAACCAGCTAGAGTCCGCAGAGTTATAAACCCAGATATACCCCGAAAGCGCGTCTGCCACATATAACCGTGGGCCATGTACGGTCATCGCGAGCGGTTTAAAGATTGCCGCTTGCAGTTGGATAGAATCCAACGTCTTTATAGGGGAAACCGTTACATCGAACGAACTTACGGTATTAGAATCGGCATCCGCGACGTACAACCGGTCTTGATCGTCGATCGCGATCGCTGCCGGCTGGTCTACAGCCAATGCAAATCCGGTATCAATCGCGCCTGTTGCGCTAAAGCGCATCACCCGGTGCTGATCCGCGTCGAGCACATAAATCCGCCCCTGCTTGTCAGCCGCCAGCGCAACCGGATTTTGCAGATCATGCTCCCACACCGTATGCACTCGCAGTGAGGGCAAATCGAGCGCGATGATACGGCCGGTGTCTTGCATTCCTCCTTGATCGGTCAACCAAAACCGGTTTTCCCGGATCAGCAATCCGCGCGGCCGGTTGAAGCGAATCGCGCGATCCGTGCCGCCAACGGATGTGAGTGCTTCGTCGTGACCGGCGCATACCGACCGAATCAACGCATCGGAATCCGGCAGCGTCCAATACGCGGTATCATGCGCATCAACGGCAATACCCGATAACGCAACCGCATATGGCTCGGGTAATTGTATGGGATTGCCCTCAATTCCCGGCACATGACAAAGCTGCAATGCTCCGTCAGCGCGCGCCGTTAAGTGCGATAAACCGGTCGCGGCGTCCCACTGGTGCGGATCGCGTAATACCCAATAACGGATGGCGGCTTTATCCATGGGCTATTCGATATAGAGGTTGTAATGGATTTTGCCGCCGTTGGCATCCGACCTGTTGTCTTTCACCCGAAATTCAATACAGTATTCCCCTTCATAGAACGCTAGTCCTTCCAGAAAATCCAGGCGGATGGCGCCGGTGCCTTTGATCGCAAAAATATGCCCGGCACCCCCGTTACCGAGCTTTCTTTCGGCAGGTGTTAATTGCCGCCATTCGGGATAAAACAGAACCAGTTGATCAATGATTTCCTGGGTACGATTGTCTTCATCCCGCGGAGGATCGGGAGTTTGGACACGCCAGATAAAAACCTGGAGATCATCTACATACGATAATGGATTACCAAAACGAGATACCGAATCTACCCCAGTTGGGGATATGGTTGCAGTTATTGGATGATCGTGTAAGGGCGGTGTAGAATCGTCCAATAAAACTCCAGAAGTATTGCCATTGATAGTATGTGGATGTGCTGTATTGACTATTTGTATTCCAATTTTACTGCCTAAATCCTCTAGTGCAGGGACTGTCTGACCATTTGGCCCATTAGTGCCAACTGTGGTAATAACACGAAGCATATAAGGGGGCGTTCCAGGATTAAATGTAGCATCGCTAAAACCAGGGACGTTTATTGATAATGGACCAGATGGATATGGAAATAATAAATTCGGAATATCCG
Organism: Nitrosomonas sp.; assembly: GCA_019745325.1. GTDB lineage: Bacteria > Pseudomonadota > Gammaproteobacteria > Burkholderiales > Nitrosomonadaceae > Nitrosomonas. Next base: position 55,891 of record JAIETK010000018.1, on the reverse strand, counting down.
TAAGCGAAGTTGGTGGAATTGTTCCGTTATAAGATGAATTACTTGCATATCCATTAACTGGATGAGAATGTTCCCCTCCGTTTACAGACAAACCATTTGCACCATGTTTATGATGGTCGACTTTACTTGCTGGCCCAGTTTTCGCGGAGCTTCCAGAACTAATATTAGAACTATGTGAATGTTTACCAATCTCTGTATAGTTTAATACTGAAAACGCAAAACCTTTTATATAAAAAGATACTGATTTAGGATCACTACCTCTTATATGGAAATAAATTCTTCCAACTTCTTCTACGTTTTTACTTGGTTTTGGATCAGGAAACGATTCTTTCGGAATAAAAGCTACTTCCCTTTCCCCTTCCAAAGCAAATTGTCTAATTGCTGCCGAAATAGCAGCACCTACTAATGGCCGTTTGTCTCGGCCAATAACTTCCACTTCACCACATCCGGGTTTTAGTTCCACTTGCGCCAGCACAATTTGATTGCTGCCAGGCAGCGGAATATAAGGCACCCAGGAAAACTTCGGTTTGGTTCCGATGTACATCGGTTGGGAATTTCCTTGCACACAGCTTGAATCACCTTGTCCATGCGCATCTTCACCGTATTCGATCACGAGATAATTGCCTTCTACTCTGGTCCCATCTTTACCGGAAAAGCTGATGACTTCCAGCGGCTCTTCGTCCAATAAAATAATTTCCCTGCCTTCGTTGTCCAGCGCCAGACCAGGTGACACGGTTACCATTGGCATGCCCGGTACGAGCCGTACTTCCAAACCGCGTGCAATCCCGGCAGTGTATAACGATTTATTCAACCAGCGCCGGGTACGGATGTGATACTCCTGTTCTGTTTTCAAATCAACAGCTTCCAGGCGCTGGCCATTGTAATAATTTAATCGTTGCAGCGGTTTTTCATTCATGACAAATACTCCCATCATTAATGGTGATATGGTGCCGGCCGGAAACAGGCAGATCATGCGGGCACAGCGTAATGTGGCCGCAACGGCTGGCCGGTTCACCGTCGAGTGTCCAGCTCAATTCCGTGACGTGGGTGACGCCAGGTAAATCATTCAACAAAGCTAATATTTCCGTGCGCAGCACCGCGCGCTCAAAGGGCCAGCCTTTGCGATCCGACCCGCCATGGAGCGGATGAAAGAAAGTTTGCAGCGCCCGCTGTGCTTGAACAATCAATGCCCGCCCATCGACACCCGAACGAATGTGCAAAGTAGCGCTAACCGCAACGGTGACATAATGCGGCGCAATCACATGAATTTCACTGGTCAGCAAGCGGTGACGATCAAGATGCTGTTGCACCGCAGTAAGCAGCGCGGGGGTGGGTAAGGGACGATTATCCGGACAAGACGGCAACACGACGACTGTCACGCAACCGCTGACCGGTACGCAAGGCATCGCCGGGTGATAATCGGCAATGGCATGTGCCCGCGCTACCGGCACGCCGGGCGTGGCTAATGCCAGTTGTTCGTAATCCTTCCGTGTGACAGCGCGCGTGATTTCGGCCAGTTTACGCACCGCGCGCGCTTTGGCGGCTGTGAGTGTTTCTGCCGCTGCGCCGCCGGTGGCGGCATAAGGCTGCACCACGGGTAGCGCGGGCAAAGCAGATGTAACTTTGCTGTCTAAGGAGTGGGCAGGAACGTTACCGCTTTCCCCGCCACCGATGCGGTAATCGACCGTCACATTTTCATGTTTATCGGGTGCTGCCGGCAACACGCGGCCAATACGCCCATCGCCGAATACCAGTGCACCCGTTTCCGGTTCCAGCACATAGACGCGGTCAAACGGTCCGATACCGTCCCAGGACGATACTTCCCGCCACGATTCGTTAATTCTTCCCTTGGGCGTAACGGTTACTTTGGTGTTGCCGGGCACAACCGGTGCTCCAGGCAAAGTCAAACGCTGTCCAGCCTGGCCGTTACTGCGGATATGTTGTGCCCTCGTGGACGCCTGATTCCGGGCCATGACAGCATTCAGATGAACAGCGACTAACTGCGGCGGACAATCATACGAGCCTTGCGATAGCCGGCAGCGGATGGCGTAATTCTGCTCATGCCCGCTGATGCCACCGGGTTGATGCGTTCCTTGTGGAATTTTAAAACGAACAAACCCGCTCATACTCAATGCACGGGTTTTGTCGGTGACTTCCTTGAGCGGCAGCCAGATCCCATTGCCGGCATGATATTCCCAAATGGTTTGCGCGCTGTAATGCCGCCTAATATCGAGTCGGGTTGTTGCACAAGCCGTTTCTGCTTGCGTTTGAACACCTGCCTGTTTGCGGGCCCGGTGTGTTTTATATGCTTGCAGTAATTGCTGGAATAAGGCTTTACTTGCAGATTCATCGGCTACGTTGACCCATAGGCTGATTTTGTCTTCTTCCTCGGTCAACGCTTGATCGAATCCCAAATAAAGCGCATTTCCCGGCTGAGGCTCCGTGCCGAATGGGTAAAAAGCAGCGGCCGGCTTATTACCGTTTTGCAAGAACTCCTGCCAAACCAGTTGCGCGCCGGGCTGCGTACTGTTGTGGATACTACTTGCAATGGATTGCAAGCTGGCTTTCGACACAAACAGTTTGGCTGTAGTACTGAATGTCACTGCCGCATCTGCAGCAGGAAAACCAACACCAGGCGGCAAATTGCGCGAACCGGATAGGGAGGCAAACACCAGCACCGTTTGCGCAATTTGCGATGGCCGAAGCGTGATACCGGCCAGCCGCAGAAATGCGCGATACGACGCTGCGGGAATTTGATCAAGGCGATAGGAATCGATTTCGGTGAGCCACGCCAATAACTCCAATAGCGTGATGCCCGGATCATGGGCGTTGTAATCGGTCCAATCCGGCGCGAGCGCCGGTAAGTTGCCGCGAGCTTCTGCCACCAATTCATCGTAATTGAGCTTATCGAGTCGAGGCAATGGAAGCGGCATGACTATTCTCTGATCTGTAGTTTGAGTTCGTGCTGCCCGCTGCTAAGCAGCGCATCGCGCGGCACGGCAATGAGCGAACCTTGTTCCGCGTCGTCGACCGTCATGCGGATATCTTGCGCGAAATCGACACCGGCTGTGTTTTCAATGATGCGCGCAAGGTGCGATAAATGCAGATCTTCACCAAAAGCCCAACCGGCATTCTCGAAGCCTCCGGATAGCGGGTGCAAAAACCGATTCAATTGTTGCCGCACTGTTGCTTCAACAATGGCTGCCTGGTCAAACGCCAGCGGCACGATCTGCGCTACTACTCTGACTTTGATATATTGCGGCTCGACGATTCGAATACGCTTGACCACGGCCGCCGGAATCAGGCCGTACAGATAGTTTGCTACCGTTTGCTGTAATTGCGCGGATGGCATCGGCTGATCGTCATCGCTATCCGGGAGGATAATGACGGTTATCCATCCACGTTGCGCAAATCCGTCCGGCCCGGTTATGCTCAGGCAACGTGCACGGGCCACCTCCGGTGAGGCTTCGCGTGCCAGCCATTCGATATCCTGCGTAGTAATGGCGCGGTTGAGATGGCGTACTTTTTGCGGACCGCGCTGCACGATTGCGGCAGCCGATTCACCCGCCGCACCGCCTTGCGCTGCCACCGGATTGGTGATACTCGCTACCAGCGGTGCTGCACTGCGTAGTTGTGTGATGGCGCCTCGGGCTACATTGCCGGCTTTGCCGCCGCCGCTCGAGTAGCTCGCTACAATCCGGCTGCCCGCGGGAGGAATCATGCCTTGCAAACCATTCCCGAAACGAAGCAATCCGGTTGCATGCTCCAGCATGAACACCCGGTCGCGCGGCTGTGCGTCGTATAGATGCGTTTGCTCGTCCCAGCGCACCCAAACGGCAGTGACTTGTTGCGTGACGGGATGGCGATCGTAGCGCAATTTTTCCTCGGCTACTTGACGAGCGATGATTTGCCAACCTTCGCCATTACCGCTCCATTCTCGTACTTCGACTCGCACCTCGTCCGTTTTATTCGCTAACACCGGTGTACGGGCGAAACGTAATGCCTGTGACGGTGTGCCGTCGGCAATTCCTAACAATTCCTGCGCTATGCGCACACGATGGCTTGCCCAAATACTATTTAACCAGACTCCTTGGATTTGGCGCTCTACTTTGCGCATACCTTCCTTGAGCCGTGCTCGAATACGGTAGCGAGGAAATTCAATCCCTTCCAAACCGGATGACGGTATGGCATCGGGCGGGCCGATGAATTGCACCATGCCGCTTTGCAACAAGCCATTGGTTTCGTCACGCACGCTCAGTTGCGTCCAAATATCACCTTGCGACAGGTATTCCCAGGTAAAAACCGAACTTGTATCCGGTTCTTGTTCTTCAGCGCCGGGTACATGAACATACATGCTTACCAGACCGGCTGGCAATGGTTGATCAAAATCGAAATGCAACGACGGTTGCAAATCCGATACCGGGTAAAAAGGGTCAAAGTTACGATGAGACCACAGTGCATCCTCGGTATGATCTTCAAATTGAAAATTGTTGAAGCTGAGGCAATGCTCGAGTTTTTCCGGATTCGTAATGTAGGTAAAGGATAGTGTCAGCTTCTCGACAACAGGTGCGGTTGCTTTCGTGATTACAGGCATTGTCGCAGTTCCAGACAATCCTACTCGAACATTCTTGACGGTGATGAAACTGCCTTTGGTGATACGTACTCGCAGCCAGTAGTTTTTTGCACCATTGACCAAGGTTTCTTGCCAGTCAGATGGGCAGTTGAAGGAAATCGATCGGGATGCCACTGCAAACTGATATGGTTGGCTGGATTCAATCCCCAATTTGTTCCAGCCGTTGCGGCCATAGTATTCCCAGGAGAGAGTAAATTCCGAATCATCAAGGACGGGAATACCTGGACGTGACAATGTGATATCAAGGTGAACACGTGCGCCTCTGCGTTGAAACACTTCGGTGCTGGCCAGATAAAAAGTGCTGAGCGTAGCGGGTTGTTGCCCGAAAGGATAAAAATCCTTGCTGACATCAAGCTGCATTGCCTCTGCGAATGCTGCTTCCGGAAGCAAATTCTTTTTGCTGAATTGAACTCTGATATCCAGATCATTGATCTTCAATGGATTGTTTCGAAGCAGCTCGCCGCGAATGAGAGGTGTTTCCAAAGTGCCGCGCAGCCAATAGCTGCTGCGTCCGTGGTATGTTGCTTTTTTGGCATCAGGCCCGCAATTGAGCCTTAATGCAATCTGGCCGCTGCGGGTTAAACCGCGTGTGGTATCTTCTTCTTCGACACGTTGCAATGTAATCCAACCGGATTCACTTAAATATTGCCACTTGATTTTGAGCGGTTTTGGGGGCACTTCATCCAGCGTGCATCGCAGTAACAGCGTAATATCTCGTCCGCCCAGCTTAAATAAACGGTCATGCCCCAGATAAATCGCATGCTCTGTTTGCTGCATGTCACCGAACACAGTGAAGCCGTTTGTAATGTTTTTAGTGTGATCGGCATAAGTGTCGTTTTGGGGATCAATACTATAAAGCGCTGTGAGTTTTGCACGCGCCAGCGTAACGGTCTGTCCGGTAAAAAAAATTACCGGATCGGGATTGCCGGTCGTCTTATCGGCGAGCGGGGATGCAGGCGCGGGAAGTGGCAGAGCGGCTAATTGACTATCCGCAGCAATCGTGACATCCACGGCTGCTCCGGGCGTCAATTGGAATACCACGGGCGCTCGTGCTGCATGCGCGGGTAGCATGGATATCGCTAATGTATCGAGGAATGCCAGCAAATTACGTTCAGCCAGCTTGGACGCACCGCTATCGAGCAAGGTGCGGTAGCGTGCGAGAATTTCGAGTAATGCACGCGCTTTGCTGCCGGGTATTGGCATCCAGCCGGGTGTATAACCGGGAAGACGTTGCAGCAACGATTGCACGATTTCATCCTGGTTCGCTATTTTGTCGTATAGCAGCCGGTTCACACTTGTCCCTCTTGCAAATAAAAAGGATAAACGAGGTTGTAAAAGGTATTGGTCGTTCGTACCTGGTAACTAATGTCAATATCAAGCCGGTTACGCTCGACACCGCTTAACGTTACATTAACCTCGCGCACATCGATCCGGGGCTCCCACAGGATCAGCGCTTGCTCCACACGTTGCTTCACCAGCGCAAGCGTAGTGAAGTTAGCCGGTTCAAATACCATGCTCATCAAGCCGGAACCAAAATCAGGCCGCATCACGCGTTCTCCCGGGCTAGTTTCCAGAATAATACGGATAGCCTGGCGTATATCGTCTTCATGCTCTGTTGTCGCTACATCGCGCGCCGCATCATGCGGTTTCACTGGAAATGACCAGCCTGTTCCAAGGAAAGCTTTCGATGCATTAAAAGGGTCAGTGCTCATGTTTCACGTCCCAATCTGAACTTTGATAAATCCTGAGGTAATGGTATTGGGCGGACCTGACTCAGTAATCACATCGCCTTGCCTCGCAGCAGGGAATCCATTAATCATGACCCGGGCACTTCCCATACTGACCACTCCGCCGACATGCGGCTTGTTGCCATCCGCAAGCGGGCACATATGGGTATCGACACCAGCCCGCCATGCGGGTTGTCCACCAATCAGCACGGTTGGACTTCCTGCCCCAGGAGAAAGCGGGGTTCCGTGTGAGGTCATATCGCCGATTCGTGCTGCAGATGGCATTTTTTCTAACCTATTTTTATGGAAGCTGAGGTCGCATCACCCAATGTGAGATCTCTGGCATCCAATTTGATGACCGGCGCTTTCAGAGTGATATTGGTGATTGCTTCGATTTTTAAATTTCCGGCGGAATCCAGAGTGATTAACGCTTTCCCTTGCTCATCGACACCAATCTCAATGCCTCCGGGTTTTAGGGAAATATGCTGACCGGTACTGGTTTTGATTTCCATCGATTGCTGTTTTTCATCAAAAGTAATTTCATGTCCCGACGGTGTGCTAATTCCCCGAAGCGTTTTGGGGTCTGCTTCGCCTTGTCGCGGCGGCCGCTTGATTTCGTTCCATAAATTACCAATCACATACGCTTCATTACCATCGCCTTGATGAAATGCTACCAGTACTTCATCGCCATCTTGCGGCATGAAGTACGCACCCGGATCAAGGAGTGCAATGCGTGCCCATATTTCGATACCGCCTCGGGCCGCAAGGCGGATATGGACTCGGCCTAGGCGCTTGACATCACAGTTTCCGATAACCTGGCCAATCATTACGCCGGAAAGCCCGGAATCCGGTCCCGATGCTTGTTGTTCACTTTGCGACTGCAAAAATTCTCCACTCATGGCTTACCCTCCGGTTTGCAAGCGTTGTCCAAGCACATCAACTTTGATTGCACCTTGCTCCAGCAACGGTATCGCTCCAAACCATACCTCCTTGCGCAACTCGAAACTCGTTAAATATCCGCCACCGTCAATCGTATGATTTGCCGAAGTCACCCGGTAAAGTCCGCCGAATTGTCTTCCTACACCTTCAATACGCAACACGGTGCCCGCTTGAATGCGCGGATCACCGACACAGCGGCCGCTTCCTGTTAGCCGATTATTTAATTTTGCCAGCAGCTTGCTCATTAACACGCGTGGCGCAGTGTTCTTATTTAAGGGCTGATTGAGTATCATGAGCGGCTCTTTATTGGCATCTTTCCCTTTTGATAACTCAGCAATTCCAAATCCAGGAACAATCTCAAGCGTAAGTGTATTACGATCCCAATCCCAGCCGACAGCGATGGTAAATTCCATTTTTAGCGCCGCTTCCCAAAAGCTGACAGCTACTCGCGCTACTTGTCCAACATCGCTGACACGAGGGGAAAATTCGATCAGTGATTGGCCGTAACGCAAGCTAATCTGTGGTTCAAGTTGATCTACCAGCGACATGAAATGCAATTGACGGCCACCCAATGGTCCTTGGTGCTCCATGAGCATTTCCCAGCCATTCTCCGCGGAAATGCGACGAAGAAAATCGTAATCGCTTTCATCGCTTTGCCGCCGGATCATTTTCTGGCGGGCATTGGGGTCACCAAGCGCCGTGAATGCTTGCGTTCCTCCAATAACAATTGACAGCAATGCGCCTATGGGATCACGGATCGGTATCAATCCGTTTTCAGCAGAAACCATGTCGGCGACTGCCGTATCCGGGATTGGAAAATTTCCTAAACATTCAGTGGATATTGCAAACCAGCGAACTTTATTGCCACGTTGCATGCGGTAGCGCAGATCCTGTGCGGAGAGTGTGATCATCGGTGAGCCGCTTGCCGGAAAAGTTGGCGACAAGGCTACGATTTCACCGGCAAACTGTTTACGGAGCGGATCGGGGGCGTATCCCATTGAGAGTGTCAGCTTATTACCGAGTTTGAGAAGCGGATGATCCAGCCAGCGCAAATTTTCATTAACAAGCGATAGTTCAACACGATCGGCACCTTCCAATCCTGTCTGATAACTGACTTGGGTAATGGATGCCCGTAACCCTGGCGATGCCGGTTGATCGTTGATCAGAACACGGAACTCTGGCGCATACCGCATGCTTGCAGAAGGCATGATCATTGAAATTCCTCCCCGGTTTCCATGTGCCGGTAGGGCAAGTTGGGAATAACCAGGCGCGCTCCCGGTTGGAGGTTCTGTGGATTTAACACTTTATTAGCCAGTGCGATCGGCCGCCAGAGTTTGGGATTGCCATAAACACGATTGGCAATCGCGCTGAGGCTTTCTCCCTGCAGAATTGTATAGATCTTGGTGTAATCGGCTGTTTCTCGCTTGACTTCCTTGGCCTCCAGCTCGGCATTGCGGAACTCATTGAAGGTGACTTGCACCCGAGCGCGAACTGGCACACCATTTGAATTGAACATGATGTACCGTTGATTGGCGCGCGCCAGCACGCAAGTAAATGATAATGACCCCCATAAGAAAAGTAACACAGGCGGTGCATGGATGCTCGGTTCGATATTCATCAAATCGGTTATTTGCTTTACTAATTCTCGAACATCACTACCCGGCGAGTTCAGGATAGAGTTGCTGTTACGATGCTCTTCATAAGTATCAAGAAATAACTCCATCTCCAACGTTTGCATATTGCCATGCACAAATTGCAATATCGGACTGCTTAGACCCGGCACAGCGATCTGTGCATAATTGATATCACGATTAAGACTGTATTCTTCGGGATTAAATAGTACTGATATTCCCTTGTTTAGAGTAAGATTAGTGATAGTGGCCTTTTCCAGTGCCATGATCAGATCCTTCCCATACGTTCACGCTGAGCTACTATGCGCCGGTCAAGCGCCTGAAGTACTTGATCGGTAATGCGTGTGATATCGACTGACGGCTGCGATGTTCCTGAGTTTCTATCCCGACTTGCTGCATTCTCCCGATTCTTATGATCTCCGGTGTTTTCCGGCTTTTTGATCGAGGCGGCTTCATTCTTGATTTCGGCGGAACGGCGATAAATCCTTTCCGGCGAAGATACTTTTGCCTGGACCGTGCTACGGTCTAATATCTGCGGAACAACACCGGAAGGAGCCGCTTTTATTAAGCGGATATTTTCTGTTGCCTGGGTTTCGTCACGTATCGTGCGCTGGATGATGCGGTTAGCAACAAGATTTTGTTCAAGCAGAACTTTTTCAAGTTTGGATGATAAAATTTGCATCCTGGGAAATGCTTTTCTATTCTGGAATTGCATTTGACCCTGTTGTTTTATCACCGTGGGTATCATCATTTGCTGTTTTGCCAGCATACGTATTGACACCTGCGGGTTAATAAAAAAAGAGGAATAGCCGGTTACATTATTGGGTGGAACTGATGTTGTAGTACGATCAGCGAGCTGAAATATCAAGGCTATCAAAGGCCAACGCCGCTCCAGATTTGCATAACGTTGAATAAGAGATTGTGCGAGTGATTGCGTTTTATGAGCAATGCTGCTGATATGTGTAATTGAGGATTCTGGCGGCGGATATTGACGTGCGAACAACTTATATCGATGAATTCGATTCAATACCGTTCGCAATTGCAATCTGGTCATCATCATTATTCATTCATTCTCTTATTGATATGGCTGATTTCCGCCACCCATCGCCGACGGTCGCTATGTACCATATTCATTATCTCAGCGTGACTCCAATGGAAGTGATAAGCAACAAAGGCTACCTCCTCATATAGCTGATTGAGGGGGTAGCCTACAACCCCCCCAGCACGGGCCGTTCCACCTCAAAAGTATGCTGACACTGAGGACAAGTGGTCGCGAAACGTTCTTGTTCCACCTGGTTAATCTTATTATATAGATTCTGCAAGTAAGCCAGATCCGCCGCATACAAATTTTCGATCACTTTAGGATTAATATGAGCCACATTACCCAAACGCGTAATCACTCGCGACAGGAGAATTACGATGAGGTAAGCCGGATTTGCTTGGACTCTCGCTTCCTGTAAGGGCCTGATTTCATCTGCCGCTGTAGCCAAGCGCATTACACCTTCTCGATGCAAATTACCTTCTTCATCTTGATAGCCTATCGGCAAAGTAAATTCGTATTCGGTCTGGATCATTTCAACCTCTTGTAATACCTTCATGAGCAAGCTCGAGCGTTTCGATAGCAATCTCATTGCCTTTGGCACTGAAATCCGGACCATCCCACTTAGCAGGCCAAGCACTGACAAAATTCCAGCGAACTTTCTCGGTGATACCATCTACACCATACACTACGATACTGCCATTTTTTCTCTTAATATTTCCATTGATTATGTCTTGATACCAATCCCACAGTTCACGAGAGTCGGTTAAGCCCCATTTCAATACAATATTTGTATACTTGGTTTTACCCGGAACTTTAAGTGTAGTAAAGTTCCTTCCCCCCTCATTATGCTCGATAGGATCAGTGCTAGCGCCAAACCCGGTACAGTCGGTAAAATACCCAAGGGTGACTCCGTCAAGTTCGAGAGCAAAATTATAATTACGATACGGATCAATTCTTTCAGCCATTTTTATCTCCTGTTATTGCAAGATTGTAGTGCCGCCATCCCAAATACCGATCCGCACAATAATGAATTCTGCTGGATAAACGGGCTTTACCCCGATTTCTATGGTTAAACGCCCCAGTTTTTGTTGATCAGGCGGGTTTAGGGCTTCATCAATCCGCACAAAAAAAGCATCTTTTGCCGCTGCACCGAATAGAGCGCCATCACGCCATTGTTGGGTTAGGAAAGCAGTAATCGTTCGATTTAATTTCCCCCATAATGATCGATTACTCGGCTCAAATACCGCCCACTGGATACTTTCTTGAATAGACTCTTCGAGAAACAAGAACAATCTCCGCACGTTAATATACTGCCAATTTTTATTGGATTGAGTTGCCGTGGTGCGGGCGCCCCATACAACAGGTCGGCCTCCAGATTGGAAGACACGAATTACGTTAACCCCGTAGGTTTTGTTTAGTTCGCCCTGTTCATTATCCGACAACAGCGTTTGAACACCTTGCACGCCGTTAAGGGTGGCCTCAATCCCTGCAGGTGCTTTGTGGACGCCACGGGTAGTGTCGATGCGTGCATAGACCCCGGCAATATGACCCGAAGGTGGCATTAATATTGTACGGTTACCCTCAATGGACGATACTTGCAACCAAGGAAAGTAGAGAGCCGCATAACCGCCGTTACTTTGCACACTTTCAATTTGTTGCGCGACACTACCAGCACCCGATATCTCAGCGCCCCTAAGTGAATCCAGCACTGCAAAGCGATCCTTGGTATTTTCACAATGTTCAACCAAAGCCTTTTGCGTAGCGGCATCGGTAACACCAGGGGCGCAAACAATATTAATGTCGTCGATTTTAGAAAGCTTATCCAACACCAACTGATAATCAGACATGCCAATGGTATCGCGGTCCTCCGAGCCACCCCCGGTTAAAGATAAAGATGTGCCCGAAGGGCTTATTTTTGGTCGATTATCCGGGACAGTCGTGGTATTTGAAATCTCCGGTGGAAAGGCATAAACCAGGCCATTAGCGTCATCATTGATAATGTTGGCAAAATACCGTCGATGCAAAGAATTCATCGAAAGATCATCGTAAGATTTAGAATACCGAGTGCCTTGTTTAATCGTTATTTTAAATTCTTCCGAACTAACATCAATCGAGTCAGCTACAAGCTCAATTGATTTCTCAAGCTGGTTTTGCAACTCAACTCTCCAAGTTTTCAGAGTAGCATTGATAACTTCGACAGATACCGATTTTACGGTGGCATGAGTCAATAATTCCTCATTTCCACTAGCATCTTTTCTAGAAAACTTAATCACACTGCCAGCAGTAAGTTTTCGCATGGAATCATCATCTTGCAATCGCAATACCTTAGTTTCAAAGTCTGGATTAGCAAGCTGAATAGCTATACCTGTACCTATATCATGATCCGAATTAAGCGGTGTCGCAAAGCGAATAATTGCTCCATCGATTCTTGTTACTTCTCGCTCTTCTTGTTGAGGGCCAGGGTTAATAACAATAACATCGGTTGGACGAAATTGCATTGCTTGTTCTGTAGATTCCACTTCTATCGCGGTATGACCTTTCTTTGCTTCCGTTTTAAGCATGATACCCGATGTTTGGAAGAGTTTGGTTTTTGTGCTACTGACATGCTCGACAGTTACTGTTAGGGCATCAAGATTCCCAGCTTTTCGGGCCACCAACCGGATAGCTTCTTGTTGCTTAGAAGCGCCACTATCACGCAGCATTGCCTCGGCGGCTTTGGCATTGCTAACCCGAACCACATAACAACGCCGCCCCCCATTTTGGAAAAAACCGCGTACCGCATAATACAAGTAATCGTTGTCTGCTGGCTTAAGAGATTCACTTGGATTCGTTTTATCCCCGAATTCTCTAATAAAATCATCCCAACTAAACAGTTTTATCGGTTTGTTCGGATCCCCAAATTTCCATGTCCCCAAAAAGGCGGCGGTTGAAGTGCCAACGCCTTCGATGGGTGCACCGGGCGTAAATTCTTCAATATAGACTCCTGGATAATCAACTTGTACCGCCATATTTGTTCTCCTCAATAATTGATCTATGGAAACTGCAAATCGTAATCACCAGAAGCAGAAGGCACAACATCGAAGCTTCGTTCGAGTGTCTCGGGGTAACCACTTGCCCGTGCTTGTAAGGTAAAACCAGAACCGCGCACCGCACGGCTAAAAATAAACCGCCCGTTTTGATCGGTAATCTTTATTTCCGATACTTGCGATGGATTAATTGTAGAAGGTTCAAATCGAACCCAGGCATCGGGTATAGGATTGAGATCTTTATCCCTTACGGTACCACCAATCAATAAGAGCTCTTCTGCACTCGACGGCTCACCGGTTTGAAGATAACGGCTTGTTATCGTTGTAACAATGGGAGACTCAATTTGTTGATCCAGATCCATGCAAATAGTCACGATCAAATTAAAGTAAGGACGCGGCGGAATGCCCAACGCGCTCCAAAATTCCCCCGCGCTTTTTGCACCATCCATTTGCGCAACCATGGTGGGAGCATCAAACAACTGTCCTGTCATGCCAGCATCGGTTAAGTATTGTTCCGGTATTTCGGGAAAACGCGAAAGCCAGTAGAAAGCTTGACCGAGCAAATTATGGGACTCAAGCACCCCATTCTCTCCGGTTTTCTTGGACCACGCCGTTACCATATAAGCACAATCCACCCGTAACGGTGCGCGGCGGTTTCCAGCTTGTCCATTGCTTGAAACTTTGTTTGGTGCGGTTTGGCGAAGTTCTCGGTTTTCTTTGACTTCGTATAAAAAAAGGTTGATAGTCGTTTCAGCTTGATCCGGTGTATTTCCTTTTTCAGGTGTTTCAAAACTTTTTTCAGAAGCTCGTATTAGATCAACCGATCCTGTCGACGGAGCTGCATCAAGTAATGCTAATAATGTGTTGTCTAGGTAATGAAACATCATTAAATACCTACGTGATAGTGTGCCCCAATTTGTTAACTAAGTCTCGATAGTCACACAGACGTACATCACTAAAGTCCATGTTTCGTTTTGAATACAATACGGTTTGGAGAGTTATCTTTTAACCATTCAATTACCATCTTTCGACATTCCTCAGGAGACAAGTAATCAACCGATCCGCCACGTTTAGCTAATCCGCCAGCTTCACTTGCACGTTTTAGATCCAACTTGCCCGCCGATGTAGCAGTTACATTCTTTATTTCCGACTTAGCAAAAAATACCCCACCAAACTCATCACTTTCGATAATTTTTCTAACTTTAGAGGCATCATCAATGCCATTAACATTGGCCACCATCAACCTATCGATAAAATAAGCTTTGGTTTGACGCTGCGCGTCCGAATAACCACCGCTCTTCTCAGCCCCAGAAGTCTTCGTTTCAATATTCCAAAGATACTCTTTCTCTAACTTCGGTAAATCGGCTTGCATTTCTTCGCCGCGCACACGCAACACATGATCCAAACCCTTCCTGCCGTCATACTGCAAGTTCAACTCTTCCTCAATAGTTTTGAAGCGCGCTTGAAATAGTTGATTCTCTTTCCCTTCTCTTCTTGAATACCACTGACCTTGAGAAAGCGAATTTAGCTCCTCTGGATTTCCCATTTGTGATTTCATTAGTTGTGATACTCGATCTTCACCGAATCCGCCAATGTCGCGCCGGGGGTATTCTGTTTTGGCTTTCCCAAAATCTAATTCCTCTACTTTACGCTGTGCGTTGATGTGTTCAGTTTCTGCGAGCTGATATTCTGCTGATTTTGCCTTGCGCGATGCCTTTACCTTTTCAAACGCTACAAGTTTTGCATCCCTGTCTTTTTTTGCCCCATTTAGGGCTTCTAGTCGACCATCAATCTCTTTTAGTTTTGCGTCGTGCAGATCGATCAACGCATTCTTCTGTTCATAAGGAATATTCTGCTCCATGATTGCCGAATCACTTGATTTCACCCTGGCTGCGTATTCCCCAAGCGGTTCGTCGGGGAGCTGTTTAAACCATCGTGTAGCAACATCATGAGCAGTTTCAGTTTCTAATGCCGGAAACAAATCTTTTATCCGTTCTAATTTTTTGACTTCCTGGTCGATTTTACGGATTGCTTTCATCTTCTCTGCTATATAGTTTGAATACTTATCACGCTTATCTGCAACTTCCGCTGAGATGATTCCATCCTTGCTTGTAGTCTTTACTATCTTGCTTTTAAGGTCTTCTATTTCTTTTGAAAGTTTCTTGCGTTGTAAATTTAGGTTACTGATTTCTATATCTTGATTTTTAGGTATAAATTTCGATGGGGCCGTTGATTCGGCAATGGGCGACCCTTTATCACCAGTGACAACGCTACTCTCCGGTGCCATTTCGCCGGCCACGCTTCCCGCTTGCTCTGCAGCGGAGGACTTAACTTCGTTCGCGATAGGTGCGCTGCTCTTGCCTGAGCTTGCAAAGTTCTGTCCTTCACCTTCAGCTGCTTTCTTCACTGATGCGTTAATGGGGTCTGCGTTAATGGGGTCAGACCCCATTTCCCCGCTTGCATCACTGGGGGCTGACCCCATTTGCTCGCGTCCTCCCGCAAGTAGAGTTTTCTCGGATTCCGCAGGCGTTCTGGGTGCCGTCTCCATCTTGGGGCGGCTAGATACGTTCGGCTCCCTCGCGCCCGGCGGTGCTTGCATTTCCGCGCGTAGAGCCGGTGCGCCCAAAGGTTGCGTACCCCCACGCTTGATGTCCTCCAACATCCACGCGGGAGGCGTACCAGGAGGGACATCCTGAGGAACTGCAGTCGCCTTGCCGTTAACTTGCACACGTGTACCTGCAGGCGGTCGCGTTACGACAGCCGAATTCCCTCCAGTAGCACCTGGATTGGTGGGTCTAACCGCATAATCCTGAAAGCCGCTAGTTGCGACATCCGAATACCCTCTAGTAGCGCCAGGCCTGGCAGGTACACTGCCGCTTCCCGAGTTAAGTTTTGGCTTCCCTTTAATGACTGTTGCTACCCCAACCAAACCGACAATTGTCAGTATCCCATCGACCACAAGTTGAATCCCATCACTACCGCTTAATGCCGGCACACCCAATAACGAACGATCTGGAGACCCTGAAGCACCTGCTATTGCTAGCCTATCGAAATGCTCTTCTGCGTCACTTAGAAACATTAAACCGCCTGCGACATCAGCAGTAACATTTGCCATTGCAAAAAGACTACCTTCACCCAACATTCCAAATGGGCCTAAAAAACCCATTCCAAAAGCAACTCCCGCTGTCTTTAATACTTCATTTTTCTCACGCTCATCCAACAGATTCTTGAGATACTGCACACTTTTTTCATCTAATCGACTTTGCGCTAACTTTACTGCATCTGGTATTGTCAAGGGATCAATGTCGTCAGATCGAATTTTTTCAATGACATCATCAATATTACTCAGCAGCGTTTTGTATCGTTCGTTAATATGGTAAGCAGGTCCAATCGTAGTTCCAGCTGGGGCAGTGCCAACACGCGAAATGAGGCTTGGCGGGGTAATGCCAAAAAGAGGGTGCATGCTATACAACACACGTATATTTTCCGACAACTCGACTCTTTGATTAAAACGCCAATTTGCGTATTCTTTAGATATTTGTTGATATAACCAACCATTTTGGTTGATAAAATTGTGCATACTTGGATCTTCTAACTCACTCCTTAATTTTTGGGCGTTGCGATAGTGCCATTCATCGTTATCACAAACCATCGAACTAGTGCAAGACAAAGTCTTATTATCGGACAATGGTGCGCTAGAGTTCACTAGCGTATCGAACCAATCCTTATCTGCTTCAAATTTTCCATGCGATAATCGATTAAATTCACTCTGGTATTTTTCGATCTGACGATCTACATCATTGAGTTTCTCAATGGCAATTGAGACCTTAACAACCTCACTTATTGCATCATCATTTTTCATATCCCGATCATAAGCTTTCGCAACATGATCACGGTACTTTTCCATTAACCCTAGTGCAGAGCGCCTTACAATTTCTATTATGTGTAACTTTTTTTGTTCCTCAATCTGTTCTTGTGTTGGTATTGGATGACATGCATTGCATACAGGGCCCGAACCACCATATAAGTCAAAGTTTCGCCGACTATTTGTCGTTGTATTAAAGAAACTTTGGAAAGATGAAGTCGTGCCCTCCCCTTGCAATGCGACCTGTCCTGTTATCATAGGTACAACAGGACTCGATGCTTTAGTCTTATCAGAAAAATCTCCCATCAATCTTCTCTTTACATGAGCCAGTATTATTTCAAAGTAAGCATCTTCCCTAGTTTCTGAAATTCCCGCTGCGCCGCCCGCTGGATATGTTCCCTAGCGAGAATCTGTTCATCGCTCGCGGATAGAAATGCTGCTGATAGGGCAACATTCTTGAAGTTCCCACCGGTTAATTTCAATTCACGAGCAAATAATTCTCTATCTACCAACTCACCAACAAAGATATCTTTTGGCCATACTTTAAACCACATTTTCAGCCGACTCGCCTCGTCCGGAAACGGAAAGTGAATACTGAATGCCAGCCGCCTCGTAAACGCTTTGTCGAGGTTGTCGCTCAGATTCGTCGCCAGAATCGCAATACCCTCGTACTGCTCCATTTTTTGCAACAAGTAGCTGATTTCGAGATTTGCATAACGGTCATGCGAATCTTTCACTTCTGTTCGTTTTCCAAACAAAGCATCTGCTTCATCAAAAAACAGGATGGCATTGGCATTTGCCGCCGCAGTGAAGACTTTGTCGAGGTTTTTTTCTGTTTCACCGATGTATTTACTGACCACTTGTGCAAGATCGATTTTGTATAAATCCAGCCCCAATGCATTGGCGATAACTTCCGCTGCCATGGTTTTGCCCGTGCCGGGCCCACCCGAAAATAGTGCGTTGATACCAAGACCATAAGAAAGCTTTTTGGCAAAACCCCATTCGTAAAGCACTTTGTCTCGGTAGATGAAGCGGTTGCACAATTCGCGCAGTTGTTCGGTAGCATCGTCCGGTAATACGAGATCATCCCAGGTGGCGCGTGGCTCCACCTTGGTGGCAAGCAGTGCGAGATCATGCCCACACTGGGCGCGCGCAGCGGCAAAAATGCACTGCACCATCTCTTGCGCAGTTTGATTCTGTTCATTTATGCAAACTGATGCTGCCGCGACAGCCGCTGCATCTTGAATTTGCGAATAGGTCATGCGGTAACGCTGTGCCAGCAGAGTAAGGTTTTCACCATCAAGATTAAGGCCTGTATTTGCAAGGCACTGCCCCCACCATTGATTGCGATGGGTGGTATCCGGATAGGTGAAGTTGATGATTGCAAACCCCGTAGGTTTGTTTGCCGAGGGCACCCATGTTCCCTGTCCTTCAATCACCACATCAACCGGCATTTCTTTCAAGGCTTGCCACAGTGCATCCAGTCGAATGGCGGGTTCCTGATCGACACCACGTACGTGCAACACAGCGCCCCTGAACCAGGCTTCGCGTGCAAGGGTAGCCAAGGCACTCTGTAATTCAGCAGCAGGCAATCCCGTGAGTTGGCGCAGGTCTGCAAGCAAGACGTTCTTTTCAAGATGTTGTGCCAGCAGTTTGCTTGCCTCGAGTTGGCCACACTCTGCTGGGCCATGCAGGTATAGCCGTATGGCTCTTTCGCTGGACCTTCCGCTGGCATGCGCGATACGCTGTCTTGCCGCCTCGCTTAACGGTGGTGCATCTTGCCCGAGTTCACCTGCCAGCATTTTGCAAAAGGATTCAAGGCGTGAATCAAGGCCATCATCCACCAGCAAGAGTCTGATAATTTGCTCATCAAGTCGATAATGCCTCGCAAGCAATGGCGAGTACGGATGATGCGGATCTGAGTAAAGCGTAATCAGCCGATGACGAAGTAGCGGTGCATCCGGCGCGAATCGTTTGCGCTGTTGCAGCTTATCCGCTCCGGAAGCGCATAGGACATTGAGCGCGAGATCCACGCTCGGCCGACGGCGGGTGACATCGTCGTGCAGGTAGGCATACAGCCGCTCGTAACGCAGGTCTATTTCTGGCGCTAAGGCGATGATGATGATATCGAGCTCCAGATCGGTTAATCCATAAACCCGCTGTAACCATAGCAGGCGTTGCAAGCTGAGTGAATCGGGTATCGCTACGAGAGTTTGAATTTGTGCGCTGATGGGCAATAAAGGCTGCCCTGGGGTTTTACTTAGAGCAGCAGCGACATCTGCCGGAGAAATTGCTAGGCCACGATAAAGATCACCTGCCGCCCTCGCGGCAAACATACCTTCAGCAACTGAAATCGCTGCAGCAAGCCGTTGATCCAAGTTATGGAGCATGAAAAGAAGGCCGGTATAACTTTCTTCATATTCACTCACTTCTTCGTGTGCATGAGTCGGTTCCCGGTTCTCATTTTTCAATGAAGAGAACTCGCTCCGGCCATTTTCCTCGGACATTGATTCATCTGCTTTCCAATGCGTTTCATGAGACTTGATTTGATCATCGTCACAAACGTCTGAATTGGATTGATTCACTTGCAGCATAATGCTTTCCTTTTCAGGTAGGAATCAAACTAAATCACTCTGCACTTAGAACAGTAACTTATAGTTATCACATGATACTTTGATATCGCTAGAGCTACAATGTCAAGAAGATTATTTATAAGAAATCTCGAGATTGTCTGCGGATAAATTGATTGAAGCAGCAATGAGTAATTTAAAGAGAGTGTTATTTCTCAAACTCTCATGAGAATTTGACAGTATTCTAGAAGTTGATGAAACCGAAAAGTTGAGTTCGGATGTCAACACTTTCTTTACAACTTATTTGTTGCGCCATATATCCATGAGAGTACGAGTGACCCGTTCGACTTTACTGTTATTCTTAGGGTAATTGAGGGATATGCTTCTGGCTGCTACCGTGAAGCCTGCAAGCTTTGATGAAAATATAGTTGGGTCTCTTTATCTTCGTTGCAGTTATCGAATAGACTTAGATAACGACATGGGTCAATAATCGTTTCTATGAATAAGTGTGCGGCGCTGTATTGGGTGTGCTATCCATCAGAATCTAGGCTATAACTACCTTGAGCGATTATCGATGACGACAAACTTGTATTCGTGGGGCTCTCTCGCTGTTTGTCTTAACAACTAAGGGAACCGCTTGGTATAGAACGAGCTCGCCTGAGTAAGAATCGTAATATCGCTGCGCCTTGTTTTATAAGCACTCCTGAAAGGATTGCTCAACTTTGGCTAAGCTTTTCAGGCCGCTTTGAAGCACCTTAAATCGCTGGTTGGTACGTTACGGGGAATAAATTCCCTGTGTAATGCACGTTTCATTAAAACACAAACGTTGTATCGGCTCACTCTAAGCCGTTTCGCCAACTGTATTAACTTCCAAATCCAGGTTTGATAGAGCCACCGTTATCCTGGCGTGTTAATAAGATCAAGCGAGTGGGTTTATGCATACTAGAATTTTCCCAAATATTGTAAAGAACACTAGCGA
Organism: Nitrosomonas sp.; assembly: GCA_019745325.1. Classification (GTDB taxonomy): domain Bacteria; phylum Pseudomonadota; class Gammaproteobacteria; order Burkholderiales; family Nitrosomonadaceae; genus Nitrosomonas. Next base: position 35,479 of record JAIETK010000018.1, on the reverse strand, counting down.
TTCTTGCGGATAACTCACGATAAAGTATTTACAAAAACACTTTCACCTAATACCTATTTCTATTCACCGCAGTGACTTAATGGTGACTCAGATCTTAAACTGCCTCTAATAGCTTTGCGCAACACATTGAATTATTTGGTGCCGACACCAAGAATCGAACTCGGGACCTTCTGATTACAAATCTTTTCATATCAATCACTTGTAATAAACCACAACAATCTAAAGCAATTTTATCAGATAGTTAATTCATTACTCGTATTCCTGCTTATTGTGCTTTTTGCTAGTTTTTTATCTGTGAGTGTCCCACTAGTGCCCCGCTAAATATCTATGGGGTAATTGCCCCACAATTTGCGGCTATGGGGCATCTTGTTTTTCTATTTAAAGTTGTGGATTGTTAACAACATCTGAGTTGCATCATCCGTTGTTGTTTATATCTTATTGAATAAAAATAGAGAGCTTCTGAATTGCGCTATCAGTTGTTGCGGTAATTCTAACCTGTAGAAATTGACCACAAAAACCACAAAAGAGCCAAAAATTAGGCAATTTAGCTTTCATGTGATCTGTTTGGACAATCAAGAGGGTGTACCACCGACCGGCGCGAAGGGTATGACCGCAAAGCGGGCATGCTGCCCGATCCCTGGCACGGATTAACTTAATTCTGACTTCTTCATTTTGCTGAACGCATTTGGCTGTCGATGGAAAGAATTGTAGTTCCGAGAGAATCTTGTGAACTGACGGTGCAGTATAGTTGGAATCGAAAGAAAACTTAGTGAATGTATTTAGGTCGATAGGTGTGCAACAACGCTACCAATTCCTATAGCCCATGATGATTCAAATAGAGCGCTTATGAAAACTCGAATTCGAGTAGTTAATGTTTTAGCCATAGTTATCTCCTTTTTGTTAACATCTTCCGATGAAATTATACAAATGCTTACGTACCTTAACAAAATTAGTAGAGGAGCTATAGAAACAAACGTCACGGGATTTGTAAATTCCCCACCTACTACCCCCATCGGCCTAAACACACTCAACACAAAAATAATATCATAAATGAAAATTCTTTAGTTTGATCATTTGCGTTTTTATTACGGTGGTTTATTGAAACTATATAGTAAGTTGTTATGTTCTCTCTGAACTGAAATGAACTGCTGGATTTGCGGACAGAATGCGGACTCTGGTGAGCATAGGACTAAAAAATCAGACCTAGGCTTGGTGTTTCCTAATGTTTCTCTGGGGAAGCCAATTTATACCAAGACTAAATATAATAAGTGGGTAAAAATCAACAGTCTGGATTCGGATCGCTTTAAGTCTACGGCAAAGATTTGCCAGCACTGCAACACGACACGAACTCAACCTTTTGATCAAGCATGGGAGCAGCTTTCGGCTTACTTGCAAGAAAATACGAATCGTTTGCGCCTGAATGATAGCTTGCCTCTGCATAAAGTGTTCCCTGGCCGAACGAAAGAAGCAATGCTCTATGTTCACTTATTTTTCGTTAAGATATTTGGCTGCCTTATCATTGAACACAAAATACCGATTCCAATAGAACCATTTTCGCAAGCAATCTTAAATCACTCAGAACATCCAAAGGTATATATCGGAATTGGGTATCTGCAAAAAGTGCGAGGAAAGAACATTGTTCAGATTTCTCCTATCGAATCCGTGAAAATCAGTGCGGATCCATTTCTTCATTTTGCTAACTGGCAATACATTGTTAAGGAGGTTTTTGTTGATATCAGTTTTTCGTATAAACCTGAGTATACTGCAATTTTACGGAACGTTTGGCAGCCATCTGACGTAACAAAAAAACTTCGGTTTAGTAAATTTGCGCCAATTCACAACCTTAGTTCCAACCATATTTTTAAATAAACAAATGGAACATAACAAACCGTTCTTGAGCGACTAAAGTATATCGTTATGCCTTTTGCAAAAGACGCAAAAGTCACGCCAACATGCTTTCACGCTAGAACGGGCACGTTAGGCTGAATGACATCTTACCCTTTGGGAGAGTTTATGAATAATAAGATTTCTGAGCTGAAGAAGCTCGCTGAAGATGCGGATAAGACGCTTCGAAGCATACAAAGAAGTGAATTAGAGGAAAAGAAGAACCTGTCGCTCTCGTTCTGGCAATTGTTTATTCAAAACAACAAATCGATAGCCTTACTTTTGGAAGGCCATTTCCACAATGAGGCTTTTCTTGTCTACAGGTTATCTATGGAGCATTTTTTCAATATTTTTGCGCTAATTAGGAGTGATGATTTTTTAGATAAAATCAAGAATTCTTCTGACTTAGCAATTCAAAAAGCAATTAATGAATTAAATAAGGGATTGAAGGCGCATGAATACAAACCCCTTACACCAGAAAATAGAGATAATCTGTTGAATGCCGTCAAACATTATGAGAACTTCCCTATTGCTAATTTGGGGCATAAGATTTACAACGCTGCTAAAGCCTCAGAGGTTGGTGATTTTTATGATTCTGTTTATAGGATTGTTTCATTAAGCTATGCGCATTCCACTTATTTATCAGCTACTAGACGGTGTGAAGAATATGAGGTTCTTCAACTACTAAAAAATGCAATAGATTTTATGAAAATCACTATGGCTCTTGTTGCTGAAGAATTTCCGGATGTGAGTTGAACTTATACAGTTTGTCATGGCTGACTTTTCCAGACTGCGTAATTTTTACTGGCATATCCGATACACACGCAACACGGTGACTAAGCGCCGCTATTATCGGTATGTTCTGAAGGAAAAAAAACGCCTGATTAAATCAGGCGTTGATGTAGAGTATTTGCGCTTACTATGCCGGACGCTTAGCAAACAGCACTGTGAGCATGCAGAAAAGAGGTTTGAAAGCTACCGAGAAGCCAATTTTTCAACTTATTGATTATATTGTTCTTTATTTTTCTTATTTTACATAATACAAACCCTACTCTATTTTATTTGCTTAGTATTTTGTTAAGCGATTGAATTAAAGAAGGGTAGGCTTTATCACCGGGATGAATGGCTAAACTAAATGGGATTTTATAGCGGGATTCGGCTTGAAGATAATCATCAACTTCAATCATCCACATCATGAAAAGCGCATTTTGTATCTCGATTAGTTTCTCTGCCGGTACATTAACGCCATTATCTAATAGTGCCCTACCTAACCGGCCTATCTGACTGAACCATAACTCTGGCACCATATCAGTTAATACTTTGCTAATAATCTTGTTCTCAGCTTCACGGTCAAACTGATTCAATATGGATTCGTCGATCTCAGAAGTATTTTTGTTAACCTGTACTGGTTTACATTTGACACCTGAGTTTCCATCAATTCTCCATCCTTTTGTCTGAGTTAAATCAAGGTTACGTTTCCTCCATGCAATGGCTGCTTCTAAACTATCAATAGGGCAGCCTCGTTTTATGTGGCGGTGCAATACTTGTCGGGATATACTAAGCTGCTTTGCTAATTCAATGATCTTCATAATTAATTTACTTCATTATTTGTTGTAACTGTGTAACCCCATTTTAGATTTTGGATTTCTAAAATCAAATTGAGCATAGAATTACGCTCACCGCTAATACTCCTAGAAGTACCTTGTAAATTGCAGACTCAGATAAGCAAAATAAACTGAATTATAAAAATAAATAACCAATGATATTTTTCTTTTGCTATGTATAGAAACTTGACCACAAAAGCCACAAAAGGGTATTCATAACGAACCTTTCAGAATGACCGGATTCACTTCAAATATTCGGCTGGGTCTATGTGCCACTTTTGCCACCCTTGGCCGTATAAGATAACGTTCTATCAAAACATCAATGGCTGGCTCTATATCTGCGGTTCTTTTGTATCGTGTTTTGTGTGCATAGTGGCAATCTCGAAAAGTAAATTCCGGCTTTCCTTCGCGTTCAATCCATCGCAATACTACGCGGGCACCGTCAAGGGCTGGATCTGCACCCATCAGATCAAATACAGCCAAAGCATGAACGCTTAATACATCAGTCATGCGCAGTGCTGCATTCATATCTTCAATACTGATTTCCTTTTCCCATGGATTTACAAGTGCGTGTCGCGCAATGTGAAGCAAGGCTGCAATCCGTATGACTGCACCCGGTAATTTCCCAGCCCAATCAGTCAAGTGTGCATAGGTACCGCCTTCGCGCATACCGGCTTCAACTTTAAGAGCATAATTTTGCCAAGTTTGCAAAACATCATCCTTGATTTTCAGGATATGCGGGCATGGTTCGTCTTCGTTGTCGGTTGCCATTTCCTGATTGAGTATGCCGGTTAAAATCCCATCATAACGGGCGCTATAATCTGGAAATATTGGATTTGCATTAAGTTTACGATAGCCTAAATTTGAAGGCGGCAACACATACAGGAAACGCCCTAATAATCCACGGCCTCGAAAGCTGGGCTTTTCTGTCAATCCGCGCAATACTTCCGGTTGGGGCGATAATCCGAAGGTTAGAGAAGGCGATTGCATAAACACAGGCGGGCGGCTGCCACGGTTTACCCGTACCGGGCTTCCTGCATGGCCTTGCAGAAATAAATCCAGATTTGGAATGCCGCCGGAATACCGTCCGCCCAATATGTCGAAAATTCCCGCTTCATCACTCAAGATTGCCATGCGCTCATTATTGTCTGCCATGATAGTACCCAAATTTTCCGGCGTGACATCTTGCGCCCAAATCTGTGGCACAGTTGGAATTTCCGGCAAACTGGCTTCAGTATCGGCAATCTCTTTCTTTAGCTGCTCAAACTCTGTGCCCTTGGCCTTGCTTGCCTGTTTGCGCAAGTAACTGATTTGTTCACGTATGGTTGCATCATCAGCCTGCGCTTTCTTAATTGCAGGCTCTAATTCTTCACGCTGTACTTTTTCCCATTTGGTCAACGGTGCCGTTGCCGCCATTTGCACGGCTGTTTTACGGCTGCCCGGCGGAAGTGCTGCGCATGTCCAAACATTCACAGGCTCAAAGTAATCCTGCTTAACACGCACCCGGTATTTACCTTGAACGGCAGCGCTGACGGCTGCCAGCACCATCATTGCAGATAATTCAGGCGGGGTTTCAGTAGATTCACTCAAGGCGCTTACGAAATTCTGAATGCTGCCCGGAAATACATCATCCGGCCATGGTGGAAGCTGGGCAGATTCAAGACTGATAGGCACTTGCCAGTTGGTTGTGTTTGGCTGTTCTGAGTCAGTTTTCCATTCATCGGGCACTGGTTTGCTATGCTGCTTTATTGTTTCTTTAAATTCATTCAGCAAAGCTCCATTATCAATTACACTTTTAGGTATTGGCTCATAACCATCCCAATCCAGTAAAACTTCATCAATTTTTGAAGTTATCCAGTCGACAACATCACCAGCGGGCGGCAGATTGGGTAAACGCACAATGAATAAAGCAGGCGGTTTATCAAGGCTCATCAGGATTGTGGCCACGGTCTTAATATAGCTTTCCCCAGCCTCATCATTGTCAGGAAGCAAATAAACGAGTTCACGCCCATTTAATGATTTCCAGTCTGTTTTATGCGCTGCGTTGCTGCCGCCTTGTGAAGTAATCGCCACCAATCCCAATGATTGCAGGGCTGCTGCGGCCTTTTCGCCTTCAACAATGAATACAGCACGCTTAAATTCGGCTTGATTTAATACATCCAATCCAAACAGTGGATGCGGTTCGGTTGCGCTGCCATGCTGCCAGCCGTGCCCGTTGATGCATTTAAAATAGGGCACAATCTCTTTCTTTGCACCATCATCAAAGCGGGCAACGTAACCAATCGGTTCACCTTGATTGCTGCGATATTCCCACACAAAGCGGCGCGGTTTTTTGTTAAATGTTTGAGGGATGCCTTGCATCATATCCCCCATTCATCAATTAATTTTTGCAGCGCATCAGGAAAGCTTAAGCCGTCTCGCTGTTGGATGAATGCGATAATATCTCCACCCTTGGAACCACAAGAAAAGCAGAGAAAAGCACCGGTTTCAAGATTTACTCGAAAGCTTCCAGTCTGCTTGTCAGAATGAAAGGGGCATAACCCGCCATCACGCCATCCGCTGCCACGGGGCGGCGGCATTGCTGGTAGTTCGCTGCGGTAAAAATCGACGGGGCAAATATATGCTTTTACGTTTTGAAGTGACTGAGCAAAGGCTTTCATCTGGCGGACTCTTGCTGCTCATCAATCCACTGAAAAAACTTGGTTTCATCAATGAGCAATTTCCTGCCTATTCTTACCAGGGCGATTTTCAAACCATTGCCTTGAATTGTGCCTCGTGATGTTTTGCGGCTTTCAGCTAAAAAAATTAGATTGCGGATTGCGCCTTGGGTGAAGGCAGGGTGCTTGTCGCTGAATTGGCGGACTGTCAGCAGTGTACGGGATTGTAAGGGAGAGTCTGGATAAGCTGATTTAATAGCTTGTGTAACAGTAGTATTTTCCATTGCGGTTGCCTTTAAAAATCTGCTCGGTTCGGTGCGGTATTGCACCGTTCTCCTTGCGATCATTAAATCAAGGCAAAAATTTGCCGCACAGCAAAACGGCGAAGCTTTGAAAGCACCGCCGTTATTGGGTTCTTGGATTTTCTTCTGCCGGAAAATTTAAGAAAAAAAGGAATTTCCGGATTTGCCGATCTTGCCTGCTTACTTTTTTGGCCTATTCCAAGTTATTAGCGCGTGTCGCAATATATTTTCTTGGTTTAGTCTTTTTCCTTTTGCGGTTATTATGCCTTCCTGTTCAAATTCATTGGCTATCATACTTGCAATTGCTTTTTTAGAAGGATCGCACCCAATATTCTTCTGATTTTTATAAATAATATTGGCTCTTTCCCTTGCCGTTTCCTTCCAAGCATCATCTTGCGGTTCTGATTGCTTCGATCCGGGTATATCTCCAACTTCTGCTGATGATGCTTCAGGCTCCAAAGATTTTTGATTCTTGTTCTTTTCTTTGAATCTCTTTAATAATTCACATAATGCGGTTTTAGATATCCTTAGATTCTCAAGTTCGGCTTTAATACCTGGTTCAAATTTATACAGATTATCTTTATACCGTACAATTTGTATCAATCCTTCGCCACCCAAGAAACGCAAAAGATCAATATTAAATGGAAGCTCGGCCATTTCATTTTCTTTCATCCATTTCGGCACATCATCCCGATCTGTAGTTATTTGCGCATGCAGGAATATTCCAAAATCAAGACTAGCTTGTATTACTTCGCGCTCATTCCACTTTCTACCTGTATTGCTCGAAAGATAATTTACACACTCTGTCAGTGTATTCCAAGCGAGTAGCATATTACGCACCCCCAAAAATCTTATCATTCATGGATTGAACAACACGGGCGGTATGGCCTTCGGATAAATGAGCGTATCGCTTCACCATCTGTAAGGTCTTATGTCCCAGCACCTCAGCAATTTCGGCTAGGCTTGCGCCATTCATGGCCAAGTAGCTTGCAGCGCTATGACGTAAATCATGAAATTTGAAATCTTGAAGCTCTGCTTTTTTAACGGCTGTTTCCCATGGCGTGCGCAAGTCCATGGGCTTTTGTGGCTTTTGTGGTGCGTTTTCTTTAGCTGGGAAAAGTAGATTGCTATCAATCCGGCGTACCTTGGAAAGTGCTTTTAATAATTCCAAAGCATGGCCAGTAATCGCCACGGCGCGGCGTTCACCGTTTTTTGTTTCATGCAGTATCGCGCGGCCTTGGTTTAAATCCACTGCATCCCAAGTCAATCCCATGATTTCGCCTTGACGCATTCCGGTAGACAATGCCAGCACAACAACAGTATATAAATAAGGATTACTGGATTCCTTGCAGGCTTGCAGTAAGCGCATACGCTCATCATCGGATAGGAAGCGAACCCGTCCGCGTGATTCCTTGGGCTTGGTTACTTTACGCATCGGGCTATCTTCTAACCAACCCCATTCTTTTACAGCGATAGTGAGCGCATGAGATAGTGCGGCCATATACCGCACAACACTGGCAGGCGAACGTAATTTATTTCTTACTGTGATTTCACGGCCTAGCTTGTCTCTACATTCGCCAATAAGTGAAGGCGTTACATCTGCGAGTGAGTAGCTGCCGATTTCAGATTTCCACCATGCTAGTTGCTGCGCTTGGTCTTTTGCGCTCTTCTTGCTTGGTAATACATCACGGCAATAGCGATCTATCATTTCCGCTAATGTGTGGCGTTTGGCTTCGGTAGTTTTGAAATGACGGCCTTCTCGAATCGCTGATTCGGTATGCTGTGCCCATTTTTTGGCATCGGTCAGGCGCTCAAATGTGGCAGATTGAGAAGGAAATCCTTTTAAGCGTATTTTTACCCGGTAACTGGTTATACCATCACTCGAAATACGTTTTTCGATGTTTGCCATGATTGCCTCTGCAAGTGGTTAATCACTGTTAGCAGATTACAATAATGGGCAATAAATTACAACATATGATATACATTCATAAGAAAATAACATTTAATACTTTAAAATACAGATAATTAATACAAATTAACTACATTAAAGGGCACTCATGGGGCAATTGAAAATAAAATAAGGCGCTTCTGTGGCTTCTAAGGTGAAATTCTTAAGATGGATAAAAATAAAAATGGGACACCAGTATTGCACTTTGTTATTTTCAAGTGCCCCACTGTTGCCCCACAAATGGTCATTACAGGATTATTGCTTAACTAACTCATTGATTTTATGGTGCCGACACCAAGAATCGAACTCGGGACCTTCTGATTACAAATCAGCTGCTCTACCATCTGAGCTATGCCGGCAATTAGACAAGAATAATCGGATAGATTTATTTGATTACTCTAAGTTTTGGTTGACGCACTTTCTTTTCTTCAAAGATTGGGGTATTTTGATTAAAACTTCTATTTCCCAAGCTTTCTGTATTGTCTCTATTTTCAATGCCATCTGAAGAAAAAGTAATTCCTTGATTAACTTCCTTAGCGAATATCCCTTTAATCGCATCCAAAGGAATATCTAGCCTTTTAGCAATACCGTTGAATCTAGCCGTGAAACTCAAACCATCATTACTGATATTCAATTCATGTACAGCGATTGCACTGATATTGAATACTATTTCGTTATCTCTCACATATTCTTTTGGAATATCTAACTCTTTGAAGACTTTGACAGAAATATATGGCGTAAAACCGTTATCGCTACACCAGTCATAAATAGAGCGGATTAAATAGGGTTTGGTAGATTGATTCATCATTTGCGCATGACTTTCTCGGATGCCGATAATGCATCAATGAACAATGGGCGGCTAAATAATCTCTCGGAATACTTTAATAAAGGCGCCGCTTGTTTAGGAAGTTTTATTCCAAAATATTCCAAACGCCATAATAAAGGAGCAATTGCAACATCAAGCATCGAAAACTCATCACCAAGCATGAATTTCTGCTTTTCAAAAACTGGAGAGATCATCGTTAGATTTTCTGCAATCACCACACGCGCCTTATCTATGGCCTTTTGGTCGTCTCCCTCAAATGCATCGATATGACAGAACAACTCCTGTTCAAAACGAAACAACAGTAATCTGGCACGCGCACGCATCACAGGATCTGCAGGCATTAACTGTGGGTGCGGAAAGCGATCATCGATATATTCATTGATAATATTCGATTCATACAAAACCAGATCGCGTTCCACAAGCACAGGCGCTCTACCATAAGGACTCATAACAGCCAAGTCTTCTGATTTATTATTGGGATCAACATCAATCACTTGGAAATCCATATCTTTCTCGTGCAGTACAATTCTGCATCGATGACTATAGGGACATGTAATCGTTGAATATAGCGCCATCATAACTTCAATCTCTGACTAAATCACCCGCACATTCAGCAAGCTTGAAGTCTTAATGAATATCTCTCCAATACTCTTTCTTCAGCACATATGACAAAGCAAACATGAACAGCAGAAAGATCATCACTTTGGTACCCAATTCTATCCGGGCATTTGCATGCGGCTCACCCAAATAAACCAGATAATTAACCAAATCGCCAACGAATTTATCATAATCGGCTGTAGTCATTTGACCTGGCTTATCAAGCATTAAGCTTTTTTGATCGCCTTTCACTACCAATCGTTGCTCGCCTTGGAATTGATACAAGACATGAGGCATTGCAACACGATCAAATACAAAATTGTTCCATCCAGTGCTTGTAGCATCATCCCGATAGAATGCTCGCAAGTAGGTATATAGCCAATCAGCTCCCCGCGAACGCGCAATAACTGACAAATCTGGTGGAACGACACCGAACCATTCTTGCCCTTCTTTTTTACGCATTGCGGATAACATCAAATCACCAACTTTTTGCCCTGTAAATACTAATTTATCCAGGACTTCTTCATTCGATAATCCGATATCGCGGTGTCGGTTGTAGCGCATGTAACTCGCACCATGGCATGTTAAACAGTAATTCACAAAGGTTTCTGCACCACGCTGCAAAGAAGCATTGTCAGTAATATCAACCGGGGCTCTATCTAATGGAACATCTGATTCAGCTGCATTAGCATTCCCAAATGGAACCATACATAAAATTAATAAAGCGATCGTTAATTTCATCATTTTTTTACTCTTGTAGTCTTTTGGGCTCAGGTTTTGTCTTATCTATCTTGCTATACCATGGCATCAAGATAAAGAATGCAAAATATATCACGGTAAAAATTTGCGCAAGCAACGTATACATAGGTGTTGGTGATTTTGTTCCAAGCCAACCCAATACAAAAAAGCTAATAACAAACAGTGTCAATGCAATCTTGAAGTATGGTCCCTTATAGCGAATCGATTTAACAGGGCTTCGATCCAACCATGGTAAGAAACAAAAAATGACTACTGAACCGGCCATTAATATCACACCCCACAATTTAGCATCAATTCCGAGAAAATTGACCGTTACAGCCCTAAGCATTGAATAGTAGGGAGTAAAATACCAAACCGGTGCAATATGGTCGGGTGTTTGCAAAGTGTTCGCAGGAATGAAATTATTATATTCCAAGAAATATCCCCCCATTTCAGGGGCAAAGAAAATAATTCCACAGAACACAAATAAAAAGACCACCACACCTACAATATCTTTAACCGTGTAATAGGGATGAAATGGTATGCCGTCTACTGGAATACCTGTTGACGGGTTTTTGTTTTCTTTGATCTCAATCCCGTCCGGGTTATTGGATCCGGTTTCATGCAAGGCCAGAATGTGTACGAATACCAGTACCAGCAGTACCAGCGGTAATGTCACAACATGATAGGCAAAAAACCGATTAAGCGCTGCATCTGAAAGTGTGAAGTCACCCAATAGCCATTGCTGGAGCGTATCGCCGATAGCCGGTATCGCACCGAACATGCTCACAATCACCTGCGCTCCCCAGTATGACATTTGTCCCCATGGCAGAATGTAGCCCGTGAAAGCCAAACTCATGAGAACGAAAAATATGCACATCCCCACCAACCACAGCAGTTCCCGCGGTTTCCGATACGAACCGTACATCATCCCCCGGAACATGTGCAAGTAAACAACCACAAAAAACATCGATGCACCGGTTGAATGCATATATCTGATTAACCAGCCATATTCCACATCGCGCATGATATATTCAACCGATGCGAACGCTTGACTCGCATCAGGTTTATAATTCATCGTTAGAAAAATACCGGTTAGTAACTGATTAACCAAGACCAATAAAGCCAAGGAACCAAAAAAATACCAGAAATTAAAATTCTTAGGTGCGTAGTATTCGGAAAGGTGCGCTTTCCAATTCGATGTCAATGGAAAACGCTTATCAATCCACTCTATCATGGAATTAAACATATTACTCATTTACGCAGATCCCTCACTCTCAGATCCAATTAAAAGACGACTATCACTTAGATAAACATGTGGCGGCACAACCATATTCGTCGGAGCCGGTACACTTTTATAAACGCGACCTGCCAAATCAAATTTCGAACCGTGACATGGACAGAAAAAGCCGCCTAGCCAATCAGGCCCCAAATCTGCGGGAGCGACATCTTTTCTGAATACGGGCGAACATCCCAGATGCGTACAAACGCCTTCGGTAACAAGTATTTCCGGCTTGATAGAGCGCGTGCGATTTCTGGCATATTCAGGTTGCTGATTCTTTTCAGAATTCGGATCAGCTAATTGATCCTCTAATTTTGCAAGCGTCTCAAGCATATCTGGTGTGCGATTTAATACCCACACGACCCTGCCACGCCATTCAACCATCATAAGCATCCCCGGTTCAAGCTTGGATATATCCACCTCTACCGGTGCCCCCGCCGCTTTTGCTCTTTCGCTGGGCATCATACTCAATAAAAAAGGCGTTGCAATCGCAGCGCCCGCTATACCACCCGCTACAGAAGTCGCAGCGACTAAAAACTTTCTCCTGCCGCTCATCTTATCATTGATGCTGAAACTATCTGCCATCATATTCAATCATTCCATCAGTAATTATCTCGAATAACCCTATAAAAACAAAGGATAATATTAAGAACCCCAACTGTTTTCGTTCACTTCCTTAACGCGCCAACCACAAAAGCGCGCAGTATACCACAATCGTTTCAAGGATAATAAGATTCTTCTTCCACTCATAATCACCAAAAATAAGTACGTTTTGAAGTAATTACTTAATCTTCCCATGACATTGTTTATATTTCTTACCCGATCCACATGGACAAGGCTGATTTCGACCTATTTTTTCATTTGAGCGCACGAACGGCTGGGCTTTATCATTCTGGATTTCCTCATTCCCCGAATCCTCTTCAAAAGTTCCCGGAGTACCATGATGAAATTCAATTTTCTCAGGAGGTCGCAATGTTTCAGATGCTGCATCAACCTGCTGTTCATTTTTAATTTGAACAGCTAGAAGTATCCTTGTAACTTCATTTTTGACTTCTTCAAGCATATTAGTAAAAAGCTCGAAAGCTTCACGTTTATACTCTTGCTTTGGATTCTTTTGCGCGTAACCACGTAAATGAATGCCCTGGCGTAAATGGTCCAATGCAGCCAGATGTTCTCGCCAATGCGAATCGAGAATTTGCAGCATTACCACTCGTTCATAATGATGCATAATCTCTGCACCCACGAGCTGCACCTTGGCTTGATAATTTTCCTCCGCGGAATTAAGAATGCGTTCAAGCAAATTTTCTTCATGCAATTCAGGTTCTTTCTCGAGCCATTGCTGTATCGGGAAATGTAGTTGATAGTCCACCGCAAGCACTTTCTCTAATCCTGTCACATCCCATTGCTCTTCGACGCTTTGCGGCGGAATGTGGGTGTAGAATTGACCACTCAGGACACTTTCCCGAATTGCTGCAATAGTCTCCGAGATATCATGATCTGCTTCCAGCAATTCATTTCGCTGCTGATAGATAACATTGCGTTGATCATTGGCCACATCATCGTATTCCAGCAACTGCTTGCGCATATCAAAATTTCTTGCTTCAACCTTACGCTGCGCATTTTCAATTGCACGTGTAACCCAAGGGTGTTCTATGGCCTCCCCTTCCGGCATCTTCAATCGATTCATGATATTGGCCACGCGATCAGAAGCAAAAATGCGTAATAGCGGATCTTCCAGTGAAAGAAAGAAACGACTCGAACCGGGATCGCCTTGCCTGCCGGAACGTCCGCGTAGCTGATTATCGACACGACGAGACTCATGACGCTCCGTTCCTACAATATGTAAACCGCCTTTACTGAGAACGTCCGCGTGGATAACTTTCCACTGTTCATACGCTTCGTGTATACGTTTTTCTTTTTCTGCTTCACTTAACTTATCGTCATGGCGTATCCGTTCAATTTCTGGCTCAGGATTACCGCCCAGCACGATATCAGTACCTCGGCCCGCCATATTGGTTGCGATCGTAATCATTTTGGGTCGTCCCGCCTGTGTAACTATCAACGCCTCGCTGGCATGCTGCTTAGCATTCAAAACTTGATGGGGTAATTTTTCCCGATCAAGTAATTTGGATAACAATTCATTATTTTCGATAGAAGTAGTGCCTACCAGTACCGGCTGGCCGCGCTCATAACAATCCTTGATTTCATGAACGATAGCCTCATTCTTTTCTTTCGTAGTGCGATAAACCAGATCCATGCGGTCTTCGCGGATCATCGGTTTATGCGTTGGAATAATAATTGTTTCCAGGCCATAGATTTGCTGAAATTCCGCAGCTTCCGTATCGGCGGTACCCGTCATACCGGATAATTTGTGATACATGCGGAAATAGTTTTGAAAGGTAATTGAAGCCAGCGTCTGATTCTCTTTTTGAATTGCAACGCCTTCCTTCGCTTCAACTGCTTGATGCAATCCATCGGACCAGCGCCGACCGGCCATTAACCGCCCGGTAAACTCATCGACGATAATGACTTCACCGTTCTGAACAACATAATGCTGATCCTTAAAATACAAGCTATGCGCGCGCAAACCCGCATTTAAGTGATGAATCAGATTGATGTTTGCAGGATCATAGAGACTGGTACCAGACGCAAGCAAACCGGCTGATGCCAGCAACTTCTCGGCGTGTTCGAATCCTGCTTCGCTCATCGTCACTTGATGAGATTTTTCATCAACACTGTAGTCGCCTGGACTATCTTCATTCTCTTGTTTCGCCAGTTTTGGAACCAGAGCATTGATTCGCACATAAATTTCAGTATCACCCTCAGCTTGCCCTGAGATAATTAATGGCGTCCGGGCTTCGTCAATCAAAATCGAATCCACTTCGTCGACAATTGCAAAGTTCAGCATCCGTTGCACACGCTCATTGGCATGTGTCACCATATTGTCACGCAGATAGTCAAAACCGTATTCGTTATTAGTGCCATAAGTAATATCGGCCGCATAGGCTGCTTGTTTTTCATCATGCGGCATCTGGGCAAAAATAACGCCAACATTCATCCCCAGCGCCTGATAAATTTTCCCCATCCATTCGGCATCACGTTTGGCCAAATAATCATTGACAGTAACAACATGAACGCCGTGGCCCGACAGCGCATTTAAATAGGCCGGCAACGTCGCCATCAGCGTTTTACCCTCACCGGTCCGCATCTCGGCGATCTTACCCGCGTGAAGCACCATTCCTCCAATCAGTTGCGCGTCAAAATGACGCATCTGCAATACCCGCTTACCGGTCTCGCGCACCACGGCAAAAGCTTCCGGCAATAGTGCATCCAACGACTCGCCATTTTGAACGCGCTGCTTGAATTCGTCTGTCTTAGCGCGCAAATCAATATCCGACAAAGCTGCAACTGCCGGTTCCATCTCATTAATGGCACGCACGGTCTCTGTATACTGCTTGATCATCCGATCATTGCGACTGCCGAAAAGCTTCTTGAGTAAATTGCCTAGCATAAGTCTCTAATGAGTTTGAAAATTAATTAAAAAACAAAGGGTGAGCTAAATTCTCACCCTTCAATCAGTTGTACATTCCGAAAATTCAATTTAACTCGATTTTTTTAAAAATTTAGACGGATTCTGCGGTTTATCTTTATGCCGAATTTCAAAATGCAAATGCGCTCCCGTTGAACGTCCGGTATTGCCAACTTCACCGATTTTCTGGCCTTGCAATACTACCTCACCACGCGCAACGACCAGTTTTGATGCATGCGCATACCGGCTAACCAGATCATCTCCATGGTCAATTTCGATCATATTACCATATTCGGGATGACGATCCGAATAGATCACCACCCCACCGGCTGCCGCTTTTATCGGCGTTCCAATTTCCGCAACAAAGTCCACACCTTCGTGAAAAGCTTTTTTGCCGGTAAATGGATCAATCCGGTACCCGAATCCAGAAGAATACCAATCGGTTTCAACCGGCATTTCAGAAGGCAGCACAAACTTGGTTACTCTGCCGTAGCGCAGCAAAGAATCCAATGCGCCCAGCTTATCCGCTCTCTCGTCCAGCAAATTGGATAACTCCTGGAGTTTCTGATCAAATTCATCAACCGTCAGATCTTCGGATAAAACATTATTACGCGCACCGCCTTGCCCCGGAATCTCTTTAAATGACAGATCCCTTGTTTTAATTCCGGTTGATTCCGCCAAGCGCTCACCTAATGCATCCAAACGCAACAATTGCGCTTGCATCTGGCCCAACTTGCTAGCCATAATGTTCAAATTATCCTGTAAATGCATTTGGATTTTCTGATGCCTTTCCTCTTGAGGATTGACCAGTATCGTTCTCAATAAAGGCGCCTCGATGCGGTCAGCATACCGCAAAGAAATAAAATTGAGGATTAAAGCTAATGTTATGATAATAATTGAAAATGCGGCAATTGATAAAATGATATTCGTTTTGGTTAATGCCAGCTTGCGCGCTCGCTCAGAGTTATTTGCTATCAAAATAATATTCATACTTCTTCTCACTGGATATTTTTTAAATAACCATGCCCTCTTATAAAGTTGACTCTTATCTTAATCTATTAGGAAAGACACCTGAACATACGGACTTGCTAACGTTAGCCCGCCAATTACTTAAGGATCAGTCAACCTTCCACAAACTAATCCCGGCCCAGATGGCACAATACTGCCGCCTTAGCCGGATTACCAATGGCAAATTAACCATAGTGGCTGAAAATGGCGCCATTGCAGCAAAACTTAAGCAGTTATCACCTACGCTGCTTCGCAAACTGCAACAATACGGATGGAAAGTTACTTCATTTCAAATATTGGTGCAAGCACAAAACTCAACAGAAGAAAAAAAATATATTAATAAACAAATAGATATAAAAAAACCAAAACTTAGTGAACATGGTAAAGCATGCTTCAATCAACTCGCCGCAACTCTGCCAGATTGTGAATTAAAAAAAGCCATTGATTCATTGGTAAAAAAACAAGAGATGACTAAAAACATTTGATCATCATCTACCATGCGTTGACTGCTTTATCTTTTACTGAACCGAAAATTACAAATCCATAAGCAGCCCAATTACTTTTTTGCAATCCAGATCGTCGATACCAATCGAATCCTGCGGACATTTCTGTCCTGATTAACCACTGCATAACCCGGGTCAATTACATTCCCCATTATATTGAAGTGAAACACCGGCGGCAGCTGCTTCGCAAGCATTGCCGTATGTCTTGCCATCACAACCGCAAACCGGGGCGTACTGCTTGGTACAAGCCATCGGTTTGGCTTTGCATGTCCCTTCACTGCCTGACACATTGCACTGCTCAACCTCGAAATCACAATATTGATTAACATCCGGACATGTCTTTTCCTGGATACCGCCACAACTCAACGACCGGATCGTCCCGCTGGACTCACAACCTTGGGCTGCTAACATTAACCAGAGCAAAATTACGTTGCGAACCAGTCTCCTCATTTTAAGCCCCTGTTTATAGAAATCAGCGTCTTACCCACAGAATCTCATCAATCAAAATCTTGATGCGGTTAAAGAAATATCCGCGTACTGCCATGCTTGATCGAACTTTTTCTGTATTTCGCCATAATCCTTACCTTGCATTTGCAAGCTTTGTTTCAAACCCAGCAACGCCCATCCGTTTTTTGGGAATTTCTTGAGATTATCGCGATAAACCATCTCCGCTTGCATAGAATCTCCAGCCTCTATTAACGCTTTACCTAACGAAAGCTGGATCGGGTAATACCAGAACGGCGGTTCCATGTATGGCAATTGATCCTGCAATAAAACCGCAGTTTTATAAGCGGTGATTGCTTTCGTATAATCCTTTCGCGCCATTAAAATCTCAGCCTGCACCAACTCATCAGCAATTTGCAACAATTGAGTGGCTGGATAGTCCTGTTCATCCAATGAACCAAGATCGGCATTTGTCCGAATCTTCGACAACAGTAAGTATTCTGCTTGCGCAGCTTCCGGATCACCCAGCTTGAGATACGCAATCGCCCTGGCATAGCGCCAGATTCCCTGAGAAAACTGCAATGAGCCGGAGGGTTGCGGTTGCTGCAATACTTCCTGCCACTTGCCGAAATTGATCAAGGTCAGCACCGGAATCGTTTTCACAAATTCGACAACAGGAAACCGCTGTATCATCTCAAAGGAAACACTGGCCGCAACTTTGTCCGCGGCTGCTATCGCCGCTTCGCTTCGTCCCTCCATGCTATAAGCCGCCCAAAGGAAATGGAGATTATGCGGATAATACGCAGCCGTATAAAAGCTTTGCACTTTGCAATTTGCAATATACGCTTCATCAACGGCTACCGCCCTGGCATTCGCTTCCGCGGCATCGTGATAGCGCCCTATGCGCCAATAGATATGCGACGGCATATGCACTAAATGACCCGCATCCGGTATTAAATCGAGCAAAGTATCCGCCGCGTTTTCCGCGCGCTGCGGTGATGATGAGGCTTCAACCGCATGAATATATAAATGCAAAGCCAACGGGTGTTTCGGTGCGCGGCGTAATACGGTTTCAAGCACATGGATGACTTCTCTCGTTAATTCTTTCGGCGTTTCCGGGTCAATCCAATAATCCCATGGCATGGTCGTCATCATTGATTCCGCGAATAATGAAGCGGCATCGTTGTCATCAGGATACTGTCGATACAATTCGCGCATCGCATTCATGTAGGCAATATCCAATTCGCCTCTGGATGAGGCAGTGTCATTACTATAGCGTACCGCCAATGCATCGATAAAATCACGCTCCTTAGCGCTCACCAAAGGTTTTAGTTGGAGCGCTTTCTGTATGGCTTCATATGCCTGAGCATGCGCTTCCGGCGGCAATACTGCTTGACCGTTACTGGTCACGTTCATATTCGGACCAAGCGCTAACGCTTCGCCCCAATAACACATAGCGCAAGCTTCATCCAGTTGCTGCGCGGCAAGGAAAGCGCGCACTGCTTCACTGTGATTAAACGCGAAACTCATTATCAGTCCTTGATTAAAATAAGCTTGCACTACCGGGTTCCGTGTCGTGATTGTATGTTGATACCCGCCTATATCAACCAGTAGCTTCACCCCGGTTTGACCGGACCAGGATCCGGCGTTCGCTGATTGGCTCGAGAATGGCGAGTTCTTGGTCGACGAGCATGCAACCATTAAAGCCATTGCGATTGCTATAAAGACATTGATGTATTTCATTTCCGTGACTTCCTGCATTTTCCTGATCAGTTCTCCGGATGGATGCAATCAGCAAACATTAAAGTGATTCCAACCATGCTGGCACTATTCGTACTGACAACTGTCTATCCCTATCTTATTTTTATCACTTAGCGCTCCGGTATATAATATAAAGCTGCTAATTCGATTTTATAGTGTCATCGTTCTTAAGAAACCGAATGCCAATGGCATTTATTCTTAGATGATTCTTCACCCTTTCTCTATCCTTGAGTCTGATTTTATCCGACCGACCCCGAAAACGATATGAATGTTTTTTATGAAGAAGCTGGAACCTTTAAAGTAGGCGCTATTCTGGCTGACAACAATACTTCATTGCAAATTGAAGCTGTACATGGCAAGCGATCAAAGATTAAGGCATCCGCAGTGTTATTCCGATTCGATACGCCTCCATTGGCGGAATTTATGGGACATGTACAAAAAATAGCGGAAGAATTGGATCCGAATTTTCTTTGGGAATGTTGCGCGCAGGAAATTGAATTCGCGAGCGACGCCCTTGCAACTGATTACTTCGGACATACGCCGAATCCGGTAGAGGCTGCTGCGACGTTGTTGCTCTTACAAAACGCCCCGATGTATTTTTATAAAAAAGGACATGGCCGTTACAAAGCCGCACCGCCCGATGCGCTCAAAGCCGCATTAGCCGGCCAGGAGAGGAAACGATTACTGGCTGAACGGCAAGCACGCTATGTTGAGCAATTGAATCAATTCATTTTACCCGAGGAATTTAAACCCTCTCTCTCGCAGTTACTTTACAAGCCGGATAAAAATTCCATCGAATGGAAAGCACTCGAAATCGTCTGTACCGAGAAAAAACTTTCCGCTGTCAAACTGATGGAAAAGTGCGGCGCCATTCCATCCTCTCACGATTACCATTTCAATCAATTCATCTGGGAATTCTTCCCGGAAGGTACCGGATTTGGCGAATTGGAATCACAACCAGCGGTTGAAAATATCGTCAATCTACCGCACGCGGATGTCGCTGCCTTCAGCATTGACGACGAATCCACGACGGAAATTGACGATGCATTTTCAGTAACACCTTTATCTTTTGGAAGTTTCCGCATTGGCATCCATATCGCGGCGCCCGCTCTAGGGGTTCTTCCCGAGTCTGCGCTTGATCAATTGGCGGCTACCCGCCTATCCACCGTTTATTTGCCTGGTAATAAAATTACCATGCTGCCTGACGGCGTGATCACGCGTTTCACCCTGGAGGAACAAGCAATCTGCCCGGTACTTTCTCTGTACATTGATGTATCGGACGACTACACCGTTACCGGAACAGAAAGTAGAATCGAGCAAATAAAAATCGCAGCAAACTTGCGTCATAAAGCATTGGAGCAGCATTTTAATGAAGCGGCATTGACCAGAGGCCATTTTCAGCATCCTCTCCGCCAGGAATTAACCTTCTTATGGAATTTTGCTCGCAAATTGGAAAACCTGCGCGGCAAGTCGAATGATACCAACAATGACAAAATCGACTACAGTTTCGAAATCAATGACGAACATGTTTCAATCATTGAACGCCGCCGCGGCTCTCCGATTGATAAAGTCGTTTCGGAATTAATGATTTACGTTAATACCGAATGGGGAAGACAGTTAACGGATGCAGGTATTACCGGTATCTTCCGCAGCCAGATGAATGGCAAAGTAAAAATGAGCACTTCGCCCGCTCCCCATCAAGGCCTTGGGGTTTCACAGTACGCTTGGAGCAGTTCTCCGATGAGGCGCTATGTTGATCTCATCAACCAGCGCCAGCTTATCGCACTGCTGCGCAATGAACCGCCACCCTACTCCAGGGATAGCAACAATTTATTGATCGCGATGCGCGACTTTGAAACTGCTTACGGGGTCTACGGCGAATTCCAAAGATCTATGGAACGATATTGGTGCTTGCGCTGGTTGCTGCAGGAAAAAATACAGACAATCAACGCGCAAGTCA
The DNA here is from genome assembly GCA_019745325.1 of Nitrosomonas sp. Classification (GTDB taxonomy): domain Bacteria; phylum Pseudomonadota; class Gammaproteobacteria; order Burkholderiales; family Nitrosomonadaceae; genus Nitrosomonas. The sequence continues at coordinate 14,436 of JAIETK010000018.1, read as the reverse complement.
TTAAGGAAAATCTGGTTAAACTGGATCATATTCCCCTGGTTACAAGGGTAGCATCACTGCCGGAAATTGCACCGGGCGCTTACGTCAAACTCAGACTCTCTGAAATCGATCTGCTGGAACGTACTTTTCATGCGAAATTCCTGCAAAAACAGGATTCATAAAACATCACTTACCTATTTCACCAAGAATATGTGACAAGAAAAAAGCGGTTGCCTACAATAACGCATCTTTAATGGCAGGTTACTCTCAACTTTCAAGGTTTAACTGAATAGCTTTGATCACTCAAACACTGGGAACTCAGCCCCTGAATCAGGACAGCTATCAATCGTTACAAACGAATCGCCTATCGATTGCGATGGCTGTATCGTTGCTATTGCACGGTATTATTCTCTTTGGGGTTGCTTTTCAGTTTCCACAACCCAATTTCGACAAAATTGCATCGTCACTGGAAGTGGTGCTGGTTAACAGTAAAACACCGGCACCTCCCAAAGAAAGCAAGTTGCTCGCGCAAGATAATCTCGACGGCGGCGGCAACACCGATGATGATCGCAAGGCAAAAACACCTTTTCCGGTTCTGCCCAAAAGTAAGCCGGTTGTCGATGACAAGATCGCGCAACAGAAAGTCAAAGAACTGGAACAGCAAGCAAAGAAACTGATGGCGGCGGTGAGTGAAGTGCCGCAAATCGAACTTTCGAGCGCAGCGGATAATACCGATGAAATCAAACCGGCCAATCCGCCGGATACATCCGAATTATTGCTGCGAAGCCTTGATATCGCGCGGCTAAGAGCACAGATCGATCAAGACCACGAGACTTACCAGAAACGTCCTAAACGAAAATTTGTCGGCGCCCGCACCAAAGAATACCGCTTTGCGCGCTACGTAGAGGATTGGCGTTTGAAAGTCGAGCGCATCGGCAACTTGAATTACCCGGAAGCGGCCAGGAAAGAAAAGCTCTACGGCAACCTGCAACTGACCGTTGGAATCCGCGCGGACGGCAGCTTGGAATCGATCGAAATCAACCGCTCTTCCGGCAAAAAAGTTCTCGATGAAGCGGCCATCAATATCGTGAAACTTGCCGGTCAAAACGGGTTTGCGCCCTTCCCGCCGGATATCAGTCAGGATACGGATATCCTGCACATCACCCGGACTTGGGTATTTGCTTCTACCGACATGCTGTTGAGTCAGTGATTAACTGATTTTAAATCTCAACATTTTTTGAAACATCATTAATCCATCCGCTTATGCCCGACTTGTATGCAGTAATTGGCAATCCTGTTTCCCATAGCAAATCGCCCCTGATACATTCCGCTTTTGCTCAACAAACCCAGCAATCCATGCAATATACCGCGCTGCTCGCTCCCATCGGCGGTTTCAAAATGACTGTAGAGAATTTCCGGCAGCAGGGCGGCAAAGGGCTCAACGTTACAGTGCCCTTCAAACTGGAAGCTTTTCAACTGTCGACCCGTCTCACCGAGCGTGCAACGATTGCACAAGCTGTGAATACCCTTAAATTCGATGACGATGAAATTTTAGGCGATAACACGGACGGTGCCGGATTGGTATGCGATATCGAATTGAATTTATCGATTCCGATAGCTGCAAAACGCATCTTACTGCTCGGTGCCGGTGGCGCCGCACGGGGTGTCATTTTGCCGTTATTGCAAAAGCACCCGGCGCTGCTGGCCGTTGCGAACCGTACGATTAGCAAGGCGAAAATGCTTCAGGAACAATTCATGATGTACGGCAATATTGCCGCTGGGGATTTTTCACAGTTTTCTAAAGAAAAATTCGACATCATCATTAACGCTACCTCTGCCAGTCTTCACAACGAATTACCCGGCATCGGCCCCGGTGCTTTCAAACACGCCGAGCTGGCGTACGACATGATGTACAATCTGGATGCGTACACGCCTTTCCTTAAATTCGCGCAACAACATGGCGCGCGGCAGCTCGCGGATGGCATCGGCATGCTGGTCGAACAAGCAGCCGAATCATTTTTTGTGTGGCGCCACGTAAAACCTCAGACAAAACCGGTAATCGCAATGCTGAAATCCGCCAATAAAATTTAACCCGGTGGCTGACCCGCATAGAAAAATTTTAAATGTTGGTGCTGATGCAGCGCTGAAGGTTATACTTTTCGGTCATTCAACTGCAAACTGTTTCGTGTATAAACCTGCAAACATATTCAATATCCACTAGCTTGCTGATATCAATCGACCATGACCGAAACCAATAATAGCGATCAAGAAGATTCGCAAACACCCTTGCAACAGATCACATTTCTGTTGCGAAAGTATAAATTAGTCGAAGGCTTGGTGAATTTACAGGACTCTCCCGATCTATCGTTAAGCGAGTCAGCGGTTCAGAAAAAAAACCTCTCTGAACTGCAGGATTTTTTAGATCAACTGCATCCTGCAGATATTGCACACATTCTTGAAGCTTTGCCGCTGGAAGACAGGTTACTGATCTGGAGCATGATCAAATCCGACCGGGACGGCGAAATCTTGCTCGAAACTTCCGAAGCGGTTAGAGCAACGCTGATCACCGACATGGGCACGCAAGAATTGGTCGCCGCAACAGAATATCTGGATGCCGACGAAATTGCCGACCTTGCGCCTAACTTGCCGCAAGAAGTCATGGAAGATGTTTTTCGCTCATTGCCCATCGAAGAACGCGAGCAATTGCGCGCTGCCATGTCCTACCCGGAGGACTCCGTGGGTGCATTAATGGATTTTGATGTGATTACCATCCGTGAAGACGTGCGGTTGGAAGTCGTACTGCGCTACTTGCGCTGGCTTGAGGAGATGCCGGATCACACCGACCAGTTGTTCGTTGTCGACCGGAATGAACAGTTAAAAGGCGTATTGCTCATCAATCGCTTATTAGTAAGCGACCCGGACACCTTGGTCGCCGACGTGATGACTAAAGAAATCATCAAGCTGCACCCGGATGATGTTGCCCAGCAAGCCGCGAATGCATTTGAACGCTATGATTTGGTTTCTGCATCGGTCGTCGACGAAAACGACAAATTGCTCGGCCGTGTCACCGTCGACACGGTCATTGATTTTATTCGTGACAAGGCTGAAAACGAAGCCTTGAATTTGGCTGGTTTAAGCGAAGAGGAAGACCTCTTCGCACCGGTTCTCAAGAGTGTCAAGAATCGTTGGGGATGGCTGGCGATCAACCTGATTACCGCCTTTATCGCATCCCGGGTTATCGGGTTATTCGAGGATTCCATCGAAAAGCTGGTGGCGTTGGCCGCTTTGATGCCGATCGTTGCAGGTATCGGCGGCAACTCGGGAAATCAAACAATTACCATGATTGTTCGAGCACTGGCATTGGAACAGATAAACACGCGCAGCACTTGGAAATTGCTCGGTAAAGAAATCGGCGTCAGTTTAGTGAACGGTCTTGTTTGGGGAACCATCATCGGTTTGTTCACATTTGCCATTTATCAGAATGCCGAACTGGGATTGGTTATGACGCTGGCGATGATGCTTAACTTGTTACTGGCGGCATCCCTGGGTGTATTAATCCCGCTGACCTTGCGTAAATTCGGCCGTGATCCGGCGCTGGGTTCCAGTGTCATGATTACCGCCGTTACCGATAGCGGCGGCTTTTTTATTTTCCTGGGATTAGCGACTATTTTTTTGCTGTAACGCGATACCAATCAATTTAACAGCCACATCCACGCTCTAACCTGGATTTCCAAGCAATTACTCAATATTCTGCACTTGCTCACGCATTTGTTCGACAAGCACCTTTAATTCCATGGAAATCCGGGAAATCTCGAGATCAACCGACTTTGAACCGATGGTGTTGGCTTCACGGTGCAATTCCTGCATCATAAAATCCAATCGTTTACCCACCGCACCGCCTTGGTTCAAAATGCGTTCCACTTCGTCAAGATGCGCTTGCAAGCGCGACAACTCTTCATCGACATCGATTTTACTGGCAAATAGCGTGATCTCCTGGTGAATCCGCTCGTTCTCATTATTGCCGAGTATTTCTTCCAGCCGGGTGCGTAATTTATCCTCGAACGAAGCAATCAATGCCGGGATGCGCGGGGATGCAATTTGCAGCAGTTGGCGCATTTGCAAAATACGATCCAGCAAAATCGATCTCAGCTTATCTCCCTCGCGCATCCTTGCAGCTTTTAAATCCTTTAGCGCAGTTTGCAGCAACATCATACCGATTTCGTCCCATTCCTCGCTTGGTGCTGTATTACTTTCGAGCATACCCGGCCACTTCAGAATTTCTGCGACGGTTAAAGAAGCTGCGGAAGGATAACGCGTTTTGATGGTCTGCTCCAATTGCATCAATCGCTCCAGCAAACTGTGATTAAGTTGTTGATCAATGTCCAACGTATGAGCCGGTGAGAACAACAGCCGGCACTCAATTTTGCCACGACTGAGCTGGGCGGTCAGCAATTCCCGCATCGCAGCTTCCAACCGGCGGAAATCATCCGGCAGGCGAAACTGGATATCAAGAAAGCGGTTATTGACGGAACGAATTTCGAGATTAAACGATCCGTAGGGTGTTTCCTGGCTTGCGGCCGCGAAGCCGGTCATGCTGAATATCATGGTTAAAGTTTTTCCGAAAACGTGATCAAAGTAAAGCGAGAAAGATTAAAAAATCCCATCCTCACAAACGGTTGGAGCGTGTTTCTGGTCGAGTAAGCCGGTTACACGAAATGGCATGTCGTTATTGTCGGGATCAAATACGACTTGGCTAGCATCAATGTATTTGTAATCGCCGGGCGCATTAAGCCGCCACAGATTCGGGATCACCGCGTACGGCTGAAGCAAGCAATAGGCCGGAGTGTCTCCATGAACAACCAGCACCGGTTTCTTGAATTGCGCCGAATGCCGCTTGATTTCATCGCGCAGCATGCGATAGCCGTCGCAATCTGTGCGGTTATCGGGCGCACATGCCGGCTTATCGTGATCAAAGTCAAAAATATCCGCCTGAAAAGCGATCACGACGGCTTGCGCGGCTTCCGCTTCTGCGAATAACTGGCTTAGCCACTGTTTATTCGATTGATCGCGAAAATCCGCTTCATTCAATGCCTCATCCAAATTACTCCGCAAGATCTCCTTGCGGCCATTGTTAGTCCCCGGAATATGCAACGTCGCGAAAATAACCGGACCAATGCGCCAGCGGGCATTTTCAACAAACCCGCTCTGACGGACCAAGCCCGGAATATGCTTGGTCAATTGCCATTGATCTTGATGGAAAAAAAGCTGGCGAAGGAAACTCAATCGTTCCAACTCATCGTAACGAACCGATAAGGTAAAACGATCACAATCAGTCCAGTCGTTATCGCCGGGTGTATAGACTGTCTTATGCGGATTTAGAAACGCAATCTGGCGGTAATGATCTTGCAACAGCTCGTCACTGCAACTCAACCGCCCCCTTTTGAAATCACCCAAATGAATTAAAACCGGCGGATCAGTGGCTCTAATCGCTTTGGCGAGAGCGCCGCCGGAATGTTCCAGCAACGCGTATTCCGCATCGGTATAGGGCATGTCACCGATCACGACAAACCGGGTTATTTTCTCATGGCTTAACAGTAATGCATCGCCCGCGCGCAATGGCAAAGCCAGAAACATGCACGATAGCAGCAACCATCGCCAAACCGCCATGGTTCGCGTTATCCGTTCAAGTGGTTCTGGAAAACCAGACCGGCATGCTCGCGCAACTTATGGAAACAGATCGCCGGCCAATTTTCCTGAGCTACACTCAGTTCCGCGCCAAACGACGCCAGAAAGGTCGGCGCATCAACCGCATCGTACGCAATCCGGTGCGCGTTGGCTTCAATGAATCGTTGCAATTCGCGCGGATCGTCGCAGGTAATCCATCGCGCCAACTGATACTTGGCGGAAGCAATGCGGGCCGCAACACCATACTCATGCTGCAAACGGTGCGCGACCACTTCAAATTGCAGTGTGCCGACCGCCCCGAGCAACAACATATTGCCGAGATGCGGACGGAAAACCTGGATCGCCCCTTCCTCGCCCAACTGCGCCAAACCCAGCTTGAGTTGTTTGCTGCGTAGCGGGTCGGCAATCTCAACCGTACGGAAAATCTCGGGCGCGAAGAATGGCAAACCGGTAAATTGCAAAATTTCGCCTTCGGTTAATGTATCGCCCAATTGCAGCGTGCCATGATTCGGTATGCCGATAATGTCGCCGGGATAGGCTTCTTCGAGAATATCGCGCCGTTGCGACAAAAACGACACCACCGTGCTGGTGCGGATATCCTTGCCGTTCCGCGCCACTCTCAAATTCATGCCGCGTTTGAAATGGCCGGAACAAACACGCACAAACGCAATACGGTCGCGATGCGCAAGATTCATATTGGCTTGGATTTTGAATACCATACCGGAGAATTTTTTTTCATCCGGCAGCACTTCCCGCTGAATAGCATTACGCGACTCCGGCGGCGGCGCGAGATCCACCAGCGCATCGAGGATTTCCCGTATGCCGAAGTTATTGATCGCCGAGCCAAAGAAAACCGGTGTTTGCTCGCCGGCCAGAAATGCCGCGTGATCAAAAACCGGAGATGCGCCTTTGATTAAATCGATTTCCTGCAACGCGACATCCAAATCCCTGCCAAACCGCTGCCGGATTTGCGGATCGTCGAATTGCGCAATCACTTCATTATCACTGTCAACACGATCGGATCCCGGTTGGAAAACCCGCATGCAGTTATTCTTCAAATCGCACACGCCGTGAAAATTCTTTCCCATGCCAACCGGCCAGGTAAAAGGGATTGTCGACATGCCGAGCGTACGCTCGATCTCATCGATCAAATCCAGCGGTTCACGCACCTCCCGGTCCATTTTGTTAACAAATGTCACGATCGGGGTGTTGCGGGCGCGGCACACCTCCAGCAACCGCAAAGTCTGCGCTTCTACACCATTGGCAGCATCGATCACCATCAGCGCGGCGTCAACCGCCGTCAATACGCGGTAGGTATCTTCCGAGAAATCCTGGTGGCCCGGCGTATCCAGCAAATTGATGACACAATCGCGGTATTCCATCTGCATGACCGAACTCGCCACCGAGATTCCGCGCTGCTTCTCGATCTCCATCCAGTCGGATGTAGCATGCCGGCTGGCTTTACGCGCTTTAACGCTGCCCGCGATATGAATCGCCCCGGCGTACATCAGCAGCTTCTCAGTCAACGTGGTTTTCCCGGCGTCGGGATGTGAAATAATAGCGAATGTGCGGCGGCGCGCCACTTCGTTTTGAATACTCATAATTTCAAGAAATCTGTTCGGGTGAATAAAGAAAGCAGTGTGTGGAATGCGTTGCACTGAATGAGCTGGCCGACGGATAACGCTCCCGGCATACCGCCATCGCCTGCGCGCAACGCGGATGAAAATGACAGCCAGCCGGGGGCGCAGCCGGTGATGGCAAATCGCCTTTTAACGGAACAAATTGCCGATCCGTGTCTGCTGCGATCCGCGGCACCGACGATAACAATGCTTGAGTATAGGGGTGCCTGGGACTTCCCATTACCTCATCGATCAGCCCACGCTCAACGATCCGTCCAAGATACATGACAGCAACCTCATCCGCCAAATATTCTACAACAGCGATATTGTGGGTAATAAACAAAAAAGCAAGCCCCAAGTTATTTTGCAGCGTTTTTAACAAATTCAGAATTTGCGCCTGCACCGAAACATCCAGAGCGCTGGTCGGTTCATCGCAAATCAATAGTTTTGGATTCACTGCCAAAGCACGCGCAATGGCAATGCGCTGACGCTGACCACCGGAAAATTCGTGCGGATAACGCCATTTTACCTCAGCAGGCAATCCGACTCGTTGCAATAACGAATCGATTTCCAGCTCGCTTGAATTGTCCTGTAAACCACCGGCATTCGCTGGCGGGCTGACGGCACCAACCTTCAACGCGCTCATGCCTTCTTGCAAGATTTCCTTGATACGCATGCGCGGATTCAATGACGAATAGGGATCCTGGAAAATAATCTGGAACTGCGAACGCACCGGTTTTAACTGGCTCCGTTTCAAGCCTGTCAATTCTTGCCCTTTGAACCGCACACTTCCCGCAGTGGGTTGAATCAACTGCAAAATACTTTTGCCTATGGTAGTTTTACCGCAACCGGATTCCCCGACCAATGCCAGCGTTTTCCCGGCGGCGATTTGAAACGACACGCCATCAACCGCTTTAATATGCCCGACCACCCGTTTGAACAAGCCTTTGTGAACCGGGAAATGCACTTTGAGATCCGCCACTTGCAATAACACTTGTTCCGTTCGATTTGTTTCGGTATGCAGCGTAACCTCTGGTGAACTCACACTGGTTACTGATAGAGCGTGGTTCACACCGGATTGATACAAATGACAACGAACTTGATGCGCATCATCGAGCTGATGCCATTGTGGAACCGCCTCACGGCAAATCGCCATTACTTGATTGCATCGGTCGGCAAAACGGCAACCGCTGAATTGCTGAGATAACGACGGCACAACGCCGTTCATTACCGTCAACGCTTGATCGCGTTTATGTTTACCCGGTAGCGAAGCAAATAATTGCTGCGAGTAGGGATGCGCCGGTTGCTGAAAGAAAGCCGAGCGGGGTGCCAGTTCAACGATTTCTCCAGCATACATCACCGCCACGCGTTGCGCCATTTCCGCCACCACCCCCAAATCATGGGTAATCAACAATATTGCCATGCTCGTGTGTTGCTGGATATGCCGCATCAAATCCAGCACTTGTGCCTGAATCGTAACATCCAGGGCAGTGGTCGGTTCATCGGCGATCAACAGCTCCGGCTCACCGGCTAACGCCATCGCGATCATAACGCGCTGCTTCATGCCTCCGGAAAATTGAAACGGATATTCGTGCATGCGCCGTTGCGCATCCGGAATACCGACTTGCTCGAGCAATTCTTGAATACGCGCCTGCATCGCCGCCGGCGCCAGATTCAGATGCTGTTCTAATACTTCTCCAATTTGCTCGGCGATCGTCAACACCGGGTTCAGGCTCAGCATGGGTTCTTGAAAAATCATGCCGATCTGCTTACCACGAACCTTGCGCATAGCCGCCTCGGGCAATTGCAAAAGATCCACGCCATGCATTCTGATCTGTCCGGCGGCGATTTCCCCCACATCCGGCAGCAACCGCATAACCGACAGAGCCGTCATCGACTTGCCGCAGCCGGATTCACCTAACAGTGCGAATGTCTCTCCTTGCAAAATATTCAACGACAAGCCATCGACCGCCCGGACTGGCAAACTGCCGGTATGCAATATCGTTGCCAGATCGTCTATTTCCAGCAAAGTTTTCATTTCGAATTGGATGAACCTGCCGGAGTCATGGAGCCGGAAGTCTTGTTTGGAGAAATCTCATCTTTTCCATACCGTTGAAAAAAACGACTGCTTAATTTCAGCGTCCGGGTACGCGGATCCAGCGCGTTTTGCACCGCATCGGCAAACAGATTGGCGCTCAACACCAGCGTAAACATAAAGCCGAACGCTGCCAGCAAAGCCCACCACACCATCGGTTCACGGGCCATCTCCAGACGCGCGGCATTAATCATGGTGCCAAAGCTGATCATCGAAGGATCGACACCGACACCAACATAGGACAATACTGCCTCGGCCAGCACCAATCCACTGAAATCCATGACGGTTGCAATTAGCACAATGTGCATCACATTCGGCAAGATATGGCGGCTGATGATGCGCCAATGCGAGACCCCGAACGCATGCGCCGCCTGAATGTATTCCAGTTCGCGTAATTTAAGCGCTTCCCCGCGCAACAAGCGGCACAAGCTCGTCCAACTGGTCACACCAAGAATCATGCACAAAAACAACAACCGTAAATCGGCGCGTGATGCAATGGTTTCAAATAATTCCGCATGCGTTTCGATATACACCTGCATCATCAGCACCGCCGCCGCAATTAACAGCACGCTGGGAATCGAGTTCAACGTGGTATAGATATACTGAATCACATCGTCGATCCAACCCCGGAAATACCCGGCCATGATCCCCAGCAGCAAAGCAAACGGCAGCATGATCAGCGTGGTCAATGTTCCAATCACCAATGCAACGCGGATGCTTTTAAGCGATTGATACAAAACATCCTGGCCGACTTTATCGGTACCCAACACATGATAGTGCGCCGCCAGCATTGCACTGGAACCGATCAGCAATAGCAAAATCAATAACGTGATCAGGATCGCGTACCATGGAATTTCGCTGGTTCGCCGCCAGATCGCGGACATACTTTGAAGGAAATTTTGTTGATGGCGGCGCGACAGATACGAAATTAAGCAAATTGCCATGCCAAGCCACACCAGAAAACCGTATGCCAGGCCTTTAAAGATTCTTCCAAGAATATCCGGAAAATACTCTTTCTCGGGATCCTGCAAATGCGAACCGCCAAATTCCAGCCGGGCGAAGGCCCGCACTTGCCCGCCATCCGGTGATTCGATCGTCTCCTTCGCGTACAAATGGGTTGCCAGCGGCGCGGAATAGGTTTTCTCAACATTGGTGCGCAACGGCGTTAAAATTAAATCCAGCAGACTCAATACTTCGACGCTGTAAATCGTTTCGCCACTCGGACTCTTATGGTCGAGTGCCGGGCGGAAATGCACGGTGTCCAGCAAACCGGCCAACAGAAAAAAAAGCAGCACCGTCAGTGCCGACATTCCGCTGGCGCTATGCCCTACACGCTTCCATGGCATTAGCAGATGCTCGTTCCGGCGCACATACCAAACCCAAAAGAATACTGTTAAGACAAACAAATAGACAAGTGCATCTGTCCACAGAATGATTGGGCTGAAAGACATGATCTGATTGATTATCGAAAGCGCGATGGCGTCATTTAATTACGGGGAACAATCCATATCATAAATGAATGCCGCGGCATTTTGAAAAAACATTAATGAAGCGCAAACCGATGTCAGAAAAAAACAGGCAAAAAATGCGACGCGTACTCGTTCCGCATTTTTTGCCCGCTTCCGTACTGTAACCGCATAAAGACCGCTTTTAGCAGGAATGCTATGAATTCTCCAAGCTAAGAAAACGCTGATTAATTGACTGCACGAGCGAATTGCTTCGTTGCGCGGTACTCACTCCCTCGCCTATCAGATTGATAGGTCTCGGTTGTTGCGTTCCGTGCGCCTCGCCCTTCATCACGTCCGTTGAATTAATCAGCGCTTCCCTAATAATTTTCATATTGCAAGCGCTCCTCCCGGCGGATCAATTCGTCAATCGTCAAGCCAATCACCGGCACGCCATTGAAAACCGTACCCGCTCTTTTTTTATTGAAATGCCCCAGCATGGTTGTATAGGCTCGTGGCGGCAATGGAAAAAAGTGGGTTTCCTTTACCAATAGCAAGGCATTTTTCAGATAAAACTCGACGAATTCCTTTACTTCCGGTTTCCCGGCACCTTTGAGGCTGACATAGATAAACATGGGTCTGGATAACGGCTGATAACTGCCGTCTTCAACAGATTCTACGGATGGCAGAACCGCTCCCTGATCAGTACCGTTGTCAATCGCCACTGCAGCGACCTTATCCTGATTTTCGATGTAATACGCAAACCCGAGAAAACCCAAGCCGTTTTTATCACCGGCTACCGCTTGCACCAAGCTGGTGTCATCATCGGATCTGGTGAAATCTGTACGGCTTGACTTCGCTTTTCCAGTAATTGCTTCGGTAAAATAATCGTAAGTACCGGAATCTCTCGCGGGACCGAACAGCTTGATTGCTTCTGCCGGCCATATCGAATTAATCTGATTCCAGTGGGTGATTTTACCTTCGGCTGCCGGTTCCCAGAGTTTCCTCAACTGCGCAACCGTCATGGTCTTGCTCCAAGTATTGCCGGAATGGATCGCTACCGTCAGCGCATCGAACGCCACTGGTATTTCCACATATTGCACCCCGGCATTTTTGCATTCTTTCATTTCATTTTTCAGGATCGGGCGGGAGGCATTGACAATGTCGATATCTCCCCGGCAAAACTTCCGGAAACCGCCACCACTGCCGGAAACAGCAATCGTCACCTGAATTGCCCCCTGCTTGACTTCCTGAAACTGGTCGGCCACCGCTTGAGTAATCGGATAAACAGTACTGGAACCGTCGATTTTAACCACTGACTGTGCGTTTACGGCTCCGGCAGCGCTGATCCAGACACTCAATAAGAATAAAGAAATTAATACCTTAACATTGCATGATTTTGGCATTTCGTACTCCCGTTTATTAGGATTGCTATTCGCACCCAAAATACTTTCAACTAAAAGTCGATGGTCCATTGGGTCAGGAAAGCGCTCAAGTCGCCATTGTTCCAGCCATTGGTACGGGCGCCGGCGCCACCGGAGTAACCATCGGTATTGGTAATCGGCGTCCTGGCGGTATTGATATCGAGGACATGTATCACGTTCGCCTGGAATTTAACGTTCGAATGCGGATACCAATTTAAACCGAATCTAACCATATCCGCTTTACCGCCCGCAATGACACCCGAATTCATATCGATGTAATCGTAACCGGCCGCGATTTCCCAAGCACCCCAGCCCGATCCGTTAAACTGGAATGGACGGTTCGGTTTAATCCGGTTCGCTGCGCCGTTTCTGACATGATACGCTTTAGATTCACCGGTCAGGAAGTAACTTGCAAAACCGTAATATCCCGTCAGATGCTCATTATCGTAACCGACACCATTGATATTGGTACGCAAATATTCACCTTGCAACGACAATGGGCCGTACACAAACCAGGACTCTGCGCCAAAGCGGTCGTAGCTGGTGACCTCGCGACGATTGGGATTACCCAGCGCGCCGGTGCTTAAATTACCGGTATTCAAGATATTGGTCCGGTCGACGTTGGTTCCCGGAAACGCGAAGAACGACATACCCCCCCCGCCGCCGATTTGCCCCTCACCAACCATCGTGCCATCGGCGCGATATTGCGTATTGACATTCGTGTGGCCAGCCGAAATACCGAGATGCAGGAATTTGGTATCGTCTTCCATCCATGGCCTGCCGCTGATCCGGCCGATGCCTTGCCAGCCGGTATCGCCCGAGCCGTTATTACGGTTCTGGTTACCGTTGGCATTGACCGATGTCGAAGCCGAAGACCATGAACCGATCGGTTCCGTTTGAAACGCGATCCCGGTTTGCCACCTTCTAACCGCATAATTGGCACCAATACCGGTTTTATAGGTATTCGGGTTATCGACGAAGGAGTTAACCGACATATGCCGTTCGATAAAAGTCAGATAGCGGTTACTGGCCGCTTCTTCCAAACTGAACGGCTCTTTGAACGAACCCAGTTTATAAGACAGTGCATCGGTATGATTCAAACGCACAAAAGCATCGGTAATTCCCGATCCGACCGATCCGTTACCGCGGCTGAAATCGTACTCAAATTTATAATCCCATACTTTGAAAAAAGTACCTTCAACCCCTAAACGCGCCCGGCGGATATTCATGCCGCTGTTTAATTCGTTTGCAGTGTTGGCACCAAATGCCGGATTTGGATCATTCTCAAAATTGTACTGCGAAGCCGGTTGAATACGGCCATTGAGCGACATAGAAAAATTGCCGTCCTTGGTTGCCCAATGCAAACCACGATCGTCAAAAGTGCCATGAATTTTTTCTACTTCTTTCATGCGTTCTTCAAGCAAGGACACTTGATTGACAAACCGGGCCTTTTCCGCCTTTTCGGAAATTCTGGCAAGACGTTCCGCAGATCTTCTTTTTTTCATTTCCTCGGATTGATTTTCAGCCAATTGTCCAGAGTCTGCCGGTGTTTTTAATGGCGCTTCCACGACTTTAGGTGGTTCGTTTTTGGCTGGCGCGCTCTCGGCTTTCACAAATGTCCCCATATGCACACGCCCTGGCCCCGGTTCCGCATAAATCTGCTTGGTTGTCGTATCAACATATAGATCCAAAGCATACGCATTGGATAACATGCCTAGATTAACTGCAACGATCGCCATCAAGATAAATCTATTTAGTTTCATCATCAGTCTCTGATCCGTGGTTAAAAATTCAATCGATAAAGATGACGAGCGTTATAAAGTAGCAATGTTACAGATTTATGACAGTTACATTTTTATTGCATAAATGTGACACCTCTCCATGGTTGGCCCGCAATAAATGTCACTTAACCACTTGAAATAAAGACTATTAATTTTTAAAATATCCATTGCTGGGCGTCATAACAATAATTAACCGCTCATTGCACAGTCGTTTTGATGAATAAACGGGAACTTTCGCTAAATGAAAGCCTGTCTAAAACCATGTGTTAAACAAGGAATAATTTTTCCTTGCAAAACATCTCTAACCATTTATTAATAGGAGGCAAATAAAATGGCAACAACGTATGGCACAACGAGTAGCGCGTCGAGCGCGAGCTATGACATGTCGCTGTGGTACGACTCGAAGTA
>JAIETK010000006.1 GCA_019745325.1 Nitrosomonas sp. | reverse complement strand
ATAAGTTGTCTGAATTTCGCTTCTCTGATTCGAGAACGAATATAGTATCTATTTTTAACATTCATCTCAGTAAGTTAGCACACTTTAATAAGTGCTTAACTTCCTAAGACCCATCTCAAATATGGCTGTGACTTTTCTCACACCGTCGAGCAGATTTTTTGCGATGGCCATTAATCGCCGACTTTCACAAAATTACCGTCCTGATTCACCCAAGCCTCGCCGGTAAAAGCATCGGTAATCGTTGTAGCATCGGTGGCAAAGCAATCGGCAACAACTTGGTTGGTGTAAGTTCCCCGTGTGTAATATTTTACTGGCGGCGTCACCACAATGCCCGTGACTGGGAGACTGCCCAATGTAGCAGTCAGTGGTGCAGTGATATCCAAACATAGATCGGAATTTACAACCAAATTCGCTGTTGCGGCGGGTGCGTTGATGGTGCAATGCTTGACATTGGCTGATGCATCGACAATGGCTTGAAACGGATTCGGCAATCCTGGGATGGTGGTCGATAAGCCCTCGATACTCGATGAAGTCACGTTGTTGCTGCCGAGTATCGAAATACCGCTGGCGGTCGTCTGTTCCGGGATTTTGCATAAATTGGTGTTAGAGAGATCCGCTACCACGGCGCATGTACCGCTGGTTGTAACGGTAACAACGTTGTCGCTTTGACTGTAATTGATTCCAGCCAATGTGTTTGCTGTATCGCAAGCGGCAATTGCACTCGATCCGCCGGAATTATTGATGTAGTTAATCAAATTGGATAGCGAGTCGATCACGGTCGGATTGCTTCCCCAAGGGCCCCCCATCGCATAAACGATATTGTCGCTCTTGTTGACGCCGACATAGATATTGGATTCCGGATAATGCCGGAATAACCAGGGTTCGATGCTTTGGGTTGCGCGCCGGCTGGGGAAAACCGACGGGAAGGTATTTTCCGCCCAATTGAAAAGTTTTTCAGAGTCGCTTGCAATCGTGGCTTGAGCCCAATGAGTATTGCCGAATAAGACGAGCGCGCATAAGAATAATTTGAATGGTTTCATAGAAAGAATCTCCTGTGAGTTGAGTAATAATAATCCTTTCAGGTCAATAGATTATCTAATTCGAGATGAAAGACGGCCAAGCTTAATTGTAAAGAAATACTTTTACGGGCAAAAACAAGAATTAACCATGAAAAAGGTTTTTTTTCTATTCGCGCAATGCACATTGGCGTGTGTTTTGCTGCGATTCCCAGTTGTTTCTGTATGCTATTACCGGATGCTCTGCCGGCATCAACGTCAGTGCATCCGAGAGCGATTATTGATGAACCTTGACGGCGAGCTGCAGTAATTTTGAACTGATATCCAACCCCGTCTTTCTCGCGATTCCCAGGTTGATTTCAAAAACGACTTTCTCGTTTACCAGGCTCATATTGATGGTGATGCCTTTCGATACGGCGCTGGGACTGTCCGCAAGTGTCAGAATCGGTTTGCCGGTCAAATGGCGCATCAATTCCGTTAAGTTGTCGTTGACCGATTTGGTAAAGAAAATCGCCTGGCATTGATCCAATTGCTCAGGATTATTGATCCGTGACACCCTGATCGATTGCGTACCGACTGCTTTGTTTTGCAGTTTATCGATTTCATGGCCAAAATAATCCTCGCCATATAAGCATAGATTCATTACCGGATCAGTATGGCTTGGCCATTGGGTGAATGCGATGAAGTTATAGATAAAAGCAGCCTTGACCTGATATTCAAGCGCAGCGTCATCAGCCCTGGCGGTTTCGTGAGCGGCTGGCAAGCCATAGCTTAACCATACGGCCAGCAGCAAACGGCCGATCCGGCGGCTCGCCAGTGCTTCAACGCATTTAGTTAATCGGCTCAATAACGGCATCGCTTTTTTATCTTAATCTCTATCAAAAACGCCACTGCACACCGGCAAAGACTCCTCGCGGAATAACTGCCGGCGCTAGTGGAATAAAGTCGGAGGTCAATTCCCGGTGATGTTGGCTGAACAAATTTTGTCCGACGATAAAAAACTCAGTATTTTTTATTGGTTTATAGGCCAGCTTGGCATCCATCGTGACGTAACTCGGAATCTGGTAAAAAGCGATTTCGC
Source organism: Nitrosomonas sp. (assembly GCA_019745325.1). Taxonomy (GTDB): domain Bacteria; phylum Pseudomonadota; class Gammaproteobacteria; order Burkholderiales; family Nitrosomonadaceae; genus Nitrosomonas. Next base: position 80,891 of record JAIETK010000006.1, on the reverse strand, counting down.
TGGTATAGCGTAACCACAGATTCAGTTGCAATTTTTCAGAAAAGTCGTAGTTGGAACGAACTGATAATTGATGTTGAGGATTGGTTTTTTCGGACCCTCCGGTGGTCGGATTGGTATCTTTGAGTAAATTGTTGGATGAAAAATCGATATTGAGGAAGCTGTAACTCGCCTGGAAGCGCCAATTCTCCAAAGGTTTCAAATCGATCGAGGTTTCCACGCCATACGTCAAGGCTGATCCCTGGTTATTGATAAATACCGGTTGCAACAATCGCAACGGTAATCCGCTGCTCAATGAGAATGCGCCGAAGGAAACATCGCGTAATTGGCTGTAGTCGTTGGCGAAACCGGCGATATCGATCGATGCTTGCGGCGAGAATTGATGGCGGTAGCCCATTTCATACGCGATCAGCTTTTCGGAATTATAGTGACTGCTGCCGAGCAACGTTGAAGAGATCGGAAAAGGCAGGCTGGATAAAACCGATCCGGGTACAGTAGGTATAAAAGGTGTAATATCGATCCGGCTATCGTTTTCAGCGCGCGATGGCGTGCGGACAGCGCGGGACACCGCCATCCATACCGAATTTTCCGGATTCGGTGTCCACATCAATCGTGCATTCGGCTGTATTTCCATGCCGGTAAAATCGTTATGCTCGAAGCGGCTGCCGATGGTGAACATGAGGCGTTCCGGTATCAGCGTGATGTCGTCACGTATGAATGTGCCGATCAGATGGTTGGTTTGCGCACGCGGAAAAAATGTCAGCAACGGGCTATCGAACACTTTATTGTGATAGAGCCGGTAATTGGCGCCCCAGGTCAATTGGTGGCGATCGGACAACGGGAAGCGGTATTGCATATCGACATCGAAGCTTTCCGCGTCGAATTTGCCAATCGGTAATAGCTGCGAGCGATGGCGGTCGTAATAAGCTTGCAGCATGAACGATGACTGTTCGGAAAAAGTCCGGTCCCAGCGGAAGCGGATATTTCCGCCTTCGTTGTGACCGCGCATTTGACTATCCGGACTGGCTGACAGGTAGCGCGCATTCTGGTCGAGCGTGCTGCCGTCAAAGTTGGAAAAAACATCGCCTTGCAATGTGAATTGGTCGATGCCGCGCTGATGATCGACACGGAAACCGCCTCGGGCCGAATGCCATTGGTCATTCATATGTTCTCCGGTCAGTGCTTGCGTTTGCCCGCGGGTAAACCCTTTGGCGTAAACCCGGAAAGGCGTTTCATCATTGATTTTTCCGCCGTAGCGCGCACCGGCGAAGCCGTGTTCAAAGCTTCCGCCGCCAGCGGTAAAGAGCGTGCCCTGGGTATCGGCGGCCTTTTTGGTGATGATGTTGATCACGCCATTGACCGCGTTCGATCCCCAAGAAGTCGCTGCCGGGCCGCGGATCACTTCGATGCGTTCGATATCCTCCATCAAGGTATCCTGCTGTTCCCACAGCACGCCGGAGAATATCGGTGAATACACGCTGCGGCCGTCCATCAACACCTGCAGCTTATTGGCGTAGACCCCGTTGAAACCGCGGATGCTGACCGCCCATTTGTCGGTACCGACACGTTCGACCTGTACGCCGGGCGCCATGCGCAACGCATCGGGGATGCTGGTGGCGCCGGAACGGCGGATATCGTCTTGCGTAATGACGAAAATAGCTGAAGCGACTTGTGTAAGCTTCTGCGGGGTTCTGGAGACTGTCGTTACCTTGACATTCATCAACTCTTCGATGCTGAGATTGAGGAATTGATTATCAGCTGGTTTGTTTTGCGCAAAGGCAAAACCGGCATGAGCAACCAGCAAACACGTCAGTATGAGAACTGCCGCCAGCGGCAACTGCTGCATTCGTGGCAGTGCCGATGATGGTTGAGAAAAATATTCAGCTAACTTCATTTCGTTGTCTATCAGTAGCGCCATTCAACCCCGGCATAAACACCTCTTTGCACAAAGGTGGCCAGGGAAGGGATGAAGTCGGACTGTGATTCACGGTGATGCTGGCTGAACAAGTTTTGTCCAACTACAAAAAATTCGGTATTTTTGACCGGTTTCCAAGCCAGTTTCGCATCCATCGTGACGTAGCCCGGAATATTGAAAAAAGCTAAACCGCTGACATAGCGCATCCACAGGTTCAACTGGAGTTTTTCTGAAAAGTCGTAATGCGATCGCAACGACAACTGATGATTCGGATTGGCCTTATGCGCGCCGGCGGTCGACGAATCCAGTTGGCGGAATTCCGGGTTCGAAGCGGTATGAATGTGCAGGAATGAATAGCTGCCTTGCAAGCGCCAGTTATCGCGCGGCCGCCAGTCGACCGAGGATTCAAAACCATACGAATGCGCGGTGGTGGTGTTGCTGAATAATACCGGCAGGATGAAGTGCGGTATCGGGCCGTTGCCGGGGATCATCTGGCCGAAGCGGAAATCCCGCAGTTGACTGTAATCATTGAAGAAACCCGCTAAATCGATGGATGTTTTGTCCGTTAGCTGGCGCCGGTAACCCAATTCGTAAGCGATCAATTTCTCGGCGTGGTATTGATGACTGCCTTGCACCGCCATCAGCACCGGCACTGGAAATGCTGGCATGCCGGGCAATCCCGGCACCACGCGCCCGGCAATAGTGACATCGTTCTCGCCGCGTGATGGAATCCGTACCGCGCGCGATACCGACAACCACATCGAGTTCTGCGGATCCGGCGTAAACATCAAACGCCCGCTGGGCTGCACTTCCAGACCGGTGAAGTCGTTGTGATCGAGCCGGGTGCCGAGCGATAACGTTAATTTTTCCGGCCGCAATGTGATGTCGTCACGGATGAAAGCGCTGAAATTGTGATTGTTGCGCTGTGCCGGAGTGAAAGCGGTTAGTTCCGTTTCCGTGACTTTGTTGTTATAGAGCCGGTAATTGAGCCCCCAGGTGACATCGTGGTGCTGGAACAGCGGTAAACGATGCTGAAAATCGACATCGAAACTTTCGGCGTATCGGGTCCACGGCGCTAGCTGGTTATGCACGCGATCGTAGTAAGTTTGCAGCATGATCGACGATTTCTCGGAAAAAGTGCGATCCCAGCGTAAGCGGATATTGCCGCCTTTCTCGGTGGTGTCGACGATATCCAGACGGGTAAAAGGCGCCGCCAGCGACGGTTGCATCAAGCTATCGCCGATGCGGTTTGCAAATATATCGCCTTGCAAGGTCAGTTGATCGATGCCCTGGGTGTGATCGACACGAAAACCGGCTCTGACCGATTGCCAGTCATCATGGGCGCTGGTTCTTGCAAGCGTGGTACTGTGATCGCGGCTGAACGCTTTGGCATAAACGCGGAACGGCGTGCTCTCGCCGAGCTTGCCGCCGTAGCGGGCGCCGACAAAACCTTGCTCGAAATTACCGCCGCCGGCTGAAAATAACAAACCCTGAGTATCCGCGGCTTTTTTGGTGATGATGTTAATCACGCCGTTGACGGCATTGGCACCCCAGACCGTAGCACCGGGACCGCGGATCACTTCGATGCGTTCGATATCTTCGAGCATCGTGTCTTGCTGACTCCAGATGACGCCCGAGAATAACGGTGTATAAACACTGCGCCCATCGATCAAGACTTGCAGCTTGTTGGCGAAGCGGCCGTTGAAACCGCGGATGCTGATCGACCATTTGTCGGTGCCGACGCGTGCGACATCGACACCCGGGGCCATTCGTAGCACTTCGGGGATGCTGGTTGCGCCGGAACGGCGGATATCATCCTGCGTAATGACAAAAATGGCCGAAGGCGTTTCCGACAGTTTTTGCGCGCGTCTCGATACGGATGTTACTTCGACTTGCATCAATTCTTCAATGCTCAGCGCCAATAGCTGATCGGTATCCTTTTTTTTGTGAGATTTGTTTTCGGCTTGAACTGTTTTGGAGAAGCTGTATAGCAGCATAAAAACCAGTAACCCAAGTTTTAACAGGACAGTCAAATTGTCCACAAACATCATAAGCTAATGAAATGAATGATATCGGTTTTCCAGGTCATGATAATTGATGGCCCGGAAACGCAATGGGTTAAGTTCAAGCAAGAAAATCCTTCTTTTTCAAATTTAACAATAAGAAAATCGAATTGACCGGATGGGATGTTAAGCTTCGGCGGTCATCATTGATGAACTTTCGCTGCTAATTGCAGCAATTTGGAACTGATATCCAGTCCCGATTTCCGGGCGATTGCCAAATTGATTTCAAACACGATTTTTTCGTTGACTAAATTCATATTGATGATGATGCCCCTCGAAATCGCATTAGGGGTGTCGGCCAGCGTCAGAATGGGATAATTTTCCAGGCTGTTGATGAGGTACGCCAGGTTGTTGTTGACCGATTTGGAGAAAAAGACCGCTTGACACTGCGGCAATTGATTGGAATTGCTGACGCGAATGACCTTGATCGGGCGGGCGTCAACCATTTTGTTTTGCAGTTTATCGATTTCATTACCAAAGTAATCTTCACCGTACAAACAAAGGTTGATTGCCGGGCCGGTGTCTCCGGGCCATTGGGTGAACGCGATAAAGTTATAAATGAAAGCGGCTTTGACTTGATATTCGAGCATTTCGTCGGCGTGCGTAACCGGTGAAGCGAAGAGCTGTGCCAGCATGAGCAAAAACACCAATAGCCAGCGGCGGATACGATGTTCCATCGAATTTTTCAATCGTTTGAACCGTTGGACCAATTTGCGCATGTTCATGATCGCTAAAAACGCAACTGCGCCCCTCCGTAAATCCCACGTGGGACTAGCGCGGGTAACGATGGTACAAAGTCCACCCCTAGCTCCTGGTGATTCTGGCTGAATAGGTTTTGGCCGACCACAAACAACTCGACATTCTTCAGTGGCTTATACGCAACCTTGGCATCCATCGTGACGAAGCCGGGAACATTGTAATACGCGATATGGCTGACGTAGCGCAGCCACAGATTAACCTCCAATTTTTCGGATAAATCATAGTTTGAACGGATCGAAATTTGGTGTTGCGGCGTTACTTTGTCTGTGCTACCCGTGGTCGAATCGAAACTTTTTGTGAGCGGATTTGACGAAATCTGCATGTCGATGAAGCTGTAGTTGCCTTGTAGCCGCCAATTGGATTTCGGTTTCCAATCGGTTGTGACTTCGAATCCGTAGGTCAATGCAGAAGCATGATTATTCGCTAAAGTTGACAAAATGAATTGTCTCGGCAATCCGGTCCCGAGCGTGAGCGCGCCTAAGCTGAAGTCTCGCAACTGGCTGTAATCGTTAACAAATCCTGAGATATCGACGGATGCTTGCGGTGTCAATTGGCGGCGGTATCCCAGTTCGTAAGCCAGCAATTTTTCCGAGTTGAACGAGTTATTGCCCTGAAATACCGCCAGGATTGGAAAAGGCAGTGCTGGGAATCCGGGAATGGCATCCAGTTGCATGGTGTTTATTTTGACATCGTTTTCCGCGCGGGAAGGGGTGCGGACTGCTCGTGAGATCGCCATCCACAGCGAATTGTGTTCGTCAGGCGTCCACATCAAGCGGGCATTCGGTTGAATTTCCAATCCGGAAAAATCGTTGTGATCCAACCGTGTGCCGATGCTGAAAAATAAGCGCTCGCGAATCAACGTCATGTCATCGCGGATAAAACCGCTGTATACATGATTAGTTTGTGTACGCGGACTGAATGCGATCAGGTCGGTATCCGGGACTGTATTATGATAGAGGCGGTAATTTCCTCCCCATGTTAAATCGTGCCGCTTAAATGCCGAGAATCGATGCTGAAAGTCGATATCGAAGCTTTCGGCGTCAAAGTTAGCGATCGGTATTAATTTGTAGCGAACGCGATCGTAATACGTCTGGAACATGATCGAAGAGCTTTCGGAAAGTGTGCGATCCCAACGGAAGCGGATATTCCCGCCTTCGGTATTACCGCGATGACCATTGGCGGAGAATGACGGTAAGTTGAGCACCGATTGATTCAAAGTATCACCCATGGCGTTGGCAAAAACATCGCCTTGCAAGGTGTATAGATCGATACCGCGATGATGATCGATGCGGAATCCGCCTCTGGCCGAATGCCATTGATCGTGATTGTTGCTGCCCGCGGGGGAATGAGTATGATCCCGGGTAAAACCCTTGGCATATACGCGAAATGGCGTGTCTTCATTAAATTTGCCGCCATAGCGCGCGCCTGCGAAGCCGTGCTCAAAGCTGCCGCCGCCCGCGCTCAATAGCGTGCCTTGGGTATCGGCGGCTTTCTTGGTAATGACATTGACGACGCCGTTTACTGCATTGACACCCCAGACGGTCGCGGCTGGGCCGCGGATTACCTCGATGCGTTCGATGTCTTCCATCAGAGTGTCCTGCTGATCCCAGAGCGTGCCGGAGAAGAGCGGGTTGTAGACACTGCGGCCGTCGATCAACACTTGCAGTTTATTGACAAAGAGACCGTTGAAACCGCGTATGCTAACACCCCAACCTTCTGTGCCTAAACGATCAACTTGTACGCCCGGCGCCATTCTCAGTGCATCGGGAATGCTGGTGGCGCCGGAGCGGCGGATGTCGTCCTGGGTGATCACAAACACCGCCGATGCGACTTCCGTCAGTTTTTGCGGCCGCCGGGATACCGTCGTGACTTTGACGTTCATCAATTCTTCGATGCTTAAATTCAAGAACGGGTCGTCGCCTTGTTTATTACTGGCCGCTGCCGTTTTGGTAAGATATCCCAGGAAACTGAGCATAACCAGCCGCAGTAGCCATTTATGCCCGAGCCGCTGCTTCCGGCGCGTAAATCCGGAGAACATTTGAATCAGTTGAGGTTTTGTCAGCGTGCCATTCATCGTCAAAAACGCCACTCCACGCCGGCGTAGACGCCACGCGGAATATAAGCGGGAAACGAGGGAATAAAGTCGGAAACGAATTCACGGTGATTCTGGCTGAACAGGTTTTGACCAACCACGAAGAGTTCGACATTTTTTCTCGGCCGGTACACCGCTTTTGCATCCATCGTGGTATAGCCGGGCAGGTGATAAAAGTCGACGCTGCTGACGTAGCGCAACCACAAATTCAATTGCAGCCGGTCGGAGAAATCGTAGTTCGAACGCGCCGAAACTTGATGCTGCGGACTGACGGTATCGGCGCTGCCGGTGGTCGGATCGAATTGCCGCAACAAGGAATCGGAATGAATATGCATGTTAATGAAACTGTAGCTACCCTGCAGCCGCCATTTCTCATTAACCCGCCAATCGGCCGATGCTTCGACCCCATGCGTGTGACCGGAACCTCTGTTGGTCAGTATGATCGGTAAAATCAAATGTTGCGGGAAGCTGGAATGAAACGATAATTGCTGAAGATTCGGCGACAGATCGCGCAATTGACTGTAGTCGTTATAGAAAGCCGCGATATCGATCGATGCATGCGGCGAAAATTGATGCCGGTAGCCGATTTCGTAAGCGAGCAATTTTTCAGCGTTGAAATTGCCGCCGCCGGTTAACTGGGTCAATACCGGAAAAGGCAGCAAAGCCGATAAGCCGGGTATATCTCTCGCGCCTAACGTTCTGGCATTGAAGTGAATGTCGTTTTCCGCGCGGGAAGGAATGCGAACCGCGCGCGAAACGGCCAGCCACAATGAATTTTTCTCATCCGGGGTAAACATCACGCGCGCATTTGGTTGAATTTCCCAGCCAGTAAAATCGTTGTGATCGAAACGGGAGCCCAGCGTCAGCTTCAAATGTTCCGGGATCAGCGTGATGTCGTCGCGGATAAAGGTGCTGATCATATGATTGGTTTGCTGGCGCGGACTGAAGGAGATCAACTCGTTATCGAACACTTTATTGTGATACAGACGGTAATTGGCGCCCCAGGTCAGATCGTGCCGTTCGAACAGCGGAAAGCGATGCTGGAAATCGATATCGAAGCTTTCCGCTCTGAATAGCGAGCTGGTCAGCAAGCGGTAATCGACGCGATCGTAATAGCTTTGCAGCATGATCGACGAACGCTCGGATAAGGTGCGGTCCCAGCGGAAACGGATATTACCGCCTTCGTTGTGGCCCCTGGCGGAATCCGCTTGAATGACCGGAGCGATCAATTGCGTTTTATTCAAATGGTCGCCGAAGGCGTTATGAAAAATATCGCCTTGCAGCGTGAATTGATCGATGCCGCGAGAGTGATCGATGCGGAATCCGCCTCTCGCGGAATGCCATTGATCGTTGGCGCTTTCTCCCGTGGTGGTTTTCATATTGTCACGGGTAAATCCTTTGGCGTAGAAACGGTAGTAGGTATCGTCATTGATTTTTCCGCCGTAGCGGGCGCCCGCGAATCCATGTTCGAAACTGCCGCCACCCGAAGAAAACAAAACGCCCTGTGTGTCGGCGGCTTTCTTGGTGATGATATTGATCACGCCGTTGACAGCGTTGGCGCCCCAGACAGACGCGTTGGGGCCGCGTATCACTTCGATGCGCTCGATGTCCTCCATCAAGGTATCTTGCTGTTCCCATTGCACGCCGGCGAACAGCGGATTGTAGACACTGCGGCCATCCATCAGCACTTGCAGCTTGTCGGCAAAACGGCCGTTGAAACCGCGGATGCTGATCGCCCATTTATCGGTGCCGATGCGCGCCACTTCGACACCGGGCGCCATGCGCAATGCTTCGGGAATGCTGGTTGCGCCGGAGCGGCGGATATCGTCCTGGGTAATGACGAAAATGGCGGAAGGAACTTCCGAAAGTTTTTGCGACCGGCGCGAAGCGGAAGTGACTTGGATATTCATCAGTTCTTCGATGCTGAGATCCAGTAACTGATTATCAGCGGACTTTTTCCCGCTGAGTGCCAATCCTTCGGCTGCTGCAAAATTGTTCAAGGCGCATGCCAAGGTCGCGCTTATCAACAATCTCTTGTTAAAAAGTTTTATTAAATAGAGCATTGCAAGAACAGATGCTGACTTTTCAGTATGACCTTTGGTGAACCGGCTGTTTAAAACCCATGATGATTGCTGTAAGAACTCGCCATCATACTGTGTCAGTAAGTTCCTGAAAACAGCAATAACAGCGGATTCAGCCGCGTTTATCAACGGATTCGATTGCGGTCACGGCGTTGCCGGCGGTTTGTTGTGAGCTGCGGGAGCCGCGATGAGCTTGTTGTTCAACGACAGGAAGACTCTGTCTCTCCCGGCGTTCTTGGCGGCATATAACGCTTTGTCGGCAGCGTTGACCAGGTGATCTTCACTGTGCATCCCCGGCTCTTTTAAAGCAACGCCGATACTGACGGAAATTTGGATATTAAAATTTTCAACCGTGATCTGCTGGCTATGGATATGCTGGCGCAGCCTTTCAGCAAATAAAACGGCGGATTTCGCATCGGTATTTCCCGGCTGGCACACGACTAAAAACTCTTCGCCGCCCAAGCGGCAGAAAGTATCGCCTTTACGGGCGGTTTTGCGGATGATGGCCGATACGGCGATCAGCACTTTGTCGCCGATGGCGTGGCCGTAGTTGTCATTGATGCCTTTAAAATGATCGATATCGATCAGCATGATCGCCATCAATTGTCCGGTGCGGTTGGCAATGCTCCAGGTTTCCGCCAGCGTTTCCATGCCGGAGCGGCGGTTCGGCAGCTCTGTCAGCATGTCGGTCAACGCGTAGTGTTCCAGTTTGCGGTTGGTCACTGCCAGTTCCGCGGCAAAGCGCTTAAGCTGCTCGCGATCGCGTTCCCAGGATTCCTGCAATTGCCGGTAGTGCCAGGCTGCCCGCAGTCTGGCGCGGAACGCACGGATATTGATCGGCTTGGTGATGTAATCGTCGACACCGGCATCGAAAGCCTTGATAACTTCTTCTTCATCCTCAACGCTGGTCTGCATGATGATGTATAAGTTCTGCCCCCATTCGGTGGCGCGCAAGGCTTTGGTCAATTCAAGGCCATTCATGACCGGCATGAGCCAATCGGTGATGACAATATGCGGCAGGGTTTCCATTGACAACGATAATGCCTGTTGGCCATTAGATGCTGTGAATACCGTATGGCCAAGTACGTTAGTCAGCAATTCATTGATCAGAATTTGACTGGAAGGATCGTCTTCCACCAAGAGCACACGCAAGGAAGAAGCATTGTTGGCATTTTCCGGTCGCGGTGCCGCGGCGTTCATCATTTTGCAGAAAGGCGGCGGTAATTCTCCCGCGGGCAGCTTCAGGATTACCCGCCAAGCATGCCATTCTTTCATGATCAGATCGATAAAGGTGCCGAACGGCTCGGTATCCAAACCGATCTTTCCACCAAATAGCATGAGTTCCGGAATGCGTTTGCTGCGTTCCGCTTCTTCGACCAGTCCGAAATCGGCAATCCGTTTGGCCAGGTTCAGCAAATGCACAATCTGATAGGGACGTGAGCCTTCGGAAAATTCCGATTCAACCGGATTCTCATGATAATAGACGGATTCCACAAAAATCTTCGGAAAACCGAAGTTGATCAACATTGCTGCGGTAACCTGGTTGTGGTCGGTTTGCAATTGCTGTTGTTCCAATTGCACGACCGGGAGCTCCGGCGTTTGCTGCTTCAGGAGCTCGGTGTATTGCTCGGGATAGATCGTGGCTAATGCCAGACAACCGATGCGTGCCATCAGACCGCAGGCAAACAATTCATCCGGCGCGGAAACGCGGATCACTTTGCCTAATTCCTGCATGGCGATCGCCATCAACAGCGAATGCGACCAGAATTCCTGATAATTGAAACCTTTGCAGGGGCCGCCTTGAAATTGATCGATCAGGGAAAATCCCATTGCCAGTTGTTTGACTACATTTAAACCCACATGCGGAACCGCCTCCGCGACAGAAGAGATGGCGCGGGTGCGCTGGTTGGTGGCATTCGCTTTTTGGATCAGGCGGCCGGACAATACCGGATCGGTTTGGATGAGCTTGGCAATTTCGGTTATCGCGACATCTTCCCGCCGGCACGCTTCGGTCAGCGCCAGCGCCACTCCTTTGGGGCTTGGCAATAAATTGCTGATTTTTAATTGATTGATGTCAGCGATCTTCATGGGTTATTCCACTGGGCTTCATCGGTTGGATCGACCAGCGTTTGTTGCTGGCGGCAAGGATTCCATTTCTTTCGATCGGCTTGCTGAAATAGAAACCCTGCAGGGTCTCGCAGCCGAAATGCTTCAAGACTTGCGCCTGTTCCAATGTTTCAATGCCTTCGGCAGTGACCGTAAAGCCAAGATTCTTGGATAATGAAATGATGGCGCGGACGATGGCAAGGTTGTCGTCATCGTCCAGCAGGCCGTGGATAAAGCTTTGATCAACTTTCAAGTTATTGATGGGCAGGCGTTTTAAATAATTCATCGAGGAGTATCCCGTGCCGAAATCGTCCAGCGCAATTTGGATATTGTGGTTACGCAATGCTTGCAGGGTGCTTAAGGTGTTTTCATTATGTTCCATGAGCGCACCCTCGGTAATTTCGAGGACTAATTTTTCCGGCGGGAAGTTTGTTTCCGCCAGGATATCCAGTACCGACTGAACCAAGCCGGGATTCTTGATTTGCAGCGGCGACAGATTGACCGCCACTTCCAGGCAATGACCTTGTTGATGCCAGCGCGCAGCATCTTGACACGCTGTACGCAGCACCCATTCGCCGATCGGAATGATTAAGCCGTTTTCTTCGGCTAGCGGAATAAAATCCAGCGGCGAAATCGATCCTTGCTTCGGATGGTTCCAGCGGATCAGCGCTTCGACCGACTGGAAACTTTCTGCCGCGATGTCGAACTGCGGTTGATAGACCAGGAAAAATTCTTGTTTTTCTAACGCATCACGCAGATCGTTCTCGAGATGCATGCGTTTCTCCGCTTGCAGCGTTAACGCGATATTGTAAAACTGGCAATTATCGCGGCCTTCGCTTTTGGCATGATACATCGCGGTATCGGCATGTTTCAGCAAAGTTTCGGCGTTGTCGCCGTCATCCGGGAACAGCGCGATGCCGATACTTGCAGTTAGAACCACATCGCGGCTTTCGAGATGAAAGGGTCGGCGCATCGCTTCACGGATTCGATGCGCCAGTATCAGCGCATCTTCCGCGCGATGAAGGTTTGGAATGACAACGGTAAACTCATCGCCGCCAAGCCGCGCCAGTTTTACTTCCGAACGTTCCAAGTTATTTCGTGATACGAAATCGGATGGGCGAGTGCTGCTTTGCAGCCGTTCAGCCGTCGATTGCAGGACCGTATCGCCGGTAGTATGCCCCATGGTGTCGTTGATACTTTTGAATCCATCCAGATCCAGGAAAAGGACTGCTAATTTATTGCCGGTATACTTGGCGCGTTTGATTTCACTTTCAAGCCGTTCCATAAAGGATTGACGATTGGGCAATCCCGTCAGGTTGTCAAAATAGGCCAGATGAAAAATTTTGCTTTCGGAATCCTTACGCTCGGTAATATCGCGGACCAGACAAAGCGTTTCCTGAGCATCGATGACGGCAACGCGATTTTCATAATACCGGGTTTTTTTGTTGGCCAGCGTCAGCGGATATTCGAAAGACTCGACAGTACCTTGATGGCGCGCCCGGTCAGCCGCTTCCAGATAGAGTTTCGCGATATCTCCAGGCAACGACTGAGTTAATGCGTTTTCTGCGTTTGCCTTTAGCCATGGGGTGCTGTCGGAATAGCTGCAAATATCGATTACTTCAGCTTTCCCGTTCAAGATGAACATGGTGTCGGGAATTGCGCTAAAAATCGCCTTGTTGCGCGCGTTTGCAGCTTTGAGCGCAAGCATGTTCAAATAACCGCGCCGCAAATATAAAATTCGATAAGCGATCAAATTCCAGTTGATGGGTTTTGCGATGAAATCCGTCGCGCCGGCCTCGAATGCGCGATCGATCGATTGCATATCATCCATGCCCGTTACCATCATGATCGGCAGTTCATTGCCGATTTTTGTCCGCAAGTACGAGCAGACCTGATAACCATCCATGCCGGGCATTTCGACATCCAGCATGACCATGTCCGCCGGTGCTGCTTCAAACAGCCGTACCGCTTCCTCGCCATCGCAAGCCAGTGTTACTTGAAATCCAGCTTTTAACAAGGCGGCGTGCATCAGTAATCTGACCGTGGCATCGTCATCGGCCAGTAAGATTCTAAAAGATTCTATTGTCACGATTGATTGAGTATTAGCTTGATTTCGTTAGTAACGCTTTGGTATTCCAACTGCATGTTTTGCAGAAGCGCTTTGGCATGAGCGAGTTCTCCGGCTTTGGCATTCGCTTCCATTTGCTTGAAGATTGCGGATAAATCATCCGCGCCGACATTGCCCGAGCTGGATTTTAATGCATGCGCGGACTGCCGCAGGCTTTCCGCATCGTCGTTGGCAATCGCTTGCGCAAGCTGGCGGACATTACTTTCCGCCGATTCCAGGTAAGCTTGCAGAATTTTATGCAATAAGCTATCGCTGCCCGATGGATCGAGCTCGCGAATCTGATTAAGGCGTGTTGGGTTGAGTGCAGGCATGGCGTTAGTTTCCTGTTCTATTTCAACATTTTCAGATTTTACAGCATTAAAGGTGACACTTTCATCTTTTGTTAACCATTGAGTGATTTTTTGTTGTAACTGCTCAATGGAATAAGGTTTTGAGAGGAAATCGTTCATGCCGGCATTTAAGCAACTGATGCGATCATCTTCTGTCGCATTGGCGGTTAGCGCGATAATGGGAATGTTGGCAAATTGCTTGCGAATGATCGAGGTGGCTTCCAAACCGTCCATGACCGGCATTTGACAATCCATGAAAATGATATCGTACTGATTTCTCTCAACAAGATCAAAAGCTTCTTTGCCGTCGTTAGCAATGGTCGCGGTCATGCCAAGCTTCGCTAACATCGCTTTGGCAACCTCCTGGTTAACCGGATTATCTTCCGCGACCAGTGCGGTTCCGTTGATGCGGGGCGTGTCAGAAACCGGAGCCGTCCGTACCGGAGCGGATTGCCCGGTGGTGTTGTCCAGATTGCGGCTCATGACATCGCGGATAATATCGAATAACTCTTTCTGACGGATTGGTTTGTTGACGCAGCGCAGTATCCCGATACTTTCTCTTTCAAGCTGCGTCGCGTCGCTGTGAGTGGAAGTCAGCATCATCATGCGGGTTTGGCGCAGCTCGGGATGCGAATGAATTTCTTTCGCCAGCTCCAATCCATCCATTTTCGGCATGTGCATGTCGAGAATCACTAACTGGAAAGGCTCGTTTTTTTCCATTGCTCCGGTCATCAATCGCAATGCTTGATCGGCGCCATCGGCGCATGCGGTATTGATATGCCAGTTTTGCAGCTGAATTTTGAGAATTTCCCGGTTTGTTTGATTGTCATCAACTACCAACACCTTGAGGCCGAGAAAATCGGCCATATTCGGTGCAGCGCTATGCGCCAGCTTCGATTTTTCCAACCGCAAGTGAATCCAGAACTTGGAACCCCGGCCCGGTGTGCTCTCGACCCGTATGTTTCCTCCCATCAATTCCAGCAAGCGTTTGCAGATCGTCAAACCAAGTCCGGTTCCACCGTATTGGCGGGTAGTGGAGCCGTCCGCTTGGGAAAAGTGCTGGAAGATCTTTTCGTGATATTCGGGAGGAATGCCAATTCCCGTGTCTTCCACGCAAATGCTGACATTGGCCAGGGATTCGGATTCGCCGGTCAGTGTCGTGCGGATGACTACTTCTCCTTCGGAAGTAAATTTGATAGCGTTATTGATCAGATTTGCAATGACCTGACGCAACCGGAAAGAATCTCCCCGCACCATGAAAGCGGTATTCGGCGGGGTGAATTGCGCGGCTAATTCCAATCCCTTTTTATCAGCCGGTTGCGCGAACATCACGAGGGTATCTTCGATCATTTGGACCAGATCGAAATCGATGATTTCCAGCTCCATATGATCGGATTCGATCTTGGAAAAATCGAGAATGTCGTTAATGATGCTTAACAAGTGTTGACCGGAACCTTGAACGGTTTCCGCAAAGCGGCGCTGATCCTTGTCCAGGGCCGTGCCTAGTAACAATTCAGTCATTCCCAGAATACCGTTCATCGGCGTGCGGATTTCGTGGCTCATGGTTGCCAGAAACTCGCTTTTCGCTTTACTCGCGGCTTCTGCCGATTCTTTGGCGAGTAACAGCTCTTCGGTTCTTTTGGCGACTTCATCTTCCAGGTGATCGAGATGCATCTCAAGTTGCGCGTCGCGTTCCTGAATGACTTCCAGCATATTGTTAAAGCCGTTCGATAAGGTGTTCAATTCCACGATGGCACTGGGTTGTAAACGTGTGGTGTAATCCGCTTTAGTCGTGACATGTTCCATCACGCTGGAGAGTTCGTTGAGCGGATCCAGAACCGAACGATTCAACCGCTGGAGCATCAGATTGGCGATGAAAAGCGCCATAACCGCTGCCGTGATGGTAATAACAATATACCAAAGGATTTGCCAATACAGGGGTGACAACGCGATTTCCAGATAGAGGCTGCCCAATAACTGGCCGCTGAAATGGATCGGTTGCGTAATCGTTAAGTGACTGATACTGCTAGCGAAGCTTTCGGTCAGCGACGTCAAGGTTGCCGGAAGCGGCTTGTTATCAATCGAATATTGCACGAATTGTTTTTTTTCAGCATTGTAAATGGCAGCGGCTTGAACTTCGGGGGTATTGTTGAGCGAATGCAATAACGTTTTGGCGGTATTGGTATCCTGAAACATCAACGTTGCAACCGCATTTTCGGCCAGCAGTTTTGCAGTGGACCGGCTGGTTTCCAATAACGACAGATAACTGATGAAGAAGCTGCTGACTATAACCAGGACTGCTACCAGCAGCATGGCGGCGCCTTGCGTGGCGTAGTTGATCTGTTGCAATTTTGCACGCAAAGTCATAGCAGCAATTGTTGGATGCTTCATTATCGATATACCTCACTGGCGAAACGTAGTAATTGTGAACTGAGATTCAGGCCATTTCTTTTTGCCATGGCGATATTGGCTTCAAAGGTAACCTTGCCTTCTTTGATGGCCATATTGAGCACTACGCCCTGGCGGGCAACCCCAGGGCTGTCTGCAATGGTTAGTATCGGCATTCCTTCTAAATGTTTGATGATGCCGTCAACCGCATTTATGGCGGAATGAGTGATAAAAACGATATGGCAATCAGGAAGATCCATGACATTTCTCGTGTGTTTTATCAATATATCATGTTCGTTGATTTTTTTACCCTGCAGGTGCTGCAAGTTTGCGCCAAACGGATCTTCGCCATGAATACAAAGTGCTAAATCCCGATCCGGCGGGTCCGGCCACGTCGTATATGCGGCAAAATTGTAGAGAAAAGCTACTTTCAAACGGTATTCCGAGGCTTGTTCTTCGGCGTGAATCGAAGAAGCGATACCCAGTTGCAAAAACAAAACGAATATCACTTTGCGCCAATCGGCCAATAATCCTTTCTTGGATTTTTGACGATCGGCAGCAACGATACTATTTCGTCTTTGGGTCATGAAATCAGCAAGTCTCGGATATCTGGTGATAAATGATCGGGTAGCACAAAAATTGTCGTGGAACATCCACATGCCAGACGAACTTAGAAACGGTAATCCAGCCGGAAGCGCACGGTGCGTCCCGGTTGCCAGAAGGCATTTTGCCAATTGGTATCGGCGGCGGGATGCAAATAGTTTTCATTGAACAAGTTATAGACACTCAGCGATGCTTCCAATCCTTTTATTTGAGGCACATCGGTGACCAGATTCAGATTGGAAAGCACATAGCTGTCGGTGCTCGAGCCGTCCAGCGTTTTGCGCTTGCTGTAATATTGCAATTCGTAACCGGCCCGCAAGCCGGTAATCAAAGGTATCGGCAGGGAGATATTGATCTTGCCTAAATGATACGGTGAATTAACCAGGTGCGAATCTTGCTGTTCGGCGCTTTGCAAACCGTAACTGGCTCGCAGCCTTCCGCCCCAATCCCAGGTTTTGTCGAGCGACAGCTCACCGCCTCTGGCCAATACTTTTTTCGGGCTTTGCTGGTATTGTGAGAGTCCGCTGACGGGATCGATTCCCAAAGTAATAAAATTGGTAATATCCCATGCGTAAAAGGTGGCGCGCACATTCATGGAAGGCTGTGCCTGATAATCCGCTACCGCCTCGGCGGAATCGATCATTTCTCCGTGTAATCCCGGATTGCTGACTTGCGATACGCCATCGGAATAATCGCGTTCATACGAATTGGGAGAGCGGAAAGCGCGGCCGTACAGCGCTTTTAATGTGGTTTTGGGTGTTGCTTGCCAGATCAACGCACCGCGCGGACTCAACCGGCTGTCGATCCATTTGTTGTAGTCATAGCGCAATCCGGCGGTTGCGGACAACGTATCGGTGATGCGCCATTCATCTTGGATATAAACCCCCATCCGCACGACAGGGCTGCGCACGAAAACATTCTCGTCCGGGTTGTCGAAATTTTGATAAGTTTGTTTAATGCCGGTGTTATTTTGGTATTCCATGCCGAGCATCAGCTTATGATTTGCAATGGCTGTCGATAAGAACCGCAATTCGGCGCCATGCCAATCGCTCGGGCCGGTCGATAAAGTTCTTTCACTGCTGTAAAACATCGGGTTATCGTAGCGGTATTGGCCTAAGAACAGCCGGCTCAGAACATTCAGCGTGTTATTGGCGAAATTATCGTTGTATTGAATTTGCGTATTTAACCGCCGGTCGCGCTGGAATTGACCGGCTGTCAGCGGATCGGAAAAGAACATACCGGTCGGGTCTTCCTTGCGCCGGTTGCCGTAGACAAAATCGAACGATAACGGTCCATACGACGCTTGAGCGAACATTTGTTTGACGTTTTCTCCATCCATGTGGCGCGCTATACCGGCAATACCCGAATCGCCGAATTCAAAGAAGCGGTTTGCTCCACGCGCTTGTACTCCGGAAAATGAGATCAACGCATCGATACCGTTGTCGAATTTTTTTCCGAGCGTGACACGTTCTTGCGGCATGCTTTCTGCTGTTTGGTACGATGCCGACAGTTCGATGCCTTTTACATCGGAGCCTTTACGGGTAATGATATTGACCACGCCGAGCATGGCATTTTGGCCGTAAACCGCGCTACCGGGTCCCGGAATGAATTCGATGCGCTCGATCAAGTCGATATCGAGCGGAAAGTCACGGCCGGTCGGTCCCTGGTCGTAAGTGGCGTCGTTGATGCGATTGCCGTTGATGGTGATCAGAACGCGTGAGTTGAAATCGCCTGGCA
The DNA here is from genome assembly GCA_019745325.1 of Nitrosomonas sp. Lineage (GTDB taxonomy): Bacteria > Pseudomonadota > Gammaproteobacteria > Burkholderiales > Nitrosomonadaceae > Nitrosomonas. The sequence continues at coordinate 62,693 of JAIETK010000006.1, read as the reverse complement.
GGCCTAAGCCGCGCGTGCCTAAGTATTCGTACTGATAATCATACGTGGTGTGAATGCCGGGCAGGCTGGCCAGCGCCTCGCCCAATGTGCGCCAGCCGTAGGTACGGATATCCTTGCGGGTGATGACACTCACAGCAGCAGCCACCTGCTGTTGTTTCTGCTCGTATTTTGATGCACCGACGATACTGACATTCATCAATTGTTCCAAGCTCATTTGTTCCAGATTTGTTGCGAATGAAACCGCTGGCGCTTGTAACGCGACTAGGCAAATAGTTAGGTATTTTCCTACAAAAGAAAAATGATTGAACAGCCGGTATTTCGATGCACTGAACACGATTAGCAGATTAAATTTTTTAATGCTGCATTTAATCATACCGGGCTGTTGCGCAAAGATGAAAAAATAGCGTATTAATTACCCTAATTTACAGAATGATTTTAATGTTTAACTCGACAAGAATGCTGTGGCATTTTTTTGTGGCTGTGTAGGAATCTGCAACCGATTATTTTCCGGTTGTTGATGTTTTTGCGGGTTTGTCGATCAGGATAGCGGTTGCGATGCTGATCGTTAAATACCTTCGCAGCGGATAATTCACGCGCGATTGGCTGAAGCAGGATAGTGTGAAATCAAGATTGCTCGTTTTCGAGCAATCCCAGGAAACCGCCGGACTGATGGTTCCACAGTTGCGCGTAAAGCTGATTGTTGGCGATGAGTTTGGCGTGGCTGCCTTGTTCGACGATGCGGCCTTTGTCGAATACGATCAGCCGGTCCATCGCGGCGATGGTTGAAAGCCGGTGGGCGATGGCGATGACGGTTTTACCTTCCATCAGTTGATACAAGTTTTGTTGAATGCTGGACTCGACTTCGGAATCAAGCGCCGAAGTGGCCTCATCCAGCACCAGGATCGGGGCGTTTTTCAGCAGCACCCGTGCGATTGCAATGCGTTGCCGCTGTCCGCCGGAGAGGGTAACGCCGCGCTCGCCGGCATACGCATCATAGCCGGCACGGCCTTTGATATCGCGTAATTTTAAAATGAATTCATGCGCATGTGCCTGTTTGGCGGCGGCAATCATTTGCGCTTCGCTGGCGTCCGGTCTACCGAACAAGATGTTGTCGCGAATGGAACGGTGCAGCAGCGAAGTATCTTGCGTCACTACCGCGATATTGGCTCGCAAGCTATCTTGCGTCACGGTGCGGATATCTTGTCCGTCGATACTGATTTTGCCTTGCTGCACGTCGTAAAAGCGCAGCAACAAACCGACCAGGGTCGATTTGCCGGCGCCGGAGCGGCCGACAATGCCGACTTTCTCGCCAGCGGCGATATGCAAGTTGAGATTTTCGAAAATGTGAAGCGGATCGCGATGTTCCGAATGATAGGAAAACGATACCTGGTGAAATTCGATGGCGCCTTGCGGTACGGTTATTTCCTGAGCATCGGCGGCATCGGTGACGAGCTGGGGGTTGGAAATGGTGTTGATGCCGTCTTGCACGGTTCCCATATTTTCAAACAACATGTTGACTTCCCACATGATCCAATGCGACATGCCGGTCAATCGAATTGCCAGACTCATGACAATCGCAATCGCGCCCGGACTGATCTCGCCTTGCATCCAGATGAACAGACCCAGTGCGCCGGTAGCGAATACCATCAGCATGTTGATGGTCCACACCGAGAAATTCAGTCCGGTTGCCAGCCGCATTTGCGGATATACGGTCGACATGAACTCTTCCATGCCGGCTTGCACATAAGCCGATTCCCGCTGGCTGCGGGAAAACAGTTTCAATGTCAGGATATTGGTATAGCTGTCGACGATGCGGCCGGTCATTAATGCGCGCGCATCGGCCTGGAGTGTCGAGATGCGTTTCAGGCGGGGTACGAAATACGACAAAATGACGATGTAGAGTATCAACCAGACCAGTAAAGGCAAGCACAGCAACGGATCGGCTTTGATAATCAGGAACATCGTGGTGGTCAGATAGATGGTGACGAACAGCATCACGTCGAGCAGTTTCAATACCGTTTCGCGCACCGCCAATGCGGTTTGCATGACTTTAGTAGCAATCCGTCCGCTGAATTCATGTTGAAAGAAGGCGTAGCTTTGGCTGAGCAGGTAGCGATGCGACAACCAGCGGATCCGCATCGGGAAATTACCCATCAGCATCTGGTTGATGGTTAAGGCGTGCAGCAATACCAGCAACGGAATCCAGATCAGGATGAAAACCGACATGGTCAGTATAGTGGGCCATTCAGTTTCGAAGAAAGCATCGATTTTCTTTTCCGCCAGCCAATCGACCATTTGTCCAACGACGCTGTAGAGCATGGCTTCGCTGATCGCCAGTAAAGTGGTCAGAAGCGCCAATACCGCCAGGTGCGGTTCGATGCCGCGGAGGTAGTGACGGCAAAACTGATAGAGTCCTCGCGGTGGTTCCGCCGGATGTTCCGGCGGGTAGGGATTGATAAGGCGTTCGAAAAAACCGAACATTATTGGTTAGCCTGTGCTCAGTTGTTCAAATATTCTAAATCCGGCGACATAGGTGCCGATCGCGGAACCGAGTGTGGAAAGAATGAAAATTAACAGAATGCGCGTCACCCGGTTGTGCCACCAGCCTTTTAGCGTGGTGGTGTCCGACCGGAGACGGTTAAAGTCGCCGACTTGCGGTTTACGCAGATAGGTTTCGGTAGCAGCCACGACCATGCCGGCTCCGATGGTTGGATTCAGCGATGTCAACGGCGCCGCCAGGAAAGCTGTCAGAATGGACAGTGGATGCGCAAAAGCGATGGCTGCACCGATCGCCGACAGCCCGCCATTGATCAAAATCCAATCGAGCACCATGGCGGTTCCCAGTTCCGGACTGCGCATGAAGCCGAGCACAAATCCCGTCAGGATTAATGCAACGATGAGCCACGGAATCAGCTTGAACCAGCGGGATGCCGGCGGGATCGTGTCAAGCTGGGCGATTCGCTCGTGCGGATTGGCGATTGCATGCGTTTCAAGCTGCCGCGCCATGCCGTTTAGATGTCCGGCGCCGACAATCGCCAGAATATGCCGGTAATTATTTTCCCGGGATTCTTTGATGAGGCGGGCGGACATGTATTCATCCCGCTCGCTGATAAGCGGCTGAAACAGGTCTTGTTCGTTTTCGGCGAATTGTGAGAAGGAGCTTTCCAATACATCGCCTTCTTTCAATTTTTCAATTTCCGCTTCGCTGAATTTTTCCTTGCTGATGACGCTGGCGATTAGACCGGCGAACAAATTCATGCGCCGCCACCAAGGCACATTACGGTAAATCCGCTTCATGGTGGTGCCAATTTCACGGTCGATCAGCAGCACCGGCAAATGGGCCGTTTGCGCATCTTTGATCGCCACGCGCATTTCGGCGCCCGGCTCGATACCGAACTGTTCCGCCATGCGTTGCTGGAACGCACCCAGTGCGAGACTGGCTGCTACCATGCTGGCCTGGCCTTTTTTGATGACCTGGAATAAATCCATTTTGGCCATGGCATCGGGATTGACGATGGCTTTGTGCCGGCTTGGGCATAGTTCAACCGCGACCGCATCATACTGCCCGGTAGCAATTAATTCCTGAACTTTATCGGCGCTGGCTTTTGAAACATGCGCGGTGCCCAACAAGGTGATTTTGCAATCGTGGAGTTGAATCGTTTTGATCGGCTCAGCCGGATTTGCTGGTGAATCAATCAAGGTTGCTGCATTGGTTGTTGTCATTGTTTTTTAGTTAAAAATTAAAAGGCTCGAGATTGCCAAACTTTGGTATGGAAGGGAAATATCGTGAGAAAAGATTTTTCCTCTGGCAAAAAAACATTTTACAATATAAGCAATTATATATATTATTTCGAGTGGGCCCGTTAGATTGTTAGTGTGTACTTTTTATTCTACGTTGTTCGTAATTTGTTTGCTTATTCAAGAATACCAATAAACGCTATAAGCAACATTTTATATATCTTTGGAGGTTTTAAAATGTTGAAATGCGGTTTTAAACTAAAAACAACGGCTATTGCTTTAGCCTTAATGGCAGGTAGTGTTGCCAATGCAGCGCCGGTTGTAATGGCGAATTGGGGAAATCATGATCCTGCGGAAATGGGTTTTTTTGCGCTGATTACTTCAGGTGCCACCCCGATCGACCATATCTATACATTCAGCGTGGCAACAGCGGTTAACGGCCTCTGGTCGAGTGTTTCCAACGATGCGCCGCCAGTTTTTGATATCACGGGCGGTTTGGTGCAATTGTGGTCAAGCGATGGCGACGCTGATTATGGCGGATCGGATCCCGGCGATAGCCTGGTTACATCGCTGGCTTTTGACTCAACATCAGTCAATCAGACTTTTACCGCTGGCCCCGGGGATTATTATTATCAAGTGACGGGCAGTATCGATGGTTTGCTGGGCGGCAGTTATTTGCTGTCTTCTTCAGTGACGCCCGTTCCGGAACCTGAGATGTATGCGATGTTATTGGCCGGTTTTGGTTTAATCGGCTTTTCTTTGCGGCGTCGCGTAGTTTAATCCAGTTCGTATCTACCCTAAAACCACTGAGAATAACGCTCAGTGGTTTTTTTTATGGCCTGTTGATAGCCAACTTCTTTTGGATTGTTTCTAAGAGTACAATGCTATTATTGCTTGTTTGTTTCTTGGGCGGACGTCATCAGGATATCGGTTGTACTGCAGGGTTTTAATGGAATCCGATGGTGATCTGAATAAAACTAAAAAGGAAGTGGAAGTTATGTATAGGCCCGTTACTTCGTTAGTATTTGTGATTGCAATTCTATTGTTGCTGCCGGGTTGTGTTACTTCACCGGAGAATAATTCTGCATCTTTTGTTTCGCCATCTCAATTCCAAACCTACAACTGCGACGAGTTGCTGAGGGAAACCGAGCGTATTCAGAACAGAGTCAGTGAATTAATTGGAAAACCGAGTGATACCGTGCCTGCCAATAACAAATGGATTCTGGGAGCGGACTTGTCGCTGTCGTGGGCGGCGTTGTTTGCGCTGGGCGGTACCAAAGAGCAAGAGGCGGAGTATCTGCAGCTGAAAAGTGAATACGATGCGATTCAAAAATGGGCGATCATGAAGCAATGTCCGGGTGTGATTCCTCCCGCAGAAAAACCACCGGAATTCGATCCCGATATGGTTGAAACGGGCAGACCTGCGGCCGTTGCAGAACAGCGGTAAAGTGTGACGGACGCGCCGGGTTTGGCTGTGTTGCCGGAAAAGCAGGCAGCGCTGCAAGTGGTTAATGGCGGCGATGCCGGGCAAGATAGCGGGGTGTCCAACCGTAAGGAATTTTGTGCACAAAATGGTAACGTGCTACATGGTAACTCGGATCAAAACCATAGAAATTAAGCTGCATCCGCTGAAGCTCTTCATTGCGGTAGTCATGTAACGGTTTTTGATGTTCTTCTTGTTGGCGCCGCTGAATCTTTTGCTGCAAGCGGGAAGGGAAATCCGGGGCGGCGGCGAGCGTTTCAGCAATAGTGACAATTTTTGTTCTGAAATCTTCCGGACTCAAAGTAAAACAATCATTGATCAATCCCATGTTTCGCGCTTCCGCGGCGCCGATTGGCAATCGGTTTTGTGTCAGTGCGTACGCGCGAGCGCTACCCACTCTCCGCGGTAAAAGATAAGTCCAATATTCCGAGCCGTACAAGTTCCCCATACTCTTATAATGCGGATTCAAAATGACACGGGCATTGGCATAAATATAGTCAGCGGCAAGCGATAAAAACACACCACCTGCACCGGCATTGCCTTGTAAAGCGGCGATTGTGAATTGCCGCTCCGTGGTGATGATGGCATGCACCAGATCGTTCATGGCGTTGATGTTGCGCCAGGATTCATCGGCGGGACTATCGGCGTGTTCGATGTGATTCAAGTGTATGCCGTTGCTCCAGAAGTCCGGGCCGCCCATCAGTACGATGACACGGATATCGCTGGAAGTGGCCTTTAGATAAACCTCTCGTAATCGTTGGCACTGTCCGGAATCCATTGCGCCGTTGTAAAAAGCGAAATGCAGATAACCCACCTGATGCTTTTTTTCAAACCAGATCTCCTGATAGGTATCAGCGGCTGTACCTGCAATGGGGTCTAAAGGGATTTCCGGAACCTCGGTTAAGTGATGTTGCAATGCGCTGGAGGCGGCCAGTTTAAACGTCGATTCGTTGTCTTGCCGGTGTTTTACATGACCGATCCAAACCGCACCATCGATCGTTGCGCGGCAAATGGCGGAATCCCGTTTGGCAATGATGGCTCCAGGTTTTCCGCTAAATTTCTTCTCATGATGCGCATCATAAAGATAATAGGGTTCTCCGAACAACGAATCCAGGACACCGGGAGAGCCATCGGCAGCATGAACTTTTCTTAATATGACGAGGGTGTTGTCCTGTTGCCAGTCGATACAGCGGTCGATTTGCCGCATTGGGGCATGCAAATTGCCATGTACATCCGGTCGCGTGTAATCCAGCGGCATGGGCCGGTAAGTCCGCGATTCGAAACGTGTGATCGCTGTTAAGACGGCACGCGTTGCGGCTCCAACGATTTCATGCCGGTATAGGCTGCTTTTCGGGGCTAACCGCATGGGAAAGACTTCACTGGCCCAGATATCGCCGGCGTCCATTTCCGCGTTGGCCTGTAGGACGGTGACACCCCATTCCGGCACACCCTTCATGATTGCCCAGTCGAGCGCGGAAGGGCCCCGGTCGCCGGTGATTCCAGGATGTACGATAAAGCAAGCGCGGGTGCGCCAGATGTTTTCCGGAATGCGGCGTTTTAGAAAGGGAGCAAGGATTAAATCGGGGTTGAATAGTTCGACAGCTTCGCAAGTAACGGCATCGTTGATATCGAATTCGATCGACAGTTCGTATCCGCAACGTTGCAATTCCACAAAAAGCCGCTGTGTCAGGCAGTTAAAACTGTGTGTCAGGATTAGAATTTTCAAAGCTGCTGATTAGCAAATACGGGGCAATTGCTCGCCACTCAACCAATCAACCACCCGGTTGCCGCCCAATTGAGTCTGCATTTGCACAAAGCAATGCGTGTCATCAATTACTTCACCGATGATCGCTGCGTCGCGGCCGAGCGGATGATTTTTCATCGCGTGCAACAAGCTTCCGGCATCTTTTGCGGGACAGATTGCGACCAGCTTGCCTTCGTTGGCGATATACAGCGGATCGAATCCCAGAAACTCGCAGGCGGCCTTAACTTGTTCACGGATAGGCAGCGTATTTTCATACAACATCATTCCCACCGATGACTGCCGGGCAATTTCATTCAGCGTCGAAGCCAAGCCGCCTCGCGTCGGGTCGCGGAGCACACGGATGGCGGGAACAGCGGCGATCATGGCGGCGACCAGGTCATGCAGCGCGGCTGTATCCGACACGATCGTGGTATCGAACGATAAATTTTCCCGGGATGCCATGACGGCAATTCCATGGTCGCCCAACGTGCCGGATATAATGATTTTATCGCCAGCACGCGCGTTCTCTCCCGAAATGTCGATGCCTGCCGGTACGATTCCGATCCCGGTGGTGGTGATGAAAACTCCGTCACCGCTGCCTTTCTCCACGACTTTGGTATCTCCGGTGACGATCGGCACGCCTGCGGAACGCGCGGTTGTCGCCATGGAATGGACGATTCGTTGCAGATCGGCTAAAGGCAGTCCTTCTTCCAGAATAAAGCTGGCTGCCAGGTAGCAAGGCTTGGCGCCAGCCATCGCGACATCGTTGATGGTTCCATTGACAGACAGGCTGCCGATGTCACCGCCAGGGAAAAAAAGCGGCGTCACGACGTGAGAGTCTGTGGACATCACCATGCGGCCGTTAAAACCGGGAAAACAGGCATGATCGTTCATGGGGTGTAAATATTCATTATCAAACGCCTGGAGAAACAGTTGTTGAATCAGTTGCATCATTGCCCGGCCGCCGCTGCCGTGCGCCATCTCAATCCGGCCTTGTTTGAAGTCGAGTTTTCGCGTGTAGCCGGATTTGACGTTACTGTGGCTGGACATGTTTTTTTTCCTGTGACACCCCGCAGTCCTTTTCGCGGAAACGGCCATAGCTGTAGTGCGCGGCGCATGCGCCTTCGGATGATACCATGCAGGATCCGACCGGATTGTCGGGTGTGCAAACCGTGCCGAAAATCTTGCAATCGCGCGGGTGTTTGACACCGCGCAAAATGGCGCCACATTCGCAGGCTTTGTTATCGGGGATTGATAATGCCGGGATTGGGAAACGTTGCTCGGCATCAAAACCGGCATAGTGTGATTTGATTTTCAGCGCGCTATAAGGTACTAAACCAAGGCCGCGCCATTCAAACGTCCGCCGTAATTCAAAAACCTCGGATACCAGCACTTGTGCCTTGATGTTTCCCGCAGGTGAGACAGCCCGGGTAAATTCATTTTCCACCTCAGCGCGGCCGGTGTTGACTTGGCGGATCAGCATCAAAATCGCTTGCATGACGTCCAGCGGCTCAAAACCCGCGATTACCACCGGTTTCTGAAATTCTTCCGCAAAGTAATGGTATGGCTGGCTGCCGATTACAACGGAGACATGCGCCGGTCCGATAAAACCATCTAGCGAAACCACGCCGAGTTCCCGGACCTCGGGAGATTGCAAGATATGCGAAATGGCTGAGGGAGTGAGGACGTGGTTGCAGAATACGCTAAAATTTTTTAGACCCAGCGCATCCGCTTGTTTGATTGCAATCGCAGTCGGCGGTGTGGTGGTTTCGAAACCAATGGCAAGAAATACGACCTGATGTTGCGGATTGTCTTGGGCTATCGTGATTGCATCGGCGACGGAATAGATCATCCGGATATCCGCGCCTTGCGCTTTTGCTTTCAATAAGCTCGCGCCGCTTGGTGTCGGCACCCGCAGCATGTCGCCATAGGTGCAAAGGATCAGTCCGGGTATTTGCGCCAATTGAATGGCATTTTCGATACGGCCGGCCGGCAAGACACATACCGGGCACCCTGGGCCGTGAATCATGTGAATATTACTGGGAAGTAAGTCCACGATACCGAAACGTGAAATGGCATGGGTATGCCCGCCGCAAAATTCCATTAAATGGTAGCGGCGCCGGGGATTGGTTTCCTGCAGAATCTTGGCGGCGATCGTTTTCGCAAGAGCGCCATCACGGAATTCATCAATGTATTTCATAATGAATCATTGCGCCATGTCATTATTATTCGGGTCCGACATTTCAGCAAACATCGCCAATGTAAGCTGTGCTTCAATCGGGTCAAGCTTCTGCAGCGCAAATCCGGCATGCACAACGACATAATCACCCGGGGCGGCATTATCGACCAGCTCCAGCGAAATTTCCTTGCGAATACCACTCATATTGACAATCGCGTAATTTTCGCCGGTTAATTGTTCGATATAGGCTGGAATAGCAAGGCACATAAGCGTTTTATGAAAGTTTCCGGACGGGGAAATTATGACATAATTAGCTATCCTAATTCTCGGTAGTCAATAAAGTAAAGTGGAAAAGCAAAATTATCTTATTCATTTTCTGATGGTCTTTTTGATTGGGTTGATGGCATTCAGTCAGTTTGCTCAAGCAGACAATGGTATATGGATTGATGTGGATACCACGGAACATACTTTGTCGGTGATGCAAGGAAATACCGTTCAAGCAGTATTCGAGAATGTGGCGATCGGGCGATACGGTACCACCCGTTCAAAGATGACGCTGGATGACAAAACCCCGTTGGGTCAATTTAAGGTTGGCTGGGTGAATGAAAAAAGCCGTTATTACCGTTTTTATGGCCTGAACTATCCGAATCTTGAGACTGCGAAGCGTGCTTTTGATGAAAACAGGATTGATGAAGATACCTGGTTATCGATCTGGCGCGCAAAAATCAAAGGTAGAACACCACCCCAAAATACGCCACTGGGCGGTTATATCGGTATCCACGGAATCGGCAGAGGTGATCGGGAAGTGCATCATCAATACAACTGGACGAATGGTTGCATAGCGCTGACAAACGAACAGATTGATCAACTTGGGAAATGGATCAAGCCAGGTATTATGGTAAATATTCGTTAATCATCATCTTGCTGGCAAATCTTATCGGTTAGATTAGTTCGCTTAATAATTTAGTTTGTTGTTAATTGCTTGAATCTTAAAATGTATATAAATTATTCATATTTATTAGATACTTGTTCTTTGTTGTGTTGTGTTTATGCCGAAGCAATTGGTAAATTTGTCACAGAATCCATTTATTTTGCGGAAGAAATCAGATAAGATTCCACTGCGTTGCCGGTTAATTGATAGATAGTGGTGGCAACAAAGTTGTGAATGTTTGTCCGTATTGAATAAAATAAACAACTGAGGAGATCGGAATGAAAGGAAAAATCCAGCATCCAGTTCGTAAGCTAACGCTGGCAGTCGTTGCGGGAGCTTTTATTGGGTTAACAGGGTGTGCAACTACAGCACAGCTTGAAGAGTTACAAAATAAGGTAAATGCTGATATCGCTGCAGTAAAAAGTGAAGCATCAGCTGCAAGACAAGCTGCAGATGCGGCGAATGCGAGAGCAAACGAAGCAGTTCGCATTGCGGAAGATGCTAACAGACGTTCAATGGATACAGCTGAAAAAATTGATCGTATGTTCAAGAAAGCAATGCATAAATAAGCTTTTCAGCTAGTAGAGTAGATAAGCAGATAAAAAAACCCCTCGGTTGAGGGGTTTTTTTATGGGTAAAGGCAAATAGAAATTAGAAAATTAGAATTTATCGTTCTGCGTTTGTAATTGATTTTGTAAACGAGAACGGGAAATTAGAACGGGCATTCCGCTCTTTTCTAAAATCGCTTGCGTTAGAGCTTCTTGATTAATTTCAAAATCTTCGGGAATATTTCTTTTGCTGTTATTTTGCGCTAGAAAATCATTGATGGCGGCAACTACGATACTGTGATAATTCGAATATTTCTCCTGATCTTCTTCCAAAGGCGGGTGCAGTTCAATGAAAAGTGAGTCGAGCTGCCATCCGAGCTTAATTGGCTGATTGACAATTTGTACCTGCGTGCCGATAGGGACCTTGTCGAAGAGTACTTCAATATCTTCGGGGTACATCCGCACACACCCTGCTGAAACCCGCATGCCTACACCGAATGGTTTGATAGTGCCATGAATAAGGTAGCTGCCGCTACCGATGCTTAAGCGCATCGCATGGCGGCCGAGCGGGTTAGTCGGTCCAGGTGGAACGATGCTGGGATAAGGCGTTTCGCCATTCGCGATTCTATCCATCTGTAGAGATTTCGGCGGTATCCAGGTCGGATCTTTCTTTTTTTCGACTATTTTTGAAATACCGAGTGGTGTTATCCAATCCATTCTGCCAATTCCAACAGGGTGAGTAATAATTAAAGGTTTTTCTCCTTTTTTAGGTTCGGGAAAGTAATAAATCCGCATTTCCGGTAAGTTAAGCAACAATCCTTTGCGTTCACCCTTGGGAATGATATAGCGACTCGGCAAAATCACCGTCGAACCGTCTTCCGGCAGCCATCGATCGACATTCGGGTTGGCTAGCAAAATTTCGATCTGGCCAATGTCATATTGGCGCGCAATATCGAGCAATGTTTCAGATCGGCTTGCCTGAGTGGTTCTGACTTGACCGAAAATATCGATGTCCGGGGGCGGGAGCGTCCATGTTGCAGCGCCAGCAGATTGAATGAAGAGCGGACTAATCAGGAGTGAAACAATAAGAAAAATTTTAAACATAATCAAACCTTACGATCAGAATTGATGCGGATAAGCGATAAGAATAAAATAATAACCCAATCTTGTTTCTAAAAAATGATAAATAACATGATTATTGGGCATGAGTTTTGAGTTTCAATGAGAATTAGAATAATTTGAAATGGGTGTCATGGTCAGAAAAACAACAGATCTGTTGCATGGTTGCAACATCGCTGTTGCGAATTTCACAAAAAATTCTTATTTTTCTTGCAGTACGTTTCTGTGTTGTGCACAATCAAGCCAAACCTTTCCGAGACGGAAGGTCCGAACAAGCGGGGTGCATTCCAGCGGAGTGTGGTGAATGAAAAATAGGACGGCCCCAGTCGTTTTAAACATTAAAGGAGAACTTCAGTATGAAGAAGAAACTAATTTCGTTGGCAGTAGCTGGTGCACTTGCAGTTCCAATGGCAGCATCGGCACAAGGTACTCATGTAACCCTTTTCGGTAGTGTTCAAGCGGAATACGCTACTGTTAACCGTGAGAACCAAAGTAGTCAGGCTTTGATAGGTGACGATACAGGTCGTTCAAGAATGGGTATGCATGTAACTGAAAGCTTGGGTGGTGGTTTTAAAGCAAAAGCACATGTTGAATATGGTTTTAATACAGGCGCCGGTGCGTTAGGTGTTGCACGTGAACGCTGGGTTGCTTTGGCGAATGATAATTGGGGTGAAGTGAAATTTGGACGCGTTCAATCTCCATTCAAAGATTTTGCAGGTGGTATGACGATTGATCCGTTTGCTTACACTACGTTGCAAGCGGGTGGTAGCGGCGGTACTATGATGTCATCTGCAAATGGCTATGGCTCAGGTGCACAAGGTTTTGTAAACAGCGCAGTACGTTATGATTCACCTAGAGTTGAAGGTTTTAGCTTTGCTGGTTTGTTAATGCCGGGTGATTCCAATAGATTGGATCCGGCAAATTTTATCGCTCCAAGCAGTGGTTTCCAAGGTAGTCAATCGAATGCCGGCGGTGAAGATGGCGAATGGGACTTCCAAGTTGCGGGTAAATACGATGCACAATGGCAAGGCCATAATTTTGCGGTGTTCGGTGGTTATTCACGCGATAACGTCAGTACCCGTCAAAAAACCGTACAAGGTTTGTTGAACAATGAGCACGTATGGCGTGGTGGCGGTTCATGGAACTATCAACAATTTACCTTAAGCGGTCAATACGAGCATATTAACAATGCAGTTGGCGCGGCAACCTGTACCAATGCAGCGCAGTTAGGCAATCCAGCAACGGGTCTGCCTGATTCACGTGGTGGTCTTGTTGCTGGTGGTGGAGCGCAATGTAATTCCGCTATGAACATGGGTGGCGACGGTAATATCTGGTTTGCCAGCGGTAAGTATGACTGGGGTAATACCAGTTTTGTCGCTCAAGGCGGTCAAACCAATGCAAACGGTGTTGTCGGTCTTGCTCAAAGCCGTGAAGTAAGCAGCTTCACCGTAGGCGCGATCCATAACCTGAGCAAACGTTCAAGTCTGTTTGGCGGTTACCAACGGGCGATGGTTGACGATAAGAATGCTCAATTCCAAGACAGCAATACCTATTCTTTAGGTATGCGTCACAACTTCTAATAGTAACTTTCGTTAGTAAAAAAGGCACCGTAAGGTGCCTTTTTTATTTTAAAAAGAAATTATAATGAGCGCTTGTGCACTTCTACGGAATTCAAATCTAAAATTAATTGCGCACCGGCGTGTTTATGGGAGGGGTATCGTTATGAGTATGAAGGATTGGACAGATGAAGAGCTGATCTCCACGCGAGATCGTCTTGAATCTCTGGGCGAAGTTAGTAAAAAGTCGGGATCTGGCACGAAAATGTGGTTGTTTACCGGGCTATTGGGGGCTTTTGCTATTTCAACCGGCGTTACATTCATGATTCTGGATGGCATCGATGTGATGAGTATCATTTTAATCATCATGGGGACCATCACATGTATTTCTTGGTATAAAAGCGATAAGCAGCGTAAAGACAATCTTGCTTTTCTTGAAGAAATCAATCGTGAGATCAAATCGCGTAAATTAAAAGTGAAGAACACTTCCAAAACGAAAGATAAAGTGACAGAACAAGCGGAAGGATCTGAACAAACGAGCGAGATTGAGGATCAGAACGATCAAACAGCCGTTGCATCTGAATCAGCAAACGATTCAAAGAAATCAGAAGAAAAATCCGACAAATAACCGGAAAATGAAAATCCGCAGTTTATTGCCGGCGATCAAACGGTTGTTTCAACCGATGAATTTGCAGACAGAAGATAAAACGCTTGATCAATCCAGCCAAGTAGAATTTTTAGCTTTGGAAGACCGGCGCGCATTCGAAGCGTTGTGTCAATTTCTCTGGGTGCAGGGAGAACCTTTGCCACTGGTGTTTGACCTGAATCATTCGATTTATACCAATCAAGGAATCACCGCGGCATCATTGCAAGGATTGGCGGATGCCGGATTAATTCGTTTTGAAAAAGCAGGGTTCGTTAAGAAAGGGTTTGGCAAGCATACGCGCGTGTTCTATTGCGGTAAACCCACAAAAATCGGTTTCCAGGCCGATGAAAATAATTGCCTGGATTTGGGGCATGTGCTGCTTACCGAACGCGGCAAGCAGCTAGCCTCGTCCATTCCCGTTGCAAGAAATCAGCAATTTTATGAGTATGTGATAAGCCGGTGGTTTGAACAAGGCTTATTACTGTCATCGATACAAATCGATCGGAGCTGGGAAACTCCGATTGTTTCCAATCAGGAACCCGCATGCTCAATTAAAGAATGAGAATCGCCCGGTAATCGTTAACATTGGTGCGTGTAGGGCAGGTCATGACTAAATCGTTTAAGCGTTGAAAGAAAGTATACGAGTCATTATTCGATAGAAATGCGGCCGGATTTAATCCGAGTTGTTTCGCACGAGTGAAAGAATCCGGCGAAAAAATTGCCCCAGCATTATTTTCCGTGCCGTCCAATCCATCGGTATCGCATGCCAGCGCATAAACATTATCTATTCCGGTCAGTTCAACGAATAGCGAAAGCAAGAATTCAGCGTTACGGCCGCCACGGCCATTGCCTGTGATAGTGACCGTCGTCTCTCCGCCCGAAAGCAAAACGACGGGTGTTTTAAGTAAGCGCGGATAGGTGTGAATTTCCCGCGCCAATGCGGCATAACTTTTCGCAATTTCACGGGCTTCTCCAGTAACCGTATCACCAAGTATCAGCGTATTGAACCCCAAAGCCTGAAAATAATTTTCCGCCGCGACCAAAGATTGATGTCCATTTGCAATGATGATATTTTCGGTGCGCGAAAAGAAGCGAGATCCGGGTTTGGGAGTTTCCGCAACGGTACCCGCTTGGCCGGCACGCAATAGCCTGGTGACCGCAAGCGGCGCATCCAGGTGGTAGCGTTCCAGTACTGCGAGAGCGTCGGAAAAGGTCGAAGGATCGGCAGCACATGGGCCGGAAGCGATATGAATCGCATCGTCGCCGGTGACATCGGAAATAATCAGTGAAAGAACCGGAGCCTGACAAGCGGTTGCAAGCTTGCCGCCCTGGATTGCGGACAAATGCTTGCGGACAATATTGATTTCCTGGATTGTCGCGCCGCATTGCAATAACAGCTTTGTCATGGTTTGCAGATCTTGCAATGATATGCCGTCCACTGGAAGCGGCAGTAAACTGGAGCCGCCGCCGCTGAACAAGCAAAGCAGCAAATCCTCGGAAGTTAATGTTTTCACCGCAGCAAGAATTTCTCGTGCAGCTTGTTCGCCGTTTTCGTCAGGAATGGGATGCCCGGCCTCAACGATTCGAACAGTACGAGTTGGTAATGCATGCCCATAGCGCGTCACCACGATGCCATCCAGCAGCGCTGCGTCAGGCCATGCAGCTTCAACTGCTGCCGCCATTGCCGCGGACGCTTTTCCGGCGCCAACGACAAACGTACGTCCGCGAGGTGGTTGCGGCAGATATCGCGGCACGATATGAGCCGGATCAGCCGCTTTGACAGCGACCGAAAAGCTTTCCAGCAGATATTCGCGCGGATTCATTGAGATAGCATGGTGCGCAAGTAATGACCGGTAAAGCTGTCCGGATTCGTTGCGATGGATTCCGGGGTGCCTTCCGCCACTATGCAGCCGCCGCCGTCGCCGCCCTCCGGTCCCAAATCGATAATCCAATCGGCGGTTTTGATGACATCCAGATTATGTTCGATCACGACCACGGTATTGCCGTGATCGCGCAATCGGTGCAACACTTTGAGCAATAGATCGATATCCTGAAAATGCAAACCGGTGGTTGGTTCATCGAGAATGTACAAGGTGCGTCCGGTATCGCGTTTTGACAGCTCCAGCGACAGCTTGACGCGTTGCGCTTCTCCCCCGGAAAGGGTGGTGGCGGATTGCCCCAACGTGATATAGCCGAGACCCACATCCATCAAGGTTTGCAGTTTGCGCGCCACCACCGGTACCGGTGTGAAAAATTCCAATGCGTTTTCTACCGTCATTTGTAAAATTTCACTGATATTTTTTCCCTTATATTGAATTTCGAGCGTTTCACGGTTATAGCGGTGACCGTGGCAGACATCGCAAGTGACATAGATATCCGGCAGGAAATGCATTTCAACTTTGATCACGCCATCTCCCTGGCAAGATTCGCAGCGTCCGCCCTTGACGTTGAACGAAAACCGCCCGGGCGCGTAACCGCGTTCACGAGCTTGCGGCACGCCGGAAAATAAGTCGCGGATCGGCGTAAACAAGCCGGTATACGTTGCGGGATTGGAACGCGGCGTTCGTCCGATCGGGCTTTGATCCATATTGATGACTTTGTCGAAGAAAGCCAGTCCGTCAATTTGCTGATGCGGCGCGGGTTCGTCATTGCTGCCGTAGAGATGGCGGGCAACTGCGCGATGCAGGGTTTCGTTGATGAGTGTCGATTTGCCGGATCCCGAAACACCGGTCACGCAAACAAACAATCCGACCGGCAAGTTAAGCGTGACATTTTTTAAATTATTCCCGGTGGCGCCGGTAATCTGCAAAATCCGCTCTGCGCCAGGCGGATGCCGTTGCCGCGGTATATGGATCGCCAAGGCGCCGGAAAGATATTTTCCGGTTAACGAACTTTCATTCCGCTGGATTTCAAGCGGCGTGCCTTGCGCGATCACGAAACCGCCGTGTTCGCCGGCACCGGGACCCATATCGACGACATAATCGGCAATTTGGATCGCGTCCTGGTCATGCTCGACCACGATGACGCTATTGCCCAGATCCCGCAGATTCTTAAGGGTATCGAGCAAACGGCCATTGTCGCGTTGGTGCAAACCGATGGAAGGTTCATCCAGCACGTACATGACGCCGGTCAAGCCGGAGCCGATTTGACTGGCCAAGCGGATACGCTGTGATTCGCCGCCCGATAGCGTATCGGCGGAACGATCCAGCGATAAATAATCCAGACCGACATTGTTGAGAAATTGCAGACGGCTGGAAATTTCCTTGATGATGCGTTCCGCAATGGATTGCTTATGGCCGGATAATTCCAGATGATCGAATAATTCCCTGGCTTTTCTTAGCGGCAGTGCGCTGATTTCGTAAATCGCCTTTCCGGCGACATGCACATGCCGCGCCGAGCGGCATAAGCGCGTGCCCTGGCATTCCGGGCAGGTTTGGGCGTTCAGGTATTTTGCCAGCTCCTCGCGCACGGTCTGCGATTCGGTTTCCTTGTAGCGCCGGGTCAGGTTGGGAATAATGCCTTCGAACGGATGAACGTCCTGCTGTTTGCGTCCGCTTTCCGTTAAATATGAAAATTGTATTTTTTCTTTACCGGAACCGTGCAAAATAATGTTGCGGATCGATTCATCGAGTTTCTCAAAAGGTGTTTCCAGATCAAACTGATAATGCGCGGCGAGGCTGGTTAAGAGCTGGAAATAGAACTGATTACGCCGGTCCCAATTGCGCACGGCGCCGGCGGCCAGCGATAAATGCGGAAAAGCCACGACCCGTGCTGGATCAAAAAAAGTGATCTGTCCTAAACCATCGCATTTGTTGCATGCGCCCAGCGGATTGTTGAAAGAAAATAATCTGGGTTCCAATTCGGCTAATGAGTAGCTGCATACCGGGCAGCTGAATTTCGCCGAGAATAAATGCTCCTGGCCGCTGTCCATTTCCACCGCCAAAGCGCGTCCCTCCGAATGGCGCAGCGCCACCTCGAACGACTCGGCCAGCCGTTGTTTGGCATCGGCAGAGACTTTCAAGCGATCCACCACAACTTCGATGGTGTGTTTTTGGTTTTTTTGCAATTTCGGTAACGCATCGATTTCATACACTTCACCGTCGATGCGCAGCCTTACAAAGCCTTGTGCGCGCAACTCGTCAAACAGCTCGGTTTGTTCCCCTTTGCGTTCCACGATCAGCGGCGACAAAATCATCAAGCGGGTATCCGCCGGTAGCTGCAAAACATGATCGACCATTTGCGAAACACTTTGCGCCGTCAACACGATGTTGTGCTCGGGGCAGAATGGATCGCCGACGCGGGCGAACAGCAAGCGCAAATAGTCATGAATCTCGGTGACGGTGCCGACCGTCGAACGCGGGTTATGCGACGTTGCCTTTTGTTCGATGGCAATGGCCGGAGACAATCCTTCGATCAGGTCGACATCCGGTTTTTCCATTAACTGCAGGAATTGCCGGGCATACGCCGACAGCGATTCAACGTAGCGGCGCTGCCCCTCGGCGTAGAGCGTATCGAAAGCCAATGAAGATTTGCCGGAGCCGGATAAACCGGTGATAACCACGAGCTTGTTGCGAGGCAGATCGAGGTTGATATTTTTCAGATTATGCGTGCGCGCACCGCGTATTTTTATGGATTCCATGAACTATCTATGTAAGAGTCAACCTGTTAATATACCCAACTTTTTAGGAATATCACAACCTGATTCATGTCTGCTTCATCATCTGAGAGAATGTCCCCCACGGAAATACGCGCGACGATCGGCTTGGCCGGTGTGTATGGATTGCGCATGCTGGGGTTGTTTATTATTTTGCCGGTGTTTGCTTTTTACGCCGAAGACCTGCCCGGCGGAGACAACTATACGCTGGTCGGCATTGCGCTGGGCGCTTATGGTTTGACGCAAGCGATTTTGCAAATCCCATTCGGTTGGCTGTCGGACCGGATCGGGCGCAAGCCGGTGATTTATCTGGGTCTGATTTTATTCATTATCGGTAGCTTTATCGCTGCGATGGCAACTGATATTTATTGGGTTATCATCGGGCGCGTCATTCAGGGAGCCGGGGCGATTTCGGCGGCGGTGATGGCGCTGGCCGCGGATCTTACGCGGGAAGAACATCGCACCAAGGCGATGGCGACGATCGGCATGACCATCGGCGTGGTGTTTGCCATTTCACTGATCGCGGCACCGGTGCTAAATCAATGGATCGGAGTACCGGGCATTTTTGCGATGACCGGGGTTTTGGCGCTATTGGCCATGGTTGTCGTCAAGAAAATCATTCCCGATCCGGTAATCAGCCGGTTTCATTCCGATACCGAAGCATCGCCCGCGAATTTCCGCAGCGTCTTGCGCGATACGCAGCTGTTGCGGCTGAACTACGGCATTTTTGCATTGCATGCGGTACTGATGGCGCTCTGGCTGGTGGTGCCGCTGACACTGCGGCAAGCGGGCATGGCGGCGGACGATCATTGGCAGATTTATCTTCCGGTGTTGCTGTTGTCGATTGTGCTGATCGTTCCGGCGATTATTTATTCCGAGAAGAAAGCGAAATTAAAACAAGTCTTTGTCGCCGCAATCGCGATTTTGCTGCTGGGACAACTGCTGCTGGCCATGACCTTTGAATCGGTCTGGGGAACGGCATTGGCGTTACTGGTTTTCTTTGCGGCTTTTAATTTATTGGAAGCCAGCTTACCGTCGCTGATTTCAAAAATAGCGCCGGTCGGCGCCAAGGGAACAGCGATCGGCATTTACAGCAGCACGCAATTCCTCGGTGCTTTTGCCGGTGCGGCAGCCGGCGGTCATTTATACGGCGAATACGGCAGCAGCGCATTGTATGCGTTTTGCGGTGTGTTGCTGGTGGTGTGGCTGGCATTGGCGATGACAATGAAAGCGCCCGCCGCGGTGCGTTCCAGAATGTATCCGGTGCAGGAAATGGATTCCGATCAATCCAAAGAATTATCGCGCCGCCTGGCAGCGATACCCGGTGTTTTTGAGGCACTGGTCCTCGTGAATGAGCGGGTGGCTTATTTAAAAGTGGATATGAAAGGCTTCGACGAAGAAAAAGTGATTCAATTGCTTGGGGAGAAAACATAAATGGCTTCAGTCAATAAAGTGATACTCATCGGTAACTTGGGCAAAGACCCGGAAACCCGCTACATGTCGAACGGCGATGCCGTCACCAATATCACCTTGGCGACGACTGATACCTGGAAAGACAAAAATGGCGAGAAACAGGAAAAAACCGAATGGCACCGCGTGACTTTTTATCGCAAGCTGGCTGAGATTGCCGGGGAATATTTAAAAAAAGGGCGTTCGGTTTATGTCGAAGGCCGGCTGGAAACCCGGAAATGGACGGATAAGAATGGGGTGGAGCGTTATACCACGGATATCATTGCCACGGATATGAAGATGCTGGGTAACCGGCCCGGCAGCGGTAGCTTTGAATCCGCGCCGGATCACGAAGAAGACAGCGCCATGCCTAGCCGGCCATCTTCAGCGAAAGCCCCCGGCGGATTTGAAGATATGGAAGACGATATTCCATTCTGATTGCGTGGCATCCGGAGGGCGCTGGCGGTCATTAGTGTTTATCGGGCAAGCGCAAAACGCCGTTGCGGTATTCGTTATTCGCAAAGTTTGCCTGATTACGGGAAGGTAATGAAAATTCGATGCTTTCAATCGCACCGCCAATTTCCTTGGCCATATTGCGGAACTCGAGTGCCAGCATGCTTTTGGGAACAATAAATATTTGTTTGAATCCGGACTTGAAGTGAACAAGAATTTTCATAACGTTTTCCAGTGAGTTTTAATTTTTTAAGCGCTTGATCGCTACGGTGGCATCGCTGCTGCTGTTCTTACGACTCAAACCGGTCAAACTTTAATGGGCCGTACTCCAGAAGGTTTCCAAATGTACCGAACCCGGAAACCATCGCCGCTATCAACATCAGATTAAAAAAACAATCGAAGAAATAGCTGTTAATCCTTGCTTTTATTCAGGAATGACTCTTGCCAATTCTGGCATAAGCTTTACTCCATCAAAAATTGGCCAGATGCTGGCGGTGATGAGGAAAGGAAAATTTGCATGGAGAAAAGCGCGATATTAAGTGCGTTGGCTGCGGAAGTGGAACAAGGACGCCTGATTTTTCCGACTTCGACCCATGCCGCGATTAAAATCAAGGAAAAGCTGGAAGACCCGGATTGCAGTCTCGATGCCGTGATCCGGCTGATTCAAGCCGAACCGCTGCTGTCGACCAAAGTGGTGGCGATTGCCAATTCCGCGGTATTTAACCGCTCGGGCAAAAAAATCACCGACGTGCGTTCGGCGGTGACATTGATCGGCATGCGCACCGTGCGCAATTTGGCGATTGTCATAGCCGTGCAGCAATTGACCGGATCGCAGGGAAGAAGCGCGCAAGCCGATCAATTATGGCAGCATTCCGCGTATGTCGCCGCGCTGGCGCAAGTCATCGCCCGTCGCGTGACCCGCAAGGATCCCGAAACCGCATTGTTTGCCGGCATGATTCATGAAATCAGCTGGTTCTATTTGCTGGCGCGCGAGAAATACTTTCCCGGATTAATCGACGACAGCATGGCGAGTTCGTGGAACGCCGACGAAGACCTGGAAGACGAAAGCGAACTCGATTGCGAGATCACCATCGGCACCGCGATTCTCAACGCGTTGTCGGTGCCGCAACCGGTGATCGGCGACATCGTTTACCTGTGGCGCGGCTATCTGGCCTTCCCGCCGGACACGCTGGGCGACACGCTGCTGATCGCCAATCAACTGGCCCCCGTCAAATCCCCCTTCGTGCTGCCTTCCAACCTGGCCGGCGCGGATGCCGCCGCTAACCTCGATTTATTGACCGACGAAGAGACGCTCAGCGAAATCCTGAAAGACTCAGCCGCCGAGGTGCGGTCGTTGACGGAAGCGCTGTGCGTGTAGTTTCCGCAGTTTAAAAAGCCCTAGCAGATCGTTTTTCAACGACCTGCTAAAGCATCCTACTAGCAGCAAAGTCGCCATCATCCCATTGCAACTGGCGGCTCCCGACTGACGCAGGTCTATCGTTCCCGCCAAGCCGGCTCCGGCATTGCGCAGCAAAATCAAACCATTATCCCCGGCATGATTCAGTGCCGGTTCATGGTGCCCGCACTATCATGGCTCATCGCGCATCGACTTGAACAATCAACCGCAAGGAGAAGCAAAATGAGCACCATCGCAACCGGATCGTTTCCCGGCAAACAAAGCAATGTCGAATTCAATCCCGATCGAGCATTAAAACCTTCTGCACTGAAATTACCGGGCCGCGGAATTTTGTTGATACTGCTGCTAGCCGTGCTATTGCTCGGCGCTTGTAAAACCGTACCCATCGATGACCGGAATGCGACGGGAAACGGCGGATTCTGGGAACAGGATGAAAACACCGGCGCGCGTTTTCACAACCCCAATCAAGTAGACAAGGCCACGATCGGCTTGGTATTTGCTGCGGGGGAAAGTGCTTTACGTAACGGCACCCCGATCGATGTTTCGGCGAAGCTGGCGAACCATTCCCGGATAAACACCGGGCCGCAAAGCAGCGCGCGCGTGGAATTCGAAGCGGCTGGCCCGGTCTGCACGATCCAAATCGACGAATTCAACACCGGCAATGCCTACGCGGATACGGCGGATTGCCGGCAACAAATAGAAACGCCGCATGCCCGGATCGACGCCAGCAACGCCATCCTGCACCTTCAAGTCACGGAGCATCAAACGAAAGTCACAGTGATCAGCGGCACCGTTGATGTGGCGCCGCTCGGAGATACTAAGCAATCCATCGATATCCGCGAAGACCGCGAAATCGTGGTCACGCGGGATACACTCGGTCGGCCTTATTTACTTACGCCGGAAGAAATCTGGCAACGCATCCGCTGGCGGGACGACTACCCGCTCTATAAAAAAGTCATCGACTGGGGAACCATTGCAGCTACAGCGGCAGTCGTCATCGTGACCGCCGGGATCATCGCGGCGGTGGTCATACTCAGCGATGGTCATGGTCATGGAGGCCGCCGCGGCCTGCCCGGACATCGTTAGAGCTTATTCACCAGCTTTCAGGGTGAAATGGGTTTAAAGCTGCAATGTGGGTTTCTGGAGTCCGGTATTGGCCCATTTACTTCTATTTGGCCAGACCAAAGGTCAGTCAACTCAAATCGCTTGATAAGATGCAATGGCTAATGCAATGAGGAAAAAGCCTGTTCATATTCGGTGAGTGGCTAACGTCGGCGCTCAGCGGCGCTTGACGGCGACCGACCGGAGCGGCAGCGAAGGGAGCGAGCGGTCAAGCGTCCGACTGCAGCGCCCTGGTTAGGCGCCCCTTTATGTCCGAGACAATCCTCTATATTTACCACTTTTTACGAGACCGACTTGCAACTCGCGGGATCCCGTTATGCCACCAAAGCATAACTTGCTGTACTCCGAGATCACGGCATTGATTGTCCATCGCACGTACAAAGCCGGCTTCCGCCAGCCTGCCGAGTTCAGAGTAATATCCGAAGTTCTCTCCAACAACTATTCCCGTGAGGGCATCTTTGAAAGGCACATAAAGAGGCTCGGTTCCCTCTGCCCAAAACACATACCGGTATTCATTTTCATACTTCCAGTCAAGACTCTTCTGCAGGAAGAGTTCTCGATAGTGGCGACCAACGTGAGATAGAGTTTCCATTCGTAAACTTCTGACGTCTGGTTCGAATACATACGGCGATCCTCGCACAAACGTTAAGTCATGTTCACGATCCAGGTACTCTACGTTTCCTGGAAACATCCAACCGGTCCTTCGAACAGCATGGTCACCTTCTTCATACCATTCGGTAATTGCGGATGCTAAAAGAGTGGCATCAAAGACTAAACATACCCCTGAGTGGTTACCTGCGTAGTGCGCCCACATCGCAGAATTGGCAAACCCACGACCAATGGGATGCTCCGAGTCACTAGATGAACGGCGCATTAGGTCATCTTGCGAGAAACAAAGTACTCGCGTTGACTGCTGGGCCAGTTCGGTAGCCTTCTGAGCATCGACTCTTCGTAACTCATTTATCCGATCGTCGTCTTTTTGGCTCTCAAGGTCTCCCGACTTGTACCCGATCGGGGAGAACCCCCACGCCTTTGATTCGCGCGGGTCATTCATGTCGACAAAAGGGCTTGCCCTCAAAGTCCGATTAGGAAGTATCTTTGTCAGCGCCGTTTCGGCTCTAGTGTAGTGATAAAGATAACTATCAGCAGCCTTGGGCCAACTCCTTGGAAAGCGTTTTTTTCTCTTCTTTGCCATGCGGAAAGCGTGTCCTAGATGCGCGCCTAACGCAAAGCTAAGCCGACCGCTGGAGCGTAGCGGAAGCGGGTCGGCTTGAGTGCCATGTTAGGCAGTTTTTATAGCCCATTATTCGGTGGACGCGCATCCTGCCTTTGGATTTAGAACCACCATGAGAGACTCGAATGATCCTCTAAAATAGAACGTTTAAACTTAGTTTCAGCTGGTGCTATTGCAAGCTCTGGCGAAGAACCAAATAAGATGATGTTTACTTTTTCCATGCTTTCAATGCGCTTAGCTCTTAAGCTCGGATCGTGTTCGTCGTGCCCATGATTGTATCCACCCAGAGATTTTGGCCATACCCAAGGGTGATCAACTTGTACCCACTGACCCGGTTCGAACCATTGCACCCCTCCTTTTTCAATTCGCTTGATCTCTCCGGGATGCTTCCAATCGTGTGCTGAATACCAGTCTTCGATCCTATCATCTATCCATCCATGCAATAACCAAAATACTGGATTTACATGGTTTGAGTAAAAATCTCCAAGCGTATCATACTGATAATTATCCCATTTCGGTCGAATATCGGAAAGGTCGCGTCCATTGGGAAGTTGGGCATTTGTCTCCGGATCACGAGGAACGCCCCACCACCGAATATGTAAGTCATTATGAACGCTAAATTCAATAAGAGAGCCAAACTCTCCTAAGGTGAGTGTAGCCAAGTAGGTCGGATCTTTAAACTGAAACTCCCACCAACGAAGTCGGCTCCAGTAGAACTCATCAGTCTTCAGTGCAGCCAATCGTCGTTCAAAGGTAGGTGCATCTGGGATAGCCCAAGCTGATGGAACCATATCATGACTCACATTTGTGCCAGGTTGTGGGATTTCTAACCATCTGGGAGATTCTTCCCCTGCTTCCATCATGAGTTTCCTGTACAGTGTCACCATCTGTCTATGCATGAATAAGAAATCCTCTCCTGCTCCATTAGTGACAATCGGACGTGACCTTTCCCTCGGAGAGTATAAAGCTATACGTCCTCCTTCTACCTCCCAGTCCAAACTCCTAATAGCTTCCTGCTGTTCTGGTGTACAGTTATTCCAGTTATTACGAATGGAATGCCAAACAGAATGATGTAACCGATGCATACGATCTGAAAAATGCTTAATTACATTATCTTGTAATTGGTATTTAGCTAGTGGAATATTCTGATTGACAGCGATAAAAGAGTAAGTGTGTCCGGCTGGTCGATTAGGTTGATGAGGTAATGTCCTAATTACTGTTCCGACAATCGCCGGTCTCTGTTGATCCCCTTCAACCCAACTTGGCGCTAAAAACCCTATATAATCATATACCCATCCTGCAGTTTGACTGTTGTCCTGTCCTAATGCTCGAAGGCAGACTTTTGAAGTGCCACATTCCGAAGTAATAGTTCCATTAACCATCAATGTGTATGGGCCGGATTCAATTCGACCTGTAAGGAGGTTTTGACCATCCTCTTGTAAGGTAAGAGTTGCTTGCCATAAACGAATGTCATTGAAATCATCGACTTCTTGGGGCTTATTATGAAAACTACGATAAGTCCAGGTACCAACAAAAGGGTTTGTCATAGCATTACCTCACAAAATGTTTAATGTTCATAATAGTTTTATGTATTGACGCGATATTTCGCGGCTATTGAATAGCCCATTACCGAAACTTGGCGAAGAACAAAATCAAAATGAGCACGATACTCAGCTTTGCCACCTAAAGCATCACTGCTTTGTAGTGTTACGGCAAGATTGGGATTGTCCAGTTGATCCGACGATATATAGTCATTGGGGAGTAAATCTATTTCAGTTGTTAACGGCTGATAGCCAACAGCATAAATTTTGAAATGAATATGCTTGACTCTTACCCAAGCTTCTTGAGGCACTGGATAATTTGAAGTCAAAACAGTACGAAAAGAAAAAAGACCTTTCGAGTCGGTTTTCATTCGTCCTCGGCAGCGAAAGCCAGTCGGTGGGGAGTTTGGATCATCATTATCATAATGACCATCTTCGTCAGCCTGCCAGGCTTCAATTGTTGCGCCTAATAAAGGTGTACAGTTAATGTCTGATACGGAGCCAGAAAACCATAATACCGATCCATTAGAATCTGAAGGATAAATGTCCGTTGCGTCCGGCGCTCCTGGACGGTAAAAAGGACCTTCGACGTGGTCATCGGTTGGTGTGCACTTTTCCATATTATCTCCCCAAATTAGCATTATGTACGGAATAAAGCGTCTTTAAAGTTTACAAGCCTAACGTAGAGCTAACCGGACCGCAAAACACGTAGCGTTTTGTGGGTCCGAGTTGAGCGCCATGTTATGCGTCGAACTTTTCAGTTGAGTAATCAATCTTGTGCACCATTGCAAACCCAACGACACATGTCTTTGCAGTCTTGATGTGTTCCAATACAACGGCATACAACGTAGCAAATTCTCTCGCAAGAGAATACCTTCTCACTGGAAATAGAGTCCTTGTTCTGCGCAGCGCTCGCTGCCATTGCATTTACATCCTCAGGAAAATAGTAGGAGTCACTGGCTAGAGAGAAAACCGCTTTCTCATATGCAGAGCCGGTTTCTAGTAAGCGCTGCAATTTTTTAACTAAGCCTTGCTTCCGAGACATAGCCGCAGCATCAACATCCGTCAGAGACTCCTCAAGTACAATGATCGCATCCCGGATGGACTGATCAACCATTAGAGCATCGTAGTGGAACTGCCTAGTTTCAAAATCACCTGAAGAAGGAGTTTTATGTTGCTCTTGCGCACCCTCGGTGTATTTAAATGAGTAACCTTTAGCATCAGCAATTTTTTTAAAAGCTTCAATCCGTGCCTCTTTGTTTGTGATGTTATCGCAAGTCATAATAAATATCCTCTAGATTTAAGATGCGGACTGAGTGCGCAGCCGCGACGCATAACTACAATTAGATGTCCGAAATGACGCAATCTATTACGTCAAAAATGAGGTCTATTACTGCACGTGTCATAGGATGTCCTTATTTTTCATAGGTATCGTTTGATTTAGCTTTTATCATAACAGACTTTGTTAGATCCACCATGCGCGATGTTCTTGCAGACTTCAAAACACCATCACATGATCGACACAATACCGGCCATCTCGATGTACCAGCACCATTTCCGCGACGAATTCGCCGGGTGCTTTCGTGAACGATTGTTTCCAGATGATCGCCGCCGAGTCCGGACGGCGGAAGACGGCGACTGGGGTGCGGGTGGTGAAAAAGCCTTTTTCTGTCTGGTATTGCCGGCAGATACAGTCAAAATAATCCGGCGTGACGATGGCTTTCAGCCGTCCGGTGAAGTCGCGGACATGACGGGCGTGGTCGCGCTGGGTGGAGGCTTCCATCAAGTTGTCCATGATCGGCGCGGCAATCGCCAGGATTTGTTGCTCACTGAGTTGTTCGAAGTTCATAGTCTATCCGTTGCATAAGCCGGTAGTTTGTCACTGCACCACCGCGCTGGCGATACCGAAGTAAATTAGGATCGACAGCAGGTCTTGAATCACCGTCGCCAGCGGTCCGCTGCCGAAGGCCGGGTCGAGTCCGAACCGGTCGAGCAAGGAGGGCAGCGCCATCGCCGCCACGGTGGCGGTGGAACACGCGGCGAATACCGATAGTCCGACGCACAGCGCGACATCCGCTTGTTCCCAGCGCCACCATACCAAAGGTCCGGCGATCACCGCGAGCGCAAAACCAATGGCGAGGCCGGTCAGTAATTCGCGCTTGACCATCCGCTGCATGCTGACCCCGACGGATAAGCCGCGCACCACGACGGTTTCGGTTTGCGTGCCGACTGCATCCGCCAGATAGACGATGCCGGGAATGAAGAACGCCAGCATCACGGTGTGTTGCAATTGCGATTCGAACCAGCCGACGAAATCCGCGGCGAGCAGGGCGCCGCCGAGTCCGACGACGAGCCAGGGGATACGATGGCGGAAGCGCCGTTCGACCGGTTCTTCGCTGGTCGCGCGGGCCACATGGGTGCTTTTGGTGAAGCCGCCCAAGCGCGACAAGTCTTCCTCGTGCTCCGACAGCAATACCGCAAGCAGCCGGTGCGGCGGAATCACGCCGGCGAAATGGCCTTCGCGATCCACCACGGTCAAGGCGGATTCGCCGTTGCGCACGGCATGCCAGGCAGCAACTTCTTGATCCACCCCCGGCGCGACGACCGGCGCTTCGCGGTCCATCAGATCGTTCAGCGGGGTATCGGCGGCAGCGGCGAGCAAGTCTTCGATGCGTACCACACCGAGAAATTTGCGCTGCTCGCAAACGATCACGTGACTCGCGCTTTCGTACTGCCGCCCCGCGAGTTGCTGCCGTACTTCCGCGGCGCGGCAAGCGGGCGGGAACACCGGAACTTCCGTGCTGGCATGCTGCGCCGCGGTTTCAAACGTTAGCTTGCCGGGCTGGTCGGGGTTCATACGGACATCATCTCCCGGTATCCGCATCGCCGGATTGTTTTTTGTAGGCTTCGTACGGCGTGCTGGCGTTCGACAGGCAGCGTTCGCGCTCCCATTGATCGAGCATTCGGGCGCATTCGTTGCGCTGCCACGATTGGCCGGTGGAGTTGAGCTGCTGCGCGGTGCAACCGCTAACCGGCCGTTGAAAAACTATCTGCGTTGCCGTTACGGTGTTAAAAACAAGCTCAAAATGCTCATTTATACCGCATAAACTGCGCTTTTTCGCCTGTTTTTGCCTTGTATCGGCTGCCTCGAAAACGTTTTTCAACGGCCTGCTAACCGTTAATCCTATCGCCGCAGCGATGCCCATGATCGGGATGTGCAATATCATCCGTTGCATTCGGTAGTGACGACGTTGACCATCCAACTGATGCCGAAGCGGTCGGTCAGCATGCCGAACTTGGGCGACCAGAAGGTTTTCGCCAACGGCATTTGTACTTGGCCACCGCCGGACAGCGCGGCAAAGTAACGTTCGGCTTCCGCTTCGGTGGCGACCGAAATCGACAGCGAGAAACCCTTGAATTGCGAGCCAACTTCGCATCCGTCAGAGGCCATCAGCACATTGCCGGCGATGCGGAAGCTGGCGTGCATGATCTTGCTTTCAAAGCCGGGTGGCAGCATACCGGGCGGCGGTGGATCGGGACTTTCCTGGAAACGCATGAGCATGTCGATCTGTGCGCCCAATGCGGTGCGATAGAATTCCAGCGCTTCTTCGCAGCGCCCGCCGAACATCAGATAAGGCTGAATCACGGGATTATTCATGTTAACTCCTTGGGTGAGTGATTGAAGATTATAAGATTTTCAAGTATTCGATGATGGCAAATGCGCCTTCCTTATCGTTCGACCAATTGAGGCGGTAGGTTTTTTTACCTTCCACGATGTCCTTGTCGTGGCCTTTGTTGCTCAGCGCCGGGATGGCGTTGGCCTGGAACAGATAGCCTTCGTGTTGCGCGGCGGATTGCTGCGGGTCCCAGGCAAAGCCGAGCAGTTTCGTATCGTAATCGAGGCGGCTTTTGATAAAGCTCGCCGGGCGTTCATCCGGCACCAGCAGGTGATAGACCGTCGGCACCGTGCCGTTGTGCAAATATGGTGCTTGCGCCCACACGCCGCTCAACGGCCGGGCGTTGTAACCGTGGTGTTCGTCGTTCGGCGACATCAGCAGATCCTTTTTGCCAACCAGCGAAATGCCGTCGAATTCGGCGCAGGGTTTGACATCCTTGCCGTATAACTGCACGGTGGTTTCCGGCGAACAGTTGTCGTACAGCTCCTTGCGCGCGGCGTAATTCAGCAGCGTGCCGACCACGTAGGCGCGTTTCATGCTGGTGCCGAGGTTGTCGTAGACCTTGCCGTTTTTCGGTTGATGGCAATCGGCGCAGTGCTCGGCAAACAGCGCTTGACCCTTCTTGGCCAGCGTTACATCGACCGCGAACGGATAAGGACTGGCCGGTAAACCGTTGAGCAATTCCTCGGCAAATGCCGCCACGCGCACATCGGTTTGTTCCAGACCGAGCGTCAGCATCGCGATCAAATTGCGGTACACCGGCATCGGCACGTTGCCGTTCCATTGCCCGCCGCCGTTAATCAGCCTTTTATGGCTTTCATCCCAGCTGGCGCGGCGTTTGTCCTGTTCCCAAACCGACATGAAATCGGTGATGCCGGGTTCCGGCGGCAGCGAAAGCCCGGCGAACCATTTGAGAATCGGGCTTTTGCGCGCGTCGATGTAACCGTTGACCGCGCTCAACCCGGTGGCATCGGCCATGCCGGGAAAACCGGCTAGCATCGGCTGTTCAAAACCGCTGTAGTTCTTCGCGATCAAAGCGCCGAAACCCTGGTATTCGGCTTCCACGCGCTGCGCGAATTTTGTAACCGTTTGCACGGCGTTTTTACGGAACAATTTGATCTGCGCGGCTTCGTAATCCGCGTCGAAATGGCGGCTGGCGGATTGGAAGTTGTTGTAGAAGTAATGCGGGTTTTGTTGCTGAACTTCATCCAGCGCGGCCAGCAGTTTCTGCGTCAGCACTTGATATTTGTCGTCGCCGGTCTTACCGTCGTAAGCCTGCTGCAAGGTTTGGTACAGCTTAACGCGGAACGACACGATGTTGAAAGTGGTATTCACGCCGCCGTCGAGATAATCGATTTCACCGTTTTCCAGCCGCACCCGGCCGATATGACACGCGCCGCAAGTAAACGACGCGTAGTCGATGTTGCCGTCCGCAACAGCGCGTGACAAGCCGCTGAAGCCGATGCCGCGCGCCGCCGGATATGCAGGTTGCCGCTCGTCGATGAACAAGCCAACCGCGTCGAGAAAGTTTTCAGCGCTGCCCCACAATTCCGGCGCGAGCTTGGGTATCAGTTTCAACGCGATAAAAGGAATGCCGTCGGTTTCGCTGAAAGCGAAATTGCCGAACCAATCGTATGCGACTTGGTGCGATTGCAGATAAGCCGATTTTTCCTGGGTTTTGTCGCGGAATGCTTGCACCCAATCGTCCGGCACGGCTTTTACATACGCGGGGGGCGGCGGTGCTTCCAGGGGATGGGAAATACAGGCGGATAAGATAAGGGCGGACAAAGCAACGCAGGCGATTTTCATAGCTTTCCTTTATTGATGGGATCGTTGAGGTACGCAAATGATCGGATTGACGCTGTTTACCAGGCTGTTGAAAAACTATCTGTGTTGCCGCTACGGTGTTAAAAACAAGCTCAAAATGCTCATTTATTGCGCATGAACTGCGCTTTTTCGCCTGTTTTTGCCTTGTGTCGGCTGCTTCGAAAAAGTTTTTCAACGGCCTGTTTACGGAAGAAATTGTAGCACAGCGGCGGTTTGCACCCTATCGCTTGCAACGTTGCGATACCGCACCAAAACAAAAACCCGCCGGAGCGGGGTTTTGTTTTGCTACATCAAGGAAAGATTAAGCTGTTAAACCGGTTGGTTTGATATTGCGGCGGTAGGCGAAGCTCAATAATGTCAGCCCGGCGAGCAACATCAAGTATGTTTCAGGTTCGGGTACCGGCAGCGCCGCCGTATTCATTACCGGCGGCATGAACATCACCGGTTCGGTCAGATCGGTCAGTTTTAGGTAATCGATGCCATAGAAATCGCTGGAGTTGTTGCGGTCGATGGTGATGACCAATTCACCGGTGGCGTTGATCGAATCCAGCACCGCATCGCTCAACAGAAACGTGTGAATCGCGGTTTTTGTATAACCGTCATCGAAAGCGAAATCCTGCGTGATACCGTTAAACGCAGCGGCTACGGCGCCAAATTCGGAGGCCTGAAAATCCGCCAAATCGATTTCCAGTTTGCCGGATGTCCAGTGCGCGCCTAATCCGCCGAAATGGAAAGTGGCTACGGTTTCCAATCCATGCGGGCTAAAACCTGGGTGCGTGGTGCTGTACGTGTCGGTATATTGCGCGCCGTCCGTCGCAAGTTTTTCCGTGGCGCTGCGGCCGTCATGATCGGCGCTGAAGCCATCGAAGCTGTGAGAGCAGTTATCGCAAACAGCCGCGCCGTAACCGTCGTTATCGCCGATTTGATAAATAGCCGCCGCAGTAGCGGGACCGCTGGTTAAAGCGAGTAAAGCAAGTATCGATACGATACGCATAATGAAATCTCCAATAAGACATATAGATATTTTTATTTCACCGGCCCGGCGGATGACTGGTTTCTGCCATAATGTCTTCCAAGGCATCGCATTGACCAGTTACGCAAAGGGCGGTGAAATTGCCTTTTACAGCTTTAATAAATCGTGTTGCTTTGCTGCTTATTGTTATGAGTGCTGTCTAAAAAATGGATGCTTAAACAGTTGTGTGTACGATATGCTGAAAGCGGACTTGGTGGAATGGGAAATTATTCCTTTTTTTACTAGTACTTAGTTACTGTCGTTTAAGTAAAATAGCAGGACACGTGTCAGTGCGAATGTCCTGGAAATCAAGCTGATACAATTCTCTGATTGTCATGATGCGTTTGCTGCTGCAAAAAATATTTATCGTTATTACAGCCACTTACAGTGTCTTGTGCGCCGGGCAAGTTGTCCCGCTGCAAACGCCGCTGGAAGCGGCGCGCTATGCCAGAATCAGCACGTCGAGTGAAATAAGTGGTTATCTTCATGCGCTGGCCGAGCGTTATCCGGAGCTGGTGCGTGTGGAGTCGATCGGTCACAGCGTTCTGGATCGCCCGATTGAAGTCATGCGATTTTCCGCGCCGCGCCGGGATCATACCGCAAAGCGGCTAACGGTTATGATCGCCGGTTCGCAACACGGCGCCGCAGAACCCGCGGGCGGCGAGGCAATGCTGGTGATCGCAAGGGAGCTGGCGGATGGATATCTGCGGCCGTTGCTGGAGGAAATGGATGTGATTTTGCTGCCCAATGCCAATCCCGACGGGCGTGACTTAGGGCGACGGTCGAATGCCAATCGCGTCAATATCAACACCGATTTCGTATTGCTCACGCAACCTGAAACCCGCGTGCTGAAAGAAGCGGTGGAACGCTATGCGCCGCACGTATTGCTCGATTCGCATGAATCGGCGGTATTAAAGCGCGAATCGCTCGCCAAAGACGGCTATCTGACCGATTTCGACGCGCAATTCGAAATCAGTAACAATCCGTCAGTGCCGGCAGCGCTGCGGGATTATGCCTTGAATATTTTCTTGCCGGCGTTAACCGCCCGGGTATCGGATGGCGGACTGCCGGCGCGCCGTTACATCGGGGAGATCACCAGTATCCAACAGCCGGTCACCAATGGCGGATTGACATTGCGCAATTTCCGCAATGCCGCCGCCATGACCGGCGTATTGTCGCTGCTGGTCGAAACCAAACTGGATTCGCGCGAAGCGGTGCATCCGACGTACCGCAATATCGCGCAGCGAGTGGCACGGCAGCTGTTATGTTTGCATTCGTTGCTGACGCTGGCGCATGAGCGGCGCGCCGAAATTCTGGCGCAGACGGCATTGGCGCGTGCCATGCTGCATCAGGAGCCGTTGACGTTATACGCCGGTTATGCGCTGAATCCAGCGCAACCGCAAAAATCGATTGTCATGCGGCGGCTGGATACCGGAGAACTCGAGCCGCGCGTGTTTCCGGATCATCGCCTGCAGATCAATGCCGATGCGGCCGCTTTTCCGCGAATGCTGGTGATTACCCGTCATCAAGATGTCATCCGTTCAGTGCTTGAGCGTCATCGCATTGATTACCGTCGCTTGCCGCATCCGTCGGAGCAGCAAGTGATTGCGATGCGTGTCGATGTACCTGCCAATAGCCTGATGCGTACCGGGTTGCTGGCGGAGACGCAGAAGACTTTGACGATTGATCGCGGCAGCCTGCTCATCGACTTGCTTCAGCCAAACGGACGTACCGCCGCATTGCTGCTGGATCCACGTTCAATCAGCAGTATTTTTCGTTATCCCGAATACGCAAGATTGGTGGAACCGGAACAAGAGTTTTTTATTTACCGCACTTTCGAGGAAGTCCGGGTAAACCAGCCATGAAGCGGATTAAAACACCGTTGGAGCAAAACGGTTTCCAACGTTATTCGAGCTCGGAGGAGATCGTCCATTATTTGCAGACGCTGGCATTCGCCGCCGGACAATTTGCACGGCTGGATTGCATCGGCCATTCGGCGCAGGGACGGGAAATCCTGGCGCTTTATTGCGGTGATGATTCCAAGAATCAGCGGGCAAACCGGCAAAAATTGCGGATCATGCTGGCCGGCTCGCAACATGGAGCCTCGGAAGCGGCTGGTTGCGAAGCATTGCTGTATTTGGCGCGAGCCATACTCACGGGCGAGCTGCAGCAGCTGCTGGAGCATTTTGAATTCATCATGATCCCGAACGCCAATCCGGATGGCCGCGAGCGAGATTCCAGCAAGAACGGCAACGACGTCAACATCAACCGGGATTTTGTATTGTTGTCGCAACCCGAGAGCTGCGCGCTGGATGCCGCAGTATTGCATTACCGCCCGGCGGTAGTGCTGGATCTGCATGAGTCGGCGGTGTTGAAACGCAAAACGCTCGGACTCGAAGGTTATTTGACCGATTTCGAAGCGCAATTCGATGTGGCAAGTCATCCGGCTATTTCTGAAAATTTGCAAAACTACGCGGAATTGCAATTGCTGCCGGCGTTGATCGCGGCGGTTGAAACGCGCGGTCTGCGCGCTCAACGTTATATCCGCGAGATCACCTCCACGAAACAGCCGGTCACGCATGGAGACCTGACGATGCGCACCTTCCGCAACAAAGCCGGATTGCGCGGCGCGCTGGCGATTTTGCTGGAAACACCGATGGAGCCGAAAGCCGATCCGCATCCGACATTCCGCAATATCGCAGTTCGAACGGAAAAGCAATGGTGCTGCTTGCAAGCGTTGTTACAGGTATTGCAGCCGCAACAACCAGCAATTCTGTCAGCTATCGCACGCGCAATGCAGCTTCCGCCGCAGGGAAACATAGCGCTCAACGGTTCCTATGTACCCAGAAACGAATCGCCGGTAACACGAATTAATCTGCGCCGGCGCGATACGCGCGAGATCGAGTCCATTGAATTTGCCGATCATCGCGCCATTGCAGCGCATGATTTTTTGCAGTTGCCCAGCGCCTATATCGTGCACGCGCATGTTGAGGTTTTCGCGGAATTGTTCGAACGGCATCGCATCTCGTTCGATAAGGTTACGGAACCGTTTGAGACGGTGCTGGAAAACGATGTTTTCGCATACGGCGATACCCCGGAACGTGCCCTCCGGGTCTTGGATACATCCCGCGATCGTGCCGTGGTCATGTCCGGTCATTTGTATGTCCCATTACTGCCGGATACCGCACGGCTGTTGCCGTTATTGCTGGATCCGCGCTCCAGCAGCAGCGTATTCCAGTATCCGCAATTCATTCAATTGATCGCGGCTGATCAGCCGTTTTTCATCGCGCGCGTAGCGGATCAAGACCGCTAAGGTTTTGCCGTGAATCCGCCAGGCAGTGTGACAAAAATCACATTGAGACGACCGGCATGACGGTAGACTTGTTAAACCTCGTTCATTGCCGGAAATTGGCAAACCGGCATCATCAATCATGAATTACCGGTCGATCATGAAAAAACTCAGACTTTTACTCATCGGCGAAACCGTGCGGAAAAACAACCGCTACACCACGGCGACTGTGGCTGTCAGCGCGGAATACGTCTGCCGGAAAACCGGCGAAACCATCAACAAGCGCCTGGGGTTTGTCGAAACCGATGCGAATGGTCATGTGTCGTTCGACTTGTTTAGCGCGCTGCCTGACGAGCAGGAAATCGAGTTGCGTCATTTGTGGCTGGATATTGCCGGAGATCATGAAGGAAGACGGGATGTTCTGTACGAATACCGCACGGCGCAGACTACCAATTTGCTGCTCATTCATGTTTCCGAATCGATTTGGCACGATCATTCTGCGCTGGAAGCCTAAGGAAGCACTGATTAATGGACTGCACGAGCGAATTGCATCGTTGCACGGTACTCGCTCCCTTGTCTATCTGATTGATATACCTCGGTTACTGCGTTCCGTGCGCCTCGCACTTCATCACGTTCGTCGAATTAATCAGTGCTTCCCTAAGTCGTAAAAAAGCGGTAACAGACTAAGACGTTGATAGAAGGAAAACCAGCGGATTTGATAGAATGAACGCCTTATCAATGAGGTGATTCAATGAAAAAAATATTGTTAATGATGATGGCGGTGTTGGTTGTATTCTCGCTGGCGGCTTGCGCTTGGGTAAAAGTAACGGGGAAAGGCGAGGGCGTGCGTGTGCTGCAATCCGCTCAATCGCTCGAATCTTGCAAGAAACTGGGCAATGCGAATTCCAAGGTGGTCAGTCAGTTCATTTTTGATCGTGATGCCGAGAAAGTTGCCGGTGAGCTCGCCGATCTGGCGCGCAACGAAGCCGCTTTAATGGGTGGCGATACGATCGTTCCGGTTTCGAAAGTCATCGATGGCCGCCGCAGTTTTGCCGTGTATCAATGCTTCCAGCCTGCCCGGTAGCCGCTGCTTGCGTTCCCGGTGAGACGGCAGGCTCGCAATCGTAAGCGGCTGGTCAGGCAGTATGGAATTTTTGCAGGCTAGTCGTCGCGTTGGGTGACTTCCACCAAGTGATAGCCAAACTGTGTTTTGACCGGTCCTTGCACTTCGCCGACCGGCGCGCTGAAGACCACGGTATCGAACTCCTTGACCATTTGCCCGCGGCCGAATTCGTCCAATTCGCCGCCTTGTTTGCCCGATGGGCATAGCGAATGCTGCTGCGCCAATGTGCCAAAATCAGCGCCATTTTCGATTTCCGCTTTCAGGTTGTGACATTGCTCTTCGGTTTTTACCAGAATATGACGGGCGCTGGCTCGTGCCATAGGTGTTCTCCTTAAATGTTGTGATGCAGAAAATGATGTTGACGGCTGGTTACCATCACACCGTTTGGAATAGATGGCAAGCGCCGCGCTAGGAAAGGCGGAATGTAACATAGAGCGCCGCCGCATTGCAGCTTTTTCTTTCAGCAACCGGACGGGCACTGGCTTACGAAGCTGCTGCCAACGCTTGCTGCAAATCTTCCAGAATATCGTCGATGTGTTCGATGCCGATGCACAGCCGGATCATATCCGCTGTTACGCCCGCAGCGGCGAGTTCGGGTCCGGTGAGCTGGCGGTGCGTGGTCGACGCCGGGTGCGCCGCCAGCGATTTGGCATCGCCGATATTGACCAGGCGCTTGAATAATTTCAGCGCATCGTAGAATTTCACGCCGGCATCGAAGCCGCCTTTGATGCCGAACGCCAGCAATGCCGAAGGCCGTCCTTTCATGTATTTCTGCGCCAGTGGATAGTATTCCGACGACGGCAGTCCGGCATACTTGACCCACGCCACGCGCGGATGTTTTTCCAGATAATGCGCAACGTTGAGCGCGTTCTCGGTATGCCGCTCCATGCGCAGCGACAGAGTTTCGATGCCTTGCAGGAAAAAGAATGCGTTCATCGGCGACATCGCCGAGCCGGTATTGCGCAACGCAACGGTCCGCACACGTCCGATATAAGCCGCCGGACCCAATGCTTCGGTATAAATGACACCGTGATATGCCGGTTCCGGATTATTCAGCATCGGAAAACGCTGGGCATGTTCGACCCATGGAAACTTGCCGGAATCGACGATGATGCCGCCGATCGAAGTGCCGTGCCCGCCCATGTATTTGGTCAGCGAGTGCACCACGATATCCGCGCCGTATTCGATTGGCTTCATCAACACCGGCGTCGGCACGGTGTTGTCGACGATGACCGGAATGCCGTGGCGGTGCGCCATCCGCGCGATGGCTTCGAGATCCGGGATATTGCCCGCCGGATTGCCGAGCGTTTCGCAGTAAACCGCAGCGGTTTTATCGTCGATCAGCGGCTCCATGCTGGCGGCCCGGTCGTCCTTGGCAAAACGCACGTCGATGCCGAGTTTCGGCAGCATGTGCGCAAACAATGTATAGGTTCCGCCGTACAGCATCGGCACGCTGACGATGTTATTGCCGGCTTCGGCAATGTTGATAATCGAATAATGAATCGCCGCTTGCCCGGAACTCAGTGCCAGCGCCGCCACGCCGCCTTCGAGTGCGGCAACCCGTTGCTCCAGCACGTCGTTGGTCGGATTCATGATGCGGGTGTAAATGTTGCCGGGTACCGCCAGATTGAACAAATCCGCGCCATGCTGCGCATTGTCGAATTCGTACGCTACGGTTTGATAGATGGGCACCGCAACGGCTTTAGTCGTCGGATCGGTTTGATAACCGCTGTGGATCGCGATGGTTTCGTCTTTCATGGGTGAATCCTTTCAGAAAAAATGCTAGACAGTGCTGCTGAAGCAGGTCCGGAGGTTTGCCGGGTATCAGTCAATCACATTTCTCCGGCTTGTTGCTGTCTTTTACCGCGTTACGGCGGAGCCGTCAATCGGCGGTCTGGAAACGAATGGATCCAATATTCCTACATTCAGTCGCGATTCAGTTCATGGGGAACAAAATCATCCACAACATCAGAGCGAGAAGACGTCGTCTGAAGGAAACAGCCAATGAATTGAACAAAAAAAGATTTTATGAGGAGAAACACCATGAACACCAGAAAAATACTGATCATTGCCGTAGTCATAGGCCTGTTGCTGTTAAGCGGATGCGTGGCCACGCCATACTACGGCGGCTCGGGTTACTATCGTACCGCTGCTCAAGGTTATGGTTATCAACCTTATGCGACTTATGGCTACAGAAGTATTCCGCGCTACGGCATGCCGAATAACGCTATCGGCGGACGTATTCATCTCCACGGCGGCCATAAACACGGCATCGGCGGGCACCGGCATTGGGGCGGGCACAAACACTCCGGTGGTCACGGCAGAGGACATGGAAGGCATCATTGATGTAGATGGGTTTCTTTACCGGATATCACTGGAAATACCGGTGGGGCTGGATTTGGCAGGTTAACGGCCTGTTAAGTCCAGTTGTTTGTCACTGAATAACACCATCGGTTTTCTTCGTCAATTGATGTATCACACTGCCACCGGTATGCTGCAGCGTCACTTGCAGCGGCATTTTTCCTAATGCGTGCGTGGCGCACGACAGGCAAGGATCGTAGGCGCGGACGGCAACTTCAAGATGATTCAGCAATGCCTCGGTGATTTCCTGGCCGTCGAGGTAGCGATTGGCAACAGCGCGCACCGATTCGTTCATCGCCTGGTTGTTGCTGGTGGTCGATACGATCAGATTGGCTTGGGTAACCAGACCGCCATCATTGACATGGTAGTGATGAAACAACGTGCCGCGCGGTGCTTCGATGACGCCGATGCCTTGCGGCTGATGTTTGCCTTTTGGAGTCAGCAAATCGGTTCCGGTGATGTCCGGTTCCTGCAGCAACTCATGAATCGACTCGGTGCAGTGCAATAACTCGATCATGCGCGCCCAGTGATAAGCCAGTGTATCGTGCACCGGGCCGCCGTTACCGGTGGCTTTGAAGCGTTGCCGTGCTGCTTCGGCGAGTGGGGTGGGAATTACATCGCAGTTGTTGATGCGCGCCAGCGGACCGACGCGATACCAGCCGCGCTCTGTGCCCAAGCTGGAAAAGTAAGGAAATTTCAAATAACTCCACGAGCGGACTTCCTCGCTGAGCAGCCGCTGGTAATCACAATAATCGAATTGATCGTGCAACGTGCTGCCGTCGGCGGCGCGGGTGCGCAATCCGCCATGATAGAACTCCAGCTCGCCGCCGCTGCCGGTCAGACTCAAGTAATGGCTCGGGAAGGTGCCGAAATCGCGGTGTTCGGGATGCGCGGTATGGATGTGTTCGTTCAGCGCCACGGCATCCTGGCTCCACTGCAGGATATCGCCGATACCGGCAAGCAAGGCATCGCGTTCGGCGGCGGTCAATGCTTTGTTCATGCCGCCGGGTACGGTACCGGTACCGTGCACGCGCTTGCCGGTAATCGCTTCGATAATTTGCTGGCCGTATTTGCGCAGCTTGACGCCCTTCAGCGCGATTTCCGGGTATCGTTCCAGTACCCCGGCAATATTGCGCTGCCGTGGATCGCTACCGAAGCCGAACAGAAAATCCGGCGACGACAGATGAAAAAAATGCAACGCATGCGATTGCAATATCTGGCCGAAATGTAATAAGCGGCGCAGTTTCGTTGCAGTCGGCATGAGTTCTCTGATGCCCGCGATTTGATCAACCGCTTTCGCGGCTGCCAGTTGATGGCTGACCGGACAAATGCCGCACAGCCGTTGCACGAAAAACGGTACTTCCCAGTACGGGCGGCCCTGGATGAATTTCTCGAAACCGCGGAACTCGACGATATGAAACCGCGCTTCAACGATGTGCTGATCGTCATCGATCAGCAACGTGATTTTGCCGTGTCCTTCGACGCGCGTGACCGGATCGATGGCGATGCGGCGAGTGGTTGATGGCGCGGGTTTGTCCGGTTCCATAGGAGTCAATCGTAATGCAAACGGGTGCTGGCAATGTCCGGCTGCTGTCCCGCCAGCAGCGGCTGCAGTAATTGCAAGAATGCATCCGCGGAAGGCGGGCAACCCGGCAAAAAATAGTCGATCACCACAATTTCGCTGACCGGATAGACCTTATCGAGCAGCAATGGTAATTCGGGATCGTCCGGGATGCGCGGATGCGTCACATTGGCGCCGCGCAAATACACTTCTTCCAGACAATC
This sequence comes from Nitrosomonas sp., assembly GCA_019745325.1. Classification (GTDB taxonomy): domain Bacteria; phylum Pseudomonadota; class Gammaproteobacteria; order Burkholderiales; family Nitrosomonadaceae; genus Nitrosomonas. The sequence continues at coordinate 21,805 of JAIETK010000006.1, read as the reverse complement.
CCGCAAATCAAAGTAATTGCGCATGGCCGGCACGCCGCCGTTGATCGCGCACGCGCCGACCGCCACCAGAATTTTGCAACTGGCGCGGAACTCGCGCAACACGTGCACATTTTCAGCATTGCACACGCCGCCTTCGATCAAGCCGATGTCGCAAGGGCCGCAGTGCTTGATGTCGGTAAGCGGCGAACGATCGAATTCGACTTGCTCCAGCAAACCGGCCAAGCGCTCATCCATGTCGAGAAACGACATATGGCAGCCGAAACAACCGGCCAGCGAGGTGGTGGCGATTTTGAATTTGGGTTTAGTCATCGTGCATATCGCGGAGTTTACCGGCGAACCGGGATTCACTGATCCGGTAACGATCGAACCAGAGAAAATGATCGCTTGGTATATGCGAATGATAGCATGGCGGCAGACCACTCCGCCGTGTTCATCGAACGCTTGGATGCGGATTGCAGCATAACCAGCCGCGGTTGTTCCCGGATGGTCGGCGGGTACACATAGAACTTCTTGACTTAAAACATGAAGCAGGCGTATAACGATACCGGACTAAACGGCGGAAATCATGTGCAAATGATTGATATAGAAAACCGGTAGTAATCGCAGCGGCCTTGTCAACAATTAAAAAAATACACAAATTTTTAGGAGCTTTTTCAATGAAGAAATATTTACCTTCAAAAACGCTTGCAGCGTTTGCTTTGTTGGCCGGATCTCAGTGTGTGCTCGCAAACACGGTCGTGACCCTTGGCGATCAGGATTTTGTTGATGGCGCAACGCCGACTACCGGGGCTTTTCTGACTGCCGGAGCCGGTGAACCCGCGCCGTTCGATGGTTTATTCAGCGGTTCGGATGTTACTGGTCCGAATTTTTCCGCCAGCTGGACGTTTTCGTACGGCGCAATCTCGGACACGATTACCGGCGGCAGCTTGATACTCGGGATTTATGAGCACGAATCTGACGCTTCCGGAAATCAAGTGGCGTCTTTTACCGTCAACGGCGTTGATCTCACCGGCGCGCTCAATACGCTGTTCGAGTCGCACGGCGGCGCCAGCCGGGAGGATAATGTGTATACGCTGGCATTACCGGCATCGACTTTCGCCGGATTGGCTTCGGGCACGGTGAATGTTTCCCTGTCGCTGGCAGGCCCCGGACTGGGCTTATTCGGCGAAACGGCATTTAACGGCGCCGCGCTGGATTTCTCCACGCTGGATATCGCCACCGCCGTTCCGGAACCGCTGACCAGCACCTTACTTCTGCTCGGCGTTCCGGCGGTATTGGCCGCAGCGCGGCGCAAGATGGCTTGATGCGGTTGCGCTGTCGTAACTGAAATTTTTCAGAGGCAAGGAGAAAATTATGCCCGATCCATTTATCGGTGAAATCAGAACTTTTGCCGGCAATTTTGCGCCCGCCGGCTGGGCTTTATGCCAAGGGCAATTGCTTTCAATCGCAGAAAATGAAGCATTGTTTTCGCTCATTGGAACCACCTACGGCGGCGACGGCGCGTCGACATTCGCTTTGCCGGATCTCGCCAGCCGTATTCCGCTGCATCAAGGTAGCGGACCCGGTCTGAGTCCCAGGGTGATCGGCGAGCCAGGCGGCAGCGAGACGATCACTTTGACTGCCGGGCAGTTGGCGGCTCACAATCATACCGCGGTCTGTTCCAATGCTGCGGCCAATAGCGCGAGTCCTGTCAACAGCTATTGGTCGACCGATCCAGGCGGCAATACCGGAGCGTACAGCACGACCGCCGACAGCACCATGGCGGCAACGGCAATCGGCAATACCGGCGGCGGGCAACCGCATAACAATGTGCAACCCTATTTGGCCATCAATTACATCATCGCGCTGGAAGGAATCTATCCTTACAGAAACTAGAATGATTGCAATCCGGATAGCTGTTGAAAAAAGGAGATCTTTGCATGAGTGATCCATATATTGGAGAAATCCGCTCGTTTGGATTTAATTTTGCGCCGGTGGGCTGGGCGCAGTGCAATGGGCAGTTGCTGTCCATTGCCAGTAACACGGCATTATTTTCGATTCTTGGCACAACCTATGGCGGCGACGGCAAAACAACTTTTGCGCTGCCTAATCTTCAAGGCAACGTTGTCATGGGAGTTGGGCAAGGGAGCGGGCTTTCTAAGCGCGTTCTGGGACAATCCGGCGGCACGGTGACGGAGACATTGACGCTTGAACAGATTCCGGCACATACGCATCCGGCCAACGCACAGGCCGGAAACGGCAACAAGCCGAACCCCGCCGGAAATTTCTGGGCGCAGGATCTGGGCGGCAGCAAGGAGTACGGCGACAGCGGACCGGCGCAAATGGCGGCTGGAACCGTTACGCCTGCCGGCGGCGGACAAGCGCACAACAATCTGCAGCCGTATCTGGTGCTGAACTTCTGCATTGCGCTGCAAGGCGTTTTTCCACCCAGAAGCTGAAGCCGGATGTTTCGAAGCAAGCATCGATAAAATTTTGAGAGGATTGTATGAACGAACCATTTTTAGGAGAAATCCGCCCTTTTTCTTTCGGTTTCGCGCCGAAAGGCTGGGCGACCTGTGACGGTCAATTGCTGCCAATTGCTCAAAACGCGGCGCTGTTTTCACTATTAGGCACGATGTATGGCGGCGATGGGCGCACCACATTCGCTTTGCCAGATTTGCGCGGCCGCGCGGGAATGCACCTGAGCTCGGCTCATATTCAGGGCGAACGGGCAGGACAAGAAGGTGTGTCGCTAACAATCGCCCAAATTCCCCCGCACAGTCATACGGCCAACTGCAGCAATGTGGTTGGGACTCAGACCAGCCCGGCGGGGAAATTCTGGGCACAGGATTCCGACGGCAATGTCGTGTTCAGCAATGCAGGCGGCGCAGCCATGGCTGCCACGGCAATTGGCAACGTAGGTGGAGAGCCGCATCCCAATATGCAACCCTACTTGGTGGTGAATTATTGCATTGCTTTGCAGGGTATTTTTCCGAGTAGGAGTTAGGAATGTGTTGAAATCAGGCTCAAAATGCGCATTGGTTATTTGCATGTAGCGCTTTTTTGCCTGATTTCACCTTGCCCAGTCGCCACTCGCTACCTTTTGAGCGTTTTTTTGAAATTGCCGCCACTGCAAGATTTCATTCGCGGTGCCTAGGGAAATGCTGATTAATCCGGCGAACGAGATGAAGCACGAGGCGCACGGAACACAGCACCGAGACATATCAACAAGATAGGCAAGGGAGCGAGCACCGCGCAACGAAGTGATTCGCTCGTGTAGTCAATAAATCAGCGTTTCCTCAGGTTGCGTGAGCAGTGACGTGGATCAGAAGCTTGGCTTTAAATCCTGATTACAGAACGGAACGAATCGTATTTCTTAGCCGGGGTAGGTTACTTGCGGAGAATTAAGACCCTGCAGGCTCGATATACTTAAATATTGCTCCTGCAAGGTTATCATCTCAGTCTTACGACATTAAACGATAAAGATAATACAAATAATATTTCAGAATTACTATTTTTCTGCTGGAAGCTCGTTACGGCCTTCAGCCGGTTTGCCTTCGTGCGTTGTACCGTAATTATCGGAACTTGCGCTTTCCGGCGCTGTAGGTTTGCCACATGCAACTAATGATAATGCGAAAAATGCTGCAACAAAGAATGCTGAAAGTTTCATTTATAAGAATGTCCTTAAAATTTTAAAAAAGTACTGCCAATATTTTTTGTGACACTCAATCCTTGTTAAGGAAACGCTGATTAATTCGACAAACGCGATGAAGCGCGAGACGCACAGAACACAGCAACCGAAGTATATCCATCAGATAAACGAAGGGGCGGGTAATGCGCAACAAAGCGATTCGCTCGTGCAGTGAATGAATGCGTGATTCCCTGAAACTGATCGTCACTTTAGAACTATAACATGATAAGCGTATTGATTCTTCATAAATATTGCATCCGGGTCAATAAAAGGTTTCCGTAAAAATTTTGAAAGGATGAGCGATGTATACAATGTGCATAATTATCATTCATATTAGGGGTTTATGCTTTCGCTAAAACGCGAGGATTTCGCCTGGGCAAAATTTTGCCTGTTCCAAGCGCGTCAGCGTCGGCAGCAGATTAAGTCCGGTTCGCTTTTTCAATTCGAGCATCCGTTCTTTGAGATCGCTCAGTGTTATCCGGGCTGTATCCTCGCCGGCTGCCAGTGCGATGACATTGCCGCTGTCGCAAGATGGGAAAGCCAATGCACGTTCGTCGAATGCGGCTTTGATGCGTTCCAGATTGGCCTGATAACCGCGGCTGCGGCCTAGCAGATTTGCAGCAAACAGGCCGTCATTGCTCAATCGCGCGCGGCACATCCGGTAGAACGGCAGCGTGCTCAGCGCACCGGAACGATCTTTGGCATCGAAACCGTCGACCAAAATCAGGTCATAGGTTCCATTGAATCCGGCGATATATTCCGCGCCATCCGCGATGACGATGCTTAAACGCAACGGATCGTCCGGCAGTTTAAAAAACTGTCTCGCGGCAGCGACCACGCGCGGTTCGATTTCAACCACGGTCAGTTTGGCTCGCGGGCAATGCCGATAAAGAAACTTGGTCAGCGATGCCGCACCCAGGCCGATCAGCAACACGCTACGCGGAAAGTGAATATCGTCCCGTAGCAGCAGGCTGGTCATCATTTCCCGGGTGTAATCGAGTTCCAGATGCCAGGGGCGGGCAATACGCATCGCGCCCTGGATCGAATCGGAACCGAAGTGCAAGCTGCGTACCCCGGCTGCTTCACGGATTTCGATGGGAAAGCTCATTGTATGTACTTGATTTATCGCAGTTGGATTGTGCGACATATTATCCGTTGTTGGTATTGAGAAACAATGCAGATATTGTTTCTCCATGTCTGAATCTCAACAGGTGACAACTGTCATCAGTCAGTAACTTCGGGTATTTTTGATTGAACGGTTGGTTTCATAGTCAGCAATCAGTTATTGACAATCGATTTTCATCCACATTGGAACCACTTATAAATTCTTTACGATCTCTTGTAATTTCTCGGGACTGATTATCTTGCTTCCCAATGCCTGGAAACCACCGGAGGTTTTCTTTAATTTTGTCAGAGTTGAGGGGAGAGGAAATAGAAAAGTATCTCCCACAGCAACATCAAATTTGGCATTTTCTGCTTTATTCGCGATTTCTTGATTCAATCCTTTGATCAGATCCCTTAATAGATGACTCAGATTCAGATCGAAAGCGCTGGCATAGTAATCCATCAGTGTTCTGATCGAAATTCTTTTTAAACGAGCATTTGTCCAGGTAAGTATTTTGGCATTATCCGAATTGCTCCAAGTACCGTGGGTAACGGCCGGTACAACTTCACCGCCTTCCACATCTTGCAGACGAATTTCTGCCAACAGGTCACCCGGTCTGACCGGCGGTTGTAACGCAATTCCTTTCAGCAGCCCCCGGAGTGCTAGCAATTGCTGTCTGTGACCCGCCAATGGAATATTGGCGAACGGTCCTCCTTGCTGTTTTCTAAGATTTACAAGGGCAGCGATGGCTCCCGGTGTCAAATCGGGCAGTTGTTCCAAACTATTCGGATTGCCCAATTGCGGTAATACCAGAGAAATATGTCCGGGATAATTTTTTAGGATATTCTCAACTTCACCAGCTGTTGGCGGATCGTTAAAAGTTTCTGCCAAAGAAACCGCCATCTCTGCTTCCGTGCGGTTTTCCAAACCAAAACCTGAGAAAAGCTGCTCATTTTCTTCATTGTAGCCAACAAATAGTGCATTCTCGCCGCCCCAGATTCCTTCTGAATGACGAATGTTATACAACGCATGGTTTTTGATGAAATACCAGCCACCCAATTTAGCCGGTCTAAATCCCGGTGCGCTCACTGGAACTTCACCATCTTCCTCTTGCTGTAATCCTAAACCGCCCATTTCTTCTTTGTCCATGGTGGCTTTCTCATCTGCAAGAAAATGCTTGAGCGGGTTTTTGCTGCTCATTTGGAATTCTATCAATAGCCGCTTTTCATCAGGGAGACCTGCACCTGCCATGCCAAATGTCTGATCGAAGCGCCTATCGCCAATCATGTTGAGGATAGTGTGATAAAAAATAGCTTGTATCGTCGTCTGGCATTCGGCAATAGTTATGCCTGGATTGGCATTTGAGGCATAAGTCGGATTCAGGAAAGCTCGAATCCCGGCCGATGCGCTGATATTCGGAAGCAAACGCCATGTGAATTTCTCTGGCTGCGCAAAAAAACGCGGGTCTGCAAATCCAAGCTGCGGATTGACACCCGATCTGATCATATTCCGCAAAGTTTCTCTTCCAACATTATGCAAATATGCAACTTTGCCGGAATGATTTGCTTGTTCCATCAATTCTTGGTTGGAATCGGCTATTTTTTCTTTTAATTTGTCTTTTCGAAGAAGCTCGGCCCGCTTATAAAAGAGCGCAGTTCGTTCCTCCTTGTCCAATTCCAAAGTACCTTTGCTTAGCATTTCCATGTAATTCAATACGATCCCAAGATATTGAATCTCCTCAATGTTAATTTCTTCATGTGTCACCGGATCCATAAAACGCTGAATAGGTAAAATAGATCCGCGAGCATCGAATACCGCCACATTTTGTTGTTGTGGTTTCGATTGAAGCGGTTTTTTAAGCGGCACAGCAGGGTTCAATGCACTATCCAATTTTTCTGAGCCATTGAGCAATGCCTCATGTTGCATTCGTTGCGTTACCATGTGCGGACTGTGTTGTATGCGCTGGTTGATTGCTTTTTGTTGCAATACTCGAGAGCTGTTATTGATGATCCCTGATTGCTTACGCAATACGATTGCTTCGGGACGGTTGTCAGTGAAAGTAATGTTGCTCGTCACTCGTTGCAAACGATCGTCTTCAATGCGGAGATTTTGCAGGGACTGTTTGGCTGGATCGGCTGAATGTACTTTCATGCGATACGTTTCTCTCGAAAATATGGCGTTGCGCGCTTAAATTTCGTTGTTTAATAAATCAATGTTATCAGTCATGTAGTAAATGATGGTCTTACCAAATTGCAAGCTATGTTGCGTAGCAATGATCTTATTCACTTACTTTGATACTTCTTAATGATCGGTTTGTCAGTATATTCTTGCAAACCGGTTTCGCAAATCGTTTGCCGGTCATAAATACGCTCCCCGATCGGTACCTCGTAGCCTTTCTCTTTGATCAAAATCGCGCCGACCGGGCAAATTCGTGCAGCAAGGTCGGTGACGGCCATCGGCGTATCGGCCAGCTTGCCGCTGGGCGCATTGACGATCAAATGCGCATCCGTGCCGCGTCCGGCGATGGCGAATACATTCTTTTTATCCACGTCGCGGCTGGCGCGTACGCATAAATCGCACAGAATGCAGCGGCTGCGGTCGAGCAGAATCTCCGGGTGCGAGGCATCGATTTCGCGGCGTTGATAAAACTGCGGAAAATGATCGTCGAGCATGCCGAGGTGATACGCCATCGCTTGCAGCTTGCAATTACCGGTTTTCTCGCACGACGGGCAAATGTGGTTGCCTTCAACGAATAGCATTTGCGTGATTGCTTTACGCGTTGCGTTCAATTCCGGCGTGTCGCTGATAATTTGCTGCCCGGCGGCCGCTGGGGTGGTACAAGCGGCAACGCTGCGGTTGCCGGTTTCCACGATGCACAAGCGGCAATTGCCGCTCGGCGGCAGGCCGGGGTAGTGGCACAGATGCGGGATGTAGATTCCGGCTGCCAAGGCCGCATCCATGATGGTTTGCCCCGGCTTGAACGGAATCTCTTCGCCGTCGATGCGGATTGTGTCAACGCCGGTTGTCATCGCTCATTATCCAAATGCGCGGCGGCATCGTCACGCCGGGTGATTTGCCGCGCGTCAGCCAGTGCTTGATCGAGGTCGAAGCGGGCGGTGAATTGCGATTGCAAGCGGTTGGAGAATACCTGCGGAAATTGCCGCAAACCGTCCAGTACATGATTGGTGGCGGTGTGACCCAGTCCGCAATGCGATTGGTGTTGCACGATTTGGCCAAGTTGCCGCAGTTCCTCAAGATCGTTTGGTGAGCCGCGGCCAGCGGCGATGTTATCCAGGTTATTTTTCAATAATTGCGTGCCAACCCGGCACGGCGTGCAAAAACCGCAGCTTTCGTGCGCGAAAAACTGCGCGAAGTTGCGGTGTATCGCGAGCAAGTCCCATTGCTGTCCGAATACCAGTACCGATCCGCCGGTGGCCACATCCTCGAAGGCGATGCCGCGGTTAAATTCGGCCGGGCCGAGCAAAACACCGGCGGGGCCGCCGATTTGCACCGCTTGCGCATCCGCAGCGCCGCAATCGTTCAGCACTTGCCAGATGGTTACGCCGAACGGGTATTCATAAATGCCCGGTCTTTGGCAATCGCCGCTGATGCTGAGGAGCTTGCTGCCCGCTGATGCTGCTGTACCCGAGGCTTTGAACCAACTAGCGCCGTGTAAGGCGATTTGCGCCGCAGCGATGAAGGTTTCGACGTTGTTGACCACGGTTGGCTGTCCCCAATAACCATGCGTCACCGGAAACGGCGGGCGGATGCGCGGAATGCCGGGTTTGCCTTCGAGCGATTCGATCAAGGCCGATTCCTCGCCGCAAATATAGGCGCCGGCGCCAACGACAATTGCAATGTCAAAATCAAATCCGGCTTGTCCCAGGATATTTGCGCCTAACAGACCCAGCTTGCGACGATGATCCAGATCGGCCTGCAGATGCGGCAGTAAATAGCGGTATTCCCCACGCAGATAAATAAAGCCTTGTTGCGCGCCAATGACAAACGCGGACAGCGTCATGCCCTCGAATAAAGCATCGGCGTATTCGCGCAGCAAATACCGGTCCTTGAACGTGCCGGGTTCCCCTTCATCGGCGTTACAAACGACATAATGCGCATTGCCCGGCGCTTCGCGGCAGAATTGCCATTTCTTGCCGGTATCGAATCCCGCGCCGCCGCGCCCGCGCAATCCGGATTGCTGAATGATCGACAGGGTTTTACTCGCACCCTGCTGCAAGGCTTGTCGCAGCGCGTTGCCGGGTATCAGCGGGTTGCTCAACAGCAGATCGCGGCGATGCACGGTATCGGATATTTCAAACCATGCGGCAGGCCACTGCGGAACCGGTATTTCGTCTGCTATAAGTTGTGCAATTTGCGTGAGTCTGGCCGCATTCAAGCCGGTCACGGGAGAATCATTGATCAGCATCGACGGACCATGATCGCACATGCCGATGCACGACGTTTCACCGATGCTGACCAAACTGTCCGCGCGTGTTTTGCCGGAAACGACTTGCAATTGCTGGCATAGTAATTCAAGCAAATTTTCACCGCCGGCACGATAACCGCAACTGGTGCAATTGCTGAGCAATAGATCGAAACGGCCGCGTGGTTGCGTGGAGAAAAACGAATAAAATTCAACCACCGCCGCGACCTGGCTGAGCGGTATATTGAATTCGGCGGCGGTCTGCTGCATTGCTTGCGGTGGAATATGCCGGTGCTGCTGTTGAATGGCGTGCAAGCGATGCAACAAATGCTGGCGCGGTAATGGATCGGCGCAATTCATCATATTTTCGAGTATAGCCGGATTGCCGCCGGACCGGTAGCAGCGGTGGCCGGTCTGCGGATACTAGGCGAGCAGCGCAGCGACAATGCCGGTAATGAAAATGCCGTCGAATGTGCCCGCGCCGCCAATCGAGGCGAACGGCGTGCCGAGCCGGGAAATGTCTTTGATGCGTAACAGATCGGCGCCGATCAATACGCCCAAGGTACCGCTGATATAAGCCAGCGGCGCGCTTTGTTCTGGGCTGATCAGCAGACCCACCAATGCCGCGCTGATGGGTGCAACCAGTATTGGCATGGCAATGCCGAGTCTGGGAATCGGGCGGCTGAAAAAATAGCTGATGATGGTAATGATGGTGATGCCAAGCAATGCCGGGAAGATGTCCAGTTCGCTGTGGGAAAACAAAAATACGGACAGGGTCACGGGTATCAGACAACCGCCGAAGTTGATGCAAATCAGCGTTTCGTTATGGAAGCGTTGCGCAGGTATTCTGAGCAATCCCCAGTAAGCTTGCGGCATCAATTCTTGGACCGGCACGTCGCTTTTAATCCGCGTGACCGGCAGGTTGATCGCGCTGCCGAACAGCGAGAGAAACAGCACGATCAAACCCAATTCCGGCGGCAGCCCCAGTTTTTCAAATGCATACGACAATAATTCCAGCTGAATCAGCACCATTAAGGCGCCGAGCAGAAAGACAAAAAGCAGCAAGTGGACCGGGGAATAAAAATTTTTCATTGGTGCTTGAGAAATATAGTGAGCGCCGGAATTCTAGGGAAGCGCTGATTAATTGACTGCACGAGCGAATTGCTTCGTTGCGCGGTACTCACTCCCTCGCCTATCAGATTGATATGTCTCGGTTGCTGCGTTCCGTGCGCCTCGCCCTTCATCACGTTCGTTGAATTAATCAGCGCTTCCCCAGTGTGTGGCTGTTAAAGAGGAGCACTGTAACCGCAGAAACAACGGACGCGCGAATGAAGAATTGCCGGGTTTATCCGCTCACGCAGCGGTTCGCTGCGTGGCCGTCGTTAGAAAGATTGCTTTAGAAATTTTATTTGGGCGGGAAGTGCTGTTTCGCTCTTTCAAATGCTTGCTCCATTGATTTGAAAGATTTTCTCAAGCCGGTTTGAATATCTTCCCATGCGCCTTCTGAGCTGTTTTCGAAGGCTTCCCATTTTTCCTTGGCTTGGCTTAATTCCTGCTCGAGTTCTTCCAAATGCGGCTGCAATTTATCTTGTAATTCCTTGGTGCCCAGATGCATTTGCAACTTGACTTCGTCAACGACTGATTGCAGGTTGGTCAGTTCTTCTTGTAATTTTTCAGGGATGGATTTGTCGGCCATTTTATTATCTCCTTGGTGGTGAAAATCGGATATCAATTACTATGCCATAGTATCAGCAAAAATACTGCATGTATTGTTGCTGATCAAGCAATCGCGATAATGATCGGCAACCGGATGCGCGGCCGTTGTTATGGCGCCGGCCGGCGCGCTTCGCGGAACCATTCGCGGTATTGCGCCATCTTGGCGCGTTGTTCGGCGGGGGCTTGGCGGCGGCAAGTTGCATATTCTTCCGTATCCGGTTGCGCGCCCCAGCGTATCTCGGCGCAGTCGTTGGGATTATAAGCAGTCTCGAAACCGGGTTTGCGCGCCAGCACCTCAGCGATGGTCAATTCCCATTCGCTGCCATCCGAGCGGATATAGCGAATACTGCGTTCCTGGGTACGTTTGGCGTGATGTTGTTCAATCGCGGCTTTGGCCTGCTCCGGATTTTGACCGTTCAGCACGAATAACTCCGGATGTCGCACGATTTTTTCCGGAAGACCGTTCAATACATTGATCGCGATGATCAAACGCATGTCCCGCGATGGCGTGGAATAATCCTCCCAAGGCCCAATCGTTTGAAAAATTGCTGCGCCGCCGGGCATTGCGATCACGCTGCGCGGATTTTTGCGGAAATACGCTTCACCGTTTTGCACCGAATTGACGCGGGTTTCCACTTGCTCGACCAGCGCCGCTAGCATGGCTTCATACGCTTGCAACGGGTCCAGTCCCTGCGGATTGATCAATTGCGTTAACCGTGCGTAAAAATCATCGGGCGTGAGATAGTCCTGCTCCAAAGAAAAGGGCATGAAATCGGGATGGTCGCTCAATTCCTGGTTCGACAGCATGCGCCCCTTATCCGGTGTGGACAAAACAACCGGGCGGAATGCTTTAAAACCAGGCCCGGCATTCTCCGTGTCGGCGAACAGCATCGTGCCTTCCCAGACGCGCTTGCGCGCCACCGAATTATCCGGCTGGGCATCGACTGCCAACAGCATGCCGGGACGATCGGCAGTTTGCGGCACCCATTCGGCGACTACCAAGATATGTCCATAGGGGTCGGCATACACAGTACCCGGCCAGAGCGTCTCGCGGCTGAGCGGAATCGGGTACCAGTCGGTGTTTTCAGCGGCAAGACCGGTTCGCACCGAGCCGGAATGCACGGTATCCGCCAGTTGCCGGTAGCGCTTGCGGAAATTGGTTTGCGACTGCACGCCGCGCGTGAATTCGCTGACAATGGTGGGCGCGCCGCAACTCGGCGGCGCTTTGGCCGAGCCGCGTCCGCATGCGCGAAAAGCCACCGGCAAGCCGGTTTTCCAAGCGAAATAAGCGCGCAGCGTGTAGGGCAAATCGGCGCAATCCGGCGTCAGCGGCAGGTTGCTGTCTTCATTAGCCCCCAGATAGTTATGCAGAAAATTGCGTTCGCTGTTGCGCAATAGCGGTTCCAGCGAATTGAAACTAAGATTCTCTTCGGGCGGCGCGCCGAATAATTCTTCGATCCATGCGGCATAAAACGCTTCAGCCGCCCGGTTCCATGTGCGCGGATTCGCCGCCGCAACCGTTTGCCCCGCTACTAATTCCTGACAAGCGGCCTGTTTGCCGTCCTGATGCGCCACCACGCGATGCCGCTCTTCGCTGAGATTTGGCAATTCAGCGATCAAACTCCACGGCGGCCCCCCTCGCTGCCGGGATTGCAACGGCGCGGACTGGCCTTGTTCATCGATCAATACCAATTCCGCGATTGGTCCGTCAGTGGAAACCGCCATGATCTTGACCGGCTGGCCGGCCTTGGGATTCAACGGTGAAACCCAGATGCGGGTTGTTCCGGTTTGCTCGCAAATACTATTGCCATCGACAGCCCATGCAGGCACTGCCTGCAACCCTATCCACAGGCATACTAATAAATACTCGGGTCGAAGCAGATTCATCGGTTGCTCCTGGAAGTTTTTCGGACGTTATTGGTCAGCGCACACAGCCGGATCAAGCAGCTTTGCTTGGTATTTCTTAAGCGGAAATCTTGCGTGAATGCCTATGCGGTTTTTTGCATTGCAGACAGATTATCGAAGTAGAACTCATTTGGTGTTTTGCCGTCAAGCGCGGCGTGAGGTCTATTGGGGTTGCAGAGTCTGAAATATTCCTCCATCCGTCTAAACCCCGTTGCGGGATTCTTTCTCGTTCTTCTCTTGCGTTTGCTTCTTTGTTGACTGTCAATTACACGGTTTGAGTTGAGCAAGATTACCACTTAATGGATTGCCTGAATTTGCGAGACCACTTCCTGATGCAATGGAGTCTATAATTTTCTGATTATCATGCTATTACAGACTTTTCTAGGTATTGTTGAATCTTTAAGTGACGGTGGGGATCGAACCTTGGCCTCTTTCTGATATATCAACCATTTAGTGTTTACTCCTGCTAATTTTGTGTCATTAAAAAGTATTTTCTTAAGTTTAAGAAAACAAATACTAATGTAATTAACTTTAAACTCTTTTATTAAAGCTATCAAGAATACTGCCACATATGATCATATATTTATTCGTGGTAATAATATAAATTTTTGTTAGCTTACTAATGAACTATATTTGTCATGCTTTGTGTTTCTTGAATGGGGAGCACAGTATTAAGGCGATTACATTGGACTCTTAAATTGAGAATGTCTATTTCTATACTGTGGTTGTTCTTGTTTTGGACTGTAAGCGCTAGCAGCAATATCTTTAATCACGCGACTACCCAAAATATCTCTTGCTTCACCCAATGACCAAACTGTAGATAAATCATGCGTGAGATTTCTATAAACTGCACGAAATCCTTTAGGTTGCGTTAAGTTGTAAAAAAACTCGGGTAATCTAACTTTGAAATTATATGCAGGGACCCTTGGTAGGCTGTTTAGAGCCGCATATGTGTTATACACATGAATAAGTTTTGTCACAGGAATACCTTGCCTTGTCTGGAGGCCATATTTAATTCGGATATGATTAGAAGCTTTATCAATATCTTGTATGATTCCTCTAACAGTTCTATTTGCATCAGCAATATCTTCCTCATCGAACAATCGTCGCACTTCTTTCATTTGTTCTCTTACTTCAATAAATTCAGAATTGTTTCTAATGTTATAAGCAGCTTGCACAATATGTATAGGGTCTCCTGCCTGCTTTGCCAGCCATCCTGAAAAAATAGGAAGAGATGTTGATGTTGTTAGTCCGGCATTGTGTATGTCTATAAGATCTTTATTAATTATAGTAGAGAAATGCTCAACTATATGTTTGGCATAGTTAAAGCCATAATTGCATGTTTGGCTGAGATAGCTTTGTTGATAAGCCTGTCGAATCGGGTGCAAGAAAGTATCAGCTTGAAAATATTTAGCCGCTAAAGAATAAAAGATTGAACGATTTGCTAACAAAACTAACGAAGCAACGAATGCTTTTATAGCATTCGACGCCTCACCGCTTGATGTTCCATTCCCCCATCTTGCACCAGGAACCTGATAACCTTTACGGATTGGATTACCAAATCTATCTATTAGCTCCACCTTCCCTGTAGTTCTATTTCCTGTTTCAGCCGCGTCACCTAGTTCAGCAAATATTGCAGCGGCAATATTCCCGTACTTATCGAATTCCTGCCTACTATCAGACAGGCTCTTCAAAGTTAAATAATACACACTTGAGCTAATGTCCCATGTGCAAACAATATGTGTTTGAAGTAGTTCGATTAGTTTTTTGAAATCATTATTTACGAACTCGCCGCCTTGCAACTTTGGTTGAAGTTGGTTTGCCTTTTCCGCAGCTGTGGCTTCAATCTCTTCAAGATTTAAATCAGCCTTGTTAAGAAAGGTAATATCAGGGAAAGAAGTAAGTCTCGCGTCTCTAAACGCGGGGATATAGTCATCGATGGCAATCAATCTGTCATAGAAAAGGATCGCTTGAATGTAATTTTCTAATGCGACGATATCTGTATCAACAGAATCCATCGATCTGGTTAATGCTTGTCCTGTTAACCTTTGAACCGCAGTTAAAGTCGAATTATCAATCAATGCGTAAGTCAATTTTAATTCCTTGAATCCGCGTTAGATTCTATATTGTGGCAGTTAAACCGCCATGCTATATATCCAAGCCGTACTATGGAAAACCATGACTTAATTCCAGCTACCAGATTTATTCGTTCTGGTGAGCCATGAAGGACAAAACCGAGAATTGTGCTATGGTTAATGTACGAGAATCTCGGCGGATTGTTTTATCAGAGATTCAGCCGGAATACCCAGTTCCTGGTGTAATTTCTGGATCATTCTTAGCGTTAATGAACGTTTGCGATTTAAGACTTCATAGACACGATTACTTTTTCCAATCATAGGTTCAAGGTCTTTGATTGTTAGGCCTTTTTGATCCATTTCAAATTTAATGGCTTCGATAGGGTCGGGCAGGTCGAGCGGGAAGTGTTTGCGCTCATAGGCTTCGATCAGTGTCACCAGAACATCCAGTTTTTCACCTTCTGGTGTGTTGGTTTCGGCTGACATCAAAGATTCAACTTCTTTTAACGCTGCACGGTAGTCGGCGTCAGTTTTGATCGGTTTGATTTCCATGATTAGTACTTTTTAAATAGTTTGTGCGTCAATTTGGTCATACTGTGCATGCGTGCCTATAAAACGGATATACACGACACCATAAGCATAATTGATCCATACGATAATCCGGTATTTATTGCCTGCTATATTAAAAACGGTTCTGCCATCTTTGAGAATACTGGCATTTCTGAAATCTGCTTTGACTTCTGCGGGTGATTTCCAGTTTGCCTTTAAAACATGCCTGTACCATGCAAGCGTGGGCTGAATCGCATCGGTGTAGGATGGATTATCTTCCCAGAATGCTTTCAAGGTCGACAGGGCAATAATTCTCATGTAAAAGATATTAGTCCCATTACGGGACTTTGACAACTATTTTGATTCAGGAATTTAATAATAATCCTATTTCTTTGTAAGATAGGCTTTTGTAGGGATATTTATGAGTATAGACGTGAATTGCTTAGACCTCATACTTGAAGAATTTAAGGAAAAAATTTTCTATATACAATCTTCCAGTCACTTCATTAAAGGAATTCTGCGAGAAGCATCAGAAAACTCAAGAACACAATATGAAAAAGAAAAAACATGGAAAGTAGGAATTCATTCATCAGACACTCATACCATGACCTGCAAAGATATTTTTAATGGAGGTATAACCAAAATTGAGTCAAAGGAATTTAGCATTGATGAGTATTCACAAATTTATGAAGAAATTCGGAATAAACAATATCAGTGGCTTTTAGTAGGAGCATATGAAGCGTACGAAAATTATTTAAAAAAACTATATTCATATATTGGATTTATAGATCATGATTTCTGGCAAGCAAAGGACTTTGGTTCAATTTCTTTAAATGAAATTAAAAATAATGACTTAAGCTGGTTTGTTAATAGATTAGAGAAAGATCGTATAAAAAATACGAACGACATATCAAAACAAATCTATAAAAAAATGCCTATTCTTAAAAAAATACTGGCAATCAGAAAGAGAGACGATCCAAGGAAAATTGACTATGAATTTATGATTCAGTTAATCACACAGCTTCGTCATATTATTGTTCATAACAATGGAACGACTGATAAATCTGAATTTATTAAAGAGCTGTTAAAAGAAATTGGCAGAAATAACAATAAAAGTGAGGATCAAAACTATATTGATATTGTTAATTGGTACTTTGGAATTAAAAAAATGAATAATACCGTGTGCTTAACGGAAGTCCATGATCCTCATGGCAAATTTATGCATTGTGACAGGTTAAATGATTTAGTAGAAGTTATTGCAAGCTATGCAATCCTTATGCACGATATCGCAAAGATGCATTTAGAAAGTAAAACTAATAAAGATTAATCTATTGAAATTGTATTAGACTCGCCAATTGCTAATCATTTATTTTTCTGAGGAATCCATCGCCCATAAATCTTTATAATCTGCCCCCAATCCTTATGTCCCATTTGCTGGGCGACAAACATGGGATTTTCTCCCCTTGAAAGAAGCATGGAAGCGAAGGTATGGCGGGTCTAGTAGGGGTTACGGCATTTGATGTTTGCTTTCTTCAATGCAGGAATCCAGACTTTTTTGCGGATCGGTTGATCGTTTGCCCACGGCTGATTTGTGTCCGGATCGTGGAAAACGGTTACATTCTGTTTTCCGGTAAAGGTTTGCTGATTGAGCAGGGCTTCTTTGGCTTGCGGTTGTAGCGCGACTTCTCGTTTCCCCGATTTGGTCTTGGTATCTTTCAATTGTCCGCGAACGTAAGCACTGCTAACAAATATCCGGTTATTTTCAAAGTCCACATCTTGCCAACGAAGTGCGATGAGTTCGGAGGTTCTAAGACCTGAATAAAATGCAAACTGAATCAGGTTTTTAACTCTTTTTAGTGGATTTTGTCGATAATTTCGTCATGGTAAAGCTCTTCGAATGTTTGACGCAGCGGAGTCAGAATGTTGCCTTTTCTTTTGTTGGAGCAGGGAAGCTCCGATAACCATTCCTTAACTTTGCTGGCGGTCAGCTCGGCAATGGTGAGATCGCCAAAGGTTGGAATCAAATGATGATAAATGGCGCTATTGTAGTCTTGCAGCGTGCTTTTTTGCAGTTTGGCTTGGTTGCGACGCAGCCAGTTAATAAGCGCTTCCTTGATCGTGTAGAGATCGGGTCAGGTTTTCCTGAATTCCTTGGCTTTTTTGCTGTATGGAAAGTGCCGGAAATAATTGAAGGTATCGACTCTGATTTTGTGCTTGATGGCTTGCAGCTTAAGACCTAGTTCTTTCAGTGCGGCCTTGGTCGGCGGTATGGGAATAGTTTCCCGGCAGCGCACACCCTGAAAAGTGAACGCTAGTTGGACGCTGTTACCGCGGCTCGTTATGCCTCGCAAGCCTTATCTGATAAGCGATTAAAAATACCCCCAGCCATGATATTTTCTCCAGTTCAATTTGATTTGATACCCCCAATCATGCCCCCTTTAGAACTGGATGCTACAGAATCTTTTGGAATTTACATGGACTGAAACCTTTGCACGGTTACTACGCGGTACGATAATTGCGTTAAAAATTCGCGAAAAATACTCATTTACCCCGTGTAAACTCCGCTTTTTCGCAAATTTTTGCCTTATTCTCGTACCACTCATGACACCGTGCAAAGGTCTCGGACTGTAATTGCTAGATATTGCAAATGAAAACGCCGTCTCTAGGACGGCGTTGGATGTTACTGGGGGTAATTGGTGGAGACGGCGGGAATCGAACCTTGGTCTATTTCTGATATATCAACCATTTATTGTTTACCTCTGTTATTTTCGTGTCATTCTCAAGCTTGGCAAAATATTAACAATCTATAAGATTGCTGCATTTGCAGTGCATCGTGTGTACTGTATCAGGGAATGAAATAGTAAGCTTTAACGTCTTTATTTCATCGGTAGTAAAGAGCAACCGTTTTTTACCACCCAAATAAATGTGATTTATTAGTACGTTATATTGAATATGCATTTAATGATATAAAATCATGTTTTGAATATCTTTTCTTCATGACTGGGCCTAGTTTCATTACTGCATGAATATATTCATCAAACCAATTCATCACATCAGATACAACAATTGAACATGCTTCTATATCTGTACCAGTAAAACTTCCCCCCAGCAATTTTCCCTCGTGTATTAGGTTGTTACGCATATCTTTAAAATCACGACTAAGAGGCGAAATTCCAACTCTATTAGCTGCTGATTGTATAGCTTGAAAATATGACATATCATTTCCTGCTCGCTGCTCTTCAGTGGCGGCTATTATTTGTAGCAAGGTAGTAGCGCTTAGATACAAATCCTCAAGTGACCAGCAACCTAAAGCATCAAGCCAATGGTGTATCAAAATAAGTGTTTTTTCTGACTGTCCAATAGTTGGCCAAGCCACTATAAACTTTTCAAGTACGATAAAGAACTCATTACTTGTATTTACGCAAGGATTTCCACTTCCCATTGAGCGCTCTCTAGGCCAATGACTTGTTGGTTCAAAGATTGAAATATCACTGTGTGGAAGTGACATTCTTGCTGTAACCGCCAAGCCAGTCAGAAATGATGATCCTAATAATATTGGAGTCATTTCCTCTAGTGCAGCGTCACACGCTGCACTTTTATCAGTTCTTAAAGAAGTAGCTATTTCAATAGAATAAGTGTGTGCACACTGATTCCTGCTTTTTATTGCATCCTTAGATTTAATAAACTCGACGTATCGCTTTAAAAACCATTCTCCAGAAGAAGTAGAAATACTAGCTTCCTCTGGATCGTTAGGCACAATCATATTAATCAACCAAAATCCTATCATCATTTCTACCTATTCTTATTAATTGTTAACACTGCACTTAGACAGCCTTATGCGAAATATCGCTCCATGAAATCTCTAATACCCCTTAACATATCATCAACATCTGAACTTTGAAATTCATCCCATTTGCCATGAGCCGCATTATTTCTTAGATCTGCAAGAGTGGTTAACTTTTTCTGAGTTAGTTTGTTATATTACACCCTCTTTAACAAGTTGTGCATTCATCCAATCGAGTTTAGGTTTATCTGGAAGTGCGATATTGTTTTGAGCACAAAGTTTCCTTAATCCGTCCTCTAGTACACTTCCAGCAATAACCGCCGATGCTTGATAATAACCTGCTTCATGTAGATACTCAGCTTGTTCTAGGAATTCATCAAAAAGATCAGCCTCAATTAATTTTCTTACATCGAAAAGAGCATCTTTCTCAAAATCATCCTTTGCAGATAACAATACCCCGAATGCCTGATCTACATCTGGCCATTTTGGATATTCTTTAAAGTGTTTGTACATGCTTTGATAATGAACACTGGATTCACCAAATACCCTATGAATGAGATTTAAAGAACTTGTTAGCCATTGATTTGCCAATTGCACATCTACGAAATCGCTTGTAATATGATTTTTCGCAGGTGAACGCCGTGTTAATCGAACTTTTTGACCTAGATTAATGAGATCATCTAGGCGTTCAATGATTTTCGAATCAATGCTCATTTGTATTCTTTATGCATAACAAGCGATCATAGAGTTTTCGCTTATCAATCATACGTTCAAATGATTGAGGTCATACTCGATTGATCAAAGTAAGTATTTCTTCAGTACTGTATTTGTACGGGTTGTTTTATCAGAGACTCAGCAGGAATGCCTAATTCTTGGTGCAGTTTCTGAATCATTCTTAGCGTTAGTGCGCGTTTTCGGTTTAGAACTTCATAGACGCGGTTGCTTTTTCCAATCATTGGTTCCAGGTCTTTAATTGTTAGGCCTTTATGCTCCATCTCAAATTTGATAGCTTCGACAGGGTCAGGCAGATCTAACGGAAAGTGTTTGCGCTCATAAGCTTCGATCAATGTGGCCAGAATATCCAGTTTTTCACCTTCCGACGTGTTGGGTTCAGCCATCATTAGTGATTCTACTTCTTTCAGCGCTGCGCGGTAATCAGCATCGCTTTTGATTGGTTTGATGTTCCTAGTGCTAAATCGTTTATGCATCGATCCGGTCATATTGAGCATGGATGCCTATGAAACGGATATAAACGATGCTGTAAGCGTAGTTAATCCATACCACTAGCCGGTATTTATTGCCAGCAATATTGAATACGACTCTGCCGTCTTTGAGAATACTGACACTTTTGAAATCTGCTTTTACCTCTGCCGGTGTTGTCCAGTTTGCTTTTAATGCATGCCGGTACCAAGCAAGCGCCGGTTGAATTGCATCGGTATAAGACGGGTTATCTTCCCAGAATGCTTTCAAGGTCGATAGAACGATGATTCTCATAAATGGGATAATAGTCCCATTATGGGACTGTTGCAATTATTTTGATGAAGGAATCCACCGCCCATAAACCTTTCTGATCTGCCCCCAATCCTTATGTCCCATTTGCTGGGCCACAAACATGGGATTTTCTCCTCTTGAAAGAAGCATGGAAGCGAAGGTGTGACGAGTTTGATATGGGTTACGGTATTTGATATTGGCTTGCTTCAGCGCCGGAATCCAAACTTTCTTGCGGATCGGTTGATCGTTTGTCCAGGGTTGATGGGTGTCCGGATCGTGAAAAACGATATCGTTCTGTTTTCCGGTGAAGGCTTGTTGATTAAGCAAGGCTTCTTTTGCTTGCGGTTGCAGCGTGACTTCACGTTTCCCGGATTTGGTTTTGGTGTCTTTCAGTTGTCCCCTGACATAAGCGCTTCTAACAAATACCCGGTTATTTTCAAAGTCGACATCCTGCCAGCAAAGTGCGATCAATTCAGATGTTCTAAGCCCTGAATAAAATGCGAACTGAATCAGGTTTTTTGCTTGCCCGGCAAGTTCGTTCAGGATTTTGGCGATTTCGTCCTGTGTGAACGGCTCTGGTTCCCGGGTTTTGTTGGGAAGGTTTCTAACTCTTTGCAGCGGGTTTTTGTCGATGATTTCATCATGGTATAGTTCTTCGAACGTTTGGCGCAGCGGGATCAGGATATTGCCTTTGCGTTTGTTGGAGCAAGGAAGCTCCGATAACCATTCTTTGACTTTGCTGGCGGTCAGTTCGGCAATGGTGAGATCGCCAAAGGTTGGAATCAAATGATGATAGATGGCGCTGTTATAGTCTTGCAGCGTACTAATTTGCAGCTTGGCTTGGTTGCGGCGCAGCCAGTTAATAAGCGCTTCCTTGATCGTGTAGAGATCGGGGCGGGTCTTCCTGAATTCCTTGGCTTTTCTGCTGTACGGAAAATGCCGGAAATAATCGAAGGTGCCGATTCTGATTTCATGCTTGATGGCTTGCAGCTTAAGACCTAATTCTTTCAGTGCGGTCTTGGTCGGCGGAATGGGAATAGTTTCCCGGCAGCGCACGCCTTGATAGGTAAAAGCGATCTGGGCGCTA
>JAIETK010000016.1 GCA_019745325.1 Nitrosomonas sp. | reverse complement strand
TCCGGTTCCATCGAGTCCATTCCGTGTGAATACGCAAATGTCCTTTGGTACCAGATCCAGAATATCGCTACCAGCAGCATGGTGCCCATGCCCAGTTTGTAGTACTTCGAGTCGTACCACAGCGACATGTCATAGCTCGCGCTCGACGCGCTACTCGTTGTGCCATACGTTGTTGCCATCTTTCTACCTCCTATCTGTTAATCAAAACTACTTCTCTTTTCTTCTACTGCTTCTAATACTAATTAATTAGTACTGCTTAAAATTTCGGCAGCTAAATTAAACTCTACTTCCCCTCTAATTTAGCTACGCCTCTCAGGCTAGTCGACCTTGGGGTCCAAAGTCAAGTCATTTGTCATAAAATTACCCCCTCATCATCAAGGATTTCTTTAATCCAATGCCTGTTTATACTTTGAAAACAAAAATTAATTACACATTCCCGAAGTTGATTCTGATAGTTTGTATGAATCCGAGGCTGCGCGATTAATTTTGCCGTAAAGTATGGGTACGTATTATGCTTAATAAACCCTCCGCAGTAAATGGTTTAGTCAGATATCCATCGGAACCAGCCAGCCTTCCCCGAGCCTTATCAAATAAGCCATCTTTACTGGAGAGCATAATAACCGGAATTGATTGATAATTTGGATTCTTCTTAATTAACATGCAGGCTTGATACCCATCCAGTCTCGGCATTGTTATATCTACAAAAATAATATCGGGTTGGTTATCTACAATTTTCGACATCGCTACAAAACCATCTTCAACCAAAATGACATCACATCCCAAAGGACGCAAAAAAAGTTCGGCGCTTTTCCGAACTGTATTACTATCGTCAATTACCATAACCTTAATGCCTTCTAAGACATCGGTATTGTCCACTCAAGCTCCTTATTACTAATAGTAAATTTTTCAAGAATAAATAACTCTTTCTGCGCCCCCCTCAGATTGATCTTTGAAATAACCCTTCTTTCGCATGAGCATCCCGATCTGCAAGGCAGCAGACACGTTACTCAAGCGCCTGCATAAACTTTATTTTCTCCAAAATGCCGGGATAAAAATTGCCAGCACCGTAAAAAATTCCAATCTACCTAACAGCATGGCAAAACTGCATATCCAGATTTGAAAATCGGTTAATGAGGCATAAGTCGTCGCTGGTCCAATGCCCCCGAGGCCAGGACCCAGATTATTGAGACAAGCAACCGCAGCGGAAAACGCAGTAATTACATCCAACCCGCTTAACGTCAGTAATAGTGTCATTACAACGATGCTGGTGGCATACACAAACAAAAATACCAATACCGCAAGAATCACTCGATTTGCCAGCAAGCTCCGCCCCAATTTTGCCGGAATGACAGCGTTTGGATGCATAATCGTAATAATTTCACGATACACTTGCTGGTACAAGATTCGCGCCCGTATCATTTTGATGCCGCCCCCGGTTGATCCGGATGAAGTACAGAAACTCGACAAAAACAACATCCATAACGGAACAAATATTGGCCAGAGGCTATAATCAGTATTGCTATAACCGGTCGTTGTCGCCACCGAAACAATATTGAAAGCCGCATAACGTAATGCCGTCAGAGGTTCCGGATAAACCCCGGCGAACCACAGATAAAAAGCCAGTCCAAAGCAACTGATCAAGATAATCAGGATGTACCAGCCGACTTCGGAATCATGGCGATAAGAAATTAAACTCTTTGCCCGCCAAGCCAGGAAATGCGTTGCAAAATTGATTCCGGCAATCAACATGAAAAAGATCGCAACCGCTTCAATCAATGGAGAATCCCAGTAGCCATAGCTGGCATCATGCGATGAGAATCCTCCCAATCCCAGCGTTGTGAAGGCATGCATCACGGCATCAAACCATTCCATGCCGGCCCATTTATAAGCAACGATGCAAATCAAAGTCAAACAGGCATATATGGACCACAAGCCCTTAGCCGTCTCGGCAATACGCGGAGTCAGCTTATTCTCTTTCATCGGACCCGGAATCTCGGCATTTAACAACTGCCGGCCACCAACCCCCAGTAATGGCAAAATTGCGACTGCCAATACGATTAACCCCATGCCGCCAAGCCAGACAATCTCGCCGCGCCATAAATTGATCGATGGCGGCAACGTGTCCAATCCGGACAAAACAGTACCGCCGCTTGCGGTCAAGCCTGAAACCGCCTCGAAATATGCCATACTGATACTGAGTTGAGGCAAGTACAAAAGTAGCGGCAACATGGCAAAAGCCGGCAGCACTGACCACACCAGCACTACCAGCAAAAAACCGTCCCGGGTTTGCAATTCACGTTTAAATGGGCGCGTAAACAACCACATCATCAAACCGCATCCGAGCGTAATTAAAATCGATTGTTTGAAAACAAATCCTGCGCCGTCATCCCCCCATAGCGCCAGGCAAAGCGGAACCAGCATCGTCAATCCGAATACCAGCACCATTTTGCCAAGTACGTTAACAGCCACAAGCAATCGATACATGAACTATTTCTCTACAGAAAGCCGACATTAACCTGAAATAGCTTCTCCACTTCCCGGATCATCTTGCGGTTGACCACAAACAAAATCACATGATCTCCCGACTCAATAACTGTATCGTGGTGCGCAATAACAACCTTGATCGCACCGTTTGAGGCATTTGCCGTCCGGTCTGATTCACTGCTCAGATTCTCGCCGAACAATCCATCCGATTTGGCTAAACCGCGAACGATAGCGCCAATGGTTGCGCCTTTGGGCAATTTGATCTCATCGATCCTGCGCCCAACCACATTGGACGATTTCGCATCGCCATGCGCCACCAACTCCAAAGCTTCCGCCGCACCGCGCCGCAGACTATGCACGGCGGCCACATCACCATGCCGGACGTAGGCCAGTAACGAACCGATCGTTACCTGCGCCGGTGAAATCGCAATATCAATCCCGCTGCTTTGCACCAGATCGACATAAGCGCCGCGATTGATCAGTGCAATAACCTTATGCGCCCCCATGCGTTTCGCCAGCAGCGCTGACATAATGTTATTTTCATCATCATTCGTCAGTGCGCAAAACATATCCATCTCAGCGATGTTCTCATCTTCCAGCAAGGTTTCATCGGTAGAATCCCCATGCAGCACCAGCGCATTGCTAAGTTCGCCGGCCAATCGCTCGCAGGCTTGATAATTGCGTTCGATAATTCTGACCTGATAATCTTTCTCTAGCGTACCGCCAAGCCGTCTGCCGATTTTACCTCCTCCGGCAATCATCACATGTCTGACCGGTTTATCCATCTTGCGCAATTCCCGCATGACCGCGCGAATATCTTCTGTCGCCGCAATAAAAAATACTTCGTCTTCCGCTTCGATGACGGTATTCCCCTCAGGGATAATTGGGCGATCTTTGCGGAAAATTGCCGCAACCCGCGTATCAACATTCGGAACATGCTTGCGTAATTCCTGTAACTGCTGACCGACCAGCAATCCTCCCTGCAGCGCCCGAACCGCCACCAGACTCACTTCCCCCGATGCGAAATCGAGCACCTGCAGCGCTTCCGGAAACTCGATCAGCTTTTCAATATATTCCGTAAGGATTTGTTCGGGGCAAATCGCAAAATCTACACAAAAATTCTCGGTCGAAAAAATTTCCGGATGTTCCAGATATTCGGTCGAGCGGATGCGGGCAATCTTCGTAGGGGTATTAAATAGCGTAGCGGCGAGTTTACAAGCCACCAAATTGGTTTCATCGTGTTCGGTGACTGCCAATATCATATCCGCGTCATGCGCGCCCGCGCTAACCAGCACCGAAGGATGCGAAGCATTGCCGGTGACCGTCCGCAGATCCAGGCGATCTTGCAAGAGCGTCAAGCGCTTGGAATCGACATCCACCATGGTGATATCGTTGGCTTCGCTGACCAGATTCTCAGCCACGGATGTACCGACTTGACCGGCGCCTAGAATAATAATTTTCAATTCAACGACCTATTTTTCGCGATTTTCCCGAACCCAATCCCGCCACTGTGCAAATAATACAGGATCCAATGCAGCAATCACCGAGCGATGCCATGCCGGGCTGGTCCAATAATCATCGTGCTCAAAGCCGCACAAGTTGCCGCCCGCTTCCGCCAGAATCAGAGAACCCGCCGCGTAATCCCACGGTTTCTGTCCGCCATGCAGGTACAAATCAAAATAACCGGCAGCGGTATAGCACAACTCTAATGCACAAGCACCAAAATTCCGCTGCGACGCAAACGGTGGATAAGCAGCCACTTTGGCAGCAAAACTCCGGTCCAGCCGCTTCAAATCCACATTCGCCATCGCACTCGACATTGGCGGCGCATGTTTCTTCAGAGGTAATGCGATACCATTTAAAAATGCGCCATTCCCTTTGATCGCATAAAACATTTCATCCGTTACGGGATTATAGATCACGCCGAGTACGCTCTGCCCTTGCTCCATGTATGCCACGGAAGTGGCAAAGTAAGGCAAGCCGTTATAAAAATTGGAGGTTCCATCGATCGGATCGACACTCCACAAACCCGATTCTCCTTTGACCCACTCGGCCTGTTGTTCCGCTTCGGTCATTTCTTCACCCATGGCCGCCGCTGGACGGATTTTCTGCAGTTGATCCAACAGCGCATTTTGTGCTGCTACGTCCGCTTCGGTATAAAAACTGCCATCCGATTTGATTTGACGGCCTACGCGCAAATAGCGCGGCATAATCACTTCCTGAGCAACGTCTCTGACTGCCGCAATGACTTTTTCTAGCACAGTTACTCCGAGCGCCACTTAATTGAGCAACCGATACTGGGAATTTGTTCGGCCGGGCCGCGGCCGGTCTTCGCAACTTGCAGCATCGCTTCGAACAGATCCCGGCGCACATCGACTGGGGCAGCCTCTTTACGCGATGCATCGAGACGCCCGCGATATTGCAATTCCAGACTGCCATTGAATCCAAAAAAATCCGGCGTGCAGACCGCGCCGTATTGCTTCGCGATTTCCTGTGTTTCATCCCACACATACGGAAACGGATAATTCAACTGCTTCGCAATGAACGCCATGTTCTCAAACGAATCTTCCGGATAATCCGCCGGATCGTTGGACATGATGGCAATGGCATTGATGCCGTGCTGTTTCAATTCAATGACATCGCGGATAATGCGATCCTGCACCGCTTTGACATACGGACAGTGATTGCAAATGAACATAACCAGGAGCCCGTTTTCTCCTTTAGCCGAAGCCAGGTCATAGCGTTTGCCATCAACACCTGGCAAATCAAAATCGACTGCTTTCCAACCGAAATCACAGACTGGTGTTTCTAAACTTGCCATATACTTACTCCATCGATTAAAAATTATTTCAAAAATTGTTTCCGGCTTGATGCATGACGGAATCATTGATGTTACCAAGTCAATGCCGGGTGCATAACATGCTATATTATCATGACTCTATTTGTTGAAATCGCCGCCCCCAGGCAATGACATTAATCATGCACGCTCGTTTCTACCACCCTGAAGAAATCACCGTCGGACAGGTGATTGCCCTATCGGCTGAAAACAAGCATCACGCCGCGCGGGTATTACGTCTTAGAAAGGGTGATCCGGTCACGTTATTCAATGGCCGCGGCGGCGAGTTTTGCGCGCGGATCGATTCCATCCGCAAAGATAGCATCACGGTATTGGTCGACAGCTATCAAGACACCAAACGTGAATCGCCCCTGCATATCGAACTGGCCCAAGCCATCTGCGTCAATGAAAAAATGGATTGGATCATACAAAAATCGGTAGAACTCGGCGTATCTTCGATCCAGCCGGTATCCACCGCCCGCAGTATTGTACATCTGTCGGATGAGCGTTCCGGAAAGCGGCTGCAGCACTGGCAAAAGATCGTCATTTCAGCGTGCGAACAATGTGGCAGAAATCAAGTGCCGCAAATATATCCACTGATCACTCTACCGGAATGGCTGAGCCGGAAAAAAATGCATCGTACCGGGCAAGACGTCCTTATCCTGTTATCCGCCACCGCGGCGAAAAGCTTCAAAGACTTGTCCGAACCGGCAATCGACACTAAGGCGGCTCTTGTCGTCGGACCGGAAGGCGGATTTACCGAAGAAGAGGAACATGCGATTTTGCATTCCGGCTTCACGCCCTTGCATCTGGGCAACCGCATTTTGCGCACGGAAAGCGCCGCGCTCGCGGCAATCGCCGCCATGCAAACGCTTTGGGGAGATTACTAATGACGCCCGTCAATAATAAACCGGATACAACTGCGGAATTTGTTGCCTGGTTCCGCTCAGTCGCACCCTATATCCATACCTTCCGCGGCAAGGTCTTTGTCATCGGATTCAGCGGCGAAATGATCACCGGTGCGAAATTCGTCGATTTCATCCATGACATTAACCTGCTCGCCAGCCTCGGCGTGCGGCTTGTGCTCGTGCACGGCGCACGGCCGCAGATTCAATTGCGCCTGGATGAATCGCAACTGGAAACCCAAACGGTCATGGGCATGCGCGTCACCGATCCCGCTTCGTTACAATGCGTCAAGGAATCGGTCGGGCGCGTGCAGCACGAAATTGCCGCGCTGCTATCGATGGGATTGCCGAATTCGCCGATGGCCAATGCCGCCATTCGCGTCACCAGCGGCAACTTTGTCACGGCCTGTCCGTGCGGCATCATTCAAGGTGTCGACCTGATGCATACCGGCAAAGTGCGTAAAATCAACGCGCAAGCCATTCATTCCCGTCTGGAACAAGGCGACGTAGTGCTGATTTCACCGCTCGGCTACTCCCCGACGGGCGAAATCTTTAACTTAACGATGGAAAATGTCGCGACTGAAACCGCCATCGCGCTTCGTGCCGAAAAACTGATTTTCCTGCTGGATACCGTCGACTGCACCGCATCCGATGAAAATAAAGCGGGAAGGTTGCCGCGCGAACTGACAATTGCCGAAAGCAAGCTATTGCTGGAGCATAAAATTCCCACGCATGCGCCTTTGGTATCGGATGCCATCCTGCCGGCGTTACAATCGGCAACCAAAGCTTGCGACCTGGGCGTCACCCGCGCGCATCTGATTAGCCGCCATTGCGATGGCGCCATTTTGCAAGAACTGTTCACGCATCACGGCATCGGCACCATGATCACGCAGGAATCGTTGCAAACCCTTAGAAAAGCCGGAATCGAAGACGTCGGCGGCATTCTGCAACTGATCGAACCGCTCGAAACCGAAGGCATTCTGGTCAGGCGCGGCCGCGAATTGCTGGAAATTGAAATCGACCGTTTCACCGTTTTCGAACACGACGGCATCATCCTAGGCTGCGCGGCACTGTATCCGTTCCCCGAAGAACACGCTTGTGAACTCGCTTGCCTGGCGATCCACCCGGATTACCGCGATCAGGGACACGGCGAACGCCTGCTCAAATACATCGAAAATAAAACCGTCGCGCAAGGCATCCACAAATTGTTTGTGCTGACGACACACGCCACCCACTGGTTCATCGAACACGGCTTCAGTCAAGCCACTCCGGCTGAATTACCCAAAACCAAGCAGAATTTATATAACTACCAGCGCCGCTCGAAAGTGCTGATCAAACACCTCGCCGATTAGCAAAAAATTCACACAAACGGTTTACGCAATGAAACGAACGTTTCATAATGCTCGCTTTTTCCAAGGACGCACCCGCAATGACAAGAATGGTGAAATGCATCAAATTGGGCCGCGAAGCCGAAGGGCTGGACTTTCAAACCTACCCCGGCGAACTCGGCAAACGGATTTTTGAAAACGTGTCGAAAGAAGCCTGGAATCAGTGGATCAAACATCAAACCATGCTGGTCAACGAAAACCGCTTGAACTTATCAGACCCTAAAGCCCGCAAATATCTGGCGGAACAAATGGAAGCGCATTTTTTTGGAGAAGGCGCGGAACAGGCGGCGGGGTATGTGCCGCCGAAGGAATAGCTTTAATTGTTCAGGTAATTAGAATTTCTTGAATTCGGTACTTCACGAACTTCGGAATTCTGACAATCGACTAATCAGTTCGTCCTTTCGCACGTGTCCGTGAGCGGCTAGTAATACCGGCTGATTCAGCTACCTTGAGCAATCCCATCAATGCATCATTGACAGCTTCCGTAGTCGGGAATGCCGCAGCAACTTCAGGACGCAAAAGAACCAAATTTATTCCAGACTGATAATCCTTCAAATACTTTCCTCTGATTCCCTTGCCAAGATCTTCTCTGGAATAATGCTTTCTCATACTTATTCACCCTTCTTCATATATTCTTCGTTCACCGCGATCTATGCAACGCGCACTGATTATTCGAACATGCCGACGTCTGTATGTGTGACTAACAATCAGTAACCGCCCCGACTCGGAAATACCAAATGTCAGAAGCCTGCGCTCTTGAGCTGAATTATCCGGGTCATCAAAAGTCAACGCCAATGGATCTCCGAATACAGTTGCAGCTTCCTCAAACGATACCCGGTGTTTTCGAATGTTCTCTACCGCTTTGACTGAATCCCATTCGAACTTCATGCATCCAGTTTAACCGCGTTTGTAATTACTGTTACTTGCCCTATTTGCGCCTCTGCGCTGACTCCACATCTACCGACAGCTATATTACCGGCTATTGCTAAAGCAAATTCATTCGAATCCTTAACAATATGCGTAGTAATCCCATACTTGTTGGCTATAAGCTGCGCACCCGGATCATAACCCTTAGTTGTTACAAAAACTGGCATTACCTCTTTATCGGCATGACCTCGAATATCAATCACTCGTCCTAGGAATACCAACATCTGATCAACCGGTACTTTTCTGTTCCAACATTTGCACTCAATAATATAAATTCTGTCCCGGGTTTTAATTTCAACGTCTATCTAATGCGAGTGACCAGATGCCCCCGCAACGAGGCAGTTACTCCCCCAACTCAGATTATTGCTTACTTTGCCCATAATTCTTTCTGCAATTTCAGCTACTAGCTCTTCATAAGCACTGGAATTTATTCTCATTTGCTTCGTATTAAACTACCACTTGATTGAATGAAGCAATGCGAAGAGAACTCAAAACTCCTGAAACACTCCAGATTTTTTGAATCTGAGTCCCATGATTAGCAATACAAGACTGTACCACCAATCATAGGAGAAATAACGTGTGATTTATTTAATAACCGCGTTCAATTCGCCTTTAGCATAGCGGTTCGCCATGTCTTCCAGTGAAATGGCTTTGATTTTGCTGGCTTGGCCGGCGCAGCCGAAAGCTTCGAAGCGGGCTTTGCAAATTTCTTTGGCGGCAGCGGTCGCTTCTTTCAGGAATTTGCGCGGGTCGAAGTTGCTTTTGTCGGTTTCCAGGCTACGGCGGATCGCGCCGGTCATCGCCAGGCGAATGTCGGTGTCGATGTTGACTTTGCGCACGCCGTATTTGATGCCTTCCTGGATTTCCTCAACCGGTACGCCATAGGTTTCCTTGATGTCGCCGCCGAATTTACGGATGATTTCCAGCCATTCTTGCGGTACCGAGCTGGAACCGTGCATCACCAGGTGGGTATTGGGAATGCGCGCATGGATTTCCTTGATGCGTTGGATCGCCAGAATATCGCCCGTAGGTTTGCGGGTAAATTTGTACGCGCCGTGCGAGGTGCCGATTGCAATCGCCAAAGCATCGACGCCGGTTTTACGCACGAAATCGGCGGCTTCTTCCGGATCGGTCAGCAATTGGTCATGCGATAATACACCTTCCGCGCCGTGGCCGTCTTCGGCTTCACCCATGCCCGATTCCAAAGAACCCAGGCAACCCAGTTCACCTTCGACAGACACGCCAACCGAATGCGCGATGTTCACAACATCCGCCGTGACATTCACGTTATATTCGTAGGTCGAGGGGGTTTTAGCGTCGGCTTGCAGGGAACCGTCCATCATGACACTCGAGAAACCGCTGCGGATTGCATTCACGCATACGGAAGGCGATGCGCCGTGATCCTGGTGCATCACGATCGGTATATGCGGATACGCTTCGACCGCCGCTGCGATCAAGTGGCGTAGAAACGCTTCACCGGCATATTTTCTGGCACCGGCGGAACCTTGCATGATAACCGGGCTGTTGCATTCATCCGCAGCTTGCATGATCGCTTGAATCTGTTCCAGATTGTTGACGTTGAAGGCCGGTAAGCCGTAGCCGTTTTCCGCTGCGTGGTCTAGTAGTTGTCTGAGTGATACGAGTGCCATTTAGATCTCCTTATAAAATATCTTAATAAAATTCTATGTTGCATAAGTATAAGCGATTATTCTTGATGATTGCTGCATGATTCTTGATCCCTCGCGCATCTGCGCAGGTTTCAGACAATCTCATAATTTACAATGAATCAATACCTTGCCTTGTTTTCCATTCACCGACTTTGATAATTTTCATCGTATTGGTGCCGCCGGTTTTACCCACCGGTTCGCCGATGGTCATCACCATGACATCGCCGTTACGCACCACGCCGCGGCTGAGCAACTCCTGTTCGGCTAAATTCAGAATTTCTTCGGAATCATTCAATCCCGCGCCGAATTCCACCGGATAAACACCACGGAAAAGGGTAACACGCCGACGGGTTTCTTCATTCGGACTGAGCGCAAAAATCGGTACTTTGGAACTTCTGCGCGACATCAGCAATGCCGTCACACCACTCTGCGTTAACGCCGCGATGGCGCGCACATGTAAGCCGCCAGCGGTATACATGGTCGCTCTGGCGATCGCTTCTTCAATCGAGGCCGGATTGATGTTTTGCATACGCCGGTCGACGTTCACCAGGTATTCCTTTTCCGCTTCCAGGCACACTCTGGCCATCGCTTCAACCGCTTCAACCGGATATTCCCCAGCAGCGGATTCCGCCGACAGCATTACCGCATCGGTGCCATCCAGCACCGCGTTGGCCACGTCAGACACTTCCGCACGGGTAGGGATCGGATTGGTGATCATGGATTCCATCATTTGCGTTGCCGTAATGACGGTTTTATTATTTGCCCGCGCCGAACGGATCATGCGCTTTTGCAGCGCGGGAACCGCCGCATCTCCCACTTCCACCGCCAAGTCCCCGCGTGCGACCATGATCGCATCGGAGGCATCAAGGATATCATCGAGCGCCAAGATCGCTTCGGAACGTTCAATCTTGGCCATAACCATGCCTTTTCCGCCCGCTTCCAGCAGTAACGAGCGCGCTTGCCGGATATCGTCGCCTGAGCGTACGAACGACACAGCCAGATAATCCGCGCCGAATTCGGCAGCGGTCTTGATATCTTCCAAGTCTTTACTGGTCAACGCAGGCGCGCCCAATCCGCCGCCTTTGCGATTAATACCTTTATTATTGGACAAGATTCCGCCTTGCTCGACCACGCAAAATACTTGATGACCTTTCACGTGCGAAACGCCCAGCACGATACGGCCATCATCCAGCATCAGCGTGGCGCCGGTCTCCAGATCGTTCGGCAGTTCCTTATAATCGAGACCGACTCTTTCTTGATTTCCGAGTTCGCAAGTGGCATCCAAAATGAACTGATCGCCCACTTCCAGCCTGATCTTGCCGTGTTCAAATTTGCCGACCCGGATTTTCGGCCCTTGCAAATCGGCTAATACACCCACTGTAACGCCAGCAGCTCGCGCTATCGAGCGTGTCATTTCGGCAAATTCTATATGCTGTTCCCGGGTACCATGGGAGAAGTTGATCCGAACAACATCGACACCGGCTCGGATCATGCGCTCCAGTATTTTAGGATTGCTGCAAGCAGGCCCCAGCGTCGCAACGATTTTCGTTCTTCGGATCATGTTCTTCCTGACGATTATTTAGCACGCATTTCCAATATCTCGACTGCGGGCAATTTCTTGCCTTCCAGAAATTCCAGAAAAGCGCCGCCTGCGGTTGAAATATAAGAAACTTTGTCGTAGATATCATACTTCTGAATTGCCGCGATGGTATCGCCGCCGCCAGCCAGCGTAAAAGCCTTCGTTTCAGCAATAGCCCGGGCTATTTTTTCGGTGCCGGCGCCAAATTGATCGAATTCAAACACACCCACAGGACCATTCCATACCACCGTTCCTGCTTTCATGATGATATCCACCAATTCTTGCGCGCTTTTCGGGCCGATATCGAAAATCATGTCGTCATCCGCCACATTACCCGCGTCTTTCAATACTGCCGGTTCGTTCGCATCGAATTTTTTGCCGACGACAACATCTACCGCAACCGGGATCGAGGCATTGCGTTTCGCCATTTTCTCCATCAACGCTTTAGCGGTCGGCACCAGATCATCTTCGCACAACGATTTACCGACATTTTTGCCGGTCGCCTTCAGGAAGGTATTGGCGATACCGCCGCCAACCACCAGTTGATCGACTTTTTCAGATAACGATTCAAGCACCGTCAGTTTGGTGGAAACTTTTGAGCCGCCGACAATCGCCACCATTGGCCGTGCTGGACTCAACAACGCTTTAGTCAGCGCATCCAACTCTTCGGTCAGCAATATGCCTGCGCAAGCAGCCGGGGCATATTTCGCGATACCATGTGTCGAAGCTTCCGCGCGGTGTGCAGTGCCGAATGCATCCATCACAAAAACATCGCATAATCTTGCGTATTTCTGCGCGGTTTCTTCAACGTTTTTCTTCTCGCCCTTGTTGAAACGGCAGTTTTCCAGAACTACCAATTCCCCGGCAGCCACATCGAAACCGCCGTCCACCCAATCCTTAATCAAACGAACGGGTTTTCCGAGGCGATCAGCAATATTATCGGCAACCGGTTTCAGAGAATTTTCCTCAGTCCACACGCCTTCTTCGGGCCGCCCCAAGTGAGAGGTCACCATCACTTTGGCGCCTTGCCCGAGACAATGGTTAATCGTTGCCATGGAGGCGGTGATACGGGCATCCGAGGTTACTTTGCCATCTTTGACAGGCACATTCAGATCGGCGCGTATAAATACGCGTTTACCTTTCAAGTCAAGGTCAACTAGTTTAATAACAGACACGGTAAACTCCAGAATTGTCTTTATGAAAGTATAAAGGATAGCAAACGCTATCCTTTATGTTTTAATGAATTAAAATTCAAAGCGGTCCGCAATCAGGATACAAACCACGATAACACCACTATCGGTACGAAATTACTTAGCAACGGTACGAACCATTTCCAGCACTTTGGTGGAATAGCCCCATTCGTTGTCATACCAGGCGACAACTTTGACAAAGCTTTTATCCAATGCCATCCCTGCCTCGGCGTCAAAGATCGACGTGCAGCTCTCACCGCGAAAATCGGTTGAAACCACTTTTTGATCGGTATAACCCAGCACGCCTTTCATGGCGCCTTCGGAAGCGTCTTTCATCGCTTTGCAGATTTCGTCGTAGGTCGCTTCTTTTTCCAGTTCGCACGTCAAATCAACAACTGAAACGTCCGATGTCGGTACACGGAAAGCCATACCGGTCAGTTTTTTGTTCAATTCAGGGATTACCACACCCACTGCTTTAGCCGCTCCGGTGGATGACGGAATGATATTTTCCAGAATACCGCGGCCACCACGCCAGTCTTTATTGGATGGACCGTCCACTGTTTTCTGTGTAGCAGTCGCTGCATGCACGGTGGTCATCAAGCCCCGTTTGATGCCCCATTTATCGTTCAAAACTTTGGCAATCGGCGCCAAGCAATTGGTAGTGCAGGAAGCATTCGAAATAATCGCTTCGCCTTTGTACGATTTGTCGTTCACGCCATAGACAAACATTGGCGTATCGTCTTTTGAAGGCGCCGACATAATGACCTTCCTGGCTCCGGCAGCCAGATGTTTTTCACAAGTTTCCTTGGTCAGGAACAAGCCGGTCGATTCGATCACAACCTCAGCACCCACTTCATTCCACTTCAATTCAGCCGGATCCTTTACCGCTGTCAGGCGAATTCTCTTGCCATTGACCACCAAGGTATTGCCGTCGATTGAAACATCGCCGTGAAAACGGCCGTGCACCGAATCATGCTTTAGCATATACGCCAGATAATCCGGTTCCAGCAAATCGTTGATCGCAACGATTTCAATATCCGGAAAATTCTGTACAGCCGAGCGGAAAACCATACGCCCGATACGACCAAACCCATTGATACCCACTTTTATTGTCATTCTATGCTCCTTAAATAAAAAACCTGCGCACCATAGCTTAGATCAAGCCATTGTGCTTAAAATGTTATTTGATTTAGAGAATGCTCTTAACTGTTTTGACGACATTCTCGACAGTGAAACCGAAATGTTTAAACAGCACATCCGCCGGCGCCGATTCACCAAATGTATCGATACCCACTACTGCGCCGTCCAAGCCGACGTATTTACGCCAAAAATCGGTTACCCCCGCTTCGATGGCAACACGCTTGACGCCTTTTGGCAAAACACTCTCTTTATACGATGATTCCTGGCGATCGAATACATTAGTACACGGCATTGATACCACGCGCACAAAAATGCCTTCATCAGCCAATGCCTTCTGCGCATTCATCGCCAAACCGACTTCGGAGCCGGTTGCGATCAATACCGCTTGCGGCTTGCCGTTACTTGCTTCCGACAATACATAACCGCCCTTATCGATCAGCTTGACGGTTGCCGCATCGCGTTTTTGGAACGGTAAGTTCTGGCGGCTGAATATCAAGATTGAAGGGCCGTTTTTACGCTCAATCGCGCGCGCCCACGAAACCGTGGATTCCACGGTATCGCAAGGACGCCATACATCCATATTGGGAATGTAACGCAACGTCGCCGTTTGTTCGACCGGTTGGTGCGTTGGGCCGTCTTCACCCAAACCGATAGAGTCGTGCGTGAAGACAAAAATATTGCGAATCTTCATCAACGCCGACATACGCAATGCGTTGCGGGCATATTCCGAGAACATCAGAAAGGTCGCGCCGTAAGGAATCAAGCCACCATGCAGTGACAATCCGTTCATCATCGCACTCATGCCGAATTCGCGCACACCGTAGTACACATAATTGCCGCCGTTATTTTTACCAATTCCTTTGGAACCCGACCACAATGTTAGATTCGAACCCGCAAGATCGGCGGAACCGCCGATCAATTCAGGCAATACCGGCGCAAGCGCTTCAATCGCATTTTGTGAAGCTTTCCGGCTGGCAATGGTTTCTGCTTTGGCATCGATCTGGTTAACGACACTTTCGACATGACTCTGCCAGTTAGCCGGCAGCTCGCCAGCCATGCGGCGATTGAACTCCGCTGCTTCTGCCGGATATTTCCCGGCATACTCTGCAAATTTCTCATTCCATTCGGTTTCCAGCTTTTGCCCTTTCGCTCTGGCATCCCACGCACTGTAGACTTCTTGGGGAATTTCAAAAGGCGGATGATGCCAGCCGATATGCGGACGCGCCGCAGCGATTTCCGCATCGCCCAGAGCCGCGCCGTGAACGGAGTGGGTATTGGCCATGTTCGGCGATCCCATGCCGATGACTGTCTTGCAGCAAATCATCGTCGGTTTGTCGTTGACTTTCTTAGCGGCTTCAATCGCTGCTTCGATCGCTACCGGATCATGACCATTAACATCGGGCACCACATGCCATCCGTAAGACTCGAAGCGCTTCGGCGTATCATCGGTAAACCAGCCTTCTACATGGCCGTCAATGGAAATGCCATTATCGTCGTAAAAACAGATCAACTTGCCTAGACCCAATGTTCCCGCAAGCGAACAGGCTTCGTGAGAAACCCCTTCCATCATGCAACCGTCACCCAGGAACACATAAGTATAGTGATCAACAATATTGTATCCAGGCCGGTTAAATTCGGCAGCCAGCACTTTTTCCGCCAGCGCCATGCCCACTGCATTGGTAATTCCTTGACCGAGAGGACCGGTGGTTGTCTCTACCCCGGGGGTATAACCATATTCCGGGTGTCCGGGCGTTTTAGAATGAAATTGCCGGAACTTCTTTATTTCTTCCATCGGCAGATCGTAGCCGGTCAAATGCAGTAACGCATAAATCAGCATGGAACCATGCCCGTTCGACAGAATAAAACGATCGCGATCAGCCCACTGCGGATTGCCAGGATTATGACGCAGGTGATGAATCCACAGCACCTCAGCAATTTCAGCCATACCCATCGGCATACCGGGGTGACCGGAATTGGCTTTTTGCACGGCATCCATCGCCAATGCGCGAATCGCACTGGTTAAGTTTCTAAATACCGGCGCGTCAAAATCCTTAAATGTCCCCATCGATGCTAACTCCCTAATATTTTCAAAAAACGATATAAAAGCGCGTATTATCGCTTAAGAAGCGGGAGATCACAACCATGGGAAAGCAAATTACACTTAAAAGTAATTTGCGTAACAAGCTCATTCCTTGATGGAATCAATTACCGCGCAATTTGATACCCAGCAATTTAATTTTCCGGTAAAGATGGGTTCTTTCCAGCCCGGCACGTTCGGCAACGCGCGTCATATTGCCATTTTCTTGGTCAATCAATCTTTCAAAATAAGTTTTCTCAAACAAATCACGGGCTTCTCGCAGTGATAAATCCAAGGGAATTTCGGGCGCAACCGATGTGGAAGAAGATTCTGGAAAAACCATCGCTTGTTGTACCGCTTCCGCCGAGATCTCATCACCAGAACACGTCAGCGCTAACGAATGCACTACGCCCGTCAGCTGCGTCAGATTGCCCGGCCAATCATAATTCCGCAGACAGTTGAGCGCTGCAGTACTAAACTGCAGCGCGGAGGGTGCCTCACCCGATTCCGCGAAACGCGATAAAATTTGACCGGCCAATTCCGGAATATCCTCGCGATGCGCTCTCAATGCGGGAATACCGATGCTTAAGCTGCTCAAAACTTCGTATAACTTGGGATGATAAGTACCTTGCGCGGTCAATTCCGCCAGCGGCTGGGACGTTGCGCAAATGAGCCGCACGTTATACTTCTCAAGTTTACTCAGCAGTAACAACAGGCCTTTTTGCGCCAGCTTACTGATTTCGCCGACATCTTTCAGAAAGAGTAAACCGCCTCTTGCCAGCTCCAATAAATCCAGTGGCGATTCCGCCAGCGATGTCAGGGTTTCAGGCTCCACCCATGGCGTATTCGGTCGATGCAAAAACCGGGCGCATATCTCGGCTCCCACGCCAGGTTCGCCCATGAGCAACACCGGCGTCTTCAAATTGGCAACTTGCTCCAGCCTTCTTCTAAGATCGGCAATCAAAGACCCTTTACCTAAACTGGCGAGAGAAAGCGCCGACTGATGCTTATTCTGCCCGCCTCGTAATGCTTTACTGACAGTGCTGAGCAATTTCTGCAGCGGAATCGGTTTTTCCAAATAACCAAATGCACCGATGCGGGTAGCCTCAACCGCGGTATCAATGGTTCCATGTCCCGACATCATGATCACCGGCATCGTCAGCATACCGTTGCTCGCCCATTCTTTTAACAAGGTAATGCCATCGGTGTCGGGCATCCATATATCCAACAGCACCAGATCCGGACGAGTCTGGCTTCTCCATACCCGGGCTTGCTCGGCATTTTCCGCCAGTGCCACCCGGTATCCTTCATCGCGCAAAATTTCAGATAGCAGTTCGCGTATGCCAATTTCGTCGTCAACAATCAAAATAGTATTGTTAGTTATCATTTACAGTTTCTCCGCATCCGAAATCTAATCAGCTTATCTCCAACTGTCAAATTTCACGATCACTCGCAAATTTACATTTTCAGCACCAAAGATTCCGGGATGCGATGATTTCATTGACTGTTTCTATTTTTAGCGAGTTATTTCCGTTTCTAACTATGTGCCAATTTACTGTTTCCGATTGCATGGTTTTTTTCGATCGCCGGCAGAATAATCGAAATTTGCGCGCCGTGCGGCTTGACGTTTTCAATATGAATCAATCCTTCATGTTCCTCAACGATTTTCTTGACGATCGGCAACCCCAGACCGGTTCCCTTAAGCTTTGTGGTCACATAGGGCTCAAACACCCGGGCTTTGATTTCGTCGGAAAAACCGCAACCGTTATCACGCACACTCAATTGCACACCGCCATGGACCGCTTCAGTTTTCACCGTAATTAATGGCTCCGGCTCATCAAGCAGCGCATCTTGCGCGTTTTGCAGCAAATTGTGCAGCACTTGCCGCAACTGCGCTGAATCCCCTTTAACCGCCGGCAAATCTTCGGTCAATTCTTGCCTGATTTGTATATGTTTGCTTGTTTCCGAAGCCATGCTCGCGGTTTCGTACAATGACAAAACTTCCCGCACCAACCGGTTGAAATCAAGCTGGCGCAACTCCAGTTCCGGAACGCGCGCATACTGGCTAAATTCATTGACCATCCTTTTAAGCGCTTCCACCTGATTGACAATCGTTTCGGTGGAACGCCTCAATATCTTCGCATCTTCCTCACCGAGTTTATTGATCAATTTATGTTGTACCCGCTCGGCGGAAAGTTGAATGGGCGTTAAAGGATTTTTTATTTCGTGCGCAAGCCTGCGCGCCACTTCTCCCCAAGCTACAGCACGCTGAACTTGCAAAAGATTGGTAATGTCATCAAAAACCACCACGCCGCCGCCGCCCGATAGTTTGGGTAATCGCGTGCCTCTCAAAAGCAAAACCTGATTGTGGCCATCCTCTGAGCGCGTCAATTGGCGCTGCCAAACACCAAGTTCTTCGGAATTAAATCCCTCCCGGATTTCCGCAACCAGCGCATCGAGCCGCGGCTCTTTGCCCACGCATCCTTCAATGATTGAACCATCCAGACTGATTAATGGCACCTGCAAAATTTTTTCCGCGCTTCGATTCGCTTTAGACAAAACCAACTGTCCATCAAACACCAGCACACCGGATGAAAGATTGGCCAGAATACTCTCCAAATGCGCCCGCGCGCTTTCGACCGCCTGTTGATTATGCTGAGCCGCCGCGCGCGCTTCTTCAAGCTGTTGCGTCATCAAGTTAAACGACTCCGTCAGCACGCCCAATTCGTCCCTGCTCTGAACCAAATGACGGCGGCTGTAGTCACCTTGCGCGATCGCACGCGTGCCTTCCGCCAACATGCCGAGCGGCGCGCTCAATCTTTCACTCAACAGCGAAGCGGACGCTAACGCCGAAAATAGCGATAGCAACAATGCCAATGTCAGCGTAACGCTATATAACCGGGTTAATCCTTGCCGGGACAAAGAAAGCTCTTGATAATCCTGATAACCTGCCTGCACGCGTTCAGCATCCTTGGCCAATTGCCGCGGGACCGGCTGCAATAGCTGCAACATGCGGATATCTTCCTCCAGGCTCAATACATTAACCGGAGAGACCACCCGTAGATACAGGCCTTTATCGGGAACCGATTCGATTGCGCTATAAGCCTTTTGAATTCTGATATGACGCATGGCCGCTGCATTAGGCGCATCCGGAAACAATGCCGAATTGCTGTCGCTGGAAAAAGCGATTACCTTGCCATCCTGATTGAACAGCGTTGCCTCTTCCACTTGTGATTGCAATAATAGCTCGTTCAGTACCAGCAACGGCGGATTAGAGGATTCCGTCAGAATCAGCGCGGTTGCCTGCGCTTTCTTTTGCAGCTCGGCCAATAAGTTCTCGAGCATGGTATGCCCTAGATTCAAGCCGCCTTCCAGCGCCCGGTCGACTTTCACGTCGAACCACGATTCAATGCTCTTTTCAAGAAATTGCACCGACACGGCATAAACCAAAGCTCCGGGCAATATCGCCATCAATGAGAAAATCAGCATTAAGCGAAGCGCCAGCCTGGAACCGAATACACCCGACTTCAGCCGCCGCCTGAACCGCCACAACAAAAATCCCACGATCACCATGAGAAACAATACAAAGGCGATATTAATAACGAGCAGCAAGCGGTATTTCCGCTCGAAGAACTCGGTATTGGCGCCGGCTGTGGCTAGCAGGAAAAGCATCACGGCTCCCAGCCCTGCTCCCACAATCAGCACGTATTTCATTACCGGTCCCTATAGTAGAACGGCTGTTCCGGCACCGGCAGCTTCATGCGCCATTCCAGTTTCTCCGAGCGCAAATTCCATTGACTGGAACCAAGCGCTTCGATCTGGAATGGTTTAGGCATGCGCGTCAGGTCGAGCCAAATTCGTATCGACGCAATATAATCAGCATCCTGTTTCAACTCGGCTTTGACAGTCACCGGATAGTCCCGCAATTGCCCCAATGCCTGTAAAGCCTCTCTCAAAGTGTTATAGCTTTGTGCGAATGAAGGATGATTTAAATGATATTGCCGTGTAAGCGCATAGTAGCGAAGCCCGACACGATATTTACTGCGCGCGACTTCCTCGTTCAACCAATACCAGCGTGAATCAATCAAACTGAATTTCGTTACAAAATAAAGCACGATGCCTTTCTCGAGCGCTTGCTCCAAAGTCGCATTCAGCGTGATTTCAGAGCCCAGGCTTATTTCATAACCCCTATCGGTCGCCGATAAACTGAAGGATCTGATTTGAATGCTTTCTGCTTGAGCAATGGCCATCGGAAGCAGCAACAGTACCAGCAATTGCACAAGCAGCCGTACGATCTGCGACAGCCCTCCCTTTTGACAAGAGTCAGTTTTTTTGCAGCAAGGCATAAAAAAAACCATCATGTTGAGTATTCGGTAACAGTTGGCCATCGACCGGGATTTCCTCACCTAACGGCAACAAGCGCGCATCAGGATGTGATTTAAGGAATTCCTCGATCTGGTTGATATTTTCTTCAGCAAAAATTGAGCAAGTCACATAAAGCAACTTACCATCCTTATTTAAAATTTTCCACAATGCATTCAAAATTGATCGCTGCGTTTTTACAAACTTGACCAAATCACTCTCGCGCCGCAACCATTTGATATCGGGATGGCGTCGCACTACACCGGATGCGGAACACGGCACATCCGCCAAGATCCGGTCGTAGCACCGCCTATCCCACCAGTCACTGGTTTTTTCAGCATCTCCGCAGACTAAATGTTCAGCAGTCAACTGCAAGCGTTCAAGATTCTGTCGAACCTGTTCAAGCCTCGATGCGTCATTATCCAATATCGTCAGCGATATACTGGCGGATTCCAGTAAATGCATGCTCTTTCCGCCGGGCGCAGCGCAAGCATCCAGCACCCGCATTCCATCTCGCACATCCAGAAGCGGCGCCGCCCGCTGAGCACCGGCATCTTGCACGCTGACCCAACCTTCGGTGAAACCGGGTAATTGCTCCACTACTAACGGCCGCTCCAATTGCACGGTATTGGATCCAAGCCATTGCGCTTGTATCGCATTCCCGGCCAGCAGCCGGCAATAATCGGCTACCGGAATCTTGCGCTGATTCACTCGCAAGGTCATGGGCGGACGTTGATTGCTTGCCTCCAAAACAGTCTGGAAGTTGCGCGGATATTGCTGACGTAATTTGTTGATCCACCATTGCGGGTGAGAATAACGTCCGGTATCTCCAGCTGCCGCTTGCTCCACCAGGGATTCGCGTTGCCGGATGAAATTGCGCAATACCGCATTCACCAACCCTTGCATCCCCTTTCCACCAGCCAATAGCCGTGATGCCGAAACAGCCTGATCAACGATGACATGGGGCTGAGTCTTGCTGTAAAGCAACTGATATAAGCTTACCAATAAAAGGCAGGTTAAACATTTATCATGAAGTGGTTTTGTTAGCAAAGCATTTAGAATGGCTTCCAGTTGCCCGTAAAAACGCAACACACCGTAACTAAAATCCTGAATGGCGCCTTTTTGTTGCTTGGATAACGCCGGGTCTGCGCGCCAGAGATTCACCAAAACTTCGGTCAAACTCGCCCCGGCCAGTACTTTCCCGACTATGGATGCTGCAGCCAATTGTGTTTTAATCATGCGCGGATGCCGAACCCTCGCTGGCTTCCAGGAACTCGCCAAGAATTCCCTGATTGCCGGCCAGAAAATCTGCGGCAGTCATTCTTTTGCCGCCGGATTTTTGCAGCGTTTCTATCTGCAGCGCACCGGAACCGCAGGCCACCACGATCCCATCCGCACTCAATGCGGCAATCTCACCCGGTTTACCTTCACCACCATGAATGGCCGACGCTTGCCAAATCTTTAACAGATGATTACGAAAAAAAGAATAAGCACCGGGGCTTGGATTAAACGCGCGCACCATCCGGCTGATCTGTTGCGCAGTCTGCCGCCAATCGATCTCTGCTTCCGCTTTGGTAATTTTAGCGGCATAGCTCGCTTGGCTCTCATCTTGAGGAATAGGCGTCAACTGGCATTGCTGCAGTAACCGTAAAGCTTCAACAATACTTTGCCCGCCCAATAAACTGAGTTTGTCGTGCAGCGACTGGGTAGTATCGTCCGGTGCAATGGCAATAGCGTGCTTTAACAGCATAGCGCCGGTATCCAATCCGGCATCCATTTGCATAATGGTAATGCCGGTCTCATGATCGCCCGCTAAGATAGCGCGCTGAATCGGCGCAGCACCTCGCCAGCGCGGCAATAAGGAAGCATGGATATTCAGGCAACCCAATCGGGGAATCTCAAGCACCGCTTGCGGCAAAATCAATCCATAGGCAGCCACTACCATGACATCGGCGTTCAACGATTGCAATTGCAACGATATGCCGCCGCTCTTGAGCGATGGCGGCTGCAAGATTGGAAGTTGACGTTGCTGCGCCAGCAGCTTGACAGCGCTTGCGGTCATTTGCATGCCTCGTCCCGCGGGCCGGTCGGGTTGTGTTAGCACCATCACAATATCGTGACCGGTTTGTATCAACGCATCCAATGCCGTTGCAGCAAATGCCGGAGTTCCGGCAAAGATGATTTTCATATTTATGGAAAAAATTGATAATGAGATAGGCGGAGTTGCGTTGTTGCTGAAAACCGGCAAAACCAATCACATTCAACAAGAAACTTCGATTTATTTTTCTATGCGTATACGAGTATCCTTGCTACATTGTACTACGCTGTTTTTTCTTCAGCTTCGCCAGCGTCCGGGTCTGTCTCAGTTTTGACCAATATTCAACAAACACTTTTCCTTCCAGGTGATCCATCTCATGTTGAATACAGACAGCCAGCAATCCATGCGCTTCCAGAACAAACGATTCGTTT
Organism: Nitrosomonas sp.; assembly: GCA_019745325.1. Classification (GTDB taxonomy): domain Bacteria; phylum Pseudomonadota; class Gammaproteobacteria; order Burkholderiales; family Nitrosomonadaceae; genus Nitrosomonas. Next base: position 74,735 of record JAIETK010000016.1, on the reverse strand, counting down.
TGCGCATTCAAGGCCTTAACAGTCACTGACTCAGCGCGATTCACTTTGCCATAAATCCCCGGAACCGACAAACAGCCTTCCTCATAATCCGAAAAGCCGCTGCTTGCAACAATTTCAGGGTTAATCAGCACCAATAACTGATCTTTGGTGTCGGAAACGTCTATGACAATGACACGCTCATGCACGTCCACTTGTGTCGCCGCCAGCCCTATGCCGGGTGCAGCGTACATTGTCTCCGCCATGTCGTGAATCAGCACACGCGTTTTGTCGGTTATTTGAGCAACGGGAAGCGCTTTTTTATGCAGCCTTTCGTCCGGATATTGTAATATTTTAAGAATAGCCATAAAAAATTGTATAGTTTAGTAAACTCAGTTACCGATTTAGATCGTATCATTTGCAGGTTATTCTTCACCCTTTCCAACCAGTCACCGGGATCATCCATGCAAAAGCTTATTATAGCTACGATTTTTTTTCTAAACTTGCTTAATATCGCTACTGCAAACGCAAACGATAGCATTCTGCGTAGCGACTCGCCCAGCCGCTATGTCGTTGTACCTGGCGATACTTTGTGGGGCATCGCCTCAAAGTTTCTGAAAGACCCTTGGCGATGGCCGGAAGTTTGGGGCTTCAATCGTGAACAAGTAAAAAATCCGCACAAAATCTATCCCGGCGACATCATTCTCTTAGAAAAAACACTTTCGGGCACGCGGCTTAGGCTTGCAGGGGACGAGGAAGGCACTAGGATTGTAAAGCTCTCCCCAAAAATACGTGACGAGCAATCGAGTACAGCGGCGATCCCGAGTATTCCGGCTACCGCCATTGAACCTTTCTTAAGACAGCCATTAGTCATAGAAAAAGACAGTCTGGCTAACGCACCGTATGTGTTGGGCTCCAGTGAAGGCCGTTTTATTTTAACAACGGGCAGTAAAGCTTATATCCATGGACTTCCGAAAGACAAAGGTATGACCTGGCAAATTTTCCGCCCCGGAAAAGCGCTAAAAGACCCTGATCAGAAAGGGCTGATTCTGGGATATGAAGCGACCTACCTGGGAAATGCCAAGGCCGAAGTTTTCGACACGATCAGTACGATGACGATCACGCGCGCCGCGGAAGAAATCCTCAAAGGCGATCGCCTAGTTCCTGCACCCGATACCATATACAACAATTATGCGCCCCACGCCCCCGACTTTCAGATTAAGGGAAAAATTATTTCGGTATACGGCGGTGTTACCGAAATCGGTCGAGGTGACATCGTAACCCTGAACAAAGGTGAATCGCATGGCCTGGAAATGGGGCATGTACTTGCCATCTACCGCAGAAACCAGGTTAAATCGCTTAAAGGCGAGACGCTCCAGCTGCCTGATGAAAGAGCCGGACTGGTCTTTGTCTTCCGTGTCTTTGATAAAGTCGCTTATGCCTTGGTTGTACAAAGCACACAACCCATCAGAACGCTGGATGCCGTTAGAACACCCTGAATTTGAGTACCATGAAGCAAGCAACGGATATCGAATCATGGTTAAGTCTGACTTTGATTGACGGATTAGGCGGAGAATCCATCCGGCGGCTCCTGATTGCTTTTGGTAATCCTGCCGCGATTCTTGCAGCGCCGATGATTGCACTGGAACGCCTGGTGAAAAAACCCGTCGCCGCACGTATCAAGCAAGGCGCCGATCGCGACAAAATAACCAATGCCATGAAATGGCTGGAAGATCCTGCCAATGCAATCATCACGCTCGCCGATACGGACTATCCGGCTCAATTATTGAACATCGCTGATCCGCCTCCCGTACTTTACTTTAAAGGCAGGCGGGAATTATTGCAGCTCCCGGCATTAGCGGTCGTGGGCAGCCGTAATGCAACGCCGCAGGGTCTATTGAACGCGGAAGCTTTTTCTGAGGCGAGCAGCAACGCCGGACTTTGCATTATCAGCGGCATGGCCTTGGGCATCGACACCGCCGCCCATCATGGCGGTTTACGCGGCGCGGCAGCCAGCATCGCGATCATCGGCACAGGGCTGGATATCGTTTATCCCGCAAGAAACCATCCACTCGCTCACAGATTGGCAAAGGAAGGCGCCTTGATCTCAGAATTTCCGCTGGGCACCCCTGCGATAGGCAGAAATTTTCCACGGCGGAACCGTATCATCAGCGGCATGAGCCAAGGCTGTCTTGTGGTTGAAGCAGCCTTGCAAAGCGGATCTCTGATTACAGCCCGTCAAGCGCTGGAACAAGGCCGGGAAGTAATGGCCATCCCCGGTTCCATTCATTCACCGCTATCGAAAGGATGTCATGCATTAATTAAACAAGGCGCGAAGCTGGTTGAAAATACCCAGGACATTCTGGATGAATTAAATTTTCTGCCTTTATTCCACTCTGGAAATAACACTGAAAAAAAACAAACCGATCCGGTAGAACCGTCTGAGGATACCGTATTACTTGAACACCTTGGCTATGATAGCGTTGACATCGACACCTTGTGCGCGCGTAGCGGCTTGACGGCGGAAGTTGTATCAGCCATGCTATTAACGCTTGAGCTTGATGGCCGGGTTAGCAGTTTGCCAGGAGGGTGCTACCAGCGGGTTCAATAAAACTGCTGGCAACTCGCCGCATAGATTTAAAAAAATTCCAGCAATTACAAAGTACTATTATGTTCGACATACTTGTCTATTTATTTGAAAATTATTTTGACTCAGGAAGTTATCCTGACTCCGCTACATTAACGCGGAAGCTTGCCATGGCCGGATTCGCTGATGAAGATATTAGCGAAACCCTGAATTGGCTCTCAGAGCTGGAACGCCATGATATTGGCAATTATCCTGCAAGCTTCGCCAAAAACGATTCGTTCCGTTGCTACACGGCTTATGAAATCGAGCGAATCGACACTGAAGGACGAGGATTTATTTTTTTCCTTGAGCAGGCCGGTATTATCAATCCGTTACAACGCGAGTTGCTGATTGACCGGGTGCTGGCGATGGATGAAGATTCTTCCAGTCTGGAAAAAATCAAGCTGATTGTCTTAACTGAACTGTGGATTCAGAATCAGCTCACAGACGATGCCATATTGGAGAAACTACTGATTGTAAGCGACTCTCATTACCGGCACTAAAAATCCGGGAAATCACCCTTACCGCCCGAGGGTTAATAAAAATCAATTCGCGCATGAGCATGCTTGCAATCCTAAATAGACACGCATATCAAGCCGCCTGGTCCGATCGTTACAGTCGATCAGGATTAGTAAACATTTTTCTCCAGATTATTCATGGGTAAAACATTAATTATTGCTGAAAAACCTTCGGTTGCAGCGGATATTGTAAAAGCGCTGGGCGGTTTCACCAAACATACGGATTACTTCGAAAATGATCAATATGTCGTATCTTCGGCAATCGGGCATCTGCTCGAATTGGCCGTTCCTGAGGAATACGAGGTCAAACGCGGCAAGTGGAGTTTTGCAAATCTTCCGGTCATCCCGCCCCACTTCGCCTTAAACCCGATCGAGAAAACATCATCCCGTTTGACGCTATTAAATAAGCTGATTAAACGCAAAGATGTGGATATGCTCATCAATGCTTGTGATGCGGGACGTGAAGGCGAACTGATTTTTTACTATATCTTGCGCCATGTCGGATCAAGCAAGCCCGTCAAGCGATTATGGTTGCAATCGATGACACCGGATGCGATTCGTGAAGGATTTACCAAGTTATTGGATAATACCGCCGTGCAATCGCTGGCGGAAGCAGCGGTCAGCCGTTCAGAGTCAGACTGGCTGGTCGGTATCAATGGCACGCGCGCCATGACGGCTTTTAATTCCCAGGAAGGCGGATTTCATAAAACCACGGTCGGGCGCGTACAAACCCCAACATTGGCGATCCTCGTAGAACGTGAAGAAAAAATCAAGAAATTCCTGCCGCAAAAATACTGGGAAGTTCATGCCACTTTTGAAGCGGCGACCGGCCAATACACAGGCAGGTGGTTTGACGAGAAATTCAACAAGAATGCAGCGAATCAGGAGCTGAAACCCGAGCGGTTGTGGGAACAATCCAAAGCGGAAACCATTCGCGGCAAATGTTTAGGCAAACCGGGAATAGTTAGCGAGGAAAGCAAACCCAGCAAGGAAATATGCCCGTTACTTTATGACCTGACAAGCTTGCAACGGGAAGCCAACGGCCGCTTCGGATTCTCCGCTAAAACAACGCTTGGATTAGCACAAGCTTTATACGAAAAACATAAAGTATTGACATATCCGCGGACAGATTCACGCGCGCTACCTGAAGATTATATCGCTACAGTTAAAGATATCCTGCAGAACCTTGTCAATACCGAATATGGGAGGTTTTCCCAGCAGATTCTCGGATCCAATTGGGTAATACCTAATAAACGGATCTTTAACAACAGCAAGATCTCCGATCACTTCGCGATTATTCCGACCGCACTGACTTCAGCCAAGTTAAACGAAGCGGAAACAAAACTCTATGATCTGGTCATGAAGCGCTTTTTGGCTATTTTCTTCCCCGCTGCCGAGTATCTGATAACCACACGCATCACACGAGTTGAAGCCGAGCCTTTCAAAACCGATGGAAAGGTATTGGTCAATCCTGGCTGGCAAGCGGTTTATGGAAAAATGGCCAAATCCGATGAGCAGGAAGAAACGGTTTCACTGGTTGCGATAAAGCCAGGCGAAACTGTCGTTACCGAAGACATCGAGATTGCCAATCACCAGACCCGCCCACCCGCACGCTTTACTGAAGCCACGTTGCTTTCAGCCATGGAAAGCGCGGGAAAATTCGTTGAAGACGAAGAATTGCGCGCGGCTATGAGCGCAAAAGGATTGGGAACGCCGGCTACGCGGGCCTCCATTATCGAAGGGCTGGTCCTGGAAAACTACATCCAGCGTGAAGGCCGGGAATTGCATCCCACCGCTAAAGCCTTTTCGCTTATCACATTATTGCGCGGTTTGAAGATTCCGGAGTTGATCTCTCCCGAATTAACCGGAAATTGGGAATTTCAGTTGCGCCAGATTGAGCAAGGTCATCTGAAACGCGGCTCATTCATGGAAAAAATTGCCGAGATGACCCGGCATATTGTTGAACAAGCCAAAAACCATCGCGGCGAAACCATTTCAGGGGATTTCGCGGTACTGAAAACGCCTTGTCCCAAATGTGGCAACGTTGTGCACGAAACCTATAAAAAATTCCAATGCCAATCCTGTGATTTTGCACTCTGGAAAATACTGGCGGGCCGGCAATTTGAGGTTGCCGAAATGGAAACCCTGATTACCCAGCATGCAGTGGGACCACTTCAAGGTTTCCGGAGCAAAATGGGACAACCGTTCAACGCAATCATCCGATTGACTGATAATTTCGAAATGAAGTTTGATTTTGGCAATGAAGATGAAAACCAGGAAGAAATCGACTTCAGCAATCAAATTTCCTTAGGGAAATGCCCCAAATGCGGGCACGCGGTTTATGAGCACGGGTTGCATTATGTTTGCGAAAAAGCAGTGGGTGCAAACAAGAGCTGCAGCTTTAAAACCGGAAAAATTATTTTGGAACGCCCCATCGAACGCGAGCAAATCTCGAAACTATTGGAAACAGGAAAAACTGATTTATTGACACGATTCATTTCCAAAAAGGGCAGACCATTCTCTGCCTATTTGATCAGAACCGCGGATGGAAAAATTGGATTTGAATTTGAACCGAGAACTCCCAAAAAAACAGCGGATACCAAACCCAAATCCAAGACAACGAAAACCAAGACTTCGCGCCAGACCGCGACTTAGCGAAAAAACCAGGAAGATTGCTTTCGGCTTGTTGCCATCCTTGATTTTTTAAGGCAATAACCGGGAGCAATCAAACAACCACTCCCGGTTATTGCCATTCAATCAAGCAATACAACATTAACTATAAAATTTCAGGATGTATTTGATGACGCCGCTCGAACCCATGATAATCATGATTAGCCCGCCAACAATAGCAGCACCTTCCAGGATAATAGAAACAAAAGCACGCGCCGCATTATCAAACTCCTCTTCTCCCTGCGCATTTTTCCGGTCTTCTCTGCGCCGTTTTACCCATAACTGCAACCAGATCGCAACCGGAATAATCAGCAAAGAAAACATCAAAGCAATTTCTGCATCTTCCATTCATTAACCTCTTTCACAAAAACTATTTTTAAAATTTATTATTACACACAAGCAACGAGCTTCACATGACGTCTCCAGACCATACTCACCCGTTCACTCATCGATCATCAAAAATCAATGACGATAGATTACCTTAAACTGCATCGTCTAATAAAGATTTTTTCCCGGGTTCGAATGATCTCCACAAAATTACGTTTTTGATACATCAATAAAATTGCGCTAAAAAATTTTTTTATGGGATATCATTTACCAATTTCGACACTCAAGACACTATGAAATGGCTTGATCTTCCATTCTCAAAAGAAGCGCGCGGCAACGTGAAGCTGCCCGGTTCCAAAAGTATCTCCAACCGGATTCTGTTACTCGCCGCACTATCGGAAGGCACCACGCATATTCAAGATTTATTGGCGTCTGATGATACTGCGCGCATGCTCGAAGCCCTCACCAAATTAGGAATTACGATTTCGCAATCATCCGCGCATGATTATTGCGTAACAGGAGCTAGCGGCAAGTTTCCAGTAGCTGAAGCCGACTTATTTCTCGGAAATGCCGGCACTGCATTCCGTCCCTTGGTTGCTGTACTATCACTGATGCAGGGGCATTACCGTTTATCCGGCGTGCCACGCATGCACGAGCGCCCGATTGCTGATTTGGTCGATGCGTTACGGCAAATCGGTGCAAACATCACATACTTGGGCAATCCCGGTTATCCTCCTCTGAAAATCGGACCAGCCGATATGCAAAACCGGGATGAATCGCTGACGGTTAACGTGAAGGGTAATGTTTCCAGTCAGTTCTTAACGGGTCTTTTGATGGCTCTACCGCTAACCGGGAAACAATCCATCATTCATGTATCCGGTAATTTAATTTCAAAACCTTATATTGAACTGACACTTGCCCAAATGCGGCGATTCCATGTCGAAGTCGAACAGCGTGATTGGCAGCAATTTATTATTCCGCCGCAGCAAACATATCGCAGTCCCGGCCAAATCAACGTTGAAGGCGATGCTTCTTCCGCCTCTTATTTCCTCGCTGCCGGTGCAATTGGACATGGACCGGTTCGCGTTCATGGGGTGGGTCGTGACAGCGTGCAAGGCGATACCCGGTTTGCAGCGGCGCTTGAAATGATGGGCGCTAAAATTTCGATGGGAGACCACTGGATCGAAGCAAGTAGTACTGCAGCCAATGGAAAAAAACCGCTGCATGCCATTGAGCTTGACTGCAACCACATTCCGGATGCCGCCATGACACTGGCGGTTACTGCCTTGTTCGCGGCAGGCACTACCGTGCTTTACAATATCGCCAGCTGGCGATTAAAAGAAACCGACCGGTTGGCGGCTATGGCTATCGAACTACGAAAGTTAGGCGCGCAAGTCGAAGAAGGAGCGGATTACTTACGTATTACGCCCCCCGCTCACGGGTTAACGCCGGATATTGCCATCGATACCTATGATGACCATCGCATGGCGATGTGTTTTTCGCTTGTTTCCTTGGGAACGCCGGTTCGCATCAACGATCCCGGTTGTGTTGCAAAAACTTTTCCCGATTATTTTGAGTTATTTTCGCAACTCGTTCACTCTCCAAAAATATAACTCGCTTGGTAACTTATTTAATACGCGAAACATCCAAATGAACATTCATACGATCCCCGTCATTACCATCGATGGTCCATCAGCATCCGGAAAAGGCACCATCGCCCAGCTGGTTGCCAATAAACTCGGATTTCATTATCTGGACAGCGGTGCGCTGTATCGATTAGTTGCATTAAAATCGCTGCAATCCCGCATTGATATTGACGATACTGTGGAACTTGCCGGCTTAGCCAGAAAATTGGATACGGTTTTTAAGGATAACCAAATTTGCCTGGACGGAAAAATCGTTACCGATGAGATTCGCTCCGAGCAGTGCGGAAACTTAGCATCAAAATTAGCAGCCCACCCGCAAGTCCGCGCCGCGCTGACTGAGCGCCAGCGGGCATTTCGTCAACCTCCCGGGCTGGTGACCGATGGCCGGGACATGGGATCCGTCATCTTTCCTGATGCAATTCTTAAAATCTTTTTAACTGCAAGTGCTGAAATCCGTGCGCAAAGACGCCATAACCAGTTGATAGAGAAAGGAATAAGTGCTAATATTGCCGACCTTTTGCAAGATATCGAGAAACGGGATGAACGCGACAGCAATCGTAGTATTGCACCTTTACAGCAATGCAGTGACGCACGGTTACTGGATACTTCATCGCTAACCATATCCCAGGCGCAGGACACTGTACTCGCCTGGTATAATGAAATCTGTGCGAAAACCAGCGCTTGAATTAAAACATTCAATTATTCTTTACGAAATTTTTATATCAAGCATCTATTAACTAACCCAGCCCGCTGGATATTTTTCCGGCAGGACTGTTTAACTAGGTATTTTACGAATGACTAATGCTTCCCCTGCTACCCAGAATTCCCCCGAAAGCTTTGCTAAACTCTTTGAAGAGAGTCTCACACGCCAGGAAATGCGCATCGGCGAAGTTATTACCGCCGAGGTGGTTCGCGTTGATTACAATATTGTTGTTGTCAATGCAGGCCTTAAATCAGAAAGTTTTATTCCGGTCGAAGAATTCAAAAATGATCGCGGCGAAATTGAAGTAAAACCCGGCGATTTTATCAGTGTCGCCATCGAATCGCTCGAAGATGGTTTTGGAGAAACACGCCTTTCCCGCGACAAGGCAAAACGCCTCACCGCGTGGCATGATTTGGAAGAAGCCATGGAAAGCGGAAAAATCGTGACTGGAATGGTCAATGGCAAGGTGAAGGGCGGCCTGACAGCGATGATTAACGGTATCCGCGCATTTTTGCCAGGCTCGCTAGTCGATATACGTCCGGTAAAAGACACGACGCCTTATGAAAATAAGGAAATGGAATTCAAGGTTATCAAGCTAGACCGTAAACGCAACAACGTGGTCGTGTCACGCCGCGCAGTCTTGGAAGCAACACAGGGCGCCGATCGTGAAACCTTGCTATCGAATCTGCAAGAAGGCGCCATTGTTCATGGAATCGTCAAGAATATTACGGATTACGGCGCATTTGTCGATTTGGGCGGTATTGACGGCCTATTGCATATTACCGATTTAGCATGGCGCCGCGTCAAACATCCTTCCGAGGTTGTTACTATCGGCGATGAAGTTACCGCCAAAGTTCTTAAATTCGATCAAGAAAAGAATCGCGTATCCTTGGGCATGAAGCAACTCACCGAGGACCCTTGGGTTGGATTATCACGCCGTTACCCAGCGCGCACCCGCCTGTTTGGAAAAGTTACCAATCTGACCGACTACGGTGCATTCATCGAAATTGAACAGGGCATCGAAGGTTTGGTTCACGTTTCCGAAATGGATTGGACCAACAAAAATGTCTACCCATCCAAGATTGTGCAGCTCGGAGACGAAGTCGAGGTCATGATCCTTGAGATTGATGAAGAACGGCGCCGTATCTCCCTGGGTATGAAACAATGCCAGCAAAATCCATGGGAAGAGTTTGCTGCTGCGCATGAAAAAGGCGACAAGGTTCGCGGACAGATTAAATCGATTACCGATTTCGGCGTATTTATCGGACTCCCCGGCAATATTGACGGTCTGGTGCATTTATCCGATTTATCCTGGAATCAACCTGGCGAAGAAACGGTTCTAAACTACAAGAAAGGCGATGAGGTTGAAGCGATTATCCTATCCATCGACGTCGAAAGAGAGCGGATCTCACTGGGTATCAAACAGATGGAAGGTGATCCATTTACCAGTTTTGTCGCGGAACATGACAAAAACAGCATCATTGAAGGTACGGTAAAATCCATTGATGCGAAAGGCGCTGTCATTGCTTTAACCGATGAAGTGGAAGGATACTTGCGCGCTTCCGAAGTCTCGCGCGATCGCGTTGAAGATATCCGCACCCATTTGAAGGAAGGCGATAAGGTTGAAACCATGATTATCAACGTCGACCGCAAGAATCGGACGATCAATCTCTCGATCAAAGCAAAAGATAAGTCAGACGAAACCAGCGCTATGCAAAAAATTAAAGCGCCGACTAACGCTGGAACAACCAGCCTGGGTGCGCTTCTAAAAGCTAAAATGGATAGCAAAAGTACTGAGCAATAAGGAATTTTATGACAAAATCTGAATTGATTTCTCGACTTGCGGCGCGTTTTCCGCAGCTTGTGACTAAAGATGCCGAACTTTCCGTTAAAACGATTATCGATGCCATGGCCAGAAGCTTGGCCAAGGGCGAGCGAATCGAGATCCGGGGTTTTGGAAGCTTTGATCTGAATTACCGGCCGCCACGCGTCGGCCGTAATCCTAAGTCAGGCGAGAAAGTTAAAGTACCGGAAAAATATGTTCCGCATTTCAAAGCTGGCAAAGAAATGCGCGAACGTGTTGATTTTAAAGATAAGAAGTAGATTTACTTTCTAATCACGAGAAATTGCTTGATTTCGCTTGCAATCCCTCGTGATTAGTTACTTGTATAAACTGCTTTTAGTTTTTTATCATAATCAATAACTTGTATGGATTATTCTTATCATGATGAAACTAATCACATGGCTTTCACGCATTTTTATTTTTGTAGCGCTTGCGGTCTTTGCTTCTAATAACACGCAGCTTATTACGTTGCAATACTACTTCGACAAATCAATAGAACTTCCTTTAAGTGTTGCTTTGCTGATCTTCTTTGCTGCGGGTGCGCTCATTGCGGCGGTTGTGGTTCGATGCCGTTGCCATACTGATTAAAAACATTCTCCTACTCTTGCATGCCTGAATCACGCATCATTGTTGCACTGGATTATTCGAATGAAACCGATGCGTGGCACTTCATAGACAAATTGGAGCCGCAACTGTGCCGGTTGAAAGTCGGCAAGGAACTCTTCACAATTGCTGGCCCACGGTTTGTTGAACGGCTCGTATCCAAAGGATACGACGTTTTCCTTGACTTGAAATTCCACGATATTCCTAACACCGTTGCACAGGCATGCAAAGCCGCCGCCGGTCTCGGTATTTGGATGATCAATGTGCATGCATTAGGCGGGCGGAAAATGATGCTGGCTGCGCGGCAAGCCATGTCAGATTCCAATACCCGGCTAATTGCGGTTACATTGCTGACCAGCATGGATCAAGATGATTTGACCGATATTGGTTTACAAGGAACTCCGGAACAAATTGTCGAGCGTTTGGCACAGTTGGCCAAAGACTGCGGATTGGATGGCGTCGTCTGCTCTGCGCTTGAGGCCAGGCGCTTGCGTCAACGTTTAGGCGATGATTTTTGTTTGGTAACTCCGGGGATTCGGCCTGCCGATGGTCAATCCGATGATCAGAAGCGAGTTACCACGCCTAAGCAAGCCATACTCAATGGCGCTCATTATTTGGTCATCGGGCGGCCAATTACGCAAGCAAAAAACCCGGTTTTAATTTGTCAAAATATAAATTCTGAAATTTCTGAATCGGCTCCGAATTACTGAATAATTCTCATGCAATCTGCAGCGCTTTCAAAATAGGCAAGCGCTTTTCCGAGAACTCAACTGCTTGGTGCGTTAATTCAACGATATTTTCTTCGGATGTTGAAAGGCTCTTGCCTTCTTTTGTAAGCCGCTGATTCATGATCTCCAGATGCTGCCAGACAAACTTTGCCCATTCTTGCGGTTGCTTGAGTCCTTGATTCCGAGCCAGCAAAAATAATTGCTGAAAGCGGTTAACAGAGATGCCGCCGCCGGTCACGGGACTTGCAAGGTAAGCGATATCGTTGCTGCTGCGACTCTTATTTAGAAAGGTAAGATTCAGTTTATCTGTGGCCCGCTTCGCTTTATGGCTGATTGTATCTTCTTGCACCAAACCCAAATCGCCTTTACCTGTCAATATCATAACTGCTTGCAGCACTTGCGCAAACACCAGTCCCTCCGTTTTCATTTCATGCTCGATTTGACCGAGGCTGCGTGGCTTATGATCTGCCAGCAAGTCTAATATAGGGCGGTAAACATTTTCGTTGAGTGTCGCTTCGCCGCGCGCACCGCCTACTTTCAACTCTACCGATGATTTCTCGGCTGTTAGCAAGACGCGCTGCGCTCTGAGTTGCTCACCTCGTTCAAATGTGCCTAATTGACGCTCACCCTTAACCCAGTAATCACGGCGAAATTGTGTATTGCACATAAAATCCCGGACTGATTGCCGAAATGTAGCATCCGGTAATTCCTGCAAGAGCGCTTGTTGTTCTGCGCTGAGATTCACGGCGTCAACATGATCGGTATAGTGCGCGGAACATGCAAAACCAAGTTTTGCAGCCGAAATCCATTCTGACATACGAGCAAATGACATTGGATGCCAGTCTCGATTGAAATATTCATGCGCCAGATAATGACGGTTCTGCTCTTTCATGCGCTTGATACGTTCAACTGCCTGTGGATTGATCTTGCTATAAAGCGGATCGGTAGCCAGCATCCGTTCCACAAAATCTAATGCCGCATCAATACGGTTCGTGATCCCCTGTCCACTGGCACCCATCACTTCCGTGTGTAAGTTAAGTAACTCGCGCATCGGCACCATACCCGCCCATCCCGGTTGTGAGTTGTAGCTGATATACAATACCCCGCCAATTTTTAATTTACGCCGCAGAAAATCGGTAATGACATGGCGATTTTGATCGTTTATCCAGCTCCATATCCCATGCAAGCCGATATAGTCAAATTCAGGCAAATCCGCGCGAGAACAAAAGTCTTCAAACGCTTGATCGTAAAGCGTTGCATTTGCACCAGCAGCAGCTGTTATTTCTTGAGCAAAGCCAGCTTGGCTTGGGTTAAAATCTGTTCCATACCACGATACTTGCGATGCAGCTGCGTGAATTGCGATGCTTATTCCCTGACCAAATCCAAGCTCACATGCTGTTCCCACTTCAGGTAATACTTGTCCAGTTGCAAGAAATGGCAATTTGAGACGCTGCGGATTCAATTCAGTGTAATACCCGTACGTGTACCCGATATCAGCCACGTACCCTGCGGTCCAGTCGGTCATCGAAATTCCTTCTACTTAATTTACGCTTCTGAAATGATAGCCGATTATCGGCAATGAAAAACCCCGCTTCTTTTACAAGAAGACGGGGTTTTAATTTTCATCTTAAAGGCAAAGCCGGGGCCCGCCTTTTATCGATTAGAAGTTGATGTCAACTTCAGAGATACTGGTGATACCCGTTAATTTGATGGCTATATCGTCAGCAGCCGTGAAGTTGCCGTCTTTATTGGCATCGACAAATATGTAGCTATCGCCGCCAATATTTGTGTAAGCTACACCACGATCACCGGCCACAGAACTAAAGAGATCAGCAATGCTGGTTAGATCGGTTGTATTGCTCACTATCGCGCTAACATTCTCGACCCCTCGTTGCACACCTGTGAAACCAAAATTGGTGAGATCCAAACGATCAGTTATCGCGGTACCACCGATATCAAACTTGGTGATGTCATCAAAACCTGTATCGGCACCAAGTGTGATCTTACCGTCTTTGCTTGTGTCGGTAAGCTGTGAATCGGTCGCAGCTTTTAACACGAAGGTATCACGAGCCGCAGTTGTTGATGCTGTCAGATCAATCACGTCAGCACCTTTACCGGAATAAATCGTGTCACCCGTCGCCGTTGCTTTGTAGGTGTCCACTCCTTCGGAACCAGTATAGGCAACACTTTTAGCGTGTGTAGAAAAGTCTATCGTCACATTTCCAGTCGAACCACTTGCATTTACCTTGGTTACCACACCGATGGTGGTTGCGCCGGAAAGATCGACAGAAGCATCGCCGGTAATAGTTAAAGTTTCAGCTTCGGCTGCAACGATTTTCGCGGTCAGCGTATGTTTCGAAGCTTTCAATTCATCGGTACCACCATCTAACGTGCCGACTTTAGCTTGGATCGTTAAATTCTCAACACCCGCCACTGTCACCGTTTGTGCATTAATATCACCATCGGCCGCATTATCTTTGTTGCCGTCATTAATCGTGGCAACCAGAGTAAAGGATTCAGCGGTTCCTTTGGCAGTCGTACCGGTATAATCCTTGCCGGTCACGGTAATATTTTTCACAACATCGAAACCTGCATTTGTTTCTGCTTCACTCGCAATGTTCAATACGAAAGTATCCGGCGAATTTTTGAAATCAATGTCACCAGCCAAAGCACCGGCAATCGCTTCATCGATCTGCACCGTAGAAAAACTGTTCAACGAAACATCGTAATCCCCTTTGCCGCCGGAAACATCCAAGGTTTCGAAACTGGTAATGTACTTGGAAGTGGTGGAATCCAATGTAGAACCATCGGTAATATTGATGATATCCGTGCCGTCACCGCCATTCACGCCCTTATCGAAAGCCGCTAAGTTAGCGCCTACGAAAAGCGTATCGTTACCCGCGCCCAAATTTGCAGAAGAACCGGTCGTAGCGATTGCATCGGCATCAATCACATCGTTACCGCCACCCGTCGTAATGGTTACGGCCTTACCAGCGGTAAGCTCGGCTTTGATAGCGCCTGTCGAGCCGGAAGCATCGAAGGTTGTAACTGCTGCCAGCGCCGCGCCTGTCAGATCTACCGAGCCACTGCCAGTAATAGTAACCTTGGTCAAAGATGCGCCACTGTCGGTAAAGGTAAGAGCGTTGTCACCAGACGCAGCGATCGTTGCAGTCGTAATCGCATCGGCATTCGTCGAATCAACATCCACATAGGCATTATTTGCCGTGATATTGGCGGTGGTCACTTTGCTGGAATTATCTTTACCCAAATCCAAAACAATAGCTGCCGTATCGGTGCCAACCGTATTCAGATCCAAAGCGATCGTAGTCGCAGTGCCTGCTGTGCCGCCGATATTGACATTTTGCTTCTGATTCTTGACAGCCAAGGACGCGATATCACCGATATTATTTACAGTACCAGCCGTGGTGCTGTCAATAACGGTCACCGTGGTTGCGCCAGTGGTGTTGGCCAAGTCCAGTTTTGCACCACTATCTGCAAACCGTACGTTAATCTTCTCGATATTTTTGATTGTCGAAGCCACTGTGGCATTTTCAACCAGCGTTGCATTGAGAGAATCAACACCAGCGCCCCCATCGATCGAATCGACGCTTTGCAGTGTATTGGTCAGCGTGCCGGAAACATTCTGAGCTGCAGCTTCGAAAACATCAACCCCTGCAGTACCAGTGAAAGCCGCGCCGCTGTCTTGATTGACGGTAAGCGTAAAGGTTTTTCCAATTCCGCCCGATCCATCCAATATCGCTTGCACATCTTCATCCGTATAAGGCGCTGTACCGGTCACGTTGCCCAAAACTTTTTGCAACGTATCAAAATCGGTCGAAGTACTTACTTTAGAAAAAGCATCCGCAACTTTGGCTTTATTTTCCAGCAAGGTCTTAGCTTCGGTAAATGTCTCGTCAGTCGTATTTGACAGAAAAGTTACCGCATCGTAAACGATGTCGCCAAAGCTATCGCCTGCTTCGAGGCGATCATGAAAATAGTCATGCGCCTGTGCACCCGCAGTACCAGCATCACCATCCGTCAAGCCAAAACTTTTCATCAGTACGTCGACTTGATCTTCAACGGTAACTTTACCGGCCAAAATGTTTGTAGTAAAAATCGGGAGGGTAGCTAACGCGTTAGACAGCTGCTGAATGGTTCCACCATTCGAAACAAAATTTGCCAAATCAGTCAGATAGATCCCGCCCGGTGCTGCATTAAACAAACCTGCAACAACCTTCAAAATTTCTGTTTTCTGTGCATCATTTATAGCCATGGGGAGCTCCCTTGATAAAAATTAAAATTAATTACGAAAGTAAATTACTTGCAAGTTTTTCACTTTTCACTATGTCTCTTTGTAATCTCTGCAAAGTCAGCAATTTGCCTAGCAGAAATTACCACAAAAGCCAAGTTAAAGTACATTCTGCCCAAAACAAATTCGCTTTGCAAGTTTACAGCCGAAGTGCTCTATCGAAATGTTGCTTATTTGCAACAGCATATTCTTCATAATAACAGTAGCAATTTAAATCATTACTTTAAAATAGAGCGGACATACGGCGGCACTTTTTTTGCTTTAGGCAAAAATTCTTTCTGCTTGAATATATGAAATATGATAGGAAATATTGCAAAGGTTACGCTTGGATAGCATTTGGCTATATTCTTTATAGGAAACCAGCTATTTAATCATCCCGTGCCATCTCTTGCTGCACAATTTTGCAACTCTATCACGATTCGATCAAAAGAACGGACGAACGAACAACCTTTATCGCCAACTCTTTTTCGCTTATCATTCACAACAATCCTATGTTTCCTTACCTTACAATTCTTGCATCCGACCAAAGTTAATTTCCCCAATTGTTTTTTTGACCTGTGGCAACACCACGCGCTTATACGGCAAATGACCAAGCGGGAGATCATCGGCCGGTATCGCGGCTCTTTTTTGGGAATATTATGGTCATTCATTAATCCCATTTTGATGCTTGCTATCTACACGTTCGTTTTCGGTGTTGTTTTTAAGGTCCGGCTCGATCCTCAAAATAATGACATTTACGAGGATAAATTTACCTTTGCACTGTTATTATTTACCGGCCTCATTCTTTTTAACTTATTCTCTGAATGCTTATCCCGCGCGCCCGGATTAATACTAACCAATGTTAACTATGTAAAAAAGGTAATTTTTCCCCTCGAAATCTTGCCGCTGGTTTCTTTAGGATCCGCCCTATTTCATGCTGGAATCAGTTTTCTGGTACTGATTATTTTTTTACTGATCGTTAATCATCCTCTTCATTTAACACTGCTGCTCCTGCCGATTATTGTGCTGCCGTTTGTATTACTCACCATGGGGCTGTCCTGGATGCTCACTTCTATCGGTGTTTTTGTGCGCGATATCGGTCAATTTATTGGCTTGGTTTTAACTATGCTGTTATTTTTGAGCCCGATTTTCTATCCTGCTTCGGCGCTACCGGAGTCAATCCGGAATTATCTGTTCCTTAATCCCCTGACTTTTATCATTGAACAAGCAAGAGCGGTCATTTTGTATGGACAAATGCCGGATTGGACCGGGCTTATCATTTATTATGCACTGGCCGTTTTCATCGCGTGGATGGGGCTAACCTGGTTTAATAAAACCCGGAAGGGATTCGCCGATGTCCTTTAAAACTACCGATTCCAAGCCAGCGATAAAGGCAACCAATTTATCGAAACGATATCAGTTGTACCAGCACCCCAAAGACCGGTTGAAACAATTTTTATGGCCACAACGATGGTTGGGGCCTCGGCTTTTTTTCCGTGAGCTGTGGGCATTGCACGAAATCAATTTAACCGTAATGCCCGGAGAAGTGGTTGGCATCGTCGGTCAAAACGGCTCCGGAAAATCCACATTGCTACAACTCGTTTGCGGCACGCTGACACCCACCAACGGCGAAGTTCAAGTCAATGGCCGGATTGCGGCGTTATTGGAGCTCGGAGCCGGTTTCAATCCCGAATTCAGCGGGCGTGAAAACATTTTTATGAGTTCCGCCATTATGGGACTCAGTCAATCAGAAATAACCGGACGGATTGAAGACATTATCGATTTCTCTGGCGTCCGGGACTTCATTGATCAGCCGGTAAAAACCTATTCCAGCGGCATGTACGTACGTTTGGCTTTTTCCGTCGCAATTAACGTCGATCCTGATATCCTGGTAATCGACGAAGCCCTGTCTGTCGGTGATGGCGCTTTTGCCCGCAAATCCTTCGCGCGCATCATGCAAATGCGCGACGCCGGAAAAACCATATTATTTTGCTCGCATTCGTTATTCCAGGTGGAATCGTTGTGCACCCGGACGATCTGGATTAATCACGGCCGCGTAATGATGGATGGAGAATCAGCCGGAGTCGTGACCGCCTACCAGGCATTTCTTGACGGCAACACTGCCAACCCAGCAAGCGATGCATCTACTCCATTTACCGGCAACACCGTTACTCCAGAAAATAATGCACAACCCTCCGGTACCGCCCGGCTGGTAAAAATCGAGCTACAAGGAAAGAACACGAATACGCAGCATGCTATTATCACGAGCGGCGAATCCGGCGTTCAAGTATCGATTGCCTTTGCATCCGATCCGTCGTTACCTTGTCCCAATGTCGCGATGACGCTGCAAACCCCGGATGGACGCACGATTACCAGCGCGGCGACATGGGAAGATCAATTCATGCTGCAACGCACAGCGGAAGGGATAGGTAAAATCAATCTTCAATTGGATCAAATTCCATTACTCAAAGGTGATTATCTGATTAATATCTATCTGATGTGCGAACGCGGTTTGCACATTTACGATGCAGCGGTTGCGGCAGCCACGCTTCAGATCAAACAATCAGGCCGCTTACAGGGCTATTTCTCAATCCCGCACCGGTGGGAAAATACGCTTTGATGGGTTAAGCATGACGAAATCAATAGAGCACAAATGGATGAAACCGGAAATGCAACTATACCGGCACGCGGATCACCGGGTATCCGCAAGCGCAGCTCCGCCGCCGCACAGGAATCTTGCTTTTCCGTTTAACGTTTATGCGCACGCCCGGATGCTGCAGGAAGGTGAATCCGCCGGTTTTCATCACGACTCGTTCCCGGATGTCACACGCTTTTCTCCAGTTACGCAACGGGAATTCGCGGACTTGATTTTGACCAAACTTCCGCCGCCTCCCGGACAGATTCTGGAAATCGGTAGCAGCGGTTCAGACGCCGCTCTTTCATGGTTAAGCCAACGCGGTTACACCGTTCAAAGCATCACTGCCGCTACCCGGGCGATGGCTTATGTTCAAGATGCATCAAGCACGGACAACCTCGTCACCCATCACGAATTGGAAACGTATAAAGCCGAACCGGAAAGCTTTGCAGCCATTTTGCTTAAGGACTCGGCACAAACCATCGAACCACTGGCAATTTTCAACAAAGCACAAGATTTACTGGCGCCATCCGGGCACTTGCTTTTGATGGATGAGTTCCTGCTGAAGAACGATGCAACCTTACGCAACCCCGCGAATCTTCACTACCTGGATCATATGATCACGTTGGCTGGCCGGTTCGGTTTCGAGCTTATCGAACACACGGATCTATCCGCTTTAGCCGCACCGGCAGTGGATTACCGTCTGCAAATCATCGCCACGCACCGGCAACGGCTAATCAAGGATCTGTCGCTGAGTCACGAACAACTTGCGCAACTCGAACAATCCAACCGGGTTTTCCGCGACCTGTACCGCAACCAGCAAGCCGGTTATGCGCTGCTGCTGTTCAGAAAGAAAACCCAACCCAAATGGCGCCTGCAACTGCTGAAAAAAAATCAGCTCCCGGCACTGTTTGATCTGTTCAGAAAAACCTTCAATCACGACATGACACCGGCAGTCTGGCATTGGAAATACAACACTCTCCCAGGACGGGAGATCGGGGTCTGGCGGGAACATCAATTAATCGCGCATTATGGCGGCATCGCAAGAAAGATTCTTTTTTTCGGTCAACCGCAAACTGCTGTGCAAATCGGCGATGTCATGGTGGATAGCAGTGAACGCGGCACATTGACGAAAAAAGGGCCCTTCTTTCTGATGGCCGCAACTTTCCTGGAACGTTACATTGGTTACAACAAACCTTATCTATTGGGATTCGGTTTTCCAAACGAACGGGCGATGAAAGTTGCGGAGCGCTATGGACTGTACGCGGAAGTCGGAAGAATGGTCGAATTCTCCTGGGATCCGCTGCCCAAATGGCCACGCATCAAATCCCGGTTATATGCGGTTGACCGGACCGGCGATGACTACGCCGCTGCCGCTGCCGGTCACTGCTGGCGGAAAATGGCGCAAGATTTATCCGGATCCCTCGTCGGCATTCGCGATTGGTCTTACTTGCAGCACCGTTACCTGAATCACCCCTCGAATCACTACCAAATCGTACTGGTAAAAAGCCGCTTTGGCGGCAAAGCGCGTGGAATTATCGTGTTGCGTCATGATTCCAATGGCTGCGAAGTGGTCGATCTGGTGGCAGCGCTCCGAGAAATCCCCGAATTGATTCTGCACGCCAGGCGGCTGGCAGGCATTAACGGCCATCAGCGGCTTTATTGCAAAATAACCGAAAATTTTGCAGCGCATTTCGCTGCTACCGGCGGCATCCAGCAAGCGCTGGATTTCCGTATTCCGGCCAGCATCTGGGATTGCGCGCCGGCCATCGAATTGCTGCGCGACCGCTGGTGGCTGATGTCCGGCGATATGGATTTCCGTTAAATAATCCATCTTCATGAAAATTCTCATGGTTACCCGCGAAACACGGGCCGATCAGCGTTACGGCCTTGGCCGCAGCCTTGCGCCGCTGCTTGAAGAACTCCGCCGCCGCGGTATTGCCGCCGACTATCTTTGCCAGGCCGATTTAGGGCAACGCGCCTTATTTTGGCAGCACCGTTGCCATTCCATTGGTTCATTCCTGCTGAGTAAATGGCCTGCCCGCACTAATTTCTCAGCGTTGCTGCAAGTGCTGCTGGAGCGGCTCAACATGGGCCGCCTCGCCGCCAAGCTTTCGGTTTCGCAGCAATATACGCATGTGCATTGTCACGACCCTTTGATCGCCGCAGGCTTGCGTTTTTTTTTGCATTTTCACCGCAACCGCTCCATCGCCTGGGGCGTCACCGAGCATGGCTTCGGCTGCTATGCGCAAGCAATCCACGAAGACGGCGTTCACATGAGCCGGCCAATCATGCGCATCATGCGCCGCTGGGAAGCATGCACATTGCTCGCCGCATCCTGGGTGATCGCGCCGACCCGCCGGTGTCTGAATCAGATCGCCGGTGACTTGAAAATTACCCCGCTTCCTGAAAACTGGCACTCCATCGTTCATGCACGTCCTTCGCTTAATCTCTATAGCCGCCAGGAAGCGCGGCAGCGGCTGGGCTGGAACGACACGGCTATTTACATTCTCAGCGTTGGCCGTATCGCGCCGGTGAAACAATTTCCCATGCTCATCGAAGCGTGCTCCCAATTGATTCTGGAAAAAGATTTGCAACTGGTCATCCTCGGCGAAGGCGATCACCGCCTATTGCAGCAGCAAGCGCGGCAACTGCGATTCCAGCGTGAAATCCTGTTCGCGGTTACCGGCGATATCGGTTTATATCTTTGCGCCGCCGACTTGTATGTCAGCGCTTCGGCGTCGGAATCGTTCGGCCTGGCCAATCTGGAAGCATTGACCGCAGGCACTGCCGCAGTGTGCACAGCCGTTGGCGGTGTACCGGAAGTTACCGGTGATGGTGCATTATTATCCGCACCCAACGCCGACGCGCTTGCGGAATCGATGCAGCGCATGTTAAATGATGCTCAGCTGCGTCAAAGAATTGTTCAAAAAGGCCGGGCAAGAGCTGAGGCGTGGCCCGATATCGCTAAAATCACCGATCACTATGAAACAATTTATCGCCAAGCTGCAGCAGGCTAAAATCGCCCGTTTGGATCTCTGCCCCTTGCCGGCCCCGCTCACTCCGATTGAGCGTGGCGCTGTGCTTGTTTTTGCACCGCATCCGGATGATGAAACGCTGGGCTGCGGCGGCGCCTTGGCGTTGCTGCAGCAGAAACAATGTAAGATAAAAGTTGTTTTCGTCACCGACGGCGCCGGCGCGGGCAACCTTGACGCCGATGCTCCCGCCATCCGCCGCAAGGAGGCCATTGCCGCCCTGTCAGTGCTTGGAATCGACGACATTGAATTCCTCGATGAGCCGGATGGCAGCTTCCGAAATTCATCCGGTTTTGAGAAAAAAGTCGGGCAATTGTTACAGCAATTCCAGCCGGATTGGCTGTTCGTGCCTTCGGTATTGGATTACCACCGCGACCATGTCGCCATCGGCCAAGCCGTTCTTTCTTGCTGGCAGAACCGGAAGATGCCGGGTCGCGCGTTCATTTACGAAATCTGGTGCCCGCTTCCTGCTACCCATGTCATCGACATCGGCAGCGTAATCGACATCAAGAAACAAGCGATTTCCTGCTACGCCTTACCGCTGGCGCATTGCGATTATCTCTCCGCCAGTTTGGGATTAGCCAGCTACCGGGGTCTTTATTTGCCTGGCAAGCGAGACGGTAATTATGCCGAAGCTTTTACCGAAGTGGAAAAGCATGCCGCTTTTGGAGGCTTGCTGCAAAAAATGCTAAACTTGCGGCTCTATCTTGAAAACCTATTGAAGCGTTAAACTTGGCTTACTTCTCGAGTTTAAGTTTTTTCTATCCCAAATAATTCCGGAATTCCAGGATGCCTGTAGAAAACAGTGCTGTGTACCCGCTTGTAAGTGTCATCATCCGTAGCATGGATCGTCCAACATTGGCCGAAGCGATCGATTCTGTCGCTGCGCAAACCTATCCGAATATTGAAGTTGTGATTGTCAATGCCAAAGGCAGGGATCATCGGAAATTAGGTGAATGGTGCGGACGTTTTCCACTCAGAACAGTTGAAATTGATGAGACATTAAATCGAAGCCGGGCAGCTAACATTGGACTGCATTCAGCGAAAGGAAGCTATCTGATTTTCCTTGACGACGACGATTTATTTTATCCGGAACATATTACCAATCTAGTTACGGCTCTACAAAATCACCCCAGCGTCCGCTGCGCCTACTCCGGCGTGCGCGTTGAAAATTATGTGGATCAGCAACTTCAGCATGTCACTGCATTTAACGAATCCTACGATCAACGCCGACTTTGGGGAAGAAACTTCATCCCGATTCATGCCATGCTGTTTGAGCGATCTTTAGTCACTGTCGATCATTGCGGCTTTGATGAAAATCTACAGGTTTTTGAAGATTGGGATTTCTGGATTCAGCTTTCTCAGCATACCGAGATTCTGCATATCGACACAATTACCGCCACTTATCGCAATCATGGACACTCAGGCTTGGGACTCAAGCAAGATGAAATTTTTATAAAGGAATCGAGAAGTAAAGTTTACGATAAATGGAAAATGCTACTGACCGGAGAGCAATTAGAGGGTTTGATCCAATATCGTGAAGACTTGATTTCCAATCTTCGCAGCCAGCTTACTGATAGTGAACATTCCCTTGCTTCGCTACAAAATCAACTTGCGCAGGTTACACTCGCAAGCGCTCAGCGTGAGCAAGCCTTGCGGAAAACAATTAACGACTTACAGAAAACAATTAGCGATTTACAGAAAACAATTAATGATTTATTTCATTCAACTTCATGGAGAATTACAGCTCCCTTACGATTCTTGATCCGGATAATTCGCGGACAGCATCACGCAGCTTGGGATGGACTGCGACGTAGAATTTTCCCTTTACTCAAGGCCGTCTACTGGCGGCTTCCTCCGCAATGGCGCAATCATGCATTGAACATGGCTTACCGCATCGCCGGGCCGCTGTTCTCCGGGATGGGACATTATGAGTTATGGCAAGCAGGTAAAGCTGGCTTTACAAATCAGCGACCTATTGATCCCTGCGGCTTGCTGGCAGGGATGGTGGATATTTCTACGATTGCTCCATTGACAACACCACCGGCCGAACGCATTGCAATCCACGCGCATATCTTCTATGCGGATCTGACAGATGAATTTGCAAAATTTCTAGGGAATATGCCTTTTCCCTATGACCTGTTTGTCTCCACAACCAATGAAGCAGCAAGCCAAATGTGCAGGCAAGCTTTTTCCCATTTGCCTCAACTGGGGCAACTGACCATCACCATCGTACCCAACCGCGGACGTGACATCGCACCGCTGTTCTGCACTTTCGGTGAAGCATTACAGCAATATGATTATATTGCACACATTCACAGTAAAAAATCGCTATATAACAACGGCGCCACTGATGGATGGCGAGAATACCTACTAACCAGCTTATTGGGAAGCCAATTACAAATACAGAAAATTTTTGCGCTGCTAACTGGAGAAAAAACTGTTGGCTTTATTTATCCCCAAAACTTTTCCAAGCTACCTTACCTTGCAAATACTTGGCTTTCCAATCAGGGACTCGGATACCTCTGGTGTCGTAAGCTAGGCATCCCAACGATACCAAGAGGATATTTTGATTTCCCGGCCGGATCAATGTTCTGGACTCGCACAGAAGCTTTGCAACCGCTGTTTGACGCACAACTTAAGATTGAGGATTTTCCTGAAGAAGCCAGACAAAATGATGCCACCCTGGCGCACTGCATCGAACGCTTATTCGTTCTGGTGACAAGACAATCTGGATTCAATAGCGTCATTCTTCGGGATACTCAATCCAATAGCTGGTCTCGCTGGCATTTTGAACAGTATCTGCTACGCAAACAGGAAAACATCCACGCAATGCTGGCTGATCCAGCCTTACGTGTGGTTGTTTTCGATATTTTCGACACATTACTGACGCGACCGCTTCTTAATCCCGAAAGCATTAAAAATATGGTCGCCCACCGTGCCGGTGGCGAGATCAGTAGACTTTATCTTGAGTTACGCGCCCTTGCAGAAACCCAAGCACGTCAGAAAGCCGGACGCGATGTTGGTCTGGATGCTATTTTTGCAGAATTTTCCATCCTATCCGGACTTTCACCCGAAGCCGCCAATCCATTGCGCAGCCTTGAGGAAACCATTGAGCAGGAAATCGTCACGCCGCGACCGGAGGTCATCGCTCTGCTACAACTCGCACTGTCCTTGGGCAAACGCGTTGTACTGGCTAGCGATATGTACCTGCCCAAGCCCGTTATTGAAAAGATGTTAACGCGTCACGGCATCAGCGGATGGCATACATTTTATTTATCTTCCGATAACGGCTTAAGAAAAGATAGCGGTGATTTTTACCGGCAATTGTTGCTGCATGAAGGCGTCTCTCCAAGTGAAGTGATGATGATCGGAGACAATGAACACTCTGATGCTCAGATACCTGTCGATATGGGTATCAAATCCCTGCATGTCATGCGACCCGTTGAACTGGCGCGTGCCATTCCCCGCCTCGGACCACTCATCGAGCGCTCGTTATATAGCGATGATCTCAACCGGCAGCTTACCCTTGGTACGATTGCGCAAGCCAATTTTCACCCGGTATTCTTCCCGCATTTCGACCCAGCGGATCTCGTTCCTGCCACACCTTGGGCGATTGGATACACTATCGCCGGACCCGTGGTGTTGTCCTTCGTACAATGGCTCTCGGAAAAAGCAGCGGCCGATGGCATGCAGCGCCTGTACTTTCTTGCACGCGAAGGACAAATACTAAAAATAGCCTATGATCGGTGGGTATCCAATAATGCCAACGCTATCGCATCAGACTACTTGGTGCTTTCCCGTCGCGCAATCACGGTACCCATGATTTCAAATCTTGACGACATCCTTCAAATCGCGCGTATACAATACTTTCCAAATCATTTATCTGAGTTTATACAAGAACGCTATGGATTGAAGTTATCCCATCAGGAATGTGAGGATCTTGCACGACTTGGGCTTTGGCCAAAAAACAAACTGGTAGCCGTTGAAAACGAAAATATCGATCATCTGATACCTGTATTGCAAGCCCTGGAATTGCGCATCTTGACCAATGCACAGATTGAATATCCTGGACTATTGGCTTATCTGAATAGCCTGGGTTTAAACTCAGCCACAAAATCCGCGATTGTAGACATTGGTTACTCCGCGACCATACAAAGTTATCTGAACCGCCTGATGAATCAGACCATCCATGGGTATTATCTGATGACGATAGAACGCGCGCAGAAGGTGTCTGCACAATATGACGCAATCACGCAGGGATGTTTCGCGCACTTCATAAATCCCAAAATTAACGCGTTGCCAATGTTTATCAAAAGCTTTTCTCTGGAAAAGCTATTAAGTTCTGATGATGCCCAGATCGTGTGCTACCGGCAAACAGATGCAGAAAATATTACCCCTGAATTCCGTCAATTAGCCGACGAAGAACGCCAATCCATGAAAACACGTGCGGAAATCAGACGCGGCATTATGGATTTTGTAAATCAATCCATCACGATACGAGATCAATTGGTCGGTGACTTCGAAGTCCCACTGGATATTGCAACTGCTTTGTTTGACGAGTTTATCGAACATCCATCCCAATCAGAAAAAGACATTCTCGGTGCATTGGTGCTGGATGATCATTACTGTGGCCGCGGAATTGTGAGTTAATGCCGCGCGGATAACTCACTAATGAAGAGTCCTTTCTTTTCCATCGTTATTGTTAATTATAATGCTGGTGACATGTTGTTTAAGGTCATGTCAGCGCTGGCGCAGCAAACTTATAAAAATTTTGAAGTAATCGTCGTCGATAACAATAGCCAAGATAATTCCTGGCGGGCAACGGAAAACTTGCCTTTTCCATGCCGATTAGTGCGGTTGAACAATAATATTGGTTTTGCCGCTGCCAACAATCTCGCGGTAAAAAATCACGTTAAGGGTGAATGGTTATTTCTATTGAATCCCGATGCTTATCCTGAGCCCGAGTGTCTGGCAGCTGTAGAGAAAAACATCAACCAAATATCGCGCGTGGATTGCTTTTCCTGCGTTTTGATTGACGCAAATCAGCCGTCACAATTGGATGGATTGGGCGATGATTATCATATATCTGGATTACATTGGCGCCACGGCCATGGCGCTCCTAGCGGCATCATCCCTAAGTATCCGGTAGAAGTCTTTTCGGCGTGTGCAGCCGCTGCCATATATCGCACGAAGACTTTCCGCCGACTAGACGGCTTTGACGAAACTTACTTTGCTTATTCAGAAGATGTCGATCTTGGTTTCCGCTTACGGTTAGCCGGCGGAAAAAGCGTGCTATTACCCGATGCGAAAGTCCGTCATGTTGGTTCAGCCATTACAGGTCGCTCAAGCGATTTTTCAATTTATCATGGGCACCGTAACCTCACTTGGACATTCATAAAGAATGTGCCCGGCCCACTCATACCCTTTCTATTACCGGTACATCTAGTCATGGTACTTTATATGGGGCTGTTCTTTGCTGCCTCTGGTCGTTTCAGCTTGTATATGCGCGCTAAAACCGATGCTTTTAAACAAATCCGCTCTCAGCTAGTGCGCAGAAAAGAAATTCAACATCAACGGGTGTGTTCCAGTCTGGATTTGCTTCGAATGATGTCTTGGCTGCCTCGCGGCTTTTGTGCCAAAGTACAGACCAAGAAGTGCATAAAATCAAGGTGAACACCACATCTAAACCGCGATTGGAGCCGGATACTGAGCCTTTCGTGCCACAATCGTAAGGCCCCATGAGATCGACCAAACAACCCCATAACGGGGATTGTCATCGCAATAGATCTTGATGCCGCCGTCACCCCCCTGTTCTCAAAAGTCTTGATCAGACTTGACTCGGAGAACATGCGCATAAACAATGTAAATCCGTCATCGCCATGAAAGCGAATGCCTTGTCGACGTCATTGGGAACATGCTTCATCACATCGCTGGAAATCAAGAAATCATATTTTCCAAATTCGCTTTCTGGAGCATTGGTAATGTCAAGCTTCGGTTCCTGATGATAAAAACTATTGTGATAGAAAAATATTCTTGCCAGCGGCTTGGCATAATCTTCTCAGTCGCCCATACCCACGCCGCGAATCGATTTGGATAACGGCGCAGAAGACAGCGAAAGGCCGTCACCGAAAATCTCCAACGTCAACGCATGGATTACTGAATGCACCCGCAGACTTGATCCACATTCTTTACAAGATGGTGTTTCGCGGTCGCTGACAAGATTGAGCAATGTCTGTATTTGTGGTACCGCAAATATCGCAACAAAATGTCAGCCACCGATCTTCTGTTGCATTTGGAGTACGTGATATCGGAGGATCCAATTGTTCAAGCACAAACGTACTGAGGCGACACTGCAATAGCGCGAAGCACTGCGCTATGGATGGTTTCTTTCGGCTTTATTAGAACTTCCGGAAGATGAAGATAGCCGTTATCGAACCAGCTCTGCTTGCGCATGCCTATCAACCGTAAAATCCAACCAAGCAAGCGTTGAACTGATAGTGTCATCATGGGTTATAGAAAGCTAGAGATAATAAGCTTAGTGTACCAGTCCAGACCATAACTACCAGCCCAGAATTGAATCTGAACTGTTATCATCAACTGAGAGAATCAACCGATACGGTTTGACTCAAGGCAAATAGTCTCCGGCAAGACCGTGGCGATTCAGTATCGCCTGACAAATAATATTATTGATAAACATTGAGCCATAAAAATTGCATATTTCAGATCTTGCGCCAGTAGCGGTCGTTATAGTTAACCACAATGCCGGTTCATTGCTCACCCAATGTGTCCTTTCCGCGCTTGAGCAAGCACAACATGTCATCGCGGTCGATAACGCCTCTTCGGATTCCAGTCTCACTGAATTAGAATTAAGATTGCCTACGGAGAGTCGCCTTCAAGTCGTTCGCTTAGAAAATAATATTGGCTTTGCAGCGGGTTGCAATGCGGGTCTAAGCGCATCAACGCAACCCTATATTCTTTTTCTGAACCCGGATTGCATCCTGCAGGAAAATTCATTACAGCGCATGGTACAAGTACTAGAATCAGACCCGCGGATCGGCATGGTTGGCGGTTATCTTGTTAACCCCGACGGCTCCGAACAAGGCGGCGGGCGGCGGGCGATTCCTACACCGTGGCGGGCTTTTGTACGCGCTTTCGGTTTATACCGTTTGGCAAAATACTGGCCAAAAGTGTTTTTTGATTTTCATCTGGATCAACAGCCCTTACCCCAAGAACCTGTCGAAGTTGAGGCGATATCCGGCGCACTGATGCTGGTGCGGCGTCAAGCGATTGATAATGTAGGTTCCTGGGATGAGCAATATTTCCTGCATTGTGAAGATCTGGATTGGTGCATGCGGTTCCAACAAAAAAACTGGAAAATTGTTTTTGTGCCGGATGCGCCGGTTATCCATTATCAAGGGACTTGCAGCCGCGCCCGGCCTTTTTTTGTCGCTTGGCACAAACACAAAGGCATGTTGCGCTTCTACCGGAAATTTTTCCGCCAGGAATACCCAAAAGTATTAATGGGATTGATTACTTTAGCTGTGTGGCTGCGCTTCAGCGCCACCGTCATTTATTACGTTCTCAGAAACGGCTATCGCAAATTGGTACCCGGTCATGATTAAAAAACAAGTAGGCGTGCTGGGCGCGACAAGCTTAACTGGCGAGTGCACCCTGCGGCAATTGGTGCAAAAGGGCTGGCATGTGCATGCATTTTCCCGGCAGGCAATTACTGACCACCACCCGAAAATAACCTGGAGGCGGATTCATCCGTCCCAGCCGGCAGACTTTGACAGCAGTGACAATCCAATCCCTTACTGGTTATGCGCGGCTCCCATCTGGGTTTTACCCGGATACTTTGATTTGCTAATAGCCTACGGCGCGCAACGAGTTGTAGTATTATCTTCCACCAGTCGCTTTACCAAGGAAATTTCATCCGATCCTTTGGAAAAGAAAATTGTGCAGCGATTGATAGCAAGCGAAGACAAAGTGCAAACCTGGGCAACCGCGCATCGAATTGATTGGGTTATCTTGCGGCCCACCTTGATTTACGGGCACGGTCGCGATAAGAATATCAGTGAAATAGCAGCGTTCATCCGCCGGTTTGGTTTTTTCCCTTTGTTTGGCGCCGCGCAGGGATTGCGGCAACCTATTCATGTCGAAGATGTTGCTTTGGCTTGTTGTAATGCACTTGATACTTTAAATTTGGCTAATCGTTCCTATAATCTTAGCGGTGGAGAAGTCTTATCGTTTCGTGAAATGGTCCGGCGGGTATTCGAAGCACAAAATCTTCCCCCAAGAATGTTCACGGTGCCCATGTGGCTATTCAAAATCGCACTCTGGGGATTAAAACGGCTGCCTCGTTATCGCAATTGGTCACCGGCAATGGCCGAAAGAATGAATCAGGATTTAAAATTCGATAGTTCGGAAGCGCAGCGGGATCTTAAACTGGTTCCCAGACCGTTTAAGCTGACGGCTATGGATTTACCTTATCAATCCAAACAGTAGACAACTCATATCAAAAACCCATTTATTTTTGCAAGCAATCACAAAAAGCACACCTTCATGACGATTATTGACCGATGAAAATCAAACTGAAAGCACCGCAGAATGAAGTTGCGCTTGCATTAACCAGCTTCAAGAAAACTTTCCGGAACATCGGAGTTTTTAGCGCGGTGATCAATATGTTGATGCTCATGCCTGCCATCTATATGCTGCAGCTTTATGACAGCGTATTGACCAGCCGCAATGAGATGACGCTGTTGATGCTGACGCTGATCATGCTCGGCGCCTACGTTTTTATGGGCGCGCTCGAATATGTGCGCACCTTTGTTTTGATTCGCGTGGGCGCACAGCTTGACATGAAACTGAACAGGCGCGTCTACACCGCCGCCTTTGAAGCCAGTTTGAAACATGGCGATACCAACGCCGGTCAGGCTTTGAAAGATTTAACCAACATCCGGCAATTTCTTACCGGGAATGCGTTATTCGCTTTTTTTGATGCCCCCTGGTTTCCGATCTATATATTCGTGATCTTCATGTTTCATCCGGTATTGGGTGCATTTGCACTATGCGGCACCACCCTATTGATCATACTGGCTTATATCAACGAAAAAATTTCACATCAACCGCTGGCCGACGCCAATTCGGTTGCGGTCGCTTCCACCAATTTGGCCACAAACAATCTGCGCAACGCTGAAGTCATCGAGGCAATGGGAATGTTGCCGAATCTTCAATCCCGCTGGTACCAGTTGCACAGCCGTTTTCTTAACCTGCAAGCGGAAGCCAGCGAGAAATCCGGCATTGTCACGGCGCTATCCAAATCTTCCACCGTCGCTTTGCAATCCATGATGCTGGGTCTCGGCGCTTTATTGGTGCTGGATAACAGCATTACTCCCGGCATGATGATTGCCGGATCGATCCTGCTGGGCAGAGCGATCGCCCCGGTTCAGTTGTTAATCAGTGTATGGCGGCAAATCGGCGGTACTCGCAGCGCTTATGACCGATTGGTCAAATTGCTTGACGACAACCCGGCGCGCAAAGCCGGAATGGCACTGCCCAAGCCTCAAGGACTGATTACCGTCGAGAATGTCACGGCGGCGCCTCCCGGCAGTAAAATCCCGGTGATCAAGGGACTAACTTTTTCTCTTCCTGCGGGCGAAGTCCTGGGTATCATTGGTCCAAGCGGTTCCGGGAAATCAACTTTGGCGCGCTTGCTGGTCGGCGTATGGCCGGCCGCCGCCGGGAAGGTACGGCTCGACGGCGCCGATGTGTATCTTTGGAACAAAGATGAGTTAGGCCCGCATGTGGGTTATTTGCCTCAAGATATCGAGTTATTTGCTGGATCCGTATCGGAAAATATCGCGCGCTTTGGCCAGATTGATGCGGAAAAAGTCATTCTGGCTGCCAAGCGAGCCGGTGTTCATGAGATGATTCTTAACATGCCGGAAGGCTACGATACGCACCTGGGCGACGGCGGCGCCGGATTATCCGGCGGACAAAAACAACGTCTTGGTTTGGCCCGGGCGATGTACGACGATCCTTCTCTGATCGTTCTCGACGAACCCAATTCAAATCTCGATGACACTGGCGAACAGGCGCTTCTGGCCGCCATTATTGATTTACGCAAACGGGGCAAAACCATTGTGTTGATTACGCATCGCACCAGTATTCTGAGTGCAACCAACAAACTGCTGCTTTTGCACGATGGCACCGCGAAGATTTATGGCCCTACGCAACAAGTCATTGAAGCGCTGACCAAACAACAGCAAGCGCAGCTGGCTCAGAAAAAGGCCGACGATCCGGCAACGCAGAACCAAGCACCCCAAGCAACCAGCAATCCTTAACGACACGAAATATGGCGGCTTTTTATACCTTTGGAAACATACCAATAATCGACCGGGAATTTTCATGAAACTTGTTGCCGAAAAAAAAGATACGGTGATTGAAAACGCTCCGGCCCATCTACCCAACCAGGTACAAACGGACGATACCGCTTATACTAAACTCGGCTGGTGGATCGTCTTAGCCGGTTTTGGCGGTTTTATTTTGTGGGCAACCTTTGCACCGCTGGATAAAGGGGTTCCGATTTCCGGCACCGTAACGGTTTCCAGCCACCTGCAAGCCGTGCAACATCAGACCGGTGGAATTATCGACAGCATCCTGGTAAGAGAAGGCGACCATGTGAAAGTCGGTCAAGTACTGGTTCGCATGAATGATGTACAAATCAAAACCAAAGCGGAAATAACCAGAAATCAGCTGTATACAGCGCGTGCCGTTGAAGCGCGATTATTGGCTGAACGCGACGGCAGCAATGAGATTATTTTCCCCGATGAATTACTGGTACTGCATAGTGATAACCGCATCGCCAATAACGTGCTCATCCAGAATCAGTTATTTACAGCGCGCAAACTGGCTTTGCAACATGAATTGGCAGCCCTTGACGAAAGCATTTCCGGTTTTAAATTTCAATTGCGCGGCCTTGAAGCCGCGCGCAGCAGCAAAAACCAGCAATTAGCGCTTTTAAAAGAACAATTGGATAATCTGAGAGATTTAGCGCAAGATGGTTTTGTGCCACGAAACCGCGTTTTGGAAACAGAACGCACTTACACGCAGTTGCAAGGCGAGATTTCTTCGGATACCGGCAATGCCGGCCGCATTCAACGCCAAATAGCCGAACTTGAACAACGCCGCATTCACCGGCTGCAGGAATATCAAAAGGAAGTGCGTCAACAGTTGTCCGATATTAAAAAAGAAGCGGATGCACTCAGCAGTCACTTGCAGGCACAAGAATTCGAATTAGCGAATGTCGAAGTCAAGGCTCCGGTTGAAGGCACCGTGGTCGGAATGAATGTATTTACCGAAAGCGGCGTTATCGGCCCCGGATTCAAATTAATGGACATCGTCCCGAGCGATGATGTGCTCGTTGTTACCGGACAAGTTCCGGTTCATTTGATCGACAAGATTTACGTCGATCTTCCGGTCGATCTCATTTTTACGGCGCTTAATCAAAAAAAGACGCCGCAAATACCCGGCATCGTGACGCAAGTGTCGGCTGACCGGCTGATCGACGACCGCACCGGCTTGCCATTTTTCAACATGAAAGCCAAAGTCACCCAGGAAGGTATGAAGCAATTGTCGGATCAGCAGATCCGCGCAGGCATGCCGGTAGAAGTATTCATCAAAACCGGCGAGCGTTCATTGATGAACTATTTGTTCAAACCGATCCTTGATCGCGCTCATTCAGCACTGAGCGAAGAATAATCATAATGAAACCTGATTTTCAAAAGCTGCTGCCGATCGTTGTTTTTTTGATCTTTCTAAATACCACGACGCAAGCCGTCGCCTTGAGTTTATTGGATGCTTATGAAGCAGCAGTGAATCATGATCCGGCTTTTCGCGCGGCGGTACACGAAAACGAAGCGGGACAACAAGCCGAAGCTATCGGCCGCGCTGGGCTTTTACCAAGCTTGAACGTCACCCATGCGCAAAATAAGAATGCAGGTACCTTGACGCAGGGTAATGTCACCGAGCCTCTCAATTTCGACGGCCAGGTCAGCACGCTGACGCTCCGCCAGCCTTTGTTCAACATGGAAGCCATCGCAGGCTATCAGCAAGGAAAAGCGAAAGCGGATTCGAGCCGCGCTAAATTTGTCAGCAACAGTCAACAACTCGTTGTCCGTCTGGTTGAAGCTTATGTAGAAACATTATTGGCGCAGGATCATGTGACAATCGCCGAGGCGCAACTGGAAGCACTCGATGAGCTGAAAC
The DNA here is from genome assembly GCA_019745325.1 of Nitrosomonas sp. Taxonomy (GTDB): domain Bacteria; phylum Pseudomonadota; class Gammaproteobacteria; order Burkholderiales; family Nitrosomonadaceae; genus Nitrosomonas. The sequence goes on along the minus strand of JAIETK010000016.1, from coordinate 40,867 downwards.
GCGTCAACGAGCGGATGTTGCAGAAAGGTGAAGGCACGACCACCGATGTACTGGAAACACTATCGAAGCATGCGATCGCGCAAGCCAAATTGATTGAAACCAAAGACGAGTTGGAAATCGCAAAGCTTAAACTCGAAGCGATCGTCGGACAAGAAATAACAAATTTGGATCGGCTCTCGCCATCCTTCAGTACTCAGTCGATTCAATTACCGGATTACGATAATTGGCACAGCCTGGCACTCGAACAAAATGCGGAATTAATCACGCAGCGGCATACGGTCACATCCGGCAAAGAAGAAATCAAGAAAAATCGCGCAGGGCATATGCCTCGTCTCGATTTTGTCGCCAGCCTCACGAAAAATCAACGAGGTTCCTTCATTAATCGTGGTCTGGACGCAGAATTCGGCACGGTGGGCATCGAAGTTAATATGCCGCTTTATGCGGGAGGCCGCGTCAGCGCCCTTACGACCCAAGCTACCGCCAATCATGCACGCGCCGAGGCTGATCTTGATGCGATGACCGATAAGGTTCTCGTCGAACTTCGCAAGCAATATAATCTATTGATAAGCGGAGTTAAAAGGATTGAATCGCTGGAACTTGCGGTTAAATCCGCGGAGCTATTGGTAGAGGCCACGCAAAAAAGCATCCGTGGCGGCATCCGCATCAATTTGAATTTACTGGAAGCTCAACAGCAATTACACACCACGCGGCGCGATCTCGCTCAGGCAAAATATGGTTACTTACTTACTTACCTTCGCTTGCAACTCGTTGCCGGCACACTGGCGCCGGAAGATTTACGAAACATTGCAAATTACTTTAAAACCGGCGGGAATTGAGCCATCAATATGATGATTTTTAATAACCACTCATTGCCAGTGCAATCAAATGCAATTCATAGCCAATCAGAATCGCATAACCGGCCAGAACCGAATAATTAATATGCCGCACTCGAATACCCTTGAACAAATGGACTTCATGATGAATTATCAGCATGACAAGCGCCAATGACGTGAGTGCAAGTTTAAAGGCCACAAACTTTTCTGTACTATCTTCGATTAAAACTTCCATAAACCAATTCAGCTCTTTACCGCCATTAGCAAGAATATTGAGTGTAAGGAATGCATCCATGGCGCTCAAGAAAAGGACTGCAATGGCGCACAGCATTAAATGTCTGGCATAACGATCGACATATACCGGTTTCCCTCTTGTAGTTATCCGGCGCTCGCCAGTCCTCCGGCCGCTCCTGATCCCCAAATGATAGGCACAAAAAAAAGGCATCTCTTGACGCCGATCCTGCCCTCGAATATTTAAAACTGCAATCGAATCTGTCATGTATCACTCCCTTTAACATCTCGAACTTATATGCATCTCATATATATCAAAACGTTGTTTTTAATTAAGAAACAATATATAAATAATACAGCGTAATATGAAAGGTATCAGTGTAAAACTGCATGTTGAGCATTGCAATAAACTTTTTACTGGCTTTTCAACAAAAAAATTGACATCGAACGCCATAACAAGTTCTAATATGCGGTTCTATATTGACTAAATTATGAGAAAAAAATGAAACGTACCTATCAACCGTCAGTTACAAAAAGAAAGCGTACACACGGATTCCTAGTTCGCATGAAAACGCGTGGTGGCGCTGCTGTGATTCGCGCTCGCCGGGCAAAAGGGCGTGCTCGCCTCAGTGTTTAATTGCTTGTTAAATTTTTTTATATTTTTTTATTAAGAATCACTTTCTGTTAAAGCGATGCAAATTACGCCGTGCAACGGAATTTGCTGCGGTCATTAATTTTAAGCATCAAGTCAACGGGAATTTAATTCAAATTTACGCAAAACCAAACAGATTGGGCTACGCGAGGTTTGGATTAATAGTTTCTAAGAAAATTGAACGGCATGCAGTCAAAAGAAACCGGATTAAGCGAATATTACGCGAAACTTTCCGGAAGCACCGGTCTGAGTCAGGCAGTCAAACACTGGATTGGGTAATCCGAATAAGGCGTTCATTAAGCAAAAATGAATCCATGGAATTGGTCTCCGAAATGCAATTATTAATGTTTCAATTACAGCGATGTCACGATTAGTTATTGCCTTGATTAAATTCTATCAGTACTGCATCAGTCCTTTCTTCGCACCCTCATGCCGCTTTAGTCCAACTTGTTCCCAATATGCTCGGGAGGCATACAAGAAATATGGCTTCATGCGAGGAACACGTTTAAGCGTATGGCGCATCCTGCGATGCAATCCTTGGAGTAAAGGCGGTTACGAACCTGTGCCATAACGATTTCCCCGATCACGCCATCAAAATTATTGAGATAAAATCTGGACAATAAAAAATATTCATTTTCTCGATGCTGAAACAATCACTTTATATGATGTTTGTGCTAGAAAAACAACTTGATTAGAAATAATGGAAACAAGAAAACTTATATTAATTATCATCTTCTCTACGTCACTACTTTTTTTGTGGGACTCATGGCAGAAAGAAGTTTATCCTCCAGCCTCGCAAGCAATGCCTGGAGCAACCTCGAATGCTACTAACCAGCATCATGATCCATTACCCGTGCCAGGTGATGAACTAACTTCTGCAACGGCAGAATCCGGTGCGGCTTCCAAAGTGGAAGGCGTCAATCCGTCAGTAACACCCAATCTGTTTAGCATCGGCGAGAAAATTAAAGTACAAACCGATATGGTTGTCGCTGAAATTGATACAGCGGGTGGCGATATCCGTCAGCTCGGCTTGATCTTGCATCCCTCCAGGGAAGATATCAATAAGCCCTATGAGTTATTGCTAGACAAAACAGCACGATTCCAGGTTTCCCAATCGGGGCTAATCGGCGATGGATTACCTAATCATAAAACCAAATACTCGGCAGAATCTGACAGCTATCAGTTGGAACCTGGCCAAGATAAAATCGTAGTGCGCCTGAAGGCACCTGAAGAAAATGGCATCCAAGTAACGAAGCTATATACCTTTCATCGCGGCAGCTATGTCATTGATGTTGAATTTGAAATAGCCAACCATAGCGGATCTGCGATTATTCCATTTTCCTACTTCCAAATGCTTAGGGACGCAAACGAACCAGCGGGAGCCGGTGCATTGGTTCACTCTTACACTGGTCCTGCAATGTATACGGACTCCGAAAAATTCCTAAAAATTAAATTTTCCGATTTGGATAAAGGAAAAGCGGAGTATCCGAATAATGACGATAATGGCTGGATTGCCATGTTGGAACATTATTTTCTGACAGCCTGGCTGCCGACTCCTAATACACCTCGTGAATATTTTGCCAAGCGACTGGCGCCCAACCAATACACAGCGGGTGTGATTGTACCCGTTGGCGTAATTGAAACGGATCAGGTCAAGAATATCTCGATACCGTTTTATGCCGGTCCACAAGAACAAGACAAACTGGCTGAGTTATCGCCGGGCCTTGAATTGACTGTGGACTACGGTTGGTTAACCGTACTGGCTAAACCGCTATTTTGGTTACTGTCTTTTTATCATTCATGGACAGATAACTGGGGGGCGGCAATTATCCTCTTGACCGTTACTGTCAAACTCCTGTTCTTTCCATTATCCGCCGCCGGTTATCGCTCGATGGCAAAACTGCGGGTTGTAACCCCTAAATTGCAACGCATTCGCGAGCAATACGCCAGTGACCGGCAACGCATGCATCAAGCCATGATGGAATTCTACAAAGAAGAGAAAATTAATCCCATGGGAGGTTGTTTACCGATTCTAGTGCAAATACCGGTATTCATCGCATTGTTCTGGACACTCATGGCAGCTGTTGAACTACGCTACGCACCGCTTGCGTTGTGGATAACCGACATGTCGGTACCGGATCCCTATTATGTTTTACCGGTGATCATGGGGATCTCAATGTGGGTACAATCGAAACTTAGCCCCACTCCGACCGATCCGATACAAGCGAAAGTCATGCAAATCATGCCGTTTGCTTTCAGTATTTTCTTTTTCTTCTTTCCAGCAGGATTAGTACTTTATTCACTGTGTAACAATATTCTATCGATCACCCAGCAATGGCAAATCACCCGCATGTATGAAAATAAAGCAGAAAGTGATGCCAGCAAGGATAAAGATAAGAAGAAAGGCAAGGGTAAGCCTGAACCGGTTTCCGAGAAGCCTCTTTTGACTGCTACTGCGGAAAAGGAAGATTCGGCGGAAACAACTACGGCTGTCAGCACCGAACAAAAAGTGGAGCAACAACCTCAACCAACAGCAGCTTCCACAAAAACCAAAGCACCGGCAAAAGCTAAAAGCGGGACTCCGGCCAGGAAAACCAGAAAAAAATAGCACTCTGCATGGCCGGTTGATCTTCTGAATAACCGGCCTTATTTTTTGCGGATGCAGTCTTCGGAGTCATTTAATCGTTAGCACTGAAATCATTGCCGCCATTGCAACTCCACCCGGCCGCGGTGGAATCGGGGTAATTCGCATTTCTGGCAAGGATCTAACAACACTTGCCAAAGTAATACTCGGTAAGCTTCCAAAACCACGCTTCGCCAGCTTCAGCAATTTTCTGGATACTGAAGGTCACATCGTTGACCAAGGCATTGCGCTCTACTTCCCGGCGCCCCATTCATATACCGGTGAAGATGTGCTGGAACTGCAAGGTCATGGCGGCCCCGCTGTGATGAATTTACTGCTTACAAACTGTCTTGCAGCCGGAGCACGTCTAGCGCAACCCGGCGAATTTACGCTCCGGGCTTATCTCAATCATAAAATTGATTTAGTTCAAGCTGAAAGTGTTGCTGCCATTATCGAGGCCAGCACAAACGAAGCCGCCCGATGTGCGATGGGCTCTTTACAAGGTAATTTCTCAACCAAGATACACGAGCTAGTCAATGCACTGATTACGCTGCGCATGCTCATTGAAGCAACTCTGGATTTCCCCGAAGATGAGACCGAGAACTTGGATGCCCTGGGAATTGACGAAAAACTGATGCAAATTCATCAAAAACTGGAGCAGATAACGCTGTCAGCACAGCAAGGAAACATGTTGCAAGAAGGTATCCGGATCGCGCTTGTGGGAGCCCCGAATGCAGGAAAATCGAGCTTGCTTAATCAGTTGGTGCAAGAAGAAGCAGCCATAGTCACCGACATTCCCGGCACGACCCGTGATTCCATTCAGCGCACCATTAGCATCGCCGGAATCCCGATTCATATCATTGATACAGCCGGACTCAGAGAAACCCATGATATTGTCGAACAAAAGGGTATCGAACGCACGCATGCCGCAATTCACAGTGCCAATATGGTGCTTTACTTGATTGACATTAATCAGCGTCCGATCAATTCCGCGGATCCCATTCAGCAGTTTCTTCCAAGCGGTAAACCGCAAATCACGATATTCAATAAAATTGACTTAATTCACCAGCAGCCTGAAGTTAATGAACTGGAAAATGGACTCATTATTTATCTTTCCGCGAAAACCGGAGCAGGAATCGACCTGTTGCGCGAGAAAATACTGGATCTGGCGGGGTGGCAATTCAATCATGCGGGAGAAGGTTTATTCATGGCCAGACAGCGTCATCTCGAAGCTTTGAAGCTGGCCCAAACACATGTTACGAATGCACAATCAGTGACTATGCGGGAAAATCAACTGGAAATCCTTGCAGAAGAATTACGGCTCGCGCAAGCTGCCCTATCATCCATTACCGGAGAATTTACTGCCAACGATTTATTGGGTGAAATTTTTTCCCGCTTTTGCATAGGAAAATAGAAAAAAGCCTTTGCACAAAACCGCTCTCTGCTGATACCGGGATTTAAAGTATTCTTTTAATTATGCTGTAATTGCTCGTACTCGTACCAACGCTGCTTGATCTCTTGACGTTTTTGAACAGGCAGTTGCTCCAACTTCCTGAATCGTTCCCTTGCCTGCTTTCGCTGCTCAGCGGTTAGTAAATACCAGCTTTGCATCTGTGATTGAACGCGCTGTTGTTCAATCGGATTCATATTAGGGTATCGCCTTGCAACGCCTAGCCACTTTTTCTTCCGGGCGGATTCCATATCATCCCAGAATTCCGCCAGTGGTTCCAGAATTTGCTGCTGCTGAATAGTTAACTCTTTCCACCGCGGTCTGCTAGGTTCAGCAACAGCCTCTAAAGTAAAAAACAAATACAAACCGCAGAGCACTATTAATCGATATCCAGCCATTCCTCAAACTCATTGTCTATGTAGGCATCAACCGGCAATTCATCAGCCAAGATTTGAACATCAATAGCCATGTTATTATCGTGTTCAAAAAATTGCGAAAGAAAAACATTCATAAAAATAAATAGCACGGTCAATAATAATAACAGCTTCCCGGCATCATGATGGCCACCGGACCGTCCATACACCGAATTGCCACGACCGGAATTGATTAGCTTCAATGATTCAGGTTCACATTGTTCCAATGCAGCCCGGCGAGCGGATTGCAGCCGGTACAAAGTACTTTGCTTTATGGTCTCGTTGGTACTTTGATCCAACAGCGTGACAACTTTCTTCCCAAATTCATGCTCGTTCATAATTCCACTCCTTTTGCTTTGAGTATTGTAGCTAAAGAATGAGCTGCACGGGAACAATGTGTTTTAACACTTCCTTCCGAACATTTCATAATGATAGCCGTTTCCGCTAAACTCATTTCTTCCCAATAACGCAATATAAAGGCTTCGCGTTGACGAGGCGGGAGAATTTGGAGCGACTCCTCAATTAAAGCAATGAGCTGTGTTTTCTCAATTTGAGCTTCCGGGTCATTGGAATCTTGTTTAACTTGCAGCGTTTCGAGAATGTCGAACTCTTCCTGATTCTTATCCTGATCCTTGGGCGTGAACGCAGAAAAGAGCGTAGTCCAAAGCGTGCGGATTTTTTGCCGGCGGTAGAAATCGCGAATGGTATTTTGCAGAATGCGTTGAAACAACAGCGGTAGCTCCTCAGCGGGCCGCGCAGCATAGTTCGCCGTCAGTTTCATCATCGAATCCTGTACGATATCCAATGCAGCCTGCTCATCATGAACCGCAAACATGGCTTGCTTATAGGCGCGCCTCTCGGTTGCAGCCAGAAAATCTGAAAGTTCTTGTCGAGTAGCCAGGATAGCAACCTTTAGGAATGTATAAAACGCATGTGTAAAAGTTTAAAATAATCAATGTAAAATTTTTGTAAAATAGGTGGTAAATTACCTCATAAACCCGTCATTTCTTCACCCCAAGGGTTCATGACTATTAGTTTGAAAGTTTTTCTCCAATAAATCGAAGGAAATGCAGAATAAATCGGTATCCAAAACGAGATGCAAGTCGGATGAAGTCAAGTCAAGGAAATGAGACATTCCATAAAGATCAGTGAGCTTCCGGATGCCACCCAACGCAGCAAATCGCTGACGCAGGTAAGTAATCTGTGTTTCCCCAAGGAAAAGCCGCGATTACCAACCAACCTAAAAGCTTGCTACCATGCGACAACGCATCGTTAACTGCCCGCAATGCGGTAAGCCTGTCGCTTGGGAAACTTCCAGCCTTTTCCGGCCATTCTGTTCCGAACGCTGCAAGATAAACGATCTGTCGCAATGGGCACAAGAATCCTACCGCGTTCCAGATTCTCAGACCAATCCCGAAGATAACACAAGCACTGAGTCGACATGATGAATGAATCAATCTACGATCAGAACCAGGAACTTCAGCGCAAGCTGGATCAACTGCTGAAGCAGGCCAGAGCCAATGAAAAGAAACAAGAGTTATATGAAACATTTGGTTTTGAAATCATCGGCGCCAGCACACCCAAACAATTGCGCGATTTGTTGTTGTCTCAGATTGTTTCCCGTTTTCAGCTATTGGATGTGGTGTTATGCCTCATCGATCATCATAAAGACACTGAACGATTATTTTTTGACCGGGATGAAGAAGTGCGCTTACAACTTGAAAACAAGCTACAGATACTCGATACCTTAAAAGACGCGGAAATCATCCAATCGCTGGTAAACCGTCCCTTGCTAGGAGTGGATGCGCTCAAGAAATACCCATGGATGATCGCCAATTTGAAAGCCAAGAATCAAATCCGGAGTGCTGCATTTTTGCCCCTGCTGCGCAGCGATCGAGTCATCGGTGCGTTATTAATGCTTAGCCATGATCCGCATCGTTACCAAGAAGGCGTTGGGACACTGTTTTTGCAGAAATTATCGGCGATGACGGCAGTGGCAGTAGAGAATTGCCTCAATCAACAAAGATTAAAGGAAATCAGTTATCAGGATGTACTCACGCAAGCATACAACCGGCGCTACTTTGATCTGCGATTTAAAGACGAAATCGCCCGATGTGTGCGCTGGGACGACGATCTGATCTGCATGTTTCTCGATGTCGATTATTTCAAGAAAATAAACGATACCTATGGGCATCAAACCGGTGACTTGGTACTGCGGCGCATGGTCAGCTTGATCAAAGAACAAGTTAGATCGTGCGATATCGTAGCGCGCTATGGCGGTGAGGAATTCGTTGTCGCGTTACCTTCCACCACCTTGCAGGCAGCGCACGAAATCGCGGAACGCTTGCGTTTGGCGATATGTTCCACCCCTATGAGTTTTCTGAATAAACAATTTAGAGTTTCAGTTTCAATCGGAATGGCCAGTCTGCGAGGGTTGTTAACCGCGCAGCAACATGATGTGGATTTTATCTGCTCAACCTTGCTCGATAGCGCGGATAAGGCTCTTTATGAAGCCAAGGAAGGCGGCAGAAACCAGGTCGCGGTTTACGTCAGCCGCATTCTCTAATTCGGCTCCCCGATACCGCGCATCATCGCAGTACCATGCGCGCCGAATTCCTGCGCAACCGTCAGATCGGCTGAACATAATCCGCCCAACGCATAAACCGGTAACGAATAGCCGCGAATCAAGGCAGCAAACCTGCGCCAGCCCAAGGGCGGCATGCCGGGATGTGTCAAGGTCGGCTGCACCGGCCCCAGCACAGCAAAATCCAAACCCAGCCGTTCTGCAGCAAAAAGCTCTTCACTATTATGACAAGACGCGCCGCACAATCCATCAGCCGGATCGGGCCGAGACGGCAAAGCCATCAGTTGCGATGCGGTCAAATGCACGCCATCCGCGCCAAGCTCGCGCGCCAACGCCAGATCGCCATTTATCAGAACTTTTGCTTGCGCACGATGCGCCATCGACAACACATCCCCCGCAAATTTCTTTAATTCCGCCTTCGCCATCTGTTTTTCACGGATTTGCAATAAACGTACGCCTTGCGACAGTGCTCGTTCGATCTTATCCAAAGCCGGTTGAATACCTATTCCGGAAGTATTCGTAACGGCATAAACCGGTGGCAGTGACAGCGCCCGTAGAATCGAATCGTTCGCGGGTAAAACCGGAGCGACTGTCACTTGTTGCGGCAGCTGCCAGCACAAGCTCTGGTTTTCTCTGGGTATCATCATGCCTTCCCACGCCACCACACGAAAAAAATTCAACCGGACCGTCGCGTGCGGGTATTCAAAAACTTTCGTGATCCATGGATAAGCAAGCCGGACCTGGATCGCCAGTTCCTCCCACAACTCGCGTTCCAGCGCGTGCATCGGCGATTCACCCGGTTCTACCTTACCGCCGGGAAATTCCCAATAACCGGCATAAACCTTTCCTTCCGGCCGTTGCGCCAGCAGAAACTGTCCATCCGCTTGTATTATCACTGCGGCAACAACTTCCACAACACGGGTTTCATGCATAACGTTCTGGGCACTGGCTTCCATTTGTTTCCGCCGCTAATGCCGCGTTTTCTGCCGCCCGGAGAAATCCCGTGCAAATTGCCAAGCTACCCGCCCGCTGCGCGAACCGCGTTCAATCGACCATTGCAATGCCTCGGTGCGAGCTCGTTCGGTCATTCTGGCTATACCGAAATAACCCAGCCAGTACCGCACTATATCCAGATATTCATCCTGATTAAACGGATAAAACGACACCCACAAGCCAAAGCGTTCCGACAGCGAAATCTTCTCTTCGATTGCTTCGCTCGGATGCACCTCCTCGCCGATATGCTTCGTGTCGAGATTGTCACGCATAAATTCCGGCACCATGTGGCGGCGATTCGATGTCGCATAAATCAGCACATTGTCGGAAACCGTCGCGATCGAGCCGTCCAATACCACTTTCAGCGCTTTGTACCCAGGCTCGTCGGTTTCAAACGACAAGTCGTCACAAAACAAAATGAACCGCTCCGGACGTTGATAAATCTTTTGCACGATATCATGCAAATCGATCAAATGATGCTTCTCCACCTCGATCAAACGCAAACCGTCTGTCGCGTACCGATTCAATAATGCCTTGATCAACGATGACTTACCGGTGCCGCGCGCGCCGGTCAACAGCACATTATTCGCCGGCAAGCCTTGCACAAACTGCCGCGTATTCTGGTCGATACGGCGCTTTTGCCGTTCGATGCCGCGTAATGCTTCGAGCGCAATACGGTGCGGATGCGCCACTGCTTCGATGAACCCGGAATTCCCCTGGCGCCGCCAGCGAAAAGCCGCCGATGCCTGCCAATCCGGTTCCGGGGCGGCTTGCGGCAAAAACGCTTCCAAACGATCCAATAATTGGTTCGCGCGCTGATACCATTTATCCCAATCACTCATCGTATTTTCTACCAGCCATCAACTGCGGTAGCTTGCATTGATCTTCACGTAATCATAGGAGAAATCGCAGGTCCACACCGTGGTCGAAGCATTTCCGCGATTCAGCACAACACGGATAACGATCTCCGCCTGATTCATTACGCGCTGACCATCCTCTTCGCGATAATCCGCTGCCCGGCCGCCTTTTTCCGCCACCAGCACATCGTCCAGATACAGTTGAATACCATCGACATTCAAATCCTCGATACCGGCATAACCGATCGCCGCGAGAATTCTGCCCAAATTCGGATCGGACGCAAAAAAGGCGGTTTTGACCAGCGGTGAATGCGCGATTGCATAAGCCGCTTTGGCGCACTCGTCCTTGCTTCTGCCGCCTTCGACTTGTACTGTAATGAATTTGGTTGCGCCTTCGCCGTCACGCACGATCATTTTCGCAAGCTCTGCCGCCACCCCGGTAATCGCATCCTGCAGCAAACAGAATTCTTCGGTATGGGGATTGAAAATTTCCTTATTACCCGCTCTTCCGGTTGCGATAACGATGAAGGCATCATTGGTCGAGGTATCGCCATCCACGGTGATGCGATTGAAAGAACGATCCGCTGCGTGCTGCACCAGCTTCTGCAACAACGGTTGCGTGATCGCCGCATCGGTCGCAACATAGCCGAGCATCGTCGCCATGTTCGGGCGGATCATGCCGGAACCTTTGGCGATACCGGTAATCGTGATGGTTTTGCCCTTGATTTGCACTTGCCTTGACGCCGCTTTCGGCACGATATCGGTGGTCATGATCGCATGCGCGGCATGGAACCAGTTATCTGCTTTGCAATCCCTCACAGCAGCGGGCAATCCTTGGATAATCCGTTCCACCGGCAACGGTTCCATGATCACGCCGGTTGAAAAAGGCAACACCTGTTGCGGAGCCAAACTGAGTAGTTTGGCCAATGCTGCGCAGGTCGTTTGCGCATGAACCATGCCCGGTTCTCCGGTACCGGCATTGGCATTGCCGGTATTAATCACCAACGCCCGCACCGACTGGGCCAGATGCCGCTTTGCCACGATCACTGGCGCCGCGCAGAAACGATTCTGTGTAAATACACCAGCAACTTGGGCGCCTTCGGCCAATGCCATCACCAGCAAATCCTTGCGCCCGGGTTTCTTGATACCGGCTTCGGCAATGCCAAGCGTTACACCCGCAACGGGCAACAATTGTTCAGGAGATAAAGAGGGAATATTAACTGGCATAGTAAAATCTTTGCGGTGTTTAAAATGCCGCTATGCTACCGTATCTTTGCCGGATTTTCAGAATTTCATAAACTGCGGCTTATCTCGCACCTAGCGACTTATCAATGGTCCAGGCAAACTTTATCAAACACCCTGCTTCAAGCTTGCTTCGATAAAACCATTTAAATCGCCATCCAGCACGCTTTGGGTATTTCCAACCTCGACATTGGTGCGCAAGTCCTTGATTCGCGATTGATCCAAAACGTACGATCGAATTTGATGACCCCAGCCGATATCTGTTTTGGAATCTTCCACCGCTTGTTTTTCTTCATTGCGTTTACGCAATTCCGCTTCATACAACCGCGATTTCAACATCGCCAACGCATCCGCTTTGTTGCGATGCTGCGAACGTCCGCTTTGGCATTGAACCACGATCCCGGTTGGATTGTGCGTGATACGAATGGCCGAATCCGTCTTGTTGATATGCTGCCCCCCCGCTCCCGAGGCACGGAATGTGTCGATCCTTAAATCGGCGGGGTTAATTTCAACTTCGATATTATCGTCCGCTTCCGGATACACAAACACACTTGCAAACGAAGTATGACGGCGATTACCGGAATCAAAAGGCGATTTTCGCACCAAGCGGTGCACCCCGGTTTCCGTGCGTAAATATCCGTAAGCGTAGTCGCCGGTCACCTTTAACGTTGCGCTTTTGATGCCGGCGACATCTCCTGGTGATTCCTCCATGACTTCCACTTGCAACCCTTGCCTCTCGCAATAGCGCAGGTACATACGTTCCAGCATTGCCGCCCAGTCTTGCGCTTCGGTTCCACCGGAACCGGATTGTATATCGAGAAAACAATTATTCGAATCCATCGGGCCGGAAAACATCCGCCTGAATTCCAAGCCTGCGACGGCTTTTTCTACATTCCCGACATCAACCGCAATACTCTCAAGCGCCGGCTCATCTTCTTCCGATTTGGCCAGCTCAAACAATTCCCGCGCATCCTGCAATTGCTGATCGATGGATTCCAGATTAAGCACCGTGTCTTCCAATGATTTTTTCTCGCGGCCGATTTCCTCGGTTCGCTTGCTATCGTTCCAAATAGCCGGATCTTCAAGCAATAATGACAGTTCGCTCAGTCTTGTCTGCTTGTTCTCGAAGTCAAAGAAACCTCCGTAATTCTTTGGTCCGGTCACCGAGATCCGCGAGTTGATTCGATAATGCATTAATACGTTCAGCTTCCATAAAATTCACCTCACTAAAAGGCCTGCATTATACCCGTTACAAATTCTCAATATGGCAACCGCGCTTTCCGGCATGCCAAATCCTGTTTAACCTTTCCAGAGCGTCCATAATAAATTCCAAACCATGGTAAACCAAAAAAAAATATAATAACCCCTTCGATTGCCAATAACTCAATTATTTCATTAACCGGTTTTTCCTGAAGATCCCACCATGTCGAAGTTCCTCGCATTAATCCCGGCAGCAGGCTCGGGATCCCGGATGGGTAATGATGTTCCCAAACAATACTTACCACTGAACGGCAAACCGATGATCTATCATGCAATCAATACGCTATGCAGGAATCCGTCGATCGCTGATGTTTTGATTGTACTTGCCCCCCACGATTCCGAGTGGGATAAATACGATTGGTCTGAGTTCTCCGGTAAATTGCGTGTGTTTAAATGCGGCGGCGATACGCGAGCAGCCAGCGTTCTTAATGGCTTGACCGCCGCGCAGCATGCGCTTGGCATCAGTCCAGAGGATTGGATTCTGGTGCATGATGCGGCCCGTCCATGCTTATCGCAATCACAGCTCGACAAATTAATTGATGAATTGGCGGATGACGCAGTGGGAGGATTACTCGCCGTTCCGGTCGCTGACACGCTGAAACGCAGCAATCAAGAAAACCGGGTGGCGTGCACCGAGCCTCGAGAGCATCTGTGGCAAGCGCAAACACCTCAAATGTTCCGTTATGAACTACTGGCCCAGGCATTGCAAAATGCGGCAAATACACAAATCACGGATGATGCCAGCGCGGTTGAGGCCATTGGACTTCGCCCCAAGCTTGTTGCGAGCGATTCTTACAATTTCAAAGTCACTTACCCTAATGATTTGGCATTAGCGGAATTAATTTTACAGCAAAGGAATAGTCAGTGAACGCAATACGAATAGGACAAGGTTATGATGTGCATCAATTGGTTGAAGGACGTCAACTGATTATCGGCGGTGTTACGATTCCGCATGAAAAAGGATTACTGGGTCATTCGGATGCGGATGTACTCTTGCATGCGATTTGTGACGCGCTGCTGGGCGCTGCCGCTTTAGGCGATATCGGTCAGCACTTTTCCGATACCGATCCCCGCTTCAAAAACATTGATAGCCGCTTATTGCTTCGCGAAACATACCGTTTGCTGGAAAACGATCATTATACGCTCAGCAACCTGGATGCGACCATTATCGCCCAGGCCCCCAAAATGGCGCCTCATATCCCTACCATGCGGCACAATATTGCACAAGATCTCAAGACTCACATCGGCAATATCAACATCAAAGCCAAAACAGCGGAAAACTTGGGAGCGCTTGGGCGTAAAGAAGGCATCGCCGTTGAAGTTGTCTGTTTGATCACTCGGGCACAATAATAAGCGTGCTGGGTAATGGCAACGTACCGCAAAAACAATCGCGCCGGATTTTCTTTGCCGCCTTTCCAAATAAAATTACTCAAAAGAAACTGATCCGGAAAGCCGAGGAAATCCAGGTAATGTGCGGCGGACGAGTTATCAAAGCGCATCACATTCATCTCACACTGTTATTTCTCGGCGACACAGACATAGATCGCATCGATACATTGCTGGAAACGATGAAAAAAATTTCTGTGAAGAAATTCGAGCTGGAACTCAATAAAATCAGTTATTGGAAACACAACCAAATCGTTTTTGCCGGAGCATCGCATTATCCTGACGAATTGTTCGTGCTGGTGGAATCACTTAAGAATTCGCTGACAGAAGCGGGATTTTTATTTGACAACCGTAACTACAAGCCGCATATCACGCTTATCAGAAAAGCCTTTCGTCCCATCGATAACCAACCGATGAAACCGGTTTTGTGGTCTATCGGTCAATGGCACCTGGTACAGTCGAGATCCGGCCCGGAGGGAGTCGATTATATCTCTCTCGCACATTGGCCCCTGAAATAGCTTCCGCATGTACGTTTTTGCAACTTCATCCATTTTAACGAGCACTGGCCTTGAAACTCCTTGCCATTGAAACTTCGACGGAATTCTGTTCCGTTGCATTGCTGTCGAATGACCGGATTCTCGCAAATGAAATCCTTGCGGGGCAACGGCACTCCGAAATACTGTTAGAAATGATTCAAGAATTACTGGCAAATGCGGCGTTAAATTTACACCAAATCGACGGAATCGCTTTTGGCGCCGGCCCAGGCTCCTTTACCGGCTTGCGCATCGCCTGCGGCGTCGCACAAGGTTTAGCATATGCCGCCAATCTGCCCGTCATCGGGATTAATACCCTCGAAGCGTTAGCGCAGAAAACAGCGGCGCCATTTGCCGTCGTAGCGCTGGATGCTCGCATGGGAGAAATTTATCATGCCGCGTATCAAAAAATTTCCAACTGTAATTGGAAAATTATTAGCCCTCCCATGCTGTGCTCGCCGGATAATGCCCCCTTATTACCAGACAACGCGTGGGTAGCATGCGGCAGCGGCTTCGATGTTTATCGCCAAAAATTGACGGCAATTTATTGTGATACTATCCAACAGATTCACAGCGGATTTCGCCCTCACGCCGCGGAAATCGTGCAACTGGCTTGTTATCAATTCGGCGAAGGTATCCGCTTGCATCCTGCTGATGCAAGCCCTGTTTATATCCGTAATAAAGTTGCATTAACAGAAAATGAGCGGAAAGTATGACGTTGCAACAAGCCTTTGAAATCAGGGTAATGCACCCAACTGATCTGGATCGGGTCATCCTGATCGAACGGGAAATCTTTCTTTTCCCATGGTCGCCCGGTAATTTCTCGGATTCAATTGACGCGGGTTATTTATGTCAGGTCATGGAGCAAGCCGACACGATAGTGGGTTATGGGATCATGATGATGAGTCCTGATGAAGCTCACATCCTCACATTAGGAATCGCGGCAAATTGGCAAAAAAAAGGCCTCGGAAAAAAATTGCTGCAGCACCTCATACAAAGCGCCCGCGACATGAATGCAAAATCGATCCTACTGGATGTTAGAGAATCCAATCTTGGCGCAGCTCAGCTCTATCAACAAATGGGCTTTCAGCAAATCGCGACGCGTAAAGGCTACTACCCGGCAATGTGCGGGCGGGAAGATGCGCGCGTCATGCAATTATTGTTATGAATGGCAGGCGCACGCATAGCTTCAAAGAATTGAACTTGCTGCCGGTATGGCGGCAAAAATCGAATCTTTCAGCGCAGGATACGCGATCACAGGAAGAATCTTCCAGCGTGCTTTATTCATCCGAAGATAATCAATCCAGCAAAGAATCCGATCCAGCGGTTTGGCTTCAGTTAAAACAGGCAGTTACCGATTGTTTCCGCTGTCAATTAAGCGAAACCAGAACGCATACTGTCTTCGGTGTTGGCGATGAAAACGCCGATTGGTTATTTATCGGCGAAGGTCCCGGCGCGAAAGAAGATGAAACCGGCGAACCTTTTGTCGGACAAGCCGGCAAACTGCTCGACCAAATGTTGGCGGCGATCCGGTTAAAAAGAGGCAATAACGTCTATATCACCAACATCGTCAAATGCCGCCCGCCTGGTAACAGAAATCCCAGTCTAAACGAAGCCCGGCAGTGCGAACCCTATCTCATAAGTCAAATAGAATTAATCAAACCAAAACTCATCGTCGCATTGGGAAAGGTTGCTGCGCAAAACCTGCTCAAATGCGACGACAGCATCTCAAGCCTGCGCGGAAAAGTGCATCATTTTTCTAACATCCCGCTGATTGTTACCTATCATCCGGCTTATTTGCTGCGATCGCTGCCGGAAAAAGCAAAAGCATGGAAGGATTTGTGTTTTGCAAATGCGACAATGCAATCATTGAAATAATATTTCTCGACCCAAGTAATGGGTTAATTGCGATAAAGTTAGTGAATTTTTCTCGTACCGATCAAATGCAGTGAGTCTTCTTTACTTTGATTCGATAAATGCCATCTCCTGATCAGGGCCATCGTTATGGATACGAATAAACCGAATGCTGCGATTACGGCATAAATATGAACGTCAAAGAAAATCAGTAGCGCGTAAAGTGACAACATCACCAAGATACTTAAATTTTCATTAAAATTTTGTACGGCGATAGAGTGTCCGGCACCCATCAGAATATACCCGCGATGCTGCAATAGCGCGTTCATCGGCACCACAAAAAAACCGGCCAAACCACCGATCAACATCAGCAGTACAATCGCAATCCATAAATCCCTGACAAGAATCATCACGGTCACAACAATACCCATCGCGATTCCCAATGGAATCACTTTCACAGATTGCCTTAATGAAACCCACTTAGCGGCCAGGATAGCACCGGCGGCAATACCCAAAGCCACCACACCTTGCAGCTGCGCGGCCTGGTTCAACGGGTAGTCCATCGCTACCTCGGCCCATTTCAACACAATAAATTGCAATGTTGCTCCGGCTCCCCAGAACAGGGTGGTTACCGCAAGCGATATTTGACCGAGTTTGTCAGTCCATAATAACTTTACGCAATGACTGAACTCGTGAACCAGATAGAGCGGGTTTTTTTTGGGAATTCGATGATCGACACCGGTATTCGGGATGTACAGATTAAACGCCGCGGCGATGGCGTAAATAACGGCAATGATGAGAATACTGCTTTCCAAAGCATTATCGATACCCGTATCAATCATCGGGAAATCAAACTCCAACAACATATTGGACACTACCGGTGTAATCAGCACGCCACCTAGAACCGTCCCCAATACGATCGAGGCTACTGTCAATCCTTCAATCCAACCATTCGCAATCACTAATTTTTCAGGCGGCAATAACTCTGTCAATATGCCGTATTTGGCGGGAGAATACGCGGCCGCTCCCAGACCCACAACCGCATAGGATGCCAATGCAAAGTACTGATTCATCGCGATGAATAGCAAACCGCAGCCTGCTATTTTAATGGTATTGCTGACAAACATTACCCGCCCTTTCGGCATCGAGTCTGCGAAAGCGCCGACGAAAGGCGCGAGAATGACGTAAAACACCACGAAAACAAACTTCAGCATCGGTGTTAAATAGGCTGGAGCATGTAAATCAATTAACAATGCAATCGCCACAACCAGCAGCGCGTTATCGGCCAGCGATGAGAAGAATTGCGCCGCCATGATTGTATAAAAACCGCGTTCCAAACTTTTTCCCTATTTTGATGCTTTATTCAAGATACGTTAATTACCAATTGAACTGCCCCATGAAACCGGTCAGAGTGATAGTATTAGCCGCTTACCATGATTCAGTTCGTGAGATTAGCACATAATGCCGAATATCATCGCATCAACGCTTCAAAGAATATTTGGTGCACCAAATAAAGGTTACGATCGTTATATCCTGGCCTAATTAAATTATCTTTCTAAATCGATGCCGCGTCCAATACAAGCCACAATTGATATTTCCGCTTTCAGTCAGAATTTAGCTGTTGCCCGTCAATATGCAACGAAAGCGCGAATCATGGCTGTCGTAAAAGCGGACGCTTACGGACATGGATTATTTTCGGCTGTGAGTGGATTCAATGATGCGGATGGCTTTGCGCTACTCGAACTGGATGCCGCTATCGCATTACGAGAAGCAGGCTATCAGCGCCCCATTCTTCTTCTGGAAGGCTTTTTCTCGACTGAAGAAATAGCAGAATTTCAGCGTTATCGATTGAGCGCGGTTATTCACCACGAAGAACAAGTTGCCATGCTAACGAAATCGAAGCATGCGCTGGACATATTCCTGAAAATCAATACCGGGATGAATCGCCTTGGTCTGACTCCCGATCGATTTTCTTCGATAATCCAGCAATTAATCGATAGTCAATGCGCCAAAAGTCTGACATTAATGACGCATTTTGCGAACGCGGATGTTCCTTCGGAAAAAGGAAGCGTTATCCGGCAGTTTGAAAGCTTTCTTTCTATTACCCGGGATTATCATTACCCTCGTTCAGTCTCAAACTCTGCGGCAATCGTCCGCTATCCCGAAACGCAATCCGACTGGGTACGGCCTGGAATCATGTTATACGGCTCGTCGCCTTTTCCGGATAAAACCGCATCCGAACTTCGGCTAAAGCCGGTGATGACACTCTCGAGCAAAATTATTGCAATTCATGATTTACAGATCGGCGATAAAGTCGGATATCACGCTCTCTTCGAAGCAGATCGCCCGATGCGTATCGGAATTGTGGCCTGTGGCTATGCCGACGGATATCCGCGACACGCACCCACCAATACACCGGTATTAATCAATGATCAACGCAGCCGGTTATTAGGACGAGTTTCCATGGATATGATCGCTGTGGACCTCACAGATATCAAAAATGCAGGGCTGAATAGTGCGGTAATCTTGTGGGGTGAGGGATTGCCTGTTGATGAAGTAGCTCACTATGCCAACACGAACAGCTATGAGCTACTTTGTGCGGTTGCGCCAAGGGTTAAAAGGAAAATGATGCGTTAGAAACACCCCGAATCCATTCAACCCAACCCATGGCAACAAAAAAATTATTCCACTTTCGCTTTGCTGCGCAAATCTTGAACAACCGTTGCAAATTCACGTTGTAACACACGTTGTTGAATATTCTGTTTAACTTCCTCAAACGGCGGTACTGCCATCGGACGAATATCCATTAATTCGATCACATGCCAGCCAAATGAAGTTTGAACAGGTAAATCCGTTCTTCCCCCTTTCGATAATTTCACCAACGCTTCAGAAAAAGGCCGGACATAAGCAGCCGGCGGACTCCAGTTAAGTTCGCCTCCATTTTCCTTACTGCCGTCATCCAGTGATTTTTGCTCGGCCAATTTAGCAAAGTTAGCACCCTTCTTAAGCTGAGCGATAATGTCCAGCGCTTCACTCTCGCTACCGACAAGAATATGGCGCGCTCGATACTCTTTATCGCCCATTTGCACCTTGAGCATCTCATATTCCTTGCGCAGGGTATCGTCGCTGACAATATTATGTTTGATATAGTCAGCTTGATACGCTCTCACCAATACTGCCTGACGGGCGATTTCTAGTTGCGATATGACTTCCGGATCCAGATCCAGTCTTTTTTTAACGGCTTCCTGAGCCAGGATTTCTTCAGCAATCAAATTTTCACGCAGCGCTTTTCTCATTTCAGGCCCATCGGGCTGTCCCTGTGCTACATTCGCCTTCACCATCAATTCCAAACGCGCTTGCGGAATCGCAATACCATTAACTTTAGCCATGACCCCGCCCGATTGAGAGTGAGTGGACATGGCGATAAGGCTTAAAAAGCCGGTTACTATTATTTGTAAGACTCTCATCAAACGCATGGAATTTCCTCTACTGTAATTAAACAAAATTATTCTTCAAAACATGATACGCAGAAAGTATACGCCTTAACCGAATGCACGTGAATCTTTACCTAACCTATTATCTTCATAAGTATTTTGATTCCCCGGAAAAAGCAACACTGATTAAGATTTAACTCGGCAACACTTTTTTAAAGGGCTTAACAGTCACTCTCTGATACACTCCCGCACTTACATAAGGATCCTCGTTTGCCCAGACTTTCGCAGCTTCCAAAGATTCAAATTCCGCTACAATCAGACTACCCGAGAAACCCGCAGGTCCCGGTTCTGAACTATCAATTGCCGGAAATGGACCGGCTAAAATTAACCGGCCTTCTTCCTGTAATGCCTGAATTCTGCTTAAATGCTGCGAACGTACCGTCATTCGTTTCTCCAGACTATCCGGCACATCTTCTCCATTAATCATATATAACATCATTATTTTTTACTCACTCGATTTTCGATTTCGTCTTTCATCTTCCCGTCATTGGCATTATCCGTATTCTCAACTATCAATACCGCTGTGTCTTTTAGATATTTCCCCAAAAAAATTATTTGCGCCACTATAAAAACAAGCATTAAACCGGTTGCTCCAAAAAGCTTAAAAGAAACCCAGGTATCTAAAGAATAATTAAATGCGACAAAGAGATTGACGCAACCCATGATTGCAAAAAAAACAATCCAGCTCAAATTAAGGGTATTCCAAACCGCCGCTGGCAATACCATCTGTTTCTCAAGCGCCGCCTTGATCAGATTCTTGCTGAATAGCCAATCGGATATGAACAACGCCGATCCAATCAGCCAGTAGAAAACTGTCGGTTTCCATTTAATAAACATTTCATCTTGAGAAACTAAGGTTGCACCGCCAAATACCGTAATTACTGCCAAATTTATCCACATCATTTTCTCAATTTGACGATGGCGTATCCAGAGCCAGCCGATTTGCACAAAAGTTGCAGCCATTGCAACAGCGGTCGCAACAAAAATATCGTGAAGCTTATAAGCTAAGAAAAATAATACAACTGGAAATAGATCAAACAAGAGTTTCATCAGCACCAACCATCAATTGATATCAGAAGCAATCAGTGAATAACAATGTAAATCCGTCTTACTGCAATACAGCAGGCAATCGCGCAGTCAAACTGTTTCTTTCTTTTGTCGCCTCACCCAATAATGCATATCCGATTAAATTCCCGGCATCATCTTCATAAAGCGCTTTAATGCCGTTCTCATCTTCTTCCACATTCCATGCGCCATTAACACCAAAGTCCGGCGGCGAAACCACAGCCGGGCATGACGAAGTTTTCACAATAACTGGCATTGCCGGATAATGAACAGGCGTTGGCTGCCCCGCAAGCGTTGCAGCAAGCGCTCTAGCGGCATGAGTAATGGGCATTACGAACGGTAACACCTTGCCTTCAACTTCAGCACAATCACCTAAAGCATAAATATCATTCACTTGCGTTTGCAGAAACTTATTCACCACAATCCCCCGGTTAACCGGAATCCCTGCTGTTGCCGCAAGTTGAGTACGTGAACGCAATCCAACTGCTGATAAGACAACGTCCGACTCTATAGAGTTGCCATTCGCCAAAGTCAAACACAAGTGCTCCCGCACCTGATCAATCGAGTTTGTCGAGGTATTCAAATGAAAAACAACGCCTGCATTTTCTAGTTTTTTTTGCATAAAAGCTCCGCTCTCAGGAGGCAAAAGACGCCCAAGCGGTTGGGTACCAATATCAATCACATCCACGTGATGGCCGGTTAATGCCAAATCATTTGCAAATTCACATCCGATCAAACCCGCGCCAATAATGCTGACTCTTTTTTTTCCATCTAATTCTGCGCGAAATTTTCTGTAGTCATCCAAGTCGTTAACTGTCAACACTTTTCCCGCACCACTACCTGATAACGGCAAACGCACTTGATCCGCGCCTAATGCTAAAACCAGCCGGTCGTAAAGGATGTTTTCACCATCAGTTAAAATCAACTCTTTTTTTAGATGATTAAGCGCTGCGACTCGACAGTAAGGACGTATTACAATTTTTAATTGTGCAGCCATTTGAGCAGCATCACTATTTAACAGCGTATCTGGAGTTTTTCCTGATGACAGAGCGTTTGACAACATTGGCTTGGAATAAAAACCACCATGATCGGCTGATAACATTAATATCGGTATCTCGGCATCGAGCTTGCGAAGCTCCCGCGCCACCCCATAACCAGCCAATCCACTTCCAACAATCACTATCTGCTTAAACATTCACCCATTTCTCCAACATTCCCAAATAAGCCCGGCTTTTGGAACCTCTTTTTCTCATTCCTACCAATACTGTTAGTACGTTCAATCATTAACTGATTTTGTATCAAGAAAATCACAAAACGGCGTTGAAACTTTCTATCATTTTTTACTAAACCTAAAAAAACAAAACACACTGGTTCTTTGGATTTATCCAGTAACCAGTGTGCCTATTTCCAATCCATTAAACTTGAATACACATAGGATAATTGCATTCAAAGTCTACAAGATATTTTTTCGTTACTTATCCTCTTCACTGTTTTTAACCAGACTTGCTCGCCTTTGAGTATAGGCATCTCGGATAAACTCATATTTATCTAAAGCAGCTTCTTCGAGTGTCTTGTCTTGCTCAAGGAATTCCGCACGATTGTTGAATGTCCGCGCTGTTGCAACTGGGAAGCGTAATGCTGGTGAGTTGATATAACTGACATTATTCAAGAATACACCTGTTACCCCTTGGGTAACGGGATCCATAAAGAAGCTATCCACCGCCAGTCCGAATGTATCACGTGCGGAACTCGGCCCTATCAGTGGTAACACAATATAAGGCCCGCTTCCGACTCCATATCGTCCCAATGTTTGTCCGAAGTCCTCATTTCGCTTATTAAGATTGACATCACTGACTGCGCTAATATCACTTGCAATATCAATCAAACCAAATACCCCGAATGTAGTGTTAACCAGCAGTCTTGCACTACTAGCCAGCGCACTTTCATAATTTAATTGCAGAACCGAGTTAGTGATTACGACTACCTCATTGAGGTTTGAGAAAAAATTCCCCACCATCAATTCCAGTGGATCAGGCATGATTCTCTTATACTGCCTTACTGCAGGGTCAAATACATTGTCGTAGACCCTTTCGTTGAAATTAAAAACGGCACGATTCATCGGCTCCAAAGGATCATAAGGACCACTCTGGTCATTCGTCTTTGTTGAAGCACAACCGCTTAAAAATAAACCAGAAACAAGTATAGCAACAGCTTTGGAACGAAAAATATTAGTCATGTTCTTATTTCTTTTAGTAAAAATTCAACAAATCTTGCCACATTTATAAAACAGGTTCAATACGCTTCGATATTAAGGTATTTCAAACCTTCACCCAATCACTCTTCTTAAATCTCAGAAATTTATTAGCGGTTATTAAACCAAACATTAAGCATCATGTATATACGACAATAGGATTATGATACTTAATGAAATTGCTAATGCTATTAAAAATAGCCCCAAAACACGGCATTAGCTTCAAGATACTTCCATGCCATTATGCCTTAATAACGCATCCAGTTCTGGTTCGCGTCCACGGAAAGCAACAAATGATTCCAAAGCAGAACGGCTACCGCCCACAGCAAGAATTTCCTCAAGAAAATGGGAACCCGTTGAAGCATTGACCACACCATCTGCAGCAGTTTCTTCGAACATACTGTAGGCATCAGCCGATAGCACTTCCGCCCACTTATAACTGTAATAACCAGCTGCATAGCCTCCCGCAAATATATGCGCAAAGCTGTTCGGAAAACGATTAAATAATGGCGGGATAACCACCGCGACTTCACTGCGGATATCATCGAGCATTTGCAATACTGTCTTATCGCCATGCGGTTTATAGTCGAAATGCGCATGCATATCAAATAGTGCAAACTCAATCTGCCGGAGCATTTGCAGCCCACTTTGGAAGTTCTTCGCTTTCAGCATTTTATCGAATAGCATTCTGGGAAGAGTCTCTCCTGTCTCGATATGTTGAGTCATTCCAGCCAAAACATCCCATTCCCAGCAAAAATTCTCCATAAACTGGCTCGGCAATTCGACTGCATCCCATTCCACGCCATTAATACCGGATACCCCAAGATCCTCGACCCTCGTCAATAAATGATGCAAACCGTGCCCAAACTCATGGAACAAAACGATTACCTCCGCATGAGTGAATAACGCCGGACGCAGTTGACCGTTGATTGCAACAGGCGCCGAGAAATTACACGTAAGATACGCAACTGGAATCTGAATCGTTTGCTGCCCGGCTTCTTGACCATCAATCCGCCTGCGCGTAATCGCATCATCCATCCACGCGCCACCACGCTTATTGGGGCGCGCATATAAATCCAGATAGAATTGACCGATCAGTTGATCATCAGCATCGTGAATGTCAAAAAATTTAACATCGGGGTGCCAGCATTGGATGTTCCGCGATGAATCCGCTTGCGTAATGCGGATGCCATACAATTTCTCCACCACGCTGAACATGCCAACCAATACTTTGTCCTCCGGAAAGTATTGTTTCACTTCCTGATCAGAAAATGCATAACGCTCTTCGCGAAGTTTCTCGCTAACATAAGCCAGATCCCAAGCTTCAAGTGTTGTCAGATTCAGTCTCTCCGCAGCAAATTCCCGCAATGCTTGCAGATCCCGCATAGCGTGGGGCTTGGCTTTATCGGCCAATTTTCTCAGAAATTCGAGAACTTGCTGGGGAGACGCCGCCATTTTCGTAGCTAATGAAACTTCAGCATAGCTCTCATAACCCAGTAAATGAGCCGCTTCCTGGCGAAGCTCCAATATTCTATTGATAAGCGGCATATTATCTTTACCTGAACCGGCTTGGTGATCAAATTCGCTGGCGCGCGTTGCGTATGCACGATACATCTGCTCACGGAGCGTACGGTTATCTGCATATTGCATTACCGGTAAGTAGGATGGCATATGCAAGGTAAATTTCCAGCCTTGCTTGGCATCCGATACAGCTAGCTGCTGCGCTGCTTCTAACACATCGGCAGGAATACCTGCCACAGATTCTTCATCTTCAATAATCAGCGAATAATCATTAGTAGCATCAAGCAAGTTATCACTGAACTCGGAAGACAGCTTCGACAATTCCTCCTGGATTTGCAAAAACCGCTGCTTTTTCTCAACCGGTAATTCCGCGCCACCTAAACGAAAATCTCTCAGTTCATTATCTATGATCTTTTTTTGCGCTGGCGGCAATTGCTCGAATTCCTGGCTTGCACGCAATTTTTTATACTTTTCGAATAACGCCAGGTCTTGCGACAATTCGGCATAAAATTGCGTAATTGCCGGAAGATTGGCATTATAAACCTCGCGCAACTGCGGGCTATTCATGACCGCATTCAAGTGCGACACCTGCCCCCAGGCCCGGGACAAGCGTTCATTGGCATTCACGACCGGCTGCACAAACGTTTGCCAAGTAGGAACACCGCCGTCCGTTCGTGCTCTCTCAATTACTTCACGATTTTCTGCTAACAATGCTTCAAGAGCCGGTGTAATGTGCTCATTCTTAATTTCAGCAAAACGGGGCAGTCCGGAAAAATCTAGCAATGGATTTGACATAGGAGTTAATAGAATCCAGTAAAAATTAAAAAATAACGAAAATCAGTTTTCATAGACGATTTGTCCATTGACCAAGGTAAGTTTGATCTTCCCGGGCAATTCCATTCCCATGAATGGCGTATTCTTTCCCTGGCTTGAAATCGCCGACGCAGTCACCTTCCAATACTGATCCGGATCAAAAATACAGATATCCGCAGCGCTGCCAACCGATAGATGACCGGCTTCTATCCCCAATATTCCGGCTGGTTCAGAAGTAATCTTGGCCAAAACCTTGGCTAACGGCCAGCGCATTTCTTGACCCCACTTCAACGCAAGAGGCAACAGCAATTCCACACCCGTCGCACCCACCTCGGATTGTCCGAATGGCAATAATTTCGCATCTTCATCGACCGGTGCATGATCCGAACAAATCGCATCGATAGTACCGTCCAGCAAACCATAACGTAATGCATCCCGATCACTGGAGCTTCGTAACGGTGGCATCAGATGGCAATTGGAATCAAAAAACCCGATATCCATATCCGATAAATGCAGATGATTAATCGTGACATCGCATGTCATCGGCAAGCCTTGTTGTTTAGCGTTACGAATCATTGCCAAACCTTCCGCACTGGAAATCCGGCACAAATGCACTCTGACACCCGTCTCTCTAGTCAGCAGAATAATATTCGAGATGGCGACTGTTTCGGCGCAAACCGGAACAGTCGGCAAGCCTAAGCGGGTCGCGACTTCACCGTCATGCGCAACGCCATCACTCGTGAGACTGATATCTTGGGGGCGTAACCACACGCTAAACTCAAATGTCGACGCATAGCGCATTGCCTGCATCAATATCCGCAAATTAGCCAGCAAACCATCCGGCTGCCCGAAAACCACGCATCCGGCATCGTTCAACTCGGCCATTTCTGTCAATCGTTCACCCCTCAATCCTTGCGTCAGAGCACCGATCGGATAGACATGCGCCTGATTCAAACTTTTAGCGCGATGTTTCAGCATCTCTACCAAACCGGGTTCGTCCAACGGCGGATCGGTGTCCGGCGGACAAGCAATGCTGGTCACACCCCCAGCCACCGCCGCTTTCATTTCGGATTCCAAAGTTGCCTTGTATTCAAGGCCGGGTTCGCGCAAACGCACGGACAAATCAACCAGCCCCGGACACACGATCAATGATTGCGCATCAATGACGCGATTCGCTTGGAACTCATCCGGTGCCGAACCAATGGCTAAAATTTTACCCTTGGAAATGAAGAGATCTCGAATATCATCAACCCCATTTTTAGGGTCAATCAGCCGTCCGTTTTTAATATGAAT
Source organism: Nitrosomonas sp. (assembly GCA_019745325.1). GTDB lineage: Bacteria > Pseudomonadota > Gammaproteobacteria > Burkholderiales > Nitrosomonadaceae > Nitrosomonas. The sequence goes on along the minus strand of JAIETK010000016.1, from coordinate 13,519 downwards.
TTTCATAGCACAACGTTAAGCGCCCGCTAAAATAGACATCACTGCCATGCGAACCGCGATGCCGAATGTCACCTGCGGCAAAATCACCGATTGCGCGCCGTCAGCCACAGCCGAATCAATCTCCACTCCACGATTCATCGGCCCGGGGTGCATGACAATGGCATCGCGCCGCGCGAGGGACAGTTTCTCAGAGGTCAATCCGTAATATTTAAAATATTCCTCGGCACTGGGTAAATTAGCGCCCTTCATCCGCTCATTTTGCAGGCGCAACATCATTAACACATCGATATCTTTTAGCCCTTTCGACATGTCGTGGTAAACATGCACACCAAGGCGCTCGACCATTTTCGGGAGCAGCGTTTTTGGCGCAATTACACGCACTTCCGGCACTCCCAAAGTAGTGAGCGCATGGATCTGCGAACGCGCTACCCTGGAATGCAGAATATCGCCGATTATCGCCACGCGAAGCTTGCGGAAATCCTGTTTATAGCGACGGATCGTGAACATATCCAATAATGCCTGCGTCGGATGCGCATGGCTGCCATCACCCGCATTAATGACATGGATATCGGGACGAACATGCTTTGCAATTAAATGAGCCGCGCCGCTCTGCGCATGCCGGACAACAAACATGTCGGCATTCATTGCCGAAAGGTTATTCACGGTATCGAGTAATGTCTCGCCTTTCGATTGCGCCGATACCGCGATATTGAGATTGAAGACATCCGCTGACAACCGCTTTGCGGCAATCTCGAATGTCGTTCGGGTACGCGTGCTGGGCTCAAAAAACAGATTGAAGATCGATTTACCGCGTAACAAGGGAATTTTCTTAATATCCCGCTCGGTCACACCTACAAATGATTCCGCGGTATCCAGAATATTCTGCAAAATTGAAGCCGGCAAACCTTCCGTGGTCAGCAAGTGCTGCAGCACGCCATGCTCATCCAACTGCGGGTTTCTATTAATCATTCCGGAAGATTCTTATCGTATAGATCAAAACTCAACTTCCCGTTCACATCGCGTTTGAGTTCCAACATCTTATCCGCTGGCAATGCGAGCGCTACCCCGACATATTGTGCAGCAACCGGCAGTTCTCTGCCTCCGCGATCGACCAAAGCCGCCAAACTGATCGAGGCAGGACGGCCATAATCGAATAACTCGTTAATCGCTGCGCGGATCGTACGCCCGGTATTTAACACATCATCCACCAACAAAATGTGCGCTCCTTCAACCTCAAACGGTATCTCGGAAGGCTTCATTTGTGAATGCAAGCCGATCTTGTCGAAATCATCCCGGTAAAAAGATGCGCTGAGTATGCCAAAAGGCTTTGCAATCGCCAATTCCCGGTGTAATCGCTCCACCAGCCAGACGCCGCCCGTACGAATACCCACCAGTGAATAATCTTTCGATTGATCCGCCCGGATCTTTATTGCAAAGTTTCTAAAAACTTCCTCAGCGTCTGGTAGTTGCATGTTGTTCATCAAAAAATGATTGCAGAATTTGTTGCGCAGAAAATTGATCCAACAGAGGTTTTTGCTTTATTCCGAAAATCCCGCCCGCATTCAAAGCAGCGCTTGCTATTTCACTGGTATACCGCTCATCAATCATAATTACCTTAATCTTAAACCGGCCTTCTAGCCGACGCGCAAAGCGCTGGCTGAGGCTTGTCAGTTCATGCGCGGTTCCATCACTATGTACGGGCAGCCCCACCACCAGCAACACAGGCTGCCAAGTTTCTATCAATGTTGCAATCCTGGCAAAGCGCTGCTCAGTCACTTCCGCATCAATGGTCGATAGTGGATTTGCCACACCCAGCGCCGTATTGCCTATCGCAACACCAATACGCTTCTTCCCAAAATCAAAAGCCAAAACAACTCCGTCAACCAATTGTTTCTCTGATTGTTGATGTGCGGCCAAACCTCGGGAAAAACAGTCCGTCACCGTAACCGCGAGCAATTATGCATGTCCGACTTCATTCGAGATATTCGCGTCTTGAATTCCCAGCAATTGCATTGCTGCCGGCAGTCGTTCTTCGGATGGCAAGCCAAATAAAACATCAGCCGTGGCCGGAACGGTCAACCATGCATTTTGCGCTAATTCATGCTCAATTTGACCTGCAGCCCAGCCCGCATAACCCATTGCAATAAGAATTTGATCCGGACCTTCGGCATTCGCAATCGCTTTCAAGATATCCAAGGATGTAGTCAACCCCACTTCCTTATTAACTACAAGTGTCGACTGCCAGTTTCCTATAGGATGATGCAATACAAATCCACAATCTAATTGCACTGGCCCACCGAATAACACCGGTATTGCTTCGGCTTCTGAAACGGTTTGCGGAATTCCGAGCTGTTTAAAAAGATTCATCAATGTAAGATCCGTCGGCCGATTGATGACGAGACCGAGGGCTCCTTGTTCATTATGTTCACAAATATAAGTCAATGTCTTGGAAAATACAGTATCCACCATTGTTGGCATTGCAATCAAAAAATGGTGTGTCAGATTGACATTTTTCATAGCAAAGACTCTAAATTATGATGTAAATACTCACACTGTCTTACTTCCCGCCTCAATGACGGGATTGACTTATACCCAATATGACGTATGAGTCATTACTTTTGATCCAAGTTTCATCGTAATTTTGATCGGCAATGGCAGTTCCGCTCCGCCATATGACAATGCCATCGTTGCGTGACTCGCTTCATCAATCTTCATTTGCGCGACAATTGCACGGCTCTTTTCATCCTGATCGGGTAAACGGTGCAAATGTCCCGCCAAATGCTCCCCCACTTGATGCTCGGTTTCGGCAAGAAAACCCAGATTCCATTTATCCCCCAGCAATCCGGCGACAACTCCGATTGTAAACGATCCGCCATACCATAATGGGTTCAGAAAACTTTTCCGGCCACCCAGCTCCGCAATCCGGCGCTCAGTCCATGCCAAATGCTCCGTTTCTTCTCTCGCCGCTTGCATCAGAGTTTGTTGCACCACTTCATTTCTCGCGGTTAAGCCTTGCCCTTGATACAGGGCTTGAGCACAAACTTCACCGACATGATTGATGCGCATCAACGCACATGAAAGCCGTTTCTCCACTTCCGTCAAATCGGCTTCCGGCAATTCATTGCCGGGTACGGGCCGGACAGTTTGGGCCGGGGTTAATAAAGTTCGCAATGCGCTATCGAAACCAATGATAAGTTTATCAATATTGATCATAGTCTTTATAATCCACGTAAGGAAAGCAAAGTTTTGGCACCCAACAGAGTAGTTATTCAAGTATCCGGAAATCTCCGCGACACACCGACTAAAAATTTGTTTTTATTATAATTCCAAACCCATCTGTCTTGCCAGTAATGTAACCGGATGCAATACTTCAACTTCTATTCCGTTTTCGTACAATCCGTTTGCGATATGCATGCCACATCCGACATTTGAAGTCACCAAGTAACGAGCCCCGCTTTCCCTGATTGCAGTTATCTTGTCATTGAGCAGCATCCCTGAGATTTCCGGTTGATCTATAAAATAAGTTCCGGCAGCACCGCAACATTGATCGTTATTGGCTAGCGGTTCTACTTGCACACCCGGTATGCGTTCGAGCAATTGGTACGGATACCGCTGCCCTTCCAGCACGTTGCGAAGACTGCAAGGATCATGCACCAGAATTTTCTCCGCCAGCGGGGCGATTTCAATGCGTTCCCACCCTTCACTGAATACAAGAAACCGGCTGATATCAACTATCCGGTCGTTGTCCCCGCCAACACCGGACTCGAGTAGTTGCGTTGCGCATCCTGATGCTGTGCTAATAATGGCTTGAATATTGGAACCGGCAAAAGCCGCTTGATTTTTTTTCGCAAATAAACCAGCTTTATTGATCGCACCGCGATGCTGATGCAATGCACCACAACAAGTTTGATCGTTGGGCACATGGACGGCATAACCTAAATAATTCAACACAGCAATACTCGCGTTTAATGTTCTGACATCCGCCAGCCTTGCCACACAACCCAAAAACAATCCAACTTCGCCACGATGCTTGCCGACCGCGGGATATAATCTTTGCCACTGATTACCAACCGTGACCTCGCCGGTATTTATCTTTACAAGCGGAAACCTTACCGGCGGAAGCTGCAGAATCAATTTGAACAATGCATGATCGGCAAAAAATTTGACTTTGCCGGCCCAACGAAACCAGCTTTTCTTTTGCGCCGAATAGAATAAGCGACGCATGTAATCCAACCGGACTGGATGAGACAACAACAACTGCAGAAACAAATCTTGCAGAAATGATTTCCTTCCCGAATTATCAATTTTGGATTGTCCAATCAGATGACGCGTCTCATCAATCAATGCACCATACTGAACATCATTCGGGCAAACAGCCTCACATGCCCGGCATGTCAAGCACCGGTCCATATGCTGAATAAATTTCGAATTCAAAGGAATCCGGCCGCTGGCAACCCCATTCATTAACGCAATACGCCCGCGCGGAGAGTCGGCTTCCGATTTCAACAATCGATACGTCGGACAATGCGGCAAACACAATCCGCAAGAAACGCATCGATTGGATTCTTCAATTATTTTATTTTTTGTGATAGTTTGAGACAATTAATTAATTCTTATAAATAAAATGGCGATTTGTCCAGATGCTATTCTATCCCAGCAGACCAGATCATCATATCAATCACAAGTATCCTTGTCATTCGCATGAAAATTATTGTAAAATAAAAGATTACATTAATACTTTTTTGCTACAAAATTCTATGGTTATTATCAGATTGGCACGCGGTGGTGCAAAAAAACGTCCTTTTTTTAACATGGTGGTGGCGAACTCGCGCTCACGTCGTGATGGTCGATTTTTAGAACGCATTGGATTTTATAACCCCAGAGCAGCAGGTGGTGAAGAACCGCTGCGAGTTCAGTTGGATCGAGTTGCGTACTGGCAGTCTCAAGGCGCGCAATTATCGGCAACCGTATCCCGGCTCGTCAAACAATTTGTCGCCAATAAAGAAGCTTCCTCCAGCAACACCAGCAAATAAGCCGATTGAATCGATGGTCATCATGGGTCATATCATGGGCCCATTTGGCGTATATGGTTGGATAAAGATAAATCCATACACGGAATTCATTGATGGCCTCATGGATTATTCTACCTGGTGGCTCGGTAACGATACTATAGAATGGCAACAAGTACATGTGGCAGACGGTCATGTTAATGGCCAGGTATTGGTAGCACAATTAAAAGGATACACTGATCGTACGCAGGCTACAAAACTCAAAGGATTGCAAGTTGCGATTCCGAGAAACCAGTTACCGGTGCTTTCTCAAGACGGCACAGATGGTTACTATTGGTCCGATTTAATCGGGATTGACGTTATTAATTTGAAAGGTGAGCGGTTAGGCAAAGTTGTCGGTTTGTTTGAAACGGGCGCCAACGATGTGTTGCGCGTTGAAACAGTTGAAGTTGATAGAGAACAAAAAGAAATCCTCATTCCTTTTATTGAACAGTTTGTCATCAAAGTAGATCTGAAACTTTCCAGAATTACGGTTGATTGGGGCATGGATTATTACTAAGGTAGCCGGCCAATGCCTTTTGAATGCGATGTCATTACGTTATTCCCTGAAATGTTCGATGCCGTCACTAATTACGGTATAACAGGAAAAGCTTTCAGAAACGGCATTATTAACCTTAATACCTGGAATCCGCGCAAATTTGCGTATGATAATCGTCATAGCGTGGACGACAGCCCCTACGGTGGGGGGCCGGGTATGGTCATGATGGCGCAACCGCTGGAGGATGCCATTACCCAGGCACGCGCGAGACAAACCGCGTTAGGAATCTCGCAAACCGTAGTTGCTTATATGACGCCTCAGGGAAACCGGCTTGACCACCAGCAAGTTACAACACTGAGCAAGATGCCGGGGCTGATTTTATTGTGTGGCCGCTATGAGGGAATTGACGAACGTTTGATCAGCCGTCAAGTGGATATGGAAATCTCGATTGGGGATTACGTCGTTTCCGGCGGCGAGTTAGCCGCAATGGTTCTAATTGATTGTATCATTCGGCAAATACCGGGCAGCCTGGGTGATCCGGAATCGGCAAATCAGGACTCATTCGTTGATGGATTACTTGATTTCCCGCATTATACGCGCCCCGAGGTGTATCAAGGTGACCATGTCCCTGAAATATTGATGTCTGGAAATCACGCGCAGATCCGCCGTTGGCGTTTGCAGCAAGCGCTGGGGAGAACATGGTTAAAACGCCCCGACCTCTTGAAGCTAAAATTAGAGCAGCATGGTATAACACCGGACGAAAAAGAATTATTGGAAGAATTTAAACAGACTTGTAAATTCAGATAGAATCAGCAGAAAGGAGAATGAAATGAATATTATTGAACAATTGGAAGCAGAAGAAATAAAACGCCTAAACAAAGAAATACCTGATTTCTCCCCGGGCGATACTATCATTGTCAATGTCAATGTCGTCGAAGGCGATCGCAAACGCGTTCAGGCGTACGAAGGGGTTGTTATTGCAAAGCGCAATCGCGGTCTCAACTCTGCCTTCACTGTCCGCAAGATTTCAAGCGGAGAAGGCGTGGAACGCACCTTCCAAACATACTCTCCATTAATAGCTAGCATCGAAATCAAACGCCGTGGCGCCGTTCGCCGCGCAAAACTGTATTATCTGAGAGATCGTGCAGGAAAATCGGCTCGTATCCGCGAAAAACTTCCGGCTCGTCTTGGCAGCAACGCAGCAGCAAAACAAGAATCTGCCGCGTCAGAATCAGAATAAGCAGCCAAATCGCACCGCAATCACAATAAAAAACCCCGTCCGTTATTCAAAATAACGGACGGGGTTTTGATTTAAACTGCTGCTCTTATTTGAGTAATTCCATCACATTCTCGGGTGGCCGGCATAATTTGGCCTGATCACCCCGGACCACAATCGGGCGCTGCATCAAATCCGGATTCTCGACCATTGCCCTAATAATCTCTTCATCAGAAGCTTCAATCAGGTTACGTGCAGCAGGTTCATCCTTACGCAGCACATCGCGCACCGGCAAATTCAGTTTTTGAATGAGTTTGCGCAACTCCTCGACTGTTAAAGGAGCTTCATAATAATTAACAGCATCGAACTGCTGACCGCTTTCCTGCAACAAAGAAATGGTCGCCCGGCATTTGCTGCAAGTAGGCTTCTGATAAATGACAATCTTCTCGCTCATGACAACTTAAATGATAACAAATAAAACAAATACTTCACTTGATGCCGCATTCCGCCGAGATTGCCTTATGGGCCGCGGTTGATCCGCTCAATCCAAAGGTATCGACCGTGCTAGTCCCGCGTGCCGATGCACCCTTAACTACCAGTGAATTACCGCGCTTGATAGCATCCGTAATTTTATTATCAGTGGCTTGATCGGGCGCCCAGGCTGAGTCATCCTGAGTAAAAAGCCGGAAGCTTTGGTTATTTACAGTTACTGTCGCATCGCTGCCCGGTTTATAGGGATAACCGGCAATGTAACTGAAAACATTCGTACTTTTCTCAGAAGGACGATGCGTAACCAGCGCATAAACATCCCCACGCTTTGTATAATTCCCCTCGGACTTTTTCGGCTGACTCACCATATAGCAAACTTTGCTATTGTTCTCCATGAACATATAGGCCGCCCAATCACCATGCTGTCCCAAAAGCTTCGGTTCAGCGGCTTGCACCGAACCGCAAAATGCAAAAACAGCACTCGCAAATATCAATTTATTAAATTTCAGCTTCATTTTCTAATGGCCTTGAAAACTCTATCGTTACGACTTCAGCAATTGACTGACCGGCCTAAGACACCAGCCCTAAATCCAACTCACCCGTCACCGGCAAGTAATCATCAACAGCCTTCCATTTTATAGATGAAAAAACCATTTTTGTTAATTTCATCAATGACATTCGGCGGCGCGCTTTGGCTATGGCAAAAGCTGCATTCCCTGCTCGTAACCACGGCATCGCCTTCTCCGATCGTAGCAAGCCATTGCTTGGCGTATTCAACCGCTTTCTGATCATCTTTCACGGCTGTAAAAACATCGAAGTGCATCGTATGCCCATCTTTCGCTTTCACATACGTATCATACACATGAATTTGCATATCATCCCTTCCAAAAATTGATTGATAAATAATCTTGACACACTACGGCGGCATATCGCCCGCCCCTATTTTATCCCCAACTATACCAATTAATAAACCAAACTGCCAGGAGATATAGCCACTTGCCCGATGTCCCGGTTTTATCGCATCGCAACGCCCGCAAGAAATTCCTGAATCACGCCGATTGAGATAAAACGGGCTGCCCAAGGAAGCATGGATGACTGGTTTCCACCAGAAAAATGCGGAATAATCCGGCTTTATTGTTAGGGATGCCCCAAAGATGACGAACCTGCCCCTGTTGATGGCTTTATGAAAAAATGGACCGACATCTTATTGCCGGTTCCGGATTGGCTGAGTATCTGGATTGCGAGCAAACCAACACATTTCCCCACGACGGAACAGCGGATGGCATTGGTGATCGATTTGGCGAGAATCAACGTGCAACAAGGCGGCGGCCCTTTTGCAGCGGCTATCTTTGAATCTGACTCCGGAAGGCTGATTGCACCCGGTGTCAACTGGGTGGTACCGGGAAAGTCCTCGCTGTTGCATGCCGAAATAATGGCGCTTGCATTGGCGGAACGATCGCTCGGCAGCTATGAATTAGCCCAATCGGGTTCATTTGAACTGGTCACCAGCGTAGAGCCTTGCTGTCAATGTTTGGGTGCATTAATATGGGCCGGTGTCGCTTCGGTCGTTTGCGGCGCGTGCTCGGATGACGCACAGGCCATCGGATTTGACGAAGGTCCTCGCCCGGCAAATTGGATCGAGGAACTGCAAAAAAGAGGTATCGCCGTAACCACCGGAATCATGCGGCCGCAGTCTATGGAAATATTGCAAAGTTACACTGGAGAGCTTTATAACCGCCAGCGCCCCGGTTCCAATTCCAAGAACTGACATGGGACATGCCGGATACCTCCCGTGACAACACAAAGCATAATAAGGATAATTTTTTGAAGCGCAAATTGTTACAGCATTGCCTCTATTGTTTCATCATGTCGGCAACAATGACCGGTTGCGTATCCGCAACCGTGACCGCCGTCAATCTCGGTTTTTCCGGTGAATATCTCGAACAGTGGCTGTATTCCTGGGGTATTGCTTTCCCTGTCGGATTCCTGCTCTTATTATCGCTATCCCCTGTATTCCGGAACCTGGTCGATAGAATTTTCCGCTAGCGTAACGCATAACAAAGACTACCCGGGCTGATTGATTTCATTTCGGAAAATATGGAGCAGCAGCGTATAATTGCGCGGAATTATCCGGTGGCTGCAGCCACTGCCTGAAAGACATCTTACACAAAATAAATCGAATATGACTCAAGAAAACCAACCGGCGGCTGCGCCGCTCGATGAAAACCAAATCATTGCCGAGCGCCGCGCCAAACTGGCTGAACTGCGCCAAGTGGGCAATGCCTTTCCGAACACCTTCCGGCGCGAGCATTTGGCGGCGGATCTGCACCGGCAATACGACAACTTAACCAAGGAACAACTGGAAGAATCCCCCGTTATAGTCAAAGTAGCCGGGCGGATGATGTTGAAACGCGTCATGGGTAAAGCCAGTTTCGCCACGATCCAGGACATGAGCGGTCGCATTCAGTTGTATATCTCCAACGATCACACCGGCGAGGCGGCGCACGCGGCGTTCAAGCATTACGATCTGGGAGACATACTATGGGCGCAAGGCTCGTTGTTCAAGACCAAGACCGATGAGCTTTCAATCCGCGTGACCGGTCTGCAACTGCTGACCAAATCGCTACGCCCGCTGCCGGAGAAATTTCACGGTTTGACCGATCAGGAGCAAAAATACCGTCAACGCTACTTGGATCTGATCACCAACGAAGAAGCGCGCAAAGTGTTCACGACGCGTTCGAAAATCATCCAGGCGATGCGTGAATTTTTCGTCGCGCACGATTACCTCGAAGTTGAAACGCCGATGATGCACCCGATTCCCGGCGGCGCCACCGCCCGGCCTTTTATGACGCATCACAACGCGCTCGACATGGAATTGTATTTGCGCATCGCGCCGGAACTGTATTTGAAACGGCTGGTGGTCGGCGGCGTGGAAAAGGTGTTTGAGATCAACCGCAATTTCCGTAACGAAGGCATTTCCACCCGGCATAACCCGGAATTCACCATGGTGGAGTTCTACGAGGCGTATCAGGATTTTACTTATCTGATGGATTTCACCGAGAAAATGCTGGCGCAAATCGCGCAAAAAGTGCTGGGCACCACCGAAGTCACGTATCAGGGTAAAACCATGGATCTGGCGCAACCATTTGCCCGCCTGACCATCACCGCAGCCATCCGGAAATTCCACCCGGAATACACCGACGCGCAACTGAACGACCGCGATTTTCTGATCAACAAGCTGAAAACACTCGGTATTCATTACAACCCGCACGACGGCATCGGCGGCCTGCAATTATCGCTGTTCGATGAAACCACCGAACATTTGCTGTTCGAACCGACATTCATCGTCGACTATCCGGCGGAAGTCTCACCGCTGGCGCGGCGCAACGACAACAACACCGAGATCACCGATCGCTTTGAACTCTACATCGCCGGACGCGAAATCGCCAACGGCTTCTCCGAATTGAACGATCCGGAAGACCAGGCCGCACGCTTTCTGGAACAAGCCAAAGCCAAGGACGCCGGCGATAATGAAGCCATGCACTACGACGCGGACTATATCCGCGCGCTGGAATACGGCCTGCCGCCCACAGCCGGGGAAGGCATCGGCATCGACCGGCTGGTCATGCTGTTGACCGATAGCCCTAGTATTCGGGACGTGATTTTGTTTCCGCAGTTACGGCGGGAGGATTAGGGGCGCTGAATAATGCACCGTTGGTTACAATATCAATCTAAATGATTGATAAATATAACAATATAATAGAGGTAGATGAAAGTAGTCTGCCTGGTATCCTCGGTAATATCGTTTATATAATCCCGGTAGAAGACGGCGAACCAAACAAAGCGAGCTTTATGCAAGGGTTCGCAAGGAGTTTGATAAAGAATGTCAGTTTAATCGGACTGATCAATACTCTGCCTAGTGACATATGGGAACTTTCCCCCAGCGGACAGGAAATCCGCTTACCGAGAAGGATGTCGGGTCAAGCGCCTGTTAGTTGGTTTGGCCAATCCCCCCGTGCACTAACCAGCATGGTGACCCCGGTCTTTGCACCTTTTGTCGTTGTATTTCTGGGACAGAATCATAACATCGAGACGTATCAGAGCTGGATCAATGCACACCCTTTTCCACTTACTGTGGTTGCTGAAACAGGTGGAACTATAGCCTATAAAGATTTCAGTCTCGACAGACTTCGGGAGGCATTTCTCAATATCTGCAGCACCTTGGAAGGACAGGTACACGCTGATTCCTTAGCTGCTGTACGACAGCACATAGCCAGTTGGGTCAAACCTAAGGAGCGAGAGCTCGGCTACAAAGTAGGTGCACACAATTCAATACATCCAAATATACTTGCACTTCATGCCGCTGGGTTCCGAGATTCCATGTATGGCAGCTTTGAGCGAATAAACGATGGGATCGGTCCATACGTCGAGCAGATAGTGCGCACAACCCGTTCGATACTTGATGAACGTAAAAGTGTTGGAGAAAGGGAAGCAAATCGGTATTTCCGACGCCCTCCCAGCATAAATCTCTTCGCTCCGGCAATCTATCCACACATCAGGGAAATCTCCTTAGCCGAGGTTCCGTTCTCAGCGGAAGAACGAAAGGGATTTAAGGTGGCTCTACGAGCACTTGAGCATCAAGAGGGGTATGCTTTTGAAGTAAAAAACGAGGCACAAGTCAAAGTATTATTTGGCCCAAATCTCAATGATAAGCCTCAACCTCATTATTTAATACAAGAGCGAGCGGCAGAGCTCAAACTCGCGACCGAATGTATGGGTACGCTCGCAGCTTCTGAAATTTCCGCAGTTATTCGTCTTCCTAATGCAGTTAATCGAACCACTGGCCAGGTTCGGCATTTCGCCCAGCAATATCATGCGAGACATACATCAGAGAGAAAGCGTGCCGAAGTCTTTCAACGTGTTCAGAATGCGATTACGACTTCTGTACCCCAAGAGTTCTTGGATTTTGTGGAAGGAGCGGACGAGGGGATTAGACTGATCTCAGATGCCCACCTAGAGTGGATGAATATCAGAGGTCTTCCGCTATGTATTCAAAAAGACGTTTCAAGGATATCTGTTACTCCTGGGAATCTCTTCTTGGAGCAAGTTTCCTCGAAAACGTACCGACATATTACACAAGCAGATTTTAGTGAGATCCTTATCTTAAGTGCGCTCCAGGAGATTGATCCTATTAGCAAATTCTTTGACATCGCAATACAAGTATTTGCTCCGCATTTTTCGAATCGGGTGAGGGTTCGTACAGTGCGTGTAAGAAATGAATCGGACTTCATTGAAGCATTAAATACATTCGAGGGTGCGATGATGATATTTGACGGACATGGCAGACATGAGCAGGGTCAGTCCGCAAAATTACAGCTTCTTGATGAAGAAATCAATATTTGGCAGCTCCAGTCTCGAGAAATTCGAGTGCCGCCAATTGTTGTTCTAAGTGCTTGCGATACTCATGCTGCTGACAGAAATCATGCATCAACCGCGAATGGATTTTTATCAATCGGGGCCCGCACCGTACTAGGATCTGTCTTTCCTATTGATGCCATGGATGCTGCAACCTTCATTGCCAGATTGTTGTACAGAGTAGCTGAGTTTGTTCCCAGTGCCCAAAAACAATTTAGCCGCTCCCTGACCTGGATGGAAATCATGGGAGGGATGTTACGCATGCAACTCCTTACGGACTACTGTAGGCAGCTGGAACAACGGGCAATCATTGATCACACAACATATAAGGAGATCCATCTAAAGGGAAATTTGGCTATCAATAGTGGAAAAAAATGGCCTTTTGAAGTAGTAATTTCCAGCCTCGCTAAGCGTGGATTAAAAGAAGAATTAGCTTGGCGTGAACTACGTGTTGCAACGGCCAACTCTACAGCGATCAGCTACCTACAGCTTGGACGTCCAGAAACGGTTATCGTGCATCCAGACGAAGGTTTTCCTGAGAAAGCAAAATTATGAACAAACGCAGAATGGGGAACTACCATTGAATTTATGGATGACACAATACAAAGGAGTCATCCATTAGCTATCGTAAGTCAAGAGAACTAACAAAATTCTGCGCCCTTTGCTTCATTAATGATGCAAATCGCGTCTTGGGATCACACCCCCTCTTTTTATCGATCTGACAAAAGCATCCCCTGAACCTCGAATTGCCAATCCATTGGATCAACGCAAACTAATAACCGGCCAATTATTTCTTTCGGCGTGGCTTTTCAATGTCGGATCGGGGTCGACGGCGACCGGGTGGGTGACTTT